>NZ_JBODRZ010000003.1:1298165-1947247 GCF_050632895.1 Leifsonia sp. L25 | reverse complement strand
CGCGCTGACGTCGGTGCCGACGATGAACCGAGCGCCGACGTGGCGGGCGACGGCGATGGCCATCAGCCCGATCGGGCCGCAGCCGGTGACCAGCACGTCCTCCCCGACCACCGGGAACGCGAGCGCGGTGTGCACGGCGTTGCCGAGCGGGTCGAACAGCGCGCCGACCTCCGGCTCGATGCTCGTGTGGTGGACCCACACGTTCGTGGCCGGGAGGACGAGGTACTCGGCGAACGCGCCGTCGCGCTGCACGCCCACGCCCTGCGTGCGGATGCACATCTGGCGCCGGCCCGCGCGGCAGTTGCGGCAGGTGCCGCAGACGATGTGGCCCTCGCCGGAGACCTTGTCGCCGACCTCCACGTCGTGGACGAGCGAGCCGACCTCGACGACCTCGCCGTAGAACTCGTGGCCGGGCACCAGCGGCGCGGCGACGGCGGAGGCGGCCCAGTCGTCCCAGCGCAGAATGTGGAGGTCGGTGCCGCAGATGCCGGTGCGCAGCACCCGGATCTTGACGTCCTCCGGGCCGATCTCCGGCTCGGGGACGTCGATCAGGGCCAGCCCGGGCGCGGCTTCGCTCTTGTACAGGGCCTTCATTTCGCCATCCTCGTGGGGTCGTGCGGGTGCGTCTTCGCTGGGCTCTTCCGCCTTGTGGGCATGGGAGACCGCGCACCAGCCTACCCGCCCCGGCGCGCTGCATTTCATCCCAGGTGGTCCCCTTTCGGGCACGTGCCGTTCGGGGCCGTGCTGGTGGGGAGCTCGTTCCTGTGAGGCGGGTCGCTATAGGCTCGGCGGCATGACCGGGGAACTGATCGCGGGAGGCGGGGACCGGCCGTGGACCGGCGCCGTCGCCGACCAGGGCATCCGCACGCTGTTCCCGCTGGAGGACGGGGAGGTCGCGCTCGCGCAGGGGACCTACACGCTGGACTCCCTGCGCGCGATCGGCGACGGCAGCTACCAGCGCACCGGCTCGTTCGCCTTCGGGATCGGCGTGATCGGCCTCGCGGTGACCGCCGGCACGCTCGCGGCCAACGCCTCGCGGAACAACGCCGCCCGAGCGCAGGCGATGGCCGACGCGCAGGTCGCCTGGCGGCCCGACCACGCCGGAATGCTGACGGTGACCGATCGCGGCTTCATCATCGTCACCGCCGCGGGGACGTTCCGCTGGGACTGGGGCTCGGTCGACCTCATGCAGGTGGTCGCGTTCAACACGGTCGTACTGCAGGGGCGGTCCGATCGCGGGCCGGTCACCTGGCGGATCTACTCGCACTGGTCGGAGCTGCTGTTCGTGCTGTGGGCGCGGGCACGGCATCCCGGGCATCCGCAGCTCGCGGGGCGCGCGTGGCTGCCGGAACGGTGGGAGGCCTGGGCGGCGTGGGTCGGGCACCCGCTGCCGGCTGTGCCGTCGCTGCCGCCGCCGCCGGCGCTCCCTGATCCGCCCTCCCTGGCCGGGCTCCTCCGGCGTTAGAGTGCGGTCATGAAGCGCGCACTCATCGTGATCGACGTGCAGAACGAGTACGTCACGGGCAACCTGAAGATCTGCCACCCGGACCTGATGACCTCCATCCCCAACATCGAGGTGGCGATGGACGCAGCCGCCGACCACGGCGTGAAGCTCGTGATCGTCCAGCACGTCGAGGACGAGGGCTCGCCGCTGTTCGCCCGCGGTTCCGAGGGCGCCAAGCTGCACTCCTCGATCGCCGACCGCACGCCGGACCTCCTGGTCACCAAGCAGGGCGTCTCGTCGTTCGCGGGAACCCGGCTCGAGCAGTGGCTGCGATCCGAGGGCATCGACACGGTCGCGATCGCCGGCTACATGACCCAGCACTGCTGCGCCGGCACTGCCCGCGACGCCGCCGCGCTCGGCTTCACGGTGGAGTTCCTCTCGGACGCGACGGGCACCCTCGACCTGGTCAACGAGGCCGGCTCGATCTCGGCGGACGCCCTCCACATCAGCGTCCTGGTGACGATGGCCTCGGAGTTCGCCGCAGTGGCGACCACGGAGGAGTGGACGCTGGCGGTGGAGGCCGGCGACACCCTCCCGGTGTCGAACCTGTGGGACAGCACGGGGCACGCGCGGGTGCCGGGCAAGCACGAGGAGCTGCACAAGCTGATGCGCGAGGTGCGGGCGGGGATCGACAGCGACATCGCGGCGGAAGAGGCGCGCGAGTTCCGGAACACTCTGTACGTGGGGCAGGGGGCGTCGTCGGCGTTGTGAGGGGTCAGGGGCGGGATCCGCTTCGCGCCGCTCGGTTTGCCAGCACCGTTCCGATGAACGCGCCCGCGAGGAGCAGTACGACGGCGATGGAGGTCAGCACGACCGCCGCGCCCTCCCATGTGATCGATGCGGCTGAGAGCCCGACGACGATGCACGAGGTAAGCCAGGTGGGCACCACCGCGGCACGATGGCCTCGAACCCACGTGGTGTCGTCGCGACGGGTCGAGGCGGTCCGGATTCCGAGGATGCCGTTCCGCCGGAGACGGCCGGCCGCGGCGAGGTGAACCGCGGTCCCCGCGCCGAGCGCGATGAGGGCGATGAGTATGTTCAGAGGCGTCATTCCGGGCCACCTGCGACGGGCGACCGTCGTCTAACACGTAGAGACTTGGCAAATCGCCAGAGACGCTCGCGGATCGTTTGCGATGTGCGATCGGAAGACTCGGATGCGCTGGCCGACGCTGCGATCAGCACAGTGCCGACCATGACACCTGCGAAACTCCACAGCCCGATCGTCAAGACGATGAACCCGTGCAACAGGAGGTCAGCGAGTACTGCCCAGCGACGCCACTTGGCTGGTCCGAGAATGAGGACCGCGATCGCGATCTCGATTACGATGGCGCCCCAGGTCAAACTTGCAACGAGCAGCGGGACCTTTGTCACTTCGAGCATCACGGCGCCGATCCAGCCGGATGCGCCGAACATCAAGCTACGAACGTAGTAGTACTCGGCAGAACCATCGACCCACGCGTCAGTACCGAACTTCGCGATGGCGCTGTTGAGGTAGATCGCCGCGACCTGAATTCGAATCGCAATGATGAATGCAGACGCAGCACCTCCCGCGAACGGTCGCAAAGGCTGACTTGAGGTGCCCCAATGCCACCGCCTGTCATCAACCAGTGCGAGCGGAATCAGGAGGAGCCCGACAATGCGCGCGACTTGATCCCCACCGTCAGGGAGGGAAATACTCATGCCCAAGGACAGGCAGATCCATGCGTGAGGTACTGACGTCCATCGCGGGCGCCACCCGCTGGCGATCACACAGAGAAGGACGACCATGATCCAACGGCGCCACTCCTGCGAGACCACATCGCCACCGATGCAATAGAGCGTGAAGGCGCGAATACTGTCGCAGAGCGGGCCGGGTCCTTGGCCGACGACCGGCTGGAGCAGGGCCGCGGGAGGCGTCAGGACGATGATGCTCAACTGCGCAAGAGCGATCAGCGTACGCCCTGTTGACGACGCTCGAATTCTGAACGGTATCGACGCTTGAAAAGTGAACACTCAACGATTGGAGAGTGATCACTTTGGAGGATTGGGCGCTGATCAGGAGGCTCGCTGCGGAGGGTGTTCCGAAGGCCCGGATAGCCGACCGGTTAGGGATCTCGCGCACGACGGTGTGGAAGGCGGTGGGTTCTGATTCGCCGCCGACGTATCAGCGCAGGGCTGCGCCGACCTCGTTCGATCCGTTCCAGGCCCGGGTGCGGGCGTTGCTGGCGGAGGATCCGGAGCTGCCGGCGACGGTGATCGCGGAACGGGTGGAGTGGCCGGGATCGATGTCGTGGTTCCGTCAGAACGTGAAGCGGCTGCGGCCGGAGCATCGTCGGATCGATCCGGCCGACCGGCTGGTCTGGGAGCCAGGCGATGCCGCCCAGTGCGATCTGTGGTTCCCGCCGAAGAAGATCCCGCTCGAGGACGGGACAGCGTGCTTGTTGCCGGTGTTGGTGATCACGGCCGCATTCTCGAGGTTCGTCACCGGGCGGATGATCCCGACCCGGAAGACGGAGGACCTGCTGTTGGGGTCGTGGGAGTTGATCCAGCAGCTGGGCGCGGTCCCGCGTCGACTGATCTGGGACAACGAGCCCGGCATCGGCCGCGGACCCCGGCGCGCGGAAGGGGTGAGCGCGTTCATGGGGACTCTGGCGACCAGGCTGGTGTTGCTGCCGCCGCGAGACCCGGAGTCCAAAGGCATCGTCGAGCGCCGCAACCGATGGTTCGAGACCTCCTTCATGCCCGGGCGCAGCTTCGCCTCCCCGGCGGACTTCAATACCCAGTTCGCCGACTGGCTGACACGAGCTAATGCCAGGGTGGTGCGGACCACGAACGCGTCACCGATCTCGAGGCTGGCGGCGGATCAGGCGGCCATGCTGCCATTGCCGCCGATCCCGCTGCATCTGGGCTGGCGCAACCAGGTCCGTCTCGGTCGGGACTATTACGTCCGGTTGGACACCACTGACTACTCCGTCGACCCGTCCGTGATCGGCCGCCTGGTCGATGTCAGCGCCGACCTGGAACGGGTGCGAGTGCGCGCCGGCGGCCGTCTCGTCGCTGACCATGCCCGTCTCTGGGCGCGGGGAACCACGGTCACCGATCCGGCTCATGTTCAAGTCGCAGCCCGGCTGCGCAAGCAGTTCCAGCAACCCAGACCGGTTCGGCCGGTCGATGATCTGCACCGGGACCTGGCCGACTATGACCGGGCGTTCGGGCTGACCGGGGAGGTTATCTGATGCCCCCAACGAGCTCACCGGCCGAGGCGGTCAAACAGATCACCTATCTCGCCGCCGCGTTGAAAGCACCCCGGATCACCGATGCCGCGGCCCGACTCGCGGACCAGGCCAGGGACTCCGGCTGGTCGTTCGAGGACTACCTCGCCGCCGTCCTGGAACGCGAAGTGTCCGCCCGCAACGCATCCGGAGCAGAGCTGCGGATCAAAGCCGCCGGATTCCCCGCCCGGAAAACGCTGGAGGACTTCGACTGGGACGCCCAACCGACCGCCCGACAACAGATCGCTCAACTGGCCTCCGGCGGGTTCCTCCTGGAAGCGCAGAACGTCGTCCTTCTCGGCCCTCCCGGAACCGGGAAAACACACCTCGCGACCGCGCTCGGGATCGTCGCCGCCCGACACGGACACCGGGTCCTGTTCGCGACCGCGACCGACTGGGTCACCCGCCTCACCGACGCCCACCGCGCCGGCCGGCTGCCGCAGGAACTGGCCCGGCTGCGTCGATACGGGCTGATCATCGTCGACGAAGTCGGATACCTCCCGATCGAGCAAGACGCCGCGAACCTGTTCTTCCAACTCGTCTCCAGCCGCTATGAACACGCGTCGCTGATCCTGACCTCGAACCTGCCCTTCAGCGGTTGGGGCGGCGTCTTCGGAGACCAGGCCGTCGCCGCTGCGATGATCGACCGGATCGTCCACCACGCCGACGTCCTCACCCTCAAAGGCGCCAGCTACCGACTCCGCGGCCGAGGCA
This sequence comes from Leifsonia sp. L25, assembly GCF_050632895.1. The sequence continues at coordinate 1,941,778 of NZ_JBODRZ010000003.1, read as the reverse complement.
TCGACAGCCTCCCCAGCATCCGCACCACCACCGCCGACACCGAGAACTAGACTGCCCGCAACCGTTCACTTTTCACCCGGCGAAACCGTCCAGAATCCGAGCGGCGTCGACACGCCCGCCGCCGATCCAACGGGACCGAGGGTCGAATCTTGCGATTCTGTCGATGAAGCTGAGCATTATGGGGCCTTGACGGGTCCTGAACAGTCCACGACTAGGAGCGCTCGCTGGTCGATTCGAGACGACAGTCCGAAGCCTCGATAGGCCCACGGCGCTGGCCTTTCGGAAGTCAAGACCACTCGTCCGCACACGGTACGGATGTAGGCGTCGTTAATCACGGCCTCCGCAGGCTCACTCGAACGAGGATCGATGCACGTAGCCGCGCCTTCCTTGCACGTCTTCCACCGAGTTATCTGCGCAGCAAGGGACGCCAGCTCGGGCCCTTGCGCGCGCTGGGTCCTGCTCATGCCGAAAAGGTTCTCTGCCTTCGTCTGAGGAGTGGCAAGAATGCTCTGACCGGTGCGCGCGTCGTAAGCTCCGATTTCGGGGTCATCCGGAGGCTTGGTGAAGAAGGCCCACCCCTGTGGCACCGTCATGGCGACGTGCTTCCGGATTGGATCGGACCCACTTGGATTGAGGACGTTACTCGGCCATCCCGCGTAGAGCGATAGCAAGAAGCTGGGGACCAACACTGCCAGCGAGGCTAGTAACCCCCATCGAGCCTGTGACTTCATCTCTTTTCGATCAAAGGGTGCGTGCGAGCGCTGCTGCAAAATTCTGCAGGTCGAACTGCTTAGCGCTCTCGTCAGGCATGTAGTAGACGGCATAGACGGGAACGGCAACCGCGCCGACGACCGCCGCGACAACGACCGCGACCGCACTCGCAACAAAGACCCAGACACCGACGACGCAGCGGCCCTTGCCGACTCCGGTCGGTTGTTCCGCCGCGAATAACTCGATGTCTGCCCGGAATTTGTCCAGCGCCGCTTCGGCGAGGTAAGGATCGCCCGATTGAACCGGCACCGTGACGTTGTCGTGGAACGCCGGATCCACTTCGTAGAGCTTGTTCAAAACAGCCTCATATGCCTCCATCGGCTGTTCCGGAGCCCTGACAGGCACGAGTGTGTCCGCAAGCTCGGGATAGCGGTCCGCTATCGGGCCCCGGCCGGCCAGAAACAGCATCACGATATCGAGGTCCCCATAAACCGGGCGTGCCGGCGAATCCTGTTCAGAGGATGCGACGTCTGCGGGATCGACGAACCCATCGTGCCCATCCAAGGGAGCAGCTGCGATCGATGACGTCGCGATCAGCACACCAACGGCTCCCCCGAGGGCTGCCCTCCCGAACCGGCTCGCCGTCAGATCTTCGATTCTCATGATTGATGCCTTTCGTTCAAATCTTAGATCTGCAATCTACAAGAAGAGGCGATTCGTGTAAACCCTCACAGATATGAACGCCCACGCAGCGAACTGCCCTCCCACCTGAAAGCCCGCTCCACGCCGCCCCCGTCCGGTGAACGCCGCGTGAAGTCTGGGCGAGCAGTCGCCTGCGCGCATTCCCGCGTGCCCGCGCGCGCGCCAGGATCGACGAGGTTGAACGCCCCCGTTCGGGGGCGGCCTGTCGAAAGGAACCTGATGGCACCCATCAGACGGACCGCCAGCCCGCGGGTCCTCGCCGCGAGCGCCGCCCTCGCCGGCGGCGCGCTGCTCGTCGGCGTCACCGCCGCGCCCTCCCTCGCCGACGACGGCCACGGAGGCGAGCGCGACGGCCGCACCGCAGTGAAGCATGTGCTCCTGCTCTCGGTGGACGGCCTCCACCAGGAGGACCTCGACTGGTACGTCCGCACCCACCCGGGTTCCGCGATGGCCGCCCTGGCCGCGCACGGCACGGACTACACCCGCGCCTCCACCCCGGTCCCGTCCGATTCGTTCCCCGGATTGGTCGCCCAGGTCACCGGCGGCAACCCCGGCACCACCGGCGTCTACTACGACGACACCTACAACCGCGCGCTGCTCCCGGCCGGCACGACGAACTGCGTCGGCGCGAAGCCGGGCGCGGAGGTCGCCTTCACGGAGGCCGCGGACAAAGACCAGACCAGCATCGACGCCGGCCAGGGGCTCTCCGGCCTGCCGGGCAGCATCCTCTCCCTGACGGGGACGCCGGCCACGCTGCTCGACCCGGCCCAGCTCCCCGTCGACCCGGCCACCTGCAAGCCGGTCTACCCGCACCAGTACATCAAGGTGAACACCGTGTTCGAGGTCGCCAAGCAGGCGGGCCTCCGCACCGCCTGGAGCGACAAGCACCCCGCCTACGAGATCCTCGACGGCCCGTCGGGCACGGGCGTCGACGACCTCTTCACGCCGGAGATCAACAGCAACGCCGCCGCGCCTTTCACGGGCGACTGGACCAAGGACAACCTGGCCACCCAGCAGTACGACGGCTACAAGGTGAAGGCAGTGCTCAACGAGATCGACGGCAAGGACCACTCCGGCACCACCGCCGAGCCGGTCCCCGCCATCTTCGGCATGAACTTCCAGACGGTCTCCACCGCGGAGAAGCTGCCGACCTCCGACGGGCTCGCCGGCGGCTACCTCGCCGACGGCTCGACCCCCGGGCCGCTGCTGAGCAAGGCGCTCGACTACGTCGACGCGTCGCTGGGAGCGTTCACGTCCGAGCTGGGCAAGACCCGGCACGCGGGCGACACGACGATCATCCTGTCGGCGAAGCACGGCCAGTCCCCGACCGACCCGGCCGCCCTCAAGCGCGTCGACGACGGGCCGATCATCGCGGGCCTGAACGCTGCGTGGAAGGCCGCCCACCCGGGCGCGACCGACCTCGTCGCCTTCTCGACGGACGACGACATCATGCAGCTCTGGCTGAACGACCACTCGCAGTCGGCCGCCGACTTCGCCAAGCAGTACCTGGCGACGCACACCGCGGCCGGCAACACGATCACCACGGCGCCGGTCACCGTGAACGCGTCGGGCCTCTCCACGATCTACGCGGGTGCGGGCGTCGCCACCTACTTCGGGACCGCGACGACCGACTCGCGTATCCCGGACGTGCTGGGTATCGCGCAGACCGGCGTCGTCTACACCGGCGGCACCTCGAAGATCGCCGAGCACGGCGGCGCGAGCGCCGACGACCGGAACGTCCCGATCCTGGTCTCGACCCCCGGCGCGAAGCACGCGCAGCGGATCGGCGCCCCGGTCGAGACGACGCAGATCGCCCCGACCATCCTGGGCCAGCTCGGGCTCGACCCGCACGCCCTGCAGGCGGTGAAGATCGAGGGGACGAAGGCCCTCCCGGCTTCGCAGCGCTCGAAGTAACGACCCTCCACGCCGGAGCCCACGAGGGGCCCGTCGTCCTCGCTCTCCGTCCGGAGAGGCGAGGCGGCGGGCCGTTCGGCATTCAGGGTTAAAGACCCAGTGCATGCAGATTCCAGGCTCATACGCCCGAGGCTAAACAACCCTGATGGTGAACGAAATTAAGGTGAAGCGGACGGTGAGTTCTCCCCCGGATGCCCGTGCAGACGGCCGCGATCCGCGGGAACGACGACATGGCCCCCTTAGCGTCCTGCGGTGGCGGCTTCATCGCCGAAGCAACATCGAGAAACAAGGAACCACATGTCGAGTACCAACGAAGCTCAGCGACCAGACGCAGGGCGTCGCCTCCCTCCCGACGCACCGTCGTCGCGGCGAGCGCCTGGAGCGTCCCCGCCGTCGTGGCGGCCACCGCATCACCGGCCTACGCCGCGTCCACCGACGGCCCGGTCACCATCCCGCCCTCACTGACCGGTGTCATCGGCGGCGGCTGGTCGATCGCCACCAACTTCGGCGCCAACGGCCTGCCGCTGGGCGCCCCCACCGCAGCACGGTCGACCGCGACCGTCGTCCCGATCGCTGTGTCGCCGCCCCGCGCCACGACGGTCACCCTGACCCTGAGCGGCGCAGGGTTCTCGTTCTTCACCGCCGCGACCAACGCCACGTTCACCGCAACCCAGTCCGTCACGGTCACCACCGCATCGAACGGGGTGGCGGCGGTCTACGTCGCGATCCCGCCGTACGGCAAGGGCGACACGGTGGCCACGATCACCGCCACCGGGAACGGCGGCAGCGCCGTCTCGACCCTGACGGCACGCACCGCCCATGTCTACGCCGTCGGCGGCCACACACCGGAAGGCCAGACCGGCAACGGCTCCAGCCGCAACGCAGTCGCGTGGCCGACTCCGATGGCGATCGACGAGCGCCTCTCGAGCGTCCACGCCAGTATCAGCTCGTACCTCTTCGTCACCGAGAGCGGGAGGCTCCGCACGGGCGGCTACAACCCGTTCGCGGAGGTCGGGACGGGCGGCAACGAAGTCTCGGTGCTGAACCCCATCGAACCGCTCAAGAAGGACGGCACCGCGTTCACGGACGCCGTCCGCGGGATCGTCGACACCTGCGGCTCCGAGCAGGGACTGTTCGTGGTGGAGGACTCCGCCGGCGACTGGTGGGCGGTGGGCGAGCAGGTCTCCAACTACCTCGCGATCCCCGGCGACGCCACCGGCTCGCGTTCCCTGACCCAGTGGGAGAAGATCGGCGGCAACCTCCCCGCCAAACCTGCGACGCTCAGCCCCAACCGGTTCGGCGACACCCTCGTCTGGAGCCTCGAGGACGGCACGGTCTGGTTCACCGGATCCAGCGCGAGCTTCCGGAACTACTCCAACGGACTGCCGAGGACGGCCGTCCGCGGTGCGATGGAGCAGCTGATGATGCCCGATGGCACGCCGGTCGCCGGCGTGAAGAGCGTGAAGCAGAGCGAGGACAACTCGGTCATGATGCTCACGACCGACGGGCGTCTCCTGTTCTCGGGCACGCAGGCCACCTCCATCTCGCCCGCCGACTATGCGAACAACGGCAACGTGCAGGAGATCGCGGGTCCGCCCGGGACCATCGAGGAGATCTGGGCGCTGCACCCGCTCGACTCGACCGGCGGCGCGTACTTCGCCAAGACCTCGGACAACTCCCTCTGGGCGATCGGGAGCAACGGCGCCGGGCGCGGCTACCTCGGCATCGGCACGACCACGCCGAGCAAGACCTGGGCGAAGGTCCTCGTCGACGACGTCAAGGAGATGGCCTGCGGTGCGCATCACCTGCTCGTGCTCGACAACTCGGGCGACGTCTGGTTCGCGGGCCTGATCGACGAGAACAACGCCGGCCTGGGCACCGGCCTCCCCGTGCACAACCCGACGCCGATGAAGGTCACCTCGCTGCCGCCGAACGCGAGGACCATCGCCGCGACCTGGTACGACGTCCCGTACGTCGCCTACTGAAAACAGGCAGAAAGCCGGCCGGCGCCGTTCCTCGGCGTCGGCCGGCTTCGTTCCGTCCGGGAGGCCGCTACCGGTCGAGCGGGCGCCAGACGACGACCTGGTTGCTGCGGCGGACACGGGTGCCGGCACGCAAGGAGACGACGTCGCCCTCCGAGCCGGCGGCGAACACCCGCCGGCCGGGCCGGTTGAGCAGCTCGTCGGCGAGCGCCGTCTCCAGCTCGCGCACCCGGCCGCTCAGCGCGGCGACATGGTCCTCCAGCTCCAGGATGCGGCGGATGCCCTCCAGGCTGACGCCCTCCGACCCCAGCCGCGCGATCTCCTGCAGCTTCGCGACATCGCGCATCGAGTAGCGGCGCGACTTGCCGGCCGTCCGGCCCGGGCTCACGAGCCCGAGGCGGTCGTACTGCCGGAGCGTCTGCGGGTGCATCCCCGCCAGCTCCGCTGCGATGGAGATCACGAAGACCTGGGTGTTCTCGTCCATGAGCGGACTCAGCTCCTCGCCTTCGCCAGGATGTCGTCGCGCGGATTCTCGTCGGGCAGCGTGGCGGCGAAGGCTTCCAGCGCCTCCTTGGCGTCGGCGGACAGGTGCGACGGCACCGCGATCTGCACGACCGCCAGGAGGTCGCCCGTGCCTTTCACGGTCTGGACGCCGCGGCCCTTCACCCGCAGCACGCGGCCGCTCGGGGTCCCGGGGGCGACGCGCAGCTTGACGGGGTCGCCGCCGAGCGTCGGCACCTCGATGGTCGCGCCGAGCGCGGCCTCGGCGAAGGTGACCGGCACCGTTACGCGGAGGTTGAGGCCGTCGCGCTCGAACACGGGGTGCTTGCGCACGGTCACGGTGAGGACGATGTCGCCCGCCTCGCCGCCGTCCGGGCTGGGCTGACCCTTGCCGCGCAGCTTGATCTTCTGGCCGTCGGCGACGCCCGCGGGGATCTTGACCTTGAACGGCTTGCCGTCGCCGGCCTGCAGGCTGATGGTCTCGCCCTTGGTGGCGGTGACGAAGTCGATGGTGGTGTGCGCGGTCACGTCGTTGCCGCGGGTCGGGCCGCCGTAGCCGCGGAAGCCTCCGCTGGTGGTGCCGAACCGGCCGTTGCCGAACAGGCCGCCGAACACGTCGTCGAAGCCGCCCTGCCCGCCTTGCTGGAATGTGTAGCGCTGGCCGCCCTGGCCGCCGCCGAACATCCCGCCGAAAACGTCGTCGAACCCGCCCTGGCCGGCCGAACCCGGTGCGGTGAAGCGCGCGCCGGAGCCCATCGCCCGGATCTGGTCGTACTCCTTGCGCTGCTCGGGGTCGGCGAGCACCGAGTGGGCCTCGCTGATCTCCTTGAACTTGGCCTCCGCGGCGGGGTCGCCCGGGTTGGAGTCCGGGTGGTACTTGCGGGCGAGCTTGCGGTACGTCTTCTTGAGGTCCGCCTCGCTGACGTCCTTGGAGACGCCTAAGACCTTGTAGAAGTCCTTGTCGAACCAGTCCTGGCTTGCCACGGCGCCTCCTCTCCTGCCTGTGCTGTCGTGATCTGTCTCGAAGTCTGCATGTGTCGTGGCGCCAGGAGCGGCGGGACACGCATCCCGCCGCTCCTGGCGCTCATCCTCCCGGTCAGGCCGGGGTGGCGACGACCACCTTGGCGACCCGGACCACGGTGGAGCCCAGCCGGTAGCCGGTCTCCACCACCTCGGCGACCGTGTCGGCCGTCACGCCCGGGGTGGGCTGCTGGAAGATCGCCTCGTGGACCTGCGGGTCGAAGGGCTCCCCCTTCTCGCCGTACGGGGTGAGGCCGAGCCGCTCGACCGCGGTGCGCAGCTTGGCCGCGATGGTCGCGAACGCGCTGCCCTCCGTCAGGTCGCCGTGCTTGTCGGCGCGCTCCACGTCATCGAGCACCGGGATGAGACCCTTGACGGCGTCCCCGATCGCGCGCTCGCGCTCGATCTCCCGGTTGGCCTCGGTGCGCTTGCGGTAGTTCGCGTACTCCGCGGTCACCCGCTGGAGGTCGGCGAGCCGCTCCGCCGCGAGCTGGTCGGACGTGGTCTGGCCGGAGAGGATGTCGAGGTCGTCGTCAGACAGGACGCTCTCCTCCTCGCCCGGACCGACGTCCACCAGCTCCTCGTGCGCGAGGTCGTGCTCTTCGCCCTGGGGCTCGCGAACCTTGCCGGTCTCGGGGTCGATCCTCCGCTTGTCGCGGATGATCGGCTGATCGCGCTCCGGCTCCTCCGAGCCGGCTGCGTCCTCCCCGTTCGGGTCGCGGTTCTGGTCGGCCATGGTTACTTCTTCTCCTCGTCCTCGACGACCTCGGCGTCGATGACGTCCTCATCGTCGGAGGTGGAGCCCTCGCCCTGAGCGCCCGCCTCGCCCGCGTCGCCGGCCGGAGCCTCGGACGCCTGCGCGGCCGAGTAGATCGCCTGGCCGAGCTTCTGCTGGCTCTCGTTGAGCTTGTCGTACGCGGTCTTCACGGCCTCGTCGTCGTCGCCGGCGAGCGCGGTCTTCAGCGCGTCGATGTCGCCCTGGACCTCGTTCTTGACGTCCTCGGGGAGCTTGTCCTCGTTGTCCTTGATGAGCTTCTCGTTCGAGTAGACGAGCTGCTCGGCCTGGTTGCGGGTCTCGGCGGACTCGCGGCGCTTCTTGTCCTCCGCCGCGTGCTCCTCGGCCTCGCGCACCATGCGCTCGATGTCGTCCTTCGGCAGGCTGGACCCGCCGGTGATCGTCATCGACTGCTCCTTGCCGGTGCCCTTGTCCTTGGCGGACACGTGCACGATGCCGTTGGCGTCGATGTCGAAGGTGACCTCGATCTGCGGGATGCCGCGGGGGGCCGGCGCGATGCCGGTCAGCTCGAAGGTGCCGAGCGGCTTGTTGTCGCGGGTGAACTCGCGCTCGCCCTGGAAGACCTGGATCGCGACGGACGGCTGGTTGTCGTCGGCCGTGGTGAAGGTCTCGCTGCGCTTGGTCGGGATGGCCGTGTTGCGCTCGATGAGCTTGGTCATGATCCCGCCCTTGGTCTCGATGCCCAGGGACAGCGGGGTGACGTCGATCAGGAGGACGTCCTTGCGCTCGCCCTTGAGGACACCGGCCTGCAGGGCGGCGCCGACGGCGACCACCTCGTCCGGGTTCACGCCCTTGTTCGGCTCCTTGCCGCCGGTCTCCTGCTTCACGAGCTCGCTCACGGCGGGCATGCGGGTGGAGCCGCCGACGAGCACGACGTGCGCGATGTCGGACACCTTGATGCCGGCCTCGCGGATGACGTCCTGGAACGGCTTCTTGGTGCGGTCGAGGAGGTCGCTGGTCATCTGCTCGAACTGGGCGCGGGTGAGCGTCTCGTCGAGGTTGGCCGGGCCGTTCTCGGTCAGCGACAGGTAGGGGAGCTGGATGCTGGTGCTCATCGAGGAGCTGAGCTCCTTCTTGGCCTGCTCGGCGGCCTCCTTGAGGCGCTGCAGCGCGATCTTGTCCTTGGAGACGTCGACGCCGGTGGAGTCCTTGAAGCGCTTGATCAGCCAGTCGACGACGCGCTGGTCCCAGTCGTCGCCGCCGAGGCGGTTGTCGCCGGCGGTCGCACGGACCTGGATGGTCGAGAAGTCGTCGTCCTTGCCCACCTCGAGGAGGGAGACGTCGAAGGTTCCGCCACCGAGGTCGAAGACGAGGATGAGCTCGTCCTCCTTGCCCTTGTCGAGGCCGTACGCGAGGGCCGCAGCGGTGGGCTCGTTGATGATGCGGAGCACGTTGAGGCCCGCGATCTCGCCGGCCTCCTTGGTGGCCTGGCGCTCGGCGTCGTTGAAGTAGGCCGGGACGGTGATCACGGCGTCGGTGACGGTGTCGCCGAGGTACTGCTCGGCGTCGCGCTTCAGCTTCTGCAGGATGCGGGCCGAGATCTCCTGGGCGGTGTACTTCTTGCCGTCGATCTCCTGGGTCCAGTCGGTGCCCATGTGGCGCTTGACGGACGAGATGGTGCGGTCGACGTTGGTGACCGCCTGGCGCTTCGCGGTCTCGCCGACGAGCACTTCGCCGTCCTTGGTGAACGCGACGACGGACGGGGTGGTGCGGAAGCCCTCCGCGTTGGCGATGACCGTGGGCTCGCCGCCCTCGAGCACTGAGACGACGGAGTTGGTGGTTCCGAGGTCGATTCCTACTGCACGTGACATGTGTGCTTTCTCTCCTTTGTTGCGGGCGTGGTAGCCGGTGTAAGTCTGTGGGGTCAAGAGTTGAGCCTCGACGGCTCAAGCCTGACATCCCGAAGGCGAGGGTGTCAAGCCGTCCAGCTCAAACTTGAGTACATTTGACTCAACTTTGAGACGAGCCGGTCTATTCCGACAGCCGATTCACACCGCTTGCACAACCCGCGTCGATAACGTCGGAGACATGGATTCGGACCCTGCACCGCTGCTCTCGACCCGGGCCATCGAGGCTCTGCAGAGCATCGACCCGGCGACGTTGAGCGAGGTGCAGGCGTTCCGCGAAGACTTCGCGCGGTTCATCATGCCGTACAAGTTCGGCATCGACGAGATCTCCACCAAGGTCTCCATCCTGCGCGAGGAGTTCGCCGAGCTGCAGGACTACAACCCGATCGAGCACATCTCCAGCCGGCTCAAATCGGCCGAGAGCCTCGAGCAGAAAGTCATCCGCAAAAACTGCGAGCCATCGTTCGACGCCATCCGCGAGGCCATCACCGACATCGCCGGCGTGCGCATCGTCTGCTCCTTCGTCTCCGACGTCTATCGCGTGTTCGAGCTGCTGACCGCCCAGGAGGACGTGCGCGTGCTGCGGGTCAAGGACTACATCGCGCACCCGAAGCCCAACGGCTACAAGAGCCTCCACGTGATCGTCGAGGTGCCGGTGTTCCTCAGCGGCGGGCCGGTCGCGGTGCCGGTGGAGATCCAGCTCCGCACGGTGGCGATGGACTTCTGGGCCAGCCTCGAGCACAAGATCTACTACAAGTACGACGGCGAGGTGCCGGAGCCGCTGCTGCGCGACCTCACCGCTGCGGCGGGAACGGCGGGGCAGCTCGACATCACGATGGAGGACATCCACCGGCAGGTGCGCGGGGACGGCGGGGCCGCGCAGTACACGCTGCCGGTGTCGGTGTAGCCCTTCAGGGAAAGTGCGAGGATGACTGGGTGACCGAGAGCACCCCACCGTCCGAGACCGAGTCCGCGGCCACGGCCACGGACGCCGAGTTCCCGCGCCGCCGCTCGCGCGCGTTGGTGCTCATCCTGGTCATCGCGGTTGTGGTGGCGCTCGTGGACCAACTCACCAAGCTCTGGGCGACCTCCACTCTGCAGGAGGGCGTCTACCGCTCGCTGATCGGCAACCTGCTGGGCATCCAGCTCGTCTACAACTCGGGTGCGGCGTTCTCCTTCCTGGTCGACCAGACCTGGGTGTTCACGATCATCGCCGCGCTGGCCGTCGTCGCGCTCCTCTACTTCTCGCGGCGGGTCGGCGCGCGCTCCTGGGCGGTCGCCTTCGGACTCCTGCTCGGCGGCGCGGTCACCCACCTCGGCGACCGGTTGTTCCGCGCGCCGTCGTTCGGCCAGGGGCACGTGGTCGACTTCATCGCCTACGCGAACTGGTTCATCGGGAACGTCGCGGACATCGCGATCTTCTGCGGCGCCGTGCTGGCGCTCGTGCTCGCCGTCGCCGGGGTGCCGCTGCGCGGCGGCCCACGGCACACGCACGCCCACGCCAACGCCTCCGCGGAGCCTCCCGCCTCCGCCGACTGACGCCGCGCAGCCATCGCTTCCTCACTTTCTCGCGCCCGTTGCCGGTGTGTCGCGGGAGGAAGTGAGGAAGAGATGGCTGCGGTCAGCGGGTGGGGGTGGCGGTGGCGAGCCAGTCGTCGAAGGTCTGCGTTCCGAGCTGGGCCTCGGGGCCGGGCAGGAGGGTGCCGTCGCGCAGCGCTCGGCCCCAGCGTCCGGGCAGCGGGACCGCGAACACGCGGCCCGGCGTCGCGGTCGCGGCGAGGTAGCGGCGGACGAGCGTCGGCATGTCCTCCGCACGCGGACCGCCGAGGTCGCGGCTCAGCCCGCCCGGTTCGCCGGTCGCCAGCTCGGCGAGGCGCGCGCCGACCTCCGCCGCCGCCACCGGCTGCGACCGCACCGCCGGGACCAGCTTGACGCGGCCGCGCGAGCGCGCCGCGAGCTGTTGCGCGAATTCGTGGAACTGCGTCGCCCGCAGCAGGCTCCAGCCGCCGCCGCTCGTCATCACGATCCGCTCCTGCGCGGCCTTGCCCGCGTAATAGGCGTACGGGGCCGCCGCCGCGCCGACGATCGAGAGCGCGACGTGGTGCGGCACTCCCGCAGCCCGCTCGGCGGTGAGCAGCGCCGCCGTGACCGCCTCGAAGAAGTTTGTGGAGGCCGCGCCGCCCATCGTCGTCACCGAGGTCACATCCACCACCGCCGCGCAGCCGTCGAGTGTGCGGGCGAGCCGGTGCGCCTCGCCGGTGTCGCGCGCCGCCGCGAGGAGGTCGACGCCCTCCGAGCGGCTCAGCACCACCGTCTCGTGGCCGGCCTTCTTCAGCGCCTCGACCGTGCGAGCGCCCACCACGCCGGTGCCGCCGGCGACCGCGATCCTCATCGTGTCCATACCGACAGCATCCGCACGAACGGGCGTCCCGACAACCTCCATCCGGGCGGACGACGCCGCGACGTACGATCGGGCCATGACATTCACCGGGTTCGACGAGGACGCGATCGCGTTCTACCGCGAGCTGACGCTGCACAACGACAAGGCCTTCTGGCTCGCCAACCGTGAGCGCTACGAGCAGCGGGTCGCGGCACCGATGCACGCTCTCGCGGAGGTCCTCGAACCGGCCTTCGGCGACGGCCGGCTGTTCCGTCCCTACCGGGACGTGCGGTTCTCACCGGACAAGTCGCCGTACAAGCTTCACGCCGCACTCACGTTCGCGCGCGGCGGGTACGTGCAGGTCTCCGCGGAGGGTCTCGCAGGCGGAGCGGGCGTGTACCAGCTCGACAAGGAGCAACTCGACCGCTACCGCCGCGCCGTGGACGCGCCGCGCACCGGCGGCGAGCTGGAGACTGCACTCGCCGCGCTGCGGGCCTCGGGGATCGCCATCGAGATACCCGAGCAGCTCAAGACCTCCCCGCGCGGCTACCCGGGCGACCATCCGCGCGCCGAACTGCTGCGGTACAAGGGGATCATCACCTGGGCCGACTGGGGCGTCCCCGACTGGTTCGCCACTCCGGAGGCCGCCGACCGGATCGCGGGATTCCTTCGCGACAGCGAACCGGTGACGGCGTGGTTCCGGGCCCACGTGACGGGCACGGGCGACTGACCTCGCGCGCGTTCACCGTCGGTTCCCCGCCACGCCCTACGCTGTCCCCATGACGACCGAACGACCGGCGGGCGGCGACGGCGACGCCCTCGCGACCGCGGCGGGCCCGATCTTCGCCGAGAGCTCCACCGAGCGCCGCATCCCGCGCGGCTGGGTGGCGTCGTGGGCGTTGTGGGACGCCGGCGGCGCGGCCTTCAACGCGGTGATCACCACGTTCGTCTTCACCGTCTACCTGACCTCCAGCTACTTCATCTCCCCCGGGCTGGTCTCGGCGCAAGACGCGGAGAAGGACGCCTCCGGCCCGGCGCACCACGCGGTGACCGGTGCGATCGCCGGCCTCTCCAGCGGGCTGGCGTGGGGCATCGGGATCGCCGGGATCGTCGTCGCCGTCCTCGCGCCCGTGCTCGGCCGGAGGACGGACGGGTCCGGCCGACGGAAGCTGTGGCTGGGGATCAACACCGGGGTCGTTGTGGTCATCACCGCGCTGATGTTCTTCGTGGTCGGCGAACCGTCGTTCTTCCTGTTCGGCGTCGTGCTCGTCGCGGTCGGCACGGTGTTCTACGAGATCGCGACCGTCAACTACAACGCGATGCTGGTGCAGGTCTCCACCCCGAAGACGGTCGGCCGGGTGAGCGGGCTCGGCTGGGCCAGCGGCTACTTCGGCGGCATCCTGCTGCTCGTCATCGTGCTCGTGCTGCTGGCCTCCCCGAACGGCGACGGCACAGGAGGCATCCTCCACGTCTCGACGGACCAGGGGCTCAACTACCGGCTCGTCGCACTGGTCGCCGCGATCTGGACCCTCGCGCTGTCCATCCCGGTGCTGCTGAAGGTGCCGGAGGCCCCGGCCAACCGGCGGCTGCCGCGGGTCGGGTTCTTCGCGTCGTACGGGCTGCTGTTCCGCGACCTCGGGGTGCTGTGGCGGGAGAGCAGGAACACGGTGATGTTCCTCATCTCGTCGGCCCTGTTCCGGGACGGGCTGGTGGGCGTGTTCACCTTCGGCGGCATCCTCGCCAAGGGGACGTTCGGGTTCAGCCAGTCGGGGGTGATCGTGTTCGCGATCGCGGCGAACGTCGTCGCGGGGCTGAGCACGGTGCTGTCGGGGCGGTTCGACGACCGGTTCGGCGCGAAGCCGGTGATCGTCACGGCGCTGGTGGGGCTGGTGATCGCGGGTCTGGCGGTGTTCTTCCTGCACGACGCCGGGGCGATCGCGTTCTGGGTGTTCGGGCTGGTCCTGTGCCTGTTCGTCGGACCGGCGCAGTCGGCGAGCCGGACCTTCCTGGCCCGGGTGACGCCGGCCGGACGCGAGGGCGAAGTGTTCGGGCTGTACGCGACGTGCGGGCGCGCGGTGTCGTTCGTCGCGCCGCTGCTGTTCGCACTGTTCGTCTCGGTCGGTGGCGCGCAGTACTGGGGGATTCTCGGGATCGTACTCGTGCTGCTGGTGGGGCTGGTGCTTCTGGTGCCGGTGCGGTCGCCGCGGTAGCTTCCGCGCGGCGTCGGCAACGGAGGAGATCCGGTGCGACGCGCCGGTCCGCGGCAGCGAACGGAGGAGATCGGCGCGGCGTGACGCGGGATGTCCTCCGTTGGCGATGGAGGACGGCGGTCAGCGGGGCCACGCCTGGACGAAGCGGGCGAACAGTTCGGCGAAGGTGCGGGCCTCCTCTGGAGTGAAGGAGGCCAGGGCGGTCTCGACGGCGGAGCGGCGGTGGTCCTGCACCTCGCCGAGCTGGGAACGTCCGGCGCTGGTGAGCTGGATGAGCGCCCGCCGCGCGTCGGACGGATCCGGGACGCGCCGCACGAGCCCGCGCTCGACGCCCTCCTGAACGAGCCGGCTCGCGCGCGGCTGATCGACGCCGATGGCGGTGGCGAGGGAGCTGACCGAGAGCTGCCGGCCCTCAGCGTCTGCCGCGGCGAGCGCTTCGAGCATGCGGATGCGGGCGAACCGGCCGAGCGAGCCGTCGCGGCCGCGTCGGCCGGGGCCTGGCCGGGCGGAGTCGCCGAACGGGCCAGGGAAGCCGGGCCAGGGGCCGCGCGCGGACCAGGTGTGCGGGTCGAAGCCGTGGGGCGCGGCGTGGGAGCGGCCGTGGTGGTCGTGGGCGGCTGTGCCGTCTCGTGCGTCGGTGTCGTCGCTGCCGGTCGGGGCGGAGTCCCGGCCGTTGTCGGCGCTGGCGTCGGCGCGTCCGTCATGCATGCCGTCACCACCACGGCCGTGGTCGGCGTGACCGTGGCCGGGGTAGGCGCCGTGGTCCCACGGCCCCGTCGGCCGGCGGCGCGACTGGTCGCGGCGGACGGCGACCAGTGAACGCTCGATGAGTGCGACCACGTCCGCTTCGGGCGAACGGTCCTGCTCTTGACGATCCTCAGCCATGCATGTAACTATACATTCACTTGTAATGGTACATAGAAAAACGAAGGGAGTCTTCCGATGACGACCATCGACGACTCGAACACCCACGATTCATCCGACACCCCGCCGTCCTTCTGGTTCGGCGAGATCAGCGCCCGCCTCCGCGCCCGGACGCGCGACGAGCTCCACGAGCTCGACCTCGGCCGCCGGGGCTGGCGCGTGCTCCACACCCTCGCGGACGGCCCGGCAACCGCCGATGAGCTGTACGCTTCCCTGCCGCACCGCGGACGTCGCGGCGGCCGCCCGATCGGCGGTCGTGCCACCGCCGCCGCCGAACGGCCGGCTGAGGCGGCCGCGCACCCGGATGGCGTCCCCTCCGGCGAGCAGACCCACGCAGCAACCGCGTCGCGGAGTGGCGCGGCCACCCCGACTGGATGCGGCGCGAGTGGGAGCGCCGCCAGGAGATGTACCGCGCGTGGATGGAGCACGACAGCGCGCGCGCTCAGAGTGCAGCGCACGACCACGGCGAGCACGACCACGTCGACGACCACCACGAGCACGACCAGCACTCCCACCACCCTCATCCCCACCACGGCGCCGAGCAGGCATTCGAGCGCGGCTTCGAGCGTGGCTTCCTCCGCGGCGTCGAGCGCGGAACCCCGTTCGGTCACGCCGGGCACGGCTTCGGCCCCGGCGGGTTCGGGTACGGCGGGTTCGGTCGCGGACGCTACGGTCGCGGCTTCGGCCCCGGACGGTTCGGCCCGGAGGCCTTCGGCCACGAGCACTTCGGTCACGGCCGGCCCCCGTTCGCCGGCCGGCACGGCTTCGAGGGGCGCTGCCGCGGCAGCGTGGACCGCATCCTCGCGGACTTCGTCGAGCGCGGCTGGGTCTGGTTCGACGGCGATCGCGCGACGTTGACCGACGAGGGACGCGCGGCGCACGACGCCGCCTCCGAGCGGGTCGACTCGGTGCGCGCCACGGTGGCCGAGGGGATCGACCCCGCCGATCTGGCCACCACCCTGGCGACCCTCGAGGCGATGGCCCGCAACCTCGGCTGGACGCCCTCCGCAGCCCAGCCAGACGATGCCGCCGAGGGCAACAACGCCGACGATACCGACACCGGCACTGCGGCCGACTGACCGCCCCGCCCACCCGCCGCCGAGGGGCGCGACCGCGAGGCCGCGCCCCTCGGTCGTCCCGCCTCCCGCGCCTAGGATGGACGCATGACGTCACCGCGCGAAGAGGTCGTCCTGCTCGGGGAGGACGGCACCCCGATCGGGACCGCGGACAAAGCGACCGTCCACACCACGGGCACGCCCTTCCACCTCGCCTTCTCCTGCCATCTCTTCGACGGCGAGGGCCGCATCCTCGTCACCCGGCGCGCACTGAGCAAGGCGACGTGGCCTGGCGTCTGGACCAACTCGTTCTGCGGCCATCCCGCGCCCGGCGAGTCGATGGAGGACGCGGTCGCGCGCCGCGCAGCGGACGAGCTCGGCACATCCGTCGACAACCTCGTTCCGGTGATCCCCGACTTCCGGTACCGCGCCACGGATGCGGCCGGCATCGTCGAGTACGAACTCTGCCCCGTGTACACGGCCACGATCGCCGGCGACCTGAACCCGTCCCCCGCCGAAGTCGCCGAGTGGGAGTGGGTCGACCCGCGCTCGCTGCTGGCCGCTGTGGAGGCCACGCCGTGGGCGTTCAGCCCGTGGCTGACCCTTCAGCTCCCCGCGCTCTACGCCGACGATGCACCCGAAGCTTCAGGTCAGCTGTGAGTCTGACTCACTATTTTCCACCTGTGTAATCGACTGTGGATAACTGACGGAGCGTATGCCGCGAACCGAATCCATTCGGCGACGGAACAGTTCGCCGAGGTAGAAGTTGCAGGACCGCACATCCACTGCCTCGGGCGGATCAGCCCGTGCGTCGCGCGTCGATATGCTGCTCGAGCCACCACGTCCGGCCCTCGTCGTTCGAGACCCAGCCGTCCCACTCGAACGACTCGCCGGTGATCTTCGAGAAGTTCCACCGGATCGGCCGCCCGTCGGTCTGGGTGCCGTCCTGCCGGATGCCGTCCCGGCGATGCGGCGTCGCCACCAGCGTGCAGAAGTCGCCGGCCGCCGCACCGAACCAGCTCACCCGCCACGCGCCGAGCGTCGAGGTCGTAGACGCGCACGGTCGAGCCGTGGGCGGCGAGCTCGTCCGGGCGCGACGGATCGGGCGCCACCAGCACGTCCTGCACCGCCCGGCCGCCGAGCGTGTACGCGAACACCCACTCCTCGACCCGATCCGTCCACCCGCCGGAGGCCTCGTCCAGGAAGCGGACATCGGCCCGCCAGCTCCCGACGAGCTGCCCGAAGAGGTGCATCCGCTGCGGACGCTCCGGCGTCGGCTCGGCCGCGATCAGGGCTCGCGCGAAAAGGGAATCGGTCGACTCGCTCATGGGCAGCCCTCTCGGGTCGGGGGGATCTAGCTGGAGGGACGTCCTGCTTCGGTCGCTGACACGTCGGTCCGGTGGAAGTTGAGATACGAACGCGAGGCCGTCGGGCCGCGCTGGCCCTGGTACCGGGAGCTGTACTCCGCCGACCCGTACGGCTTCTCGGCCGCGGACGACAGCCGGAAGAAGCACATCTGGCCGATCTTCATCCCGGGCCAGAGCTTGATCGGGAGCGTCGCGACGTTGCTCAGCTCCAGGGTCACGTGCCCGGAGAAGCCAGGGTCGATGAAGCCCGCCGTGGAGTGGGTGAGGAGGCCGAGCCGCCCGAGCGAGCTCTTGCCCTCCAGCCGCGCCGCGACGTCGTCGGGCAGGCTCACCAGCTCGAACGTCGACCCGAGCACGAACTCGCCCGGGTGCAGGATGAACGCCTGATCGGGGTCCACCTCGACGAACCGGGTCAGCTCCGGCTGGTCGACCGCGGGGTCGATGAACGGGTACTTGTGGTTGTCGAACAGGCGGAAGAAGCGGTCGAGCCGGACGTCGATGCTCGAGGGCTGGACCATCGCCGGCTCGTACGGCTCCAGCGCGATCCGCCCGGCACCCAGTTCGGCCTTGATGTCACGATCGGAGAGAAGCACGCGCCCAGCCTATCGGGTGCACCGGTACCGGCATCGGCGGTTACGCCGGAGGTCACGCGTCGGTTACGGCGTCCCGAAATGATTAGAGGATCGGACTGTAGAAACCGTCGACGAACGCGGGTTCCGAATGAACCAAGTCGAGCAAGCTTGTTGAGTATCCGGTGTCACCTTCGATCTGGTCGACCAGGCCGGCGAGGAGTGTCAGCGCCGCGGCCGGAGTCCGGGGAGAGAGAAATTGCCTCTTCACTTGGAGCGCGATGGAGGGGAGCGCGACGTATCCATCGAATCGTCGATTCCACAGCCTGCCGTGATGGGCGGCAATGTTTCTCAGGAAGGTGATGTTCTGAATAGCCTGGAGGAGCTTCCGCTCGTCCTCTAGTTGTAATGATTTGGTGACCGGCTCAAGGACAACCTTGTCGCGAAGCGCCCGCAGGAATCGAGAGAATGTGCCAATCGAAACCACCTCGATAGCAGCCCAAAACGGAATAGGGTCGCCCTTATTGATGTGGTGCCTGATGAAGATCTCGTGGCGCCCCTGAATCTTGTTGAAAGTAGCCAGAACCTTGTCGCGGTTCTCGACCTCGGCCTGCCACCGATCGTGCGCCTTTTCATCGGATAGAGGCGGCTCCGGCCCGATCGGCAGATAGAGCGCCTTATCGAGATATCCATCTCCACCACCTACGACCTTCGCGACGTGGAACGCGACTCGGCTGCGTAGCGTCGGTTCGACCACACCGACTCCATCGAGGACGAGATTGCGGATGGAGCGATCGAGGTCGTAGATGTCCATGAGCTGCGCTGCGGTCGCCCCAGCGACGTACTTGTCTGCATCGGTTTCGTAGAAGCAGCGCGCGTACCCGCTCACACGGTAGTAATTGCTCGAGTACAGGAACATGGCGAACGTGCTTGTCTTCACGCCGCCTAGATCGAGCCCGCGATCCACATGCTTTTGCACTTGGGCGCTCAAGTCAATCCAGTTCTTCAAAGTTTCCCCCAGAAACGAAGGACCCACCCGGCTGCGCCGAGTGGGTCCGAATGTTGAGTACATCATATGTCAGCCAGGGCACGCCACGCAACTCGTCACGCGGACCGCGCAATTCGAAACATCCGGCCAGAACCGCAGCTCGCCCTCCAGGAACGGGAACGCCTGGTCCACGAGGCCCGCGAGCTGTGTCATTCTCTATTGCAGAAACTCTTTTGCAGAATCTTTTCTGCGATTACACTGCTCGTATGACCGACGAGCCGAACCCGTTCCCGGACCTCGACCCCGCCCGGGATGTGCTGCTCAGCCCCTCCGCCATGCGCGGGCTGGTCAACCCGTTGCGCCTGCGGCTGCTCGACCTCCTCCAGGCAGATGGGCCCTCCACCGCGACCGAGCTCGGCCGGCGCGTGGGCCAGTCCACCGGCGTCACCAGCTACCACCTCCGCGTGCTCGCCCAGCACGGCTTCATCGAGGAGGACGCCGAGCGCGGCAACGACCGGGACCGCTGGTGGCGCGCGGTGCACCGGTCGACCTCCTTCTCGTTCCGGGTGCCCGGCGACGCCGCGACCGAGGCGACCGTCGACCAGGCGGTGCAGTTCGTGCGGCTCAACGCCGAGGAGTCGCACCGGCGCGTGCTGGCGTGGGTGGACACGCTGTCCAGCCAGGTGGACGAGTTGCCCGAGTTGCCCTGGACGGTCAGCGACTGGCCGCTCACGCTGACCGTCGAGCAGGCGCGGGAGGTCACGGCGGCCGTGCGCGAGCTCGTGACGCGGTTCCGGCGCGAACCGGGGGCGGACGCCGGCGACGGGGTCCGGGTGCACGCGCAGTTCCAGCTCTTCCCGGAGCCATGACCGACATCGCGCCCCGCCGCGCTCCGCTCCTCGGGCTGATCGGCGCCTACCTGGTATCGGGCGCCGGCACGGCGCTGTCGGCCATCGCCATCCCGTGGCTCGTGCTGGTCACGACCGGCAGCGCCGTCGCCACCGGCCTGGTCGGGTTCGCAGAGATGGCCCCGTACGTGCTGCTGCAGGCGACGGCCGGCCCGCTGGTCGACCGGGTCGGGTTGCGCCGCACCTTCCTGATCGGCAACCTCGTCGCCGCGGCGGCGGTGTTCGCGGTCTTCCTGCTCGGCGCGCTGCGCGACCTCCCGCTCGGCGCACTCGTAGCGCTGGTCGCGGTGGCCGGGGCGGTGCGCGGTGCGGCGGACGCGGCCTCCACCCCGATGATCCCGCCGCTCGCCCGACTGGCCCGCTGGAGCGACGAGCGCGCGGTCGGGCTGTACTCGGGAGCGAACCGGGCGTCGCTGCTGGTCGGGATGCCGCTCGCGGGCGTGCTGGTCGCGCTGGTCGGGCCGGCGGTCACGATCCTGATCGACAGTCTGACCTTCCTCTGCGCCGTCGTGGTCGTGGCGGCGACAGTGCCCCGGGTCCAGGCGGACGCGGGGGCCCCTTCCGCCGCGCGCAGGCTCGGCGTGCGCGCCTACCTGGCCGAGCTGCGGGAGGGGCTGCGCTTCCTCCGCGCCGACCGGCTCCTGCTCAGCCTCCTGGCCCTCATCGTGCTCACGAACCTGCTCGACCAGGCCATGAGCGCGGTGTTCCTCCCGGTCTGGGCGCACGACCGGGTGCACGACGCCGTCGCGTTCGGTGTGGTCGGCGGCGCCTCCGGGCTCGGGATGCTGGTCGGCGTGCTGCTCACCGCGTGGCTGGGCCGGCGGCTCCCGCGCTGGTTCACCTTCGCCTGCTGCACCCTCCTGGCGTCGGCGCCCCCGTTCTTCGCGGTCGCGGGCTGGACCTCCGTCGTCGCCGTCGCGGCGGTGTTCTTCGTGTGCGGCGTCTTCGGCGGCGTCCCGAACCCGATCATCGGGGCGGTGCAGTACGAGCGGGTGCCCGCGCTGCTGCAGACCCGCGTGCTCGGGGCGATGAAGGCGAGCGCGTACCTGGGCGTCCCGTTCGGGTCGCTGCTCGGCGGCCTCCTCGCGCAGGGCGTCGGTCTCACCTGGGCGTGCGTGGTCTCGGGCGCCGTGATGCTGGTGGCGACGATCGCGCCCCTGGTGTTCCCGGTGTGGCGCGGGCTGGATCGGCAGGACGCCTCACCCGGGTCGCCGGGGCTCGGACCCGAGCCGGCGTGAGGGCCTTTCCGTCGCGCGGGCCTCGGCGGCCGGTGACGGCTCTCAGTACCCCGCAGGCCAGGTGAACGGCTTCGGCGCGGAGGCCGTCGTCCCCTTCTTCGCGACGACGACGTCGATGTCCTCGTGCGAGGTGAGCGCGATCGTGCGCGGGTCCCCGGTGTACGCCGTGCCGTTCACGAAGACGGTGACGGTCTGGCCGTCGGCACCGTCCCGGTAGGTCCCGACCTGACCGGTCCCGAGCTTCTGGCCCCACTCGTCGAACACCTGTCCCAGCGTGAACGTCCGCACCTCCGCCGACTCGACGTGGATGATGCCGGACTCGTCGTGCGTGTGGATCGGCGAGATCCGCTGCTGCGCCTCGTCGATGCCGATGCCGGCGGGAACGGCGACGGACGCGCCGTCCACCGTGACGCTGAGGTGCTGGTGGATGTGCAGTGCCGTCCCCTCGGCGGACAGCATCTGCAGGCCCGCGGCGCGAACCGCCCCCTCCACGTCGGCGGGTGCGGTCCACACTCCCGCGCTCGCGGAGGCGGTGGAGGACGTGGAGGTGCTTCCGCCGGCGCCGGATGCCGGCGTCGACGACGGGCCGTTCAGCACGACCCCGGCGATGACGCCGGCCACGGCGAGCACCGCGACCGCGGCGCCGCCTCCGATCAGGAACCCGCGGCGGCGGGCCCGGCGCTGCTCCTGCAGCCGCAACTCGGCCGCGTGTTTCTGGGCCTCGAGCCGGCGGTCGCGCTTGGGGGTGTCGTTCACACTCACAGTCAATCAAGCCGCTGCTGTGCGTCCGCCTCCGACACGGTGCGAAAAGCCTCCGGATCCTCAGGTTCAGGACCCGGCCGTCGCCGACGGCGTCAGTCTTCGCCGATGTCCTCGTTCCAGAGCTCCGGGTTCTGCGCGATGAACGCCCCCATCGTCTCGATCAGGCCAGGGTCGTTGACGACCGTGACGTCGACTCCGTGCCCGGCCAGCCAGTCCTGGCCGCCGACGAAGCTGCGGTCGTCGCCGACGACGACGCGGCCGATGCCGAACTGCTTCACCAGGCCCGAGCAGTACCAGCACGGCGAGAGCGTGGTCACCATGACGGTGTCGCGGTAGCTGCGCTGGCGTCCCGCGTTGCGGAAGGCGTTCGTCTCGGCGTGCATGGAGGCGTCGCCGTCCTGCACCCGCCGGTTGTGGCCGCTACCCAGCAGCCTCCCGTCGCCGTCGAACACGGCGGCGCCGATCGGGATGCCGCCGTCGGCCGCGCCGCGCCTGGCCTCCTCGGCGGCCACGGCCAGCTTCTCCGCGTCGGTCGGATAGACGCGGTCCTCGTCGCCGCTCACGCGACCTCGTCCGCCGCGTCCACGCCGACGATCACCGTCGGCTCGGTGGCCAGCGGCGCGCCGAGCCGCACCCGGAACGCGCGGAACAGCACACCGTAGAGGGCGGCGGCGAGCAGGAACCCGACGAGCGGGGTCAGATCGCCGATGGGGAGCGCCTTCGCGACCGGGCCGGTGTAGAAGGGCTGGTTCGAGAACAGCAGGATGGACACCGCACCCGCGACCACCAGCGCGATCCAGCCCGCCGGGTTGCGGTACTTCGCGTGGCTCGTCACCAGGCTCGCGATCTCCGTCCCGCGGCGCAGGAGCCGGTCGGTCAGCACGACGCCGAGCCAGGGCGCGATCCAGTACGCGATGACCAGGAGGAAGTTCTCGTACTTCGCTCCCGCGTCGGGCAGAGCGCTCCACGCGATGAAGAAGCCGATGACGCCGAAGCCGAGGGCGACGATCGCACGGCGCCAGGCGAACGGGATGCGGATGCCGGCGGCGAGGAAGGACATCGCGCCGGAGTAGATGTTCAGCGCGTTCGCCGCGATGGCGCCGACGGCGATCGCGAGCAGCGTGAGGTCGCGGATGACCACCGGCATGCTGGCCGTGAACGAGGCGGTCGGGTCGTCCGGGTTGAAGCCCGCGATCGTGGCCGCGGCGGCGCCTGCGGCCATGAGCACCACGCAGCTGACGAAGTTGCCGAGGCCCGCCGCCCAGCCGATGACCTTCCGGCTGGCGTCCGCCGGGAGGTAGCGGCTGTAGTCGGACGCGTACGGGTTCCAGCCTGCGGCGTAACCGAAGGCGGCCGCCGCCGTGAGCGTCCAGCCCGCGAAGCTGAACCCGCCGCCCTTGACCGGGGCGCCGAGGTTCGCGTGCAGGAAGACGGTGATGGTCGCGACGAGGAAGATCGCACCGAGGATGTAGGTGGCGTAGCGCTCGAACAGCTGCACCAGATCGTGGCCGATGAACGCCACGACGACCTCGACGACGACCACGATCAGCAGCGACACCACGGCCGGCATCCCCGTGAGCGTGGTCAGGGCGAACGCGCCGCTGACCGAGTTGACCGCGAACCAGCCGAGGCCGGCCATGACCGTGTTCAGCGCCGACGGGAGGATGTTCCCCCGGCTGCCGAACGCCGTGCGGCCGATGACCATCTGGGCGAGACCCTCCCGCGGGCCCCACGTCGACAGGATCCCCTGCGTCAGCGCACCGAACGCGGTGCCGAACACCAGCGCCGTCATCGCCTGCCAGAAGCCGAGCCCGAAGAATGCGACCGCGATCACGCCGACGAAGATCGTCGCGAACTCGAGGTTCGGCGCGGTCCACGTGGCGAAGAGCTGCCACGGCGAGCCGTGTCGGCGCTCCGGCGGGATGGCCTCGATGCCACCGCTCTCGATGGTGGTCGCGCTGGCGCGACGGGTGTCTGCGGGCAGTGTGCCGACCGGCGGCGTTCTCGTCATGCGTGCGAGCATACGAAATCCGTTGCGCTCCAGCACCGGAGTCGGGCGCCCGCGCGGCAAATGTCACATGATGTTTACACGAGACAAGTACCGGCGGCCGGTCCGGGTGCCGGTAGACCGTCGGTAGAGTGGTGGATGACGCGGGGTGCCGTCCCCTTGGAGGCCGGCTGAGAACATACCCGTCGAACCTGATCTGGTTAGTACTAGCGAAGGGACGTCATCCGTGGCCTCTTTCTCTCCATCCATCGACGCGCCCGCGCTCGGCGACGCGCTCAACGCGCTCCGGGCGCAGCCTCCCCTGGTGCAGTGCCTGACGAACATCGTCGTCGCCCAGTGGACCGCCAACGTTCTCCTGGCCGTCGGCGCAGCCCCCGCGATGGTCGACAACCCGCGCGAAGCGGCCGAGTTCGCGCCGATCGCGAGCGGCGTGCTGGTCAACCTGGGCACGCCGTACGACGACACGGCGGACGCGATGCGCCTGAGCGCGGCGGCCGCGGCCGCCGCCGGGACACCCTGGGTGCTCGACCCCGTCGCGGCGGGCGGCCTGCGCTGGCGCACCGAGCTCGCGCTGGAGCTGTTGCGGTCGTCGCCCACGATCGTCCGTGGGAACGCCTCCGAGATCATGGCCCTGACGGGAGGCGCGGGAGGCAAAGGAGTCGACGCGACGGACAGCCCCGAAGCGGCGCTCGAGGCCGCGCAGGAGATCGCGCAGACCTACGGCACCATCGTGGCCGTCAGCGGGCCGGTCGACCACGTCACGGACGGCGAGCGCACCGTGCTGATCGCGAACGGACACCCGTGGATGACCCAGGTCACCGGTGTCGGCTGCGCGCTCGGAGCGCTGATGGCCGCCTTCGCGGGAACCGGCGCCGACCCGCTGACTGCGGCCGCGACCGCGACCGCCGTGCTGACGGTGGCGGCGGACGAGGCGGCCGCCGCCAGCCAGGGGCCCGGCAGCTTCGCCGTCGGGCTGATCGACCGGCTGGCGGCGCTGACCCCGAAGGCCTGGCCGCGTCCGTCCGCCTCTCATGACCGGTCGGATGCCTCTCGATCTCTCGCTCTACCTCGTGACCGATTCCCGGCTGTGCGGGAGCCGCGGAGTCCCGGCCACGGTCGACGAGGCCATCGAGGGCGGCGTGAGCGTCGTGCAGCTCCGCGATCCGGATGCGACCGACGTCGAGTTCCTCGCGCTCGGCCGCGCCGTCGTCGCCGCGGTGCGCGGACGCGTGCCGGTGCTCGTCGATGACCGGGTGCACCTCGTGGCCGCCGTCGGCGCCGATGGGGCGCACGTGGGCCAGAGCGATCTGGCTCCCGTGGAGGCGCGCCGCCTCCTCGGCCCGGACGCCTACCTCGGTCTCTCCGTGCAGACCCTCGGTCACGTCGACCGGGCGCGCGCCCTCCCGTCCGGTGTCATCGACTATCTCGGGGTGGGGCCGGTCTGGCCGCAGGAGACCAAGCCCGATGCGGCGGACCCGTGCGGTGTCGACGGGCTCGCCGCGATCGTCCAGGCGAGCCCGTGGCCCTGCGTGGCCATCGGCGGCATCGGGATCGAACGGACGCCGGACGTGCGGGCCGCCGGAGCCGCAGGCATCGCCGTGGTCAGCGCGATCTGCGGACGGCCGGAGGTCGCGGCCGCCGCGCGTGCGCTGAGGAGCGCGTGGGACGGGGCGGACTCATGAGACCTCCCGTTGCCCTCAGCGTTGCCGGAAGCGACCCGTCCGGCGGAGCCGGCATCCAGGCGGACCTCAAGACGTTCAGTGCTCTGGGCGCGTACGGCGCGTGTGTCATCACTGCGCTGACCGCGCAGAACACCCGGGGAGTGTACGGCGTGCACGAGGTCCCCGCGCCTTTCGTCGCGGAGCAGTTGCGCGTGCTCGCCGACGATGTCCGGCTCGACGCGGTCAAGCTCGGGATGCTCGCCAACGCGGCGATCATCGAAACGGTCGCCGCCTTCCTCCTCGAGAACCCGCGAGAGATCGTGGTGCTCGATCCGGTCATGGTGGCGACCAGCGGCGACCTGCTGCTGCGCGACGACGCGGTGCAGGCGATGCGGGAGCTGCTGCCGCTCGCGTCGATCGCCACCCCCAACGCGCCGGAGGCGGCGGCCCTCCTGGAGACGACGGAGGCGGCCACGGTGGACGAGCTGGCCGATCAGGCGCGCGAGCTCGTCCGGCGCGGCGCGCAGCAGGTGCTGGCGAAGGGCGGCCACCTGGACACGCCCGACGAGGTTGTGGATGTGCTCGCGGACCCCTCGGGGGTGACGCTGTTCCGCGGCCCGCGGATCGCCACCGTCAACACGCACGGCACGGGGTGCAGCCTGTCATCGGCGCTGGCCGCGCTCAGGCCGCAGCGCAGTTCCTGGAGCGAGACCGTGGGCGACGCCCGGAGCTGGCTCGGCGCCGCGCTGGAGGCGGCGGACGGGCTCGAGGTCGGCCGGGGCCACGGTCCGGTCCACCACTTCGCACGGTTGTGGGCGGGGCGATGACGTTCACCGGCCAGGCGTGGCAGGACATCCGGCCCATCCGCGACGCCATCGACGCCCACCCCTTCCTGCAGGGGCTCGAGGACGGCACGCTGCCGCGCGAGGCCTTCACGCACTACCTCGCGCAGGACGCGGCCTACCTCGGGGCCCATTCGAAGGTCCTGGCCGCGGCGGCCTCGCGGACGCACGATCCCGACGCACTCGCGTTCTGGAGTCATTCGGCGGCCAACGCGATCGCGGTCGAGCGACAGCTCCACGAGTCGCACGGGGTGGACGCCGCAACGGTGGAGGCCTCCCCGACCTGCACCGCGTACACGTCGTACCTGCTCGCCCTGACGGCGACCTCCTCCTATCCCGTCATCGTGGCTGCCGTGCTGCCGTGCTTCTGGATCTACGACGATGTGGGGCGTCGGCTCGCGGAACGCCTGGTCGACCTCGGCGCCCACCCCTACGGCGACTGGATCGGGACCTACGGCGACCCCGCCTTCGCCGCCGCCACAGCGACCGCGCGCTGCTTGGTGGACGACGCCGCGCAGTCGGCCGCGCCCGCGGACGTCGCTCGGATGCGGCAGGCGTTCGCGACCGCATCCCGGTACGAATGGATGTTCTGGGACGCCGCCTGGCGCCGCGAGGAGTGGCCGGTCTGATCCCCTCGTCGCCGTCGTCAGAACGCGACGGCGACCGCGGCCGGGAGGCATGCGACGAGCGCCGCGAGGGCCAGCAGGAGAGTGTCGGCGCGTCGCCAGGGCGCCGGCTCGGCCCAGGTCCGGCGGTAGCCGCGCGCGTGCGCGGCGGAGAACCCGCGCGCGTCCATCGCCACCGCCATCCGCTCGGCTGTGCGCAGGGACTGCACGAGGACGGCGAAGGTCAGTCCTGCCAGTTCACGTCCGTGGGCGAGCGGATTCCGGCCGGCCGCCACGCCGCGGATCCGGCGGACACTGCGCAGCCGGCGCCAGTCGGCGGTGAGACGGTCGAACTGCTGGACGGCCGCCATCGCCGCCACGACCGGGCGGCCGGGAAGCCGGAGCCGCTGGGCCAGGTGGTCGCCCAGCGCCGAGGGCCGAACGAGACCGGCCAGGGCCACGCTCGGGAACACGAAGAATGCGATGCGCAGCGCGGCCGTCAGCGCGACCTCCGGGCTCTGCGCCTGACTCAGCAGCCACGACGAGAATCCCACGGAAACGACGGCGATGAGGCCCGGAAGGAGCCGTCTCGCCGGAACCCGCACATCCCGCATCACGAACGGCGTCAGCGCGAGCCATGCGGCGATCCCCGCGGCCCCGGAGGCCGGCGAGACGATCCCGATCGCACCCACGACGAGCAGCACGGCCGCTGCAAGCAGGGACAGCGGACCGCACCGGGCGGCGACGCCGCGCCGCGGGGCGCCCGGCACGTCGTCACCGAGGGTCGACCGGCGTCGTGCGCGGGCGCACCCGCCGCACGGATCAGCTCCCGAGCGTCGCCGGGCTCGAGCGCGAGGGTGCGATCGGCCAGGGCGAGCAGCTCCCGGTCGTGACTCGCCGCGATCACCGCCACGCCCGCTTCCCGGGCGGCCTCGATGAGGCCGGCGACGGCGCTCCAGGTCAGGCGGTCCTGCCCCACCGTCGGCTCGTCCAGCACGAGCACCGCCGGCCGGGCTCCGACTGCTCCGGCAACGGCCGCGCGGCGCAACTGGCCGCCGGAGAGCCGGTGCGGATCCGCGTCGGCGAGCGCGCTGAGACCGAGCGCCGCGAGGAGGTCGTCAGTTCGCCGGTCGACGTCCTCCGCGCGTCCCCCGCTCTGGGCCACCGCGAGCCGGACGTCCTCCCGTACGGTGGCGCCGAGCACGGCGAGCTCCGCATCCTGCGGCGCCCACCCGATGCGGCGCACGATCTGGGCCGAACTCCAGGCGCCCGGCCGATCGTCGCCGTCCACGGCGAGCGCCGCCGCCACCCGCACGTCGCCTGTCGCCGGCTCACGCAGGCCGGCGAGGAGGGCGCCGAGCGTCGACTTGCCGGCACCGCTCGGACCGACGACGGCGAGCAGTTCGCCCGCGCGCACGTCGAGTTCGAGCGCGCCGAGACGGGCGCGCACCGCCACCTCCCCCACGGGCACGGGCGACTGGGGGGCGAGGAGGTCCGCGTCCAGCCGGGCCGGCGCGGGAGCCGCGAAGCCGGGCACCCAGACCCCACTTTCGGCGAGGCCCGGTCCATGGTTGCTGAACACGTCGCGCGGGTCTCCGTCGGCGACGATCCTCCCGTCCTCGCTGAGGGCGACGACGCGGTCGATCACCGGTAGCCAGTCCTCGGCGTCGTGCTCGACGAGGACCAAGGTCGAGCCGGCAGCCGAGACGGCTTCGGCGACGGCCGCACGAACGGCGCGGGCGGCCTCCCGGTCGAGCATGGCGGTGGGCTCGTCCAGCAGCACGACCCGCGGGTCGAACACGAGGGCGCCGGCCAGGGCCAGTCGCTGCGCTTCTCCGCCCGACAGCGCCCGCACCGGATGACCGATCGGCTGCGCCAGCCCGACATCGTGGAGGGAGCGATGAACGGCCGCCCACAGCTCGCGACGTGGAGTGCCCGTGTTCTCCAGTCCGAAGGCCACGTCGCGGCCGATCGTCTCGGCGGCCGCCGCGTCGCGGGGATCCTGCAGGAGAAGGCCGGTCATCATCTCGGCCGGCGCTGCGTCGTCCACGAGCACGGCGCCGTCGTGGTCGCCGGAGCCGGCGGCGTCGAGAGCGCCCAGCGACCCGGCGATCGCCCGGAGCAGCGTCGACTTCCCGCATCCGCTCGGCCCCACCAGGAGGACCCGCTCACCGGGTGCGATCTCCAGCGAGAAGTCGGCGAAGACGTCGTCCCGCCGTCCGACCGGGCGCCAGGTGAAGCCGCGGAACCGGATGCGCGCCCCGCCCGTCATCGTCGCGATGGCTCACGCCTCCCGTGCGCGACGCTCGAGGTGCTCCTGCCCCGCGGGGAACGCGTTCAATGCGCCGGATCGCGCGAGCGCGCGGGTGAGCGCCCAGCCCCCGACGCCGGCGATCGCACCGCCGGAGAGGATCCCCGCCGCCAGGTAGACCAGCTTCCACGTCCAGGAGTAGGCCGGCACGTACGCCCACCACTCGTAGCAGACGATCTCCAGCGCCGCGGAGAGCATCCCGCCCCCGATCGCAGCGACCAGGCCGAACGACCGCCAGAGCAGGATGGCGAAGACGATCTCCACGCCGACGCCCTGCAGGAAACCGGAGAGGAGGACGCCGACGCCCCACTGATTGCCCATCAGCAGTTCGACGTTCGCGGCGACAAGCTCGGTGAGGACCGCCGCGCCGGGTCGGCGGACGACGAGCGCACCGAGCACCGCCGGGACCAGCCAGACGCCCAGCGCCAGTTCACCCGCGGGCGGGAACCCGGCGGTGACCAGCGTGACGCCCGGGTAGACGAACGTGTCGAATGCCCAGAACACCACCCCGAACGCCACGGCGATCATGGCCGCGCTGATCAGGTCGATGGCCCGCCACCGCGCGAGCGGTCTGCGCGCCAGCACGTAGCTCCCGGAGGGGCGCGCTGCCTTGCCCGAGGTCGTCGTCGTCGTGTTGCTCATCGTGGTGAGCTCTCCTTTTCCCGCATCGTGGACGATGGCGACAGCAGGAGCGCACCGCACGGACGACACCAGTGGTCGCACGCTGCGGACGTGAGAATTTCGACTCCCTTCGCCGGTGCTAACCGGAGCAGGTTCCGAGGGTCAGCGGCATGCCGCACTCTCAGCGCCCTGAAGGCGCTCCCCTGTCGTTCAGCACAATGCTAGACCACTGGGCGCAGACGCTTGAGCGAGAGGGCCTTGCCCTTTTGCCGGCGCCCGCGGCACAGTCGTCTGCGTTCGACCACGATCACCGTCCCCGGGCGAAGGATGAGGATGGCGACGCCGGCCCGCTGAGCTTCACCGCGTCGGCGGCACGCTCCTCGGCAGCTCGATCGTCGCCCGGGTGCCGCCGGTGGCGGGGAGGCGAGACGGACGGAGCCTTCGTTGCGCTCGACCAGCTCCGCGACGATCGCGAGTCCGAGCCCTGTCCCCGGGACGGCGTCCCGTTGCATGCCGGGCGCGCGGTAGAACCGGTCGAAGGCGTGTGCGAGGGTCTCCTCGCTCATGCCCGGTCCGGTGTCGGCGACGACCACGGTGATCGTCGCGTCGTCGGCGGACGACGTGACCGTCACACTGCCGCCCTCCGGCGTGAACTTGACGGCGTTGGCGATCAGGTTGGTCAGGATGCGGCCCACGTCTCCGGGTTCCGCCCGGGCGACGCCGGCGCGGCCCGCCGTCGACAGCTCGATGTGCTTCTTCGCGGCGATCACGCTGGACGCCCTCATCACCTCGCCGATCTGAGCGTCCACATCCGTTTCGACCGCGGAGCCGGACCGCTTTCCCGCCGGCTCGCCCAGGGTCAGGAGGTCCTCGACGAGGAGGCCAGCCGGACCGCGTTCCGGTCGATCACGTCGACCCAGGCCTTCTCCTGGTCTCCGAGCGCGTCCGAGCCGGCGAGCAGTTCGCAGAACCCGACGATGCTGGTGATCGGGGTGCGCAGCTCGTGGCTCGTCGTCGCGACGAAGTCCTCGCGCTGCCGCTCCAGGTCGATCCGGGTGGTGCGCGCCGCCTCCTGCTCGCGTTCTGCGGCGAGCGTCGCCGCCTGCATCCGCAGTGTGCCGGTCACGTCGACGAGCTGTACGGCGAATCGGTCGGGCTCGTCCGGGATGCCGTTCGCCGCCACGGTGAGCGTGCGCGACTCCCCGGCCACCGTGACCGCTGTCCCATCCGCGAGCGCAGACCGGGCGGCCTCGGCGAGCTCCCCTCCCATCGCCGGCCGCTCCGCGGAGGGAGCAGAGCGCCGGCGGTGGGGTTGTTCCAGATCACGCGCAGCTCGCCGGCTCTGGACCGTTCCCCGATCAGGAGCCCCACGGACGCCTCGACGAGGCTGCCGGAGAGGAGCCGGGAGGTGGCGAGAAGCTGCCGGGTGGCGGCTCGCAGCTCGTACTGGGCGGCCGTCAGAACGATCGCGAAACCGGCGAAAGTGACCAGGAAGGTCTCCGCGAGCGCGGCCCGTCGCGTGAAGCTCAAGGCGGCGTCGTTGAACGGACCGCCGCCGGCGATCGTCAGCGCGAGGATCGCCATCGACGCCAGAAGCGTCTCGGTGACCACGACGCGGATGGGGAACCGGAAGGCCGCCCACGAGAGCACCGGGTACGGCAGGAACGCGAGCGGCAGGGTCGTGGACGGGTGGAAGACCACGACGATCACGGCCGCCAGCGCGACGCCCTGGGCCACCATCTCCACGACGCTCGCGCGCACCGGGACGCGAGGCGGGAGCAGCCCGAACGGGGCGATCATGAACACGGCCGCCGCGTGCGACGCGGCGACGAACGCGGCTGTGGCGACGAAGCTGCCGCCCTGGAAGACGGCGACCGCCGCCGCGGCCAGCACTCCGATCGCGATCGCACCGGCGAGCACGGCGACCGTGAACTTCAGCGCGGAGTCGAGATCGCGCAATCGGAAGCCCTGGCCTCCCAGACGGGCCAGGATCAGGACGACCACCAGCACTTCGACGGTGTTCGCCAGTCCGAAGGCGCACGAGACCAGCACCGGTCGCCCGGCCACGGCGTTCGCAAGAGCCGTCGCCACGAAGATCGCGCCCAACGCCGCCGCCCGCTCCCTCCGGCCGCGCACGAGCAGGACGAACAGCACCGAGAGGCCCGCGGCGGGCCACCAGATCGCGACTTCACTGCCCGGCGGCGCCAGCCGGACACCGAGCACCGAGGCGGCGACGATGAGGACCACGGCGAGCAGCCACCCCCACCACGGAAAGGCGGCACGCGACCGATCGGTATCCTGTTCGTCGGCGAGAGCAACGTCGGCAGGGCTGAGGGTCACATCAGGGACCGTACCCGCGGGCGGCGTCAACACCGCGCAGGCTCGCCCTCTCCCCGGCTCGAGCGTACGGTGCCAAGACGACAGCACGAACGACAGGAGGGACGAGAACGATGACCGATCGCGACACACACCACCCCGACCCCGACGACCTCCCCGACGGCACCGGCACCGGCACCGAGGATCCGGACGACGGCGCGGACACCGCCTCGGGCGGCGGGGCGGACGACCGCTAGACGTCCCGCCTGACGAAGATCTGATGGAGGAGGTCGGCCGAGGTCGGGTCCTCCTCCTCCAGCTGGGGGTGGGATGGTTTCCCTACTTCCCGAGATCCCTCTGGACGCTCTCGGTCAGCACGGTGGGCTGCGAGCCCCGGCCGGCGACCGCCTTCCGCCCTCGCGCGGTCGCGCGTACTGTCGTCGCCGGTCGAGGCGTCGCCGGTCGAGGCGTCGCCGGTCGAGGCGTCGCCGTCGAGGCGTCGCCGTCCGGGGTCGCCCCGCCGGGACGGAGGATGATGGGAGCGTTTGTCGAGGCCGCGTGCTGGTTCGTCGTGGGGATGCTGTTCTGGATGGCGACCGTGTCGGCGGTCACCCTGGCGGAGACCATCGTCGCCGCCTGCGCCTCCGCCGTGCTGGGCGTCTTCGCCGTCGTGGCCCGGCGCGCGATGGGGCTGCGGTTCCGCCCCTCCGCCGCGTGGCTGCGCTGGGCGCTCCTCGTGCCGGTCGCCGCGGTCGCGGACCTGGGACGCCTCTTCGCCTGGATCGCGCTGGGCGCCCACGACCCGGCCGAGGAGGACGCGCTCGTGCGCAGGCACGTCCCGGCCGGCGACGCACCGGGGGCGGTCTGGCATCGCGCGGGCGCGATCGTCGCCGTCTCGGCCACTCCGGGATCCTGCGTCGTGGACGCCCAGGACGACGGCACGTTCCTGCTGCACCGGGTGGTCGGCGGCCCCCGTCGCTGGAGAAGCGGGTGTCGTCGTGAGCTTGGTCTGGGAGGTCGCGATCGGCGTGCTCATCGTGGCCGGCCCGCTGGTCGGGCTCGTGCTGGCCGCCCGCGGCGAGGCGGTGGGGCGGCTGGTCGGCCTCCAGCTCGCCGGGGTGACCACCGTGATGATCCTGGTGGCCGTCGCCGTGGGGGACGGGCAGACGTCGTACCTGATCGTGCCGCTGACGCTCGCCGTGCTCCTGACGACGGGCACGCTCGTGTTCACCCGGTTGATCCGCCAGCGCAGTCAGCGGATCGCGGACGAGCGAGCCGCGGACGGCGACAGTGACGGCGACGGTCCTCTGGGGCAACGCTCGTGATCGCCGTGCTCACCTGGGTCCTCGTGCTCCTGGCGCTCGCCGTCGTCGTGTTCTGCGCGATCGGCGCACTGGTCGCCCGCCGCCCGCTGACCCGGCTGCACTTCCTCGCGCCGATCACCACCGTCGCAGTCCCGCTGTTCTGCCTCGGTGCCGCGCTCCCCACCGGCTTCACTCTCGGGACCGCGACCATCGTCGTGATCGCCGTCGTGGTCGCCGCGGGCAGCCCGGTGCTCACCGCCGCTGTCGCCCGTGCGCTCGCGGCGGACGCGGGCATCGAGGTCGGGAGGTCGCCCGAATGACGGTCCTCATCGTGATCGCGCTCGTCGCCGTGCTGGGAGGCGCCGCCGTCGTGGTCTTCACCGACGACCCGGGCCGTCAGGCGGTCGTGCTCGGCATCTACGGCCTCCTTCTCACCGTCTTCTTCATGGTGCTCCAGGCGCCCGACGTCGCACTCAGCCAGCTCACGGTCGGCACCGCGGTGACGCCGCTCATGGTGCTGCTGGCCGTGCGGAAGGTGGCGCAGTCCAAGCGGCGCAAGCGGGAGGACCCATGACCCGGCGCGTGCGGATGACCCTGCTGTGGGTGGGCCTGCTCGGCCTGGCCGCGTTCTTCGTCCTGGCCTGGCTGCCGCTCCCGCCGTTCGGCGGCACCTGGCATCCCTACCGCGACCTGGCCGTGACGGCGGCCTACGCGCACTCGACCGCGAACGTCATCTCGTCCGTGAACTTCGACCAGCGCGGCTTCGACACGTTCGGCGAGGAGAGCATCCTCGTCGCCTCCATCGCGGGAGTCGCCGTGCTGCTGCGCGCCGGGCACGAGGAGGAGCGGGTGAAGCCGGACGACCGCGGCCGCGTGCTCGACTCGACGCGCGTGCTCGTCTACATCTTCCTCCCGCTCACGCTGCTAATCGGGGTGGATGTCGTCACCCACGGAGCGGTGACCCCGGGAGGCGGCTTCCAGGGCGGCGTGGTGCTCGCGACCGGTCTTCACCTGCTCTACGTCGGCGGCCGCTTCCCGCTGCTGGAGCGCTTCCGGCCGCTCGACCTGTTCCCGCCGGTGGAGTCGGCCGGGCTGCTGCTCTACGCCGCCATCGGCCTCGCAGGGCTCGCGCTCGGCGGATCGTTCCTCGCCAACGTCATCCCGCAGGGCGCGCTGGCCGACCTCGTCTCCTCCGGCACCGTCCCGCTGCTGAGCGTCGCAGTGGGGATGGCAGTCGTGAGCAGCGTCATCCTGCTCCTGGCGCACTTCCTCGACCAGGCGCTCGTGATCCGCGAGAAGGACCCGGCGCCGTCCGACGACGCCCCCGAGCGAGGAGCCGCCGCGTGAGCCTCTTCCCCTACCTCGTCGCCGGCGCGATCGTGCTGCTCGGCATCGTCGGCATCGCCCGCAGCCGCGACCTCGTGCACACCGTGGTGTGCCTGTCGGTGGCGCAGTCGGGCACCTACGTGTTCCTGATCGCGGCCGGCTACCAGTACGGCGGGCTCGCGCCGATCTTCGGGTCCGGCGTCGGGCGGCACACCCCGGTGGTCGATCCGGTCGTCCAGGCGCTGACCCTGACGGACGTGGTGGTCTCGGCGGCAGTGACGTCGATGCTGCTCGCACTCGTCGTGCAGATCGCCAAGCGCCGCCGCACGGTCGCCCCCGACGAGCTCTCGAATCTCGAGGGCTGACGTGGTCACGACCTCGGCTCTCGCGAGCCTGCTTCCGCTGCTCATCGTCGTGCCGATCGCGTTCGGCTGCGTCGTGCTGGCCGTCGGCCGCTGGCTGCCGTGGCGGCTCATCGAGCTGCTGTCGCTGCTCGGCGCCGGGGCCTCCCTCGTCCTGGACGCCGTGCTGCTCGCGGGCAGCGGACGCGCGCGGATCGCGGAGTGGCTGGGCGGCTGGACCCCGACCCACGGCGTGAGCGTCGGCATCGCGCTGGTCTCCGACCAGGTCGCCGCCGGGCTCGCGCTGCTCGCCGCCGCGCTCGTGATCGCGGCCGTCGTCTTCTCGTGGCGGTACTTCGAGGGCTCCCGCACCCAGTTCCACGGGCTCCTGCTGTTCTTCCTCGGCGGGATGACCGGCTTCGTCCTCGCCGGCGACGTCTTCACCATGTTCGTCTTCTTCGAGCTGATGAGCGTCGCCGCCTACGCGCTGGCCGGTATGAAGATCGAGGACCCGTCCGCGGTGCAGGGCGCGATCAACTTCGGGATCGTCAACTCGCTGGCCGCCTACGTCTCGCTGATCGGCGTCGGCACGATCTACGCGCACACCGGCCAGCTCAACCTCGCGGAGCTCTCCCGCACGCTCGCGCACCAGCACGGCCCGATCGTGGTCCTCGGCTTCGTGCTCATCTGCACCGGGTTCCTCGTCAAGTCGGCCGTCGTCCCCTTCCACTTCTGGCTGGATGACGCCCACGCCGTCGCACCGACCCCGGTGTGCGTGCTGTTCTCCGGCGTCATGGTCGAGCTCGGCCTGTACGGGGTCGCCCGCGTTCTGACGGTGGCCTTCGCCGCTCCGCTCGGCGCGCACGCCGTGCAGCCGTTCCTCCTGGCGCTCGGGGCGCTGACGGCCGCGGTGGGCGCGGTGATGTGCCTCCTGCAGCGGCACCTCAAACGGCTGCTCGCGTTCTCGACCATCGCGCACGTCGGGATGTTCTTCCTCATCCTCGGCGTCGGCGGCCGGGACGCGGGAGGCGCGCTGATCGTCTACCTGCTCGGGCACGCGGCGGTGAAGGGGGCGCTGTTCCTGCTCGCGGGCATCCTGCTCAACCGCTACGGCAGCGTGGACGAGATCACCCTGCACGGCCGGGCACGGCCGCTCCGATTCGTCGGGATCCTCTACGGGCTGGCCGCGCTGGCACTGGCCGGGCTGCCCCCGTTCGCCACCGCGGTCGGCAAGTCGATGGCCGACAGCGCGTCCGACGACGCCGGGCTCGGCTGGGTGCCGGTCGCGCTCCTGCTGGCCTCCGCACTGACCGGAGCCGCCGTGCTGCGCGCGGGCGGACGCGTCTTCCTCGGGATGGGCGACGTGCCCGAGGGGATCGAGGCGGAAGGGATGAGCGGGGACACGGAGCTGATCGAGGTGCGCATCGACGGCGACCGCACGCCGTCGAGCATGCTGGCGCCGGTCGCGGCACTCGTCGTCTGCGCCCTGGTGCTCGGCCTCCTGCCCGGGCTCCCGGCCTCCGCCGTCGTAGCGGCCGGGCGCTTCCTGGACAGCGCGGGATACGCCGGCACCGTGCTCGATGGGCGTGCGGGGTACGCGGCGAGCGCGCCTCACGCCATCGAGGTCTGGTCGCCGATGGCGTTCGCGATGGCGGCGCTCACCCTCCTCGTCGCCATCGGTGTCGCGGCGTTCGAGCTGTACGGCGTGCGCACGCGGGTCCGTCGGGTGGTGGACGCCGTCCTCCGCTCGCCCGCACGGGTGCTGCGGCGTGCGCACTCGGGCCACGTCGGAGACTACGTCGTCTGGCTCGTGCTCGGCGTCGCGGCGATGGGGTTCGGTCTCCTGGCGCTGACGTGAGCGGCCGACGTGAGCGTACGGTGGGCGGCATGACCCAGAAGTCCGAAGACCTCAAGCGCCGCGGCGGCTGGCTGCCGCACGACCAGGACGAACTGGAGGACTGGCTGGACGGCCGGATCGACCGGCTCGGCGAGGACGACACAGCGCCGTACCGGCATCCTGTCATCCAGGAGTTCGCCGACCTCATCGACAGGGACGCGATCGTCCGCATGTACCTGACGCGGATGATCGAGGAGGTCCCGAAGACCCGCCAGTACAGTGCGCGCCACATCGAGAGCGTCGACCAGCTGCTGCGGCTGATCGACGACGTGCTGGACACGGCCCCGGAGTTCAGTGAGGGCGCGATGGTGACCACACCGCTCACGGGCATCCTCGACTGGACGATGGGCACCACCTCCGGGATGGCCGCCTACCGCGACCCTCGGGTCAACGCGATCCTGAAGAAGGTCCTCGACGCCTGGGCCGAGTTCCTGAACGGACCGGACTCGCTCTCCGTGCTGAACGACTCGCCGCAGGGCTGGATGTCCGAGAAAGCACGCGAGGTCGTCGGCATCGACCAGTTCGAGCACGACCCCGACGCCGAGCACTGGGGCTTCACCTCGTGGAACGACTTCTTCACCCGCCGGCTGAGGAGGGCGCGCGGCCGGTCGCCTCCCCCGACGACGACGCGGTGGTGGTGAGCGCCTGCGAGTCCACGCCGTACCGGATCAGCCGCGACGTCGCCCGGCACAGCGAGTTCTGGATCAAGAACCAGCCCTACTCGCTGCAGGACATGCTCGCGAACGACGAGTCCGTCGACGAGTTCGTGGGCGGGACGGTGTACCAGGGCTTCCTCAGCGCCCTGAACTACCACCGTTGGCACAGCCCGGTCGCGGGCACCATCGTCCGCGCCTTCGTGCAGCCCGGCACCTACTTCTCCGAGGCGGACTCGGAGGGCGCCGAGGCGGTGGAGGCGACCGTCTCCCAGGGCTACCTCGCGCATGTCGCCGCCCGTGCGATCATCCTCATCCAAGCGGACAACCCGGCGATCGGGCTGATGGCGGTGGTGCCGGTGGGCATGGTGGAGGTGTCCTCCTGCGTGATCGGCGACGATATCGTGCCGGGTCATCACGTGGCGAAAGGCGACGAGCTGGGCTACTTCCAGTTCGGCGGCTCGACCGAGTGCCTGGTCTTCCGGCCCGGCGCGATCCAGGAGTTCGCGCTCGGCGCGATCCCGCAGACCGGCGAGGCGGGCGAGACCGTGCTGAAGGTGCGCTCGAGGCTCGCGGTCGCGACGGGGTAGTGGGGCGACAGAGGAGGCCTGCAGCGCGACTGCTCAGACGATCGTCAGCGCTCCGAGTGATGGCGGCCCGGCTACCCTGATCCCGGATACCGCGCACGCGTCCCGCACCGCGGTGGCCACCCTCGTCGCGGCGTAGCAGGTGCCGCGGTCACCACGCAGATTGAACCGGCCGTACACGCTGCTGTCGAACCACCAGGCGCTTCGGCGGGGCGTATGAGCGCGAAAGATCGTTGAGGTCGCGTAGAGTCGCCGTTCCGGGAATGCTCGATAGCTACGCGCGGGGTCCGGCGGCCGCTGGACCGCCGTCATGCGGCCCAGCTCGCTGCCGCGATCTCGGCATCGCGGACGATACCTTCGATGTCTCCCTCAGCGAGTCGCTCGATGTTCCGACGCCTCGGCGGCTCCGCGCCCTCAGCGACGACGGCCGACCGGTCCGGCACGGGCGTGTTCAGCCACTGCGCCCAGGTCCACGGATCGTCCTGAGCGCCGAGCCGGAGCACCGCGAGCACCTCGCGCAGCCCGCGCACCAGGGCCCCGTCGACGACCTGGAAAGCGGGATACACGTATTGACCATCCGAGGTCATCAGACGAAGCAGGCGCCCGTCGCTGACAGCCTTCGACAGCGCGGCGCGGCTCACCCCGAGCTCACGCTGCAGCGAGCCGCTCGTGTAGCACGGGCCGACGATCTCCGGCCACGGGTTCGCAATCGGCAACCGGCTGACCAACTGCGCGGCGACGTCATCCGCGTCGCCGAGCTGAATGAGCTCCGCGCCTTGGTCGACCAGTTCGAGCAGCCGAAGGCGAACCGCATCCGAGATCTCGTCGACGCGATGCACTTCGTCCTCGCGGCGGAACTCCGGCCGACGCTCGGGAGAAACGGTGCTCATCCGTGCTCCTCCATCCATGTCAACTACGTCAACCAATTGTTCCGCCCGACGTCAACCGTGTCAACCAGACGACCAGGTGGCCAGCCCGCGCAGGTACTCCGCGTACCCTTCCGGCGCGCGGCCGGTGAGCCTGCTGGAGGTGGTCACGGGATGGCGCTCGCTCTCCGCGACGGGTCCGCCGGCCGCGCGCAGCCGGGAGACCAGATCCACGTCCTCCCCGACGAAGAGCGGCAGGAACCCGCCCACCCGCAGGTAGGCGTCCGCGCGCACACCGAGGTTGGCGCCGTGCACGTGGCCGAGGGTCGCCCCGGGCGGGTGGCTGCGCTCCCACGCCCGCCTGCGCGCCTCGTCCAGCTCCGCCAGCCGGGGTACGACCGCGCCCACATACGCGTCGGCGCCCCTCGCTGCGCGCAGATGCTCCCGCAACCACGACCGGGGGACGGAGCTGTCGGCGTCGGTGAACGCGATCCATACCCGCTCCGGCGCCGTGTCGACGGCGGCCAGCCCGGCGAGGACGGCGTCGTGGCGGCTGCGGCCCACGTTGGCGTAGTCGCGCTCGATCACGCGGACGCCCGGGAAGCGGTGAGCCACCTCCGCCGACCCGTCCGTGCAGGCGTCCAGCACCACGACGACGGACGACGCGACGTCGACAGCGTCGCGGGCGCGCTCCACGGAGCGCAGGCAGTCAGCGAGCGTGCCCTCCTCGTCGCGGGCGGGCACGGCGACGAGGATGTGGTCGACCGTCACCCGAAGACCTCCAGCAGGAACTCCTCGTCGTGATGCTGCACCAGCACGCGGAGCCCGGAGCGGTTCGCGAAGGCGGCGTGGGCGTCCCAGCCGGACTGCGCGAAGTCGTCGGCCTGCCCCATCCAGTGGCACAGCACCACCTGGCCGCCCTCGGCGAGCGACCCGACGATGCGGTCGACGGCCGCCGCCCACTGGTCGGCCGCGAGGTAGTAGGCGACCTCGGAGACGACGACGAGGTCGAACGACCCCTCCGGCCACTCCCCGGGACGCGCATGCGCTGCACCTGGACGCCTGCGGCATCCGCGGTCCGCTCGGCAGCGAGGGCCACCGCGGTCGGCGCGCTGTCCACGCAGACCAGTGCGTCGCACCGCCCGGCCAGCAGCGCCGACATCTCCCCGTTGGAGCAGCCGATCTCGAACCCGCTCGCGTAGCGCTCCTTCGGGAGCACAGCGCAGGTGAGCGCCCGCTTGCGCCGCTCGTACCAGCGCGTCCGCACCGACCACGGGTCGGCGCTGACCCGGTGCAGCGCCTCGAAGTGGTCGCCGATCGCGCCCTCCTCCGGCTCGAACAGCACCTCCCGGCCGTGCACGGCCCGCTCGACGAAGTCGCCCGTGAGCACAGCCTCCGGGTTCGCGGGGGTGTGCAGTTGGCTGGCGAACGCCGAGAGCGCCGCGCGCTTGCGCTCGCGGGCCGAGGAGGTCAGCTCGACCTCGCTCGCGCGGTCCCACGGCAGGTCGTCGGGAGAGCCCCACTGCCACAGCCAGATCGGGTACAGCAGGAGGCGGTCGCCGTGCACCGCGCACGCGGCGGCGACCTCACGGCCGAGCGTGCGGTGGTCGCCGTGCCGGTCGCCCGGCCACGGCGCCAGCACCAGAGTCGTGTCGCTGCGCCGAGACGCCAGCGCCCGGTCGATCCCGTCGCGGAGGGGGTCCGCTTCGTGTTTGAGACCGCCGTCCGTCAGGCCGAGCACCGTCAGGTCGGCGGTCGTCCCGAGGTGGGACAGGGCGGAGGTCAGCTCGACCACGCGCTCGTCGCGCTCGCTGGTCGCGACGATCACCGAGATGTCGATCCCGAGCTCGCCGGCCAAGACCAGGAGGCCGCCCACACCGAGCGTCTCGTCGTCGGGATGCGCGGAGAAGACCACGATGCGCGTGAAGCCCGCGAGCCATTCCCGGCTGCGCCGGGGCACGGTCGCCCAGCGCGCCGGGTCCTCCCAGGCGGCGGGCGGGGTCGTCGTGACGAGCGGGTCGAAGGTCACCACGTGAGCTGACCTCCCGCCAGGTGGCCCGCGAGCGAGGCGTCGTCGCGCCCGCGGTGGTACTGCGACACATAGAGTTCGAGGTCGGCGCAGCGGCGGGCGAGATCCTCGTCGAACGCCAGTGCGGCCGGGCCGAGCACGTCGCGGGCGGCATCCAGGGTCGCGACGACCGCCTCGGCGATGGTGCCGCGGACGGCGTGCGCGAGGACGGCCGCGTCCGCGACCCGGCCCTCGTCGATCCGCGCCGCCGCGTCCTCCAGAGCCAGCCGTCCGCCGTCGATGCGGCGGTAGAGCTCGCCGGTCCGCGCCGCCAGGATCGCGTCGTCCGGGCGCTTCCGCGTGCGCGCGATCAGCGCGTCCACCACGGGGAGGCAGCCGCCCCACCAGCACGAGGCGACCCCGATCGCGCCCCAGCGGAAGCCCGGCCGGTCCAGGTACCAGCCCTCGCTCCCGACGGGACGCGCGGGCGTGTGGTCGAAGGCGATCGGTCCGCTGACGACGTCGCTGAGGCCGCGTGCGACCCACTGCGCCGGTTCGGCCGTCACGCCGGGCGCGCCCATCGAGACGGCGAACATCCGGCGTCCGCCCTCCGGCGTCGTGGCCGTGACCAGCGCGCTGGTGAGCCTCCCTGCCAGCGAGCACCAGGGCTTGCGGCCGCTCAGCACCCAGCGCTCCTGTTCCGGACCGGCGAACAGCGCTGCGTCGGGCGCCTCGGCTGCGAACACACCCCACGTCGTCCCCTGCCCGGGTTCGTGGACGTCCGCCTCCGCGAGGATCGCCACCGCGTCCACATGCGGTTCGAGCACGCGGGCCGCGGTCACATCCACCGCGGCGACCCGGGCGAGACCGCGGAAGCGCTCCGCCGTCCGCCCCGACCCCGGCAGCGGCAGCAGGTCGGCCGGCGGCGTGGCGCGCAGCACCTCCAGCAGCGGTGCGACCCTGCCTCCGCAGTGCGCCGCGGCGTCGAGATAGGCGCCCAGCCCGGTCGTCGGCGTCTCGGTCATCATGCGCCGATCAGCGCCTGGTCGAGGCGATCCGCCCATTCCGTTCCTGGTGCGCACGGGGCTCGCGCGCCCCAGACGTCAGCGATCCGGGTCTTCTCCATGAGACCAACGTCGTCGCTGATCCGCCGGGCACAACCCCCTTGCGCCGGGCGCGAGAAGGTGTGACGGCCGGTGCGAGGCACGGAACGGGTCGCCGGGCAAGGCCTGGAATGCGCGCGGCTCCCCGCCTACCGTTCTCAGTCGGATCGATGAAGGAGCCCAACCCCGTGACCGAGAACATGAGCACGGCGCCTCGCAGCCGACGGCGAACGTGGAGCGACCTGCACCAGAAGTTCGTCGTGGAAGAGCGATATCTGCCCGCCGAGACGCGCCGGAGGCTGTACGTGACCTCCGGAGTGCTGATCGCGGTCGGCCTCACCGCGTTCCTGATCCTGCTGGTGAACGTGGTGACCCATACGGGCTTCGAGCGCCTCGACCTCCCGGTCGAGCGGTGGTTCGACGCCCAGCGCACGCCCGAGCTGACGGGCTTCATGATCGTGCTGGCGATCGTCTTCGGGCCCATCGCGATGCCCATCATCGTGCTCGTCACGGTGGTGATCTGGGCCGTGACGGCGCGCCACGCGTGGCGACCGATCCTGCTCGCGGCCGGCATGCTCGTCGGGGTCGGGCTCGCCGAGATCCTCGCCCCGATCGTGCAGCACCCCCGCCCGCCGATCGGACTCATGCTGTTCGGACCCGATCACACGTTCTCGTTCCCCTCGGGGCACGTGCTCGGCACCTCCGACTTCCTCCTCATCCTCGCCTTCCTGGTCGCCAGTCGCGTCCAGCGGAGAGGATTCACGGTCGTCGCACTCGTGGTGGCGATCGCCGGCATCGCGCTGCAGGTGGTCAGCAGGCTCTACCTGGGGTACCACTGGATCAGCGACACGACCTCCTCGGTCGTCTTGTCGCTGGCCGTCCTCGGCGCGGTCATCGCGATCGACACCCGCCGCACGGTGCGCGTGGAAGGCGAACGCGTGCAGGGGAGCTGTCGCAGAAGCAGGTGCACGGCACCTGAGCGACGCGCATCATGTGCGTCGGCGGCGTCTACGGGGTGTGGCTCACGGTGACCTGCGGCTGAGGGACGACGCCCGTCCTACCCGACGGGCACGATCATGACGCCCGCATAGCCGAGCAGCCACTCCTCCTCCGTCGCCGGGTCGAGCTCGCCGACGAGGACGTCCACTCCGAAGCCTTCCTCGAGCGCGACGAAGCCCCGCGCCAGCACCTCCGCGGGCTGCCGGAGCCGGAAGCGCCCCGACGCCTCGCAGTCGCGGAGCACCCGTTCGTAGAGGGCGGCCTGCCGGGCGATCAGCGCCACGTGCTCCGCGGCAGCCGCGTCGTTGCGCAGCACGATCGGGGTGAGCTCGTAGAGCAGCCGGCTCGTCTCCTCGGCGTGACCCGGCCACGGGATGCCCGACCGGATGCACGCCTCGAGCTTGTCCTCGAGCGAGCCGGCGGCCTCCACGTGCGCTTCGCGTTGCGCGATGTACTCCTCGCCGCCCTGAGCGAAGGCGGCGGTGTAGAGCTCACGGACATCGGGGTAGTAGTAGAGGACGGACGCCGAGGTGAGGCCCGCCTCCTCGGCGATGTCCGCCAGGCGGAGACCGCTGGCTCCGTGCCGGAGCACGGCCGTGGAGGCGGCCGCGATGAGCTGGTCTCGTCGCTTGGTCTGTTCCTTCGGCCGGGCCATACGTCGATCGTCGCACACCACGCCTCCCGTCGATCGCCCGCTTGACATCGGGGAGTTAATTACATAAATTTCGTTTAATTTATTCGTCGCCCCCTCGCGGGGCCCAGCGGAATCCGGTTAACGATGACCCGACCCCTCTCACTGGCACTGGTGCAAGCACCGGCGGCCCCGCACCACGACGTGGACGCCTTCGCTGTCCACCTCGACCAGCTCACCCGCTCGCACCCGGAGGCGCACCTCTTCGTCTACCCGGAGCTGCACCTCGCCGACGCCGGGGCGGAGACCCCCACCGACCCGATCGAGCGCATGGAGTCGCTGGCGCAGCCGCTCGACGGTCCCCTCGACCGCGAGCTCGCGCAGGTCGCCGGCGACCTCGGCGTCTGGCTGATCCCCGGCAGCTTCTACGAGCGCGGCCCGGACGGCCTGATCTACAACACGGCGACGGCCTACTCCCCGGAGGGACGCCGGGTG
Source organism: Leifsonia sp. L25 (assembly GCF_050632895.1). The sequence goes on along the minus strand of NZ_JBODRZ010000003.1, from coordinate 1,897,330 downwards.
GCGGCCTACCGCAAGATCTTCCCGTGGCGTCCGTACGAGAAGGCCGCCTCCGGCTCCGAGTTCGTGGTGTTCGACATGGCCGGCCACGGCAGGATCGGGCTCTCGATCTGCTACGACGCGTGGTTCCCGGAGAGTAGCCGCCACCTCGCCTGGATGGGCGCCGAGCTCATCGTCAACGTCGTCCGCACCCCCACGGCCGACCGAGCTCAGGAGGTGACGATCGCGAAAGCGAACGCGATCGTGAACCAGGTCTTCGTCGCCAGCGTGAACGCCGCCTCCCCGGACGGTCTCGGCCGCAGCCTCCTCGCCGACCCGCAGGGGCGCGTCCGCGTCGAGTCGTCGAGCTCCGAGTCGACCGTGCTCACCGACACCATCGACCTCGACGAGGTCGGGATGGTCCGCAGCTTCGGGACCGCGGGCGTGACGCGGCCGTGGAGTCAGTTCGCCGACGACAACGCCTCGATCCCCCTCCCGCTCTACGACGGCCGCATCTCGTCGTCGCACTGGAGTCCGTGCACCGCGATCCTCGAGGAGGTCGGCGCATGAGCTCGGCTCCCCACCTGACAGCCAAGCTGTCCCTCTCCTCCATCGTGCTGTTCGGCGTCGCGTACATGTCGCCGGCCATCGTCATGCTCACCTTCGGCGTGATCGCCGGCGCGAGCAACGGCACCTCCCCGACGTCGTACATCATCGCGGCGGCGGCGATGTCGCTCACCGCGCTGAGCTACGGCGGCATGGCACGGCTCTACCCGGCGTCGGGTTCGGCCTACACCTATGCCCGCAAGACGATCGGGGCGAACGTGGGCTTCCTGGTCGGCTGGGCCATCCTGCTCGACTACTTCTTCCTGCCGATGGTGGCGTGGCTGATCCAGTCCGTCTACCTCAACGCCCAGTTCCCGTCCGTGCCGGTCTGGGTCTGGCTCATCGTCAACATCGTGGTCACCACGGTCGTCAACGGGCTCGGCATCGTGCTCGCCGACCGCGTGAACAAGACGCTCATGACGCTCACCGGGCTGGGCATCGCCGCCTTCGTCGTCCTCTGCATCGGTCACCTGACCGGCTCCCACGTCGCGTCGCTGAGCGCGCCGCTGTGGAACTCCGGCAGCACGATCGCCGCGGTGTCGGCCGGCGCGGCGATCGCCGCGTACTCGTTCCTCGGTTTCGACGCGATCAGCACGCTGAGCGAGGAGACCGTGAACCCGGAGCACAACATCCCTCGCGGCATCTTCCTCGCCGTGGTGATCGGCGGCGTGATCTTCGTGGTCGTCTCCTACGTGATGCAGCTGGTGCACCCGGGCGGCCAGTTCAAGGACCCGTCCACGGCCTCGTATGCGATGTCCGTGCTCGTCGGCGGCCCGGTGTTCGCGAACATCGTGAACCTGGTCGTGATCGTCGGCGGCTTCGCGTCGGCGATGGCCATCCAGGCCAGTACGAGCCGCCTGATGTATGTGATGGGGCGCGACGGCGTGCTGCCCCGGCGGTTCTTCGGCCGGCTCAGCGAGCGTTTCCAGACGCCGCTGCTGAACCTGATCCTGATCGGGGCGGTGGCGATGTTCGGACTCGGGCTCTCGCTCGACACCGCGACGTCGTTCATCAACTTCGGCGCCTTCCTCACCTTCACGATGGTGAACGTCTGCGTGATCGTCCACTTCGTCCGGCTGCGCCGCAACCGCGAGCGCCCGTCGATCGCGAAGTTCGCCGTCCTCCCTGCCCTCGGCGCGCTGGTCGACCTGTACCTTCTGACGCAGCTGGGGCCGATCGCGCTGTACCTCGGGATCGGCTGGCTGGTCATCGGCGTGATCTACCTCGCCGTGCTGACACGCGGCTTCCGCCGCCCGGCGCCCGAGATGCGCGTGGAGGAGACGGACGCGGGCGACCCCCACCCGGAAGCGACCGTCGCACGGGACTGACCCCGGCGCACCTGGGGGATATGGAGCCGCGACGCCCCTCCATATCCCCCGCTCGCGGCCCTGTGTCAATCCGCTGACACCCTCGGTCCTCTCGTGGCTGTATGGACGCCACCACAGTCCACGAGCGAAAAGGAGAGCCGAGTATGACGAACTCGGAGGACGAATTCGGCGGAACGCCGGTGTTCGACAGCACACGCCAGACCGCCGGCACGCCGGGGACCTATCGCGGCCCCGCCGCGCAGAGCATGGCCACCACGGGCACCATCGCCGGGCCGGCCGACGACACGAGCAAGACGGACGTCGCCAAGGACGAAGCTGCACGCGTAGCCGACTCGGCGAAAGACGCGGTCGCGGACGTCGCGAGCGTCGCCAAGGAGGAGGCGCGGGAGGTCGCGCACGAGACCAAGGCGCACGCGAAGGACCTCTACCGCCAGACCCAGGCGGAACTGCGCGAGCAGGCCGCGATCCAGCAGCAGCGCGTGGCCGACGGCCTCCGGAACATCGGCGACGAACTGCAGCAGATGGCCTCGTCGTCGCAGCAGCAGGGCGTCGCCAGCGACATCGTCGGCCAGGCGGCCGACCGCACGCACTCCGTCGCGCGCTGGCTCGACGAGCGCGACCCGGGCTCGCTGCTGCGGGAGGTCAAGTCGTACGCCCGCCGCAGCCCCGGCACCTTCATCGCCGCCGCCGCCCTTACGGGCGTGCTCGCCGGCCGCCTCACCCGGGCGCTCGCGTCCGGGGACGACGCGGGCGGCACCGGAGCGCACACGAGCGGCGCGCCGACCACGGGCGCGCCCACCACCGCACTGCCGTCCACCGCTCTGCCGCACACGGCGCCGGACGACACCACCGGCGGCCTCCGCCCTGGAGGCTCCCTGTGACCGACCAGCCCACTCCCTCGGAGCGGCGGGCGGAACGCGAATCCCTGGGCGACCTGCTCGCCGAGGTCAGTCGTGACCTGTCCACGCTCGTCCGGCAGGAGGTCGAGCTCGCCAAGGCAGAGCTCCGGGAGACCGCGACACGCACCGGGAAGGGCGCCGGGCTGCTCGGCGGCGCCGGCTACGCCGCACTGATGGCCGTGTTCTTCCTGTCCATCGCGCTCTGGTGGGCGCTGGGCTACCTGATGGGCAACGCCTGGTCCGGGGTGGTCGTGGCGATCATCTGGGCCGTCATCGCGCTGATCCTGTACCTGATCGGCCGCAACCAGCTCAAGGCGGTGAAGGGGATGCCGCAGACCGTCGAGACGGTCAAAGAGTTCCCCGAGACTCTGAAACGAAACGGAGAGAACCGATGACCGACGACCCCGACGTGATCCGCGCCGAAATCGAGAACACCCGCCGCAACCTGAGCGGCGACGTCGACGCCCTGGCCGACAAGGTCACCCCGAGCAAGATCGCCGATCGGCAGAAGCGCAAGGTGAAGGGAGCGTTCCACTCCTTCACCGAGCGCATCATGGGCTCCGACGACGAGTACTACGACGGGCACACGCACCGCTCCGTCGCCGCGCGGACCGGCGACGCCCTCGACGACGCGAAGGACGCCACGGCCGACGCCGGCCGCCGCGTGGTCGCCAAGGCGGAGGGCAACCCGGTCGCGGTCGGGCTGATCGCCTTCGGCGTCGGCCTCCTGGCAGCCTCCCTGATCCCCGCCAGCGACAAGGAGCAGGAACTCGCCGCCAAGGCCAAGGACGCCGCGCAGCCGATGCTGCAGGAGGCCGCGGAGGTCGGCAAGGAGATCGCGAACGACCTCAAGCAGCCGGCCCAGGAGGCGGTGGAGGCCGTCACGGAGACCGCGCAGGAGTCCGTCGAGACGGTCAGGGCCGAGGCCACCGACCGCGCCGGCGACGTCGCGGACGACGCCAAAGCGGCAGGACAGCGCGTACAGGACGCGTGACCGGCGGGCGGGACGACGGCGCGGCGCAGGCTTCGGCCGGCGCCGCGCCGTTCCCGTCCCCCGACCGGAACCAGGACCGAACGACACCCGAACCCAGAAGGAGCGACCTGATGAGCGACGACGACATCGGAGCCAGCCAGCGTCTGGCCGACGCACCCTCCCCCGACGACCCCCGCAAACCGGACAGCCCGCCCCAGCTGCACCGCAGCTCGTGGAAGATCGTGCTCAAACGGACGATGCGCGAGTTCCGCAACGACACCTGCACCGACATCGCCGCCTCCCTCACGTACTACGCGGTCCTCTCGCTTTTCCCGGGACTTCTGGCGCTCGTTTCGTTGCTGGGCGTCTTCGGCCAGGGCACGTCTGCGACCGCCCAACTCCTCGGCATCCTGAAGCAGGTCGCGCCCGGCGACACCGCCAAGCTCCTGCAGGGCCCGCTCGAGAACGCCGCGCACTCACCCGCGTCGGGCATCGCGCTCGTGCTCGGCATCGTCCTCGCGATCTGGTCGGCATCGGGCTACATCGGCGCGTTCTCCCGCGCCATGAACCGCATCTACGAGATCGACGAGGGCCGGCCGTTCTGGAAGCTGAAGCCGCAGCAACTGCTGGTCACGGTGATCTCGCTCGTCCTCGTGGCGGTCGTCGCGCTCATGCTCGTGGTGTCCGGCCCGGTCACGAAGGCCGTCGGCCACGCGCTCGGGCTCGGCTCGACACCGCAGACGGTGTGGGAGATCGTCAAGTGGCCGGTGATGCTCGTGGTCGTCATCGTCATCATCGCCGTGCTCTACTACTTCGCGCCGAACACGCGGCAGCCGAAGTTCCGGTGGATCAGCCTGGGGGCGATCGTCGCCATCCTGGTCCTCGCCGTCGCGACGCTGCTGTTCGGGCTGTATGTGGCGACGTTCGCGAACTATTCCCGCACGTACGGCCCGCTCGCCGGAGTGATCGTCTTCCTGCTGTGGGTGTGGATCGCGAACATCGCCCTCCTGTTCGGCGCGGAGCTCGACGCGGAGATCGAGCGCGGCCGCGAACTGCAGGCCGGGATGGCGGCCGAGGAGACCATCCAGCTGCCGCCGCGCGACACCCGACTGAGCGAGAAGTCGCTCGAGAAGGAGGAGGCGCTCACGGCCGAGTCGGTGAAGCTGCGGGAGGACTCCGCCGACGAATCTCCAGAGCGACCGCGCGGGGGTGGCTGAGCATGACGAGGCGCGGGGCGCCCGGCGCCCTCCACGACCCGGCCGCCCCCGCTCACGCGTGTCACGCCCTGCCCGACGCCTCCGTTTCGAGGTGATGCAGGCGATGATCGTCCGTCACACGCCCTCGACCGCCCCGTAGAGAGCGCGGTACGCACGCCGGAACCGGTCCTCCGACGCGAATCCCCACCGGGCCGCCAGGGCTGCATCGCTCAAGCCGGGCTCGCCCATCCGGTCCGTCCGGGCGGCCGAGAGCCGGGCACGGCGGAGGTACGTGCCCGCGCCGGTGCCCGTGCGCGACCGGAAGGCCGCATTCAGCGTATGGATGTCCGCCCCTGCTGCGGCGGCGACGTCGCCGAGGGTGATCGGCAAGGACAGGCACTCGTCGATGAAGCGCTTCGCCCGCTGGTAGACGGCGGTCTCGCCGCGCCGCGTCACGCGCGCGCGGCCGCCGTCCCGTTCCAGCGGGAACGTCTCGAGCGCGCCGGCGGCGAGCTGGTGGAACAGACTCGCGCGGACCAGCGGGTTCTCGATCATCCCGGACCGCACGAACTCGGACGCGACCTGGAGGGTCTGCAGCATGGCGAGGCTGCGCTGCGGGTCGATGGGCCGAGGCGAGTCGAAGACCGGGTCGATGCGGTCGTCCGCATAGATCTGGCAGGCGACCTCCCTCAGCCGCTCGGGGGTGATGTAGACGTTGACGATCGTCAGGTCGTCACCGTGACCGAACAGCTCGTGCCCCGGCCGGGACAGGAACGGTGTCGCATAGCCGGAGTCGCGGTCGCCGTCGATCTCCCACCGGTAGTCGCCGGAGAAGACGCCGTGGACGCCGAACTGGTCGAACTCGCCGTCCGACTGCCACTCCCCGTCGATGCGGTACACGCCGACGGCGACGCCGTCGTCACCGGCCTGATTCACCCGGAACGAGAAGTCCGACCCCGGATCGCGCGAGAACGCGAAGCGTCCGCCCGCCTCGCGCAGCAGTGCGTCGGCCTCCGCCGGGTCGCCCGTGCTGCTCTGCACGCGCCTGAGAGGGTCCACATCGGGAACAGTACTCCCGGGAGGTCGACGCAGCCATCGGCGCTTGTCCTCGAGGCCGTGGATATGGAATGCTCGACCCCGTGATCCTCTAGCAGCGAGCCTTTCCTCCCCACGACCGTGGGTGAGTCGATCGACCCTGCACACGAAGAGGTTCCATGTCTACGTCAGAGAACACCACCACCGTCACCGGCTTCACCATCGAGCCGCTCGTCGTCCCCGTGAGCGTCGACGCCGCGGATGCCGCGGACTTCATCGGCTTCGCCACGGTGCGCAGCGCCGTCGAGGCGGAGCAGCGCGGCCACGTCGGCGAGGTCATGACCGCCGCCGAGCTGCTGCCGGACTGGAGGGACGAGTCGAGGCCGATGGCCGGATTCGTCGCGAAGGTCGGCGGCCGCGTCGTCGCCCGGGCGAACCTGGCGCTGCCGGTCGGCGCGCCGGAATGCTGGGGCGCGGTCTCCGTCCTCCCGGAGTTCCGCGGCCGCGGCATCGGCTCGGCGCTGTACGCCCGCCTGGAGGAGTTGGCGCGGGACGCCGGCCGCATCACCATCCAGAACCAGTCGACCTACCCGGCGGGCGTCGGCGGCGAGGCGATTCCCGCGCCCACGGGCTTCGGGTCGGTGCCGATCGGCCTCCCGTCGACCCGGTTCCTGCGCCGCCAGGGGTTCTCGCTCGAACAGGTCGGGCGCATCAGCGCTCTGCCGCTGCCCGTCGACCCCGACGTGTTCTCCGCCCGTCTCGCCGAGGCGGTCACCGCGGCCGCCGGCTACCGGACGGTCTCCTGGCAGGGCCGCACGCCCGAGGAGTGGGTGGAGTCCATCGCGCACCTGCGTACCCGGATGAGCTCCGACGCCCCCAACGCCGGGATCGAGCTGACCGACGTCTGGACGGCCGACCGTGTCCGCGCCGTCGACGACCTCTGGGCGGAGAGCCCGCGCGTCGCACTGACGTCGATCGTGGTCCACGAGTCGACAGGACAGGCCGTCGGGTTCACGGAGCTCGACGTGTCCAGCGAGTCCGACCGGCCGGCGGAGCAGATGGACACCCTGGTGCTGCGCGAGCACCGCGGACACCGCCTCGGGATGCTGCTGAAGCTCGCCAACCTCCGTGAGCTGACCATCCGATTCCCCGGGTGCGCGACTGTGGAGACCGTCAACGCGGAGGAGAACCGGCCGATGCTCGAGGTGAACGACGCGATCGGCTTCGCGGCGGCCTGCTTCTCGGCGCGCTGGCGGAAGCGCATCGGCGGGTAGCCGGCGGCGCAGAGTCAGTCGTCATCGAAGTCGACGGCGCCGCCGCGCAGCGCCGTCGACGGCCGTGACGATCAGTCGCACGGCGGCGACGGCGATCACGATGGCGGGCGCGAGAAGTCGCGCCAGCGGTACTCCGTCTCCGGCCGGCCCGGCGTCCCGTACCGCGGCTCCCGGCTCACGCGTCCCGCTTCGGCCAGGTATTCGAGGTAGCGGCGCGCGGCGACGCGCGACATCCCGAGCAGCGACGCCGTCTCCGCCGCCGAGAGCGCGCCACGCAGGCGCACCGTCTCGCGGATGCGCTCCAACGTGTCCGGGGAGAGGCCCTTCGGCAGCGCAGAGGCGACGGACGGGCGCCGCGACCCGAGGAGGGCGTCGATCTCCTCCTGGGTGGCCGAGCCCGCCGCGGCGCGGGTCCGCTCGTGGTGCTCCCGGTACTGTTCCAGCCGCTCGCGGAAGACCGCGCCCGAGAACGGCTTCACCAGATACTGCACGACGCCGAGCGCAGCCATCTGGTGCACCATCTCGGCGTCCCGGACCGCCGTGATGGCGATGACGTCGACGTCGGAGCCGCGGGCGCGCAGGTGCCGCAGCACGTCGAGTCCCGTGCCGTCCGGCATCGTCACGTCGAGCAGGACGAGGTCGATCGGACGGTCCGGCCGGCGCTCCGTGAGGGCGGCGACCGCGGCCCGCGCTCCGGTGCACTCGCCGACGACCTCGAAGCCGTCGAGGCGCTCCACGTAGCGGCGGTGGAGTTCGAGGGTGAGTGCTTCGTCCTCGACCAGGAGGACGCCGATCACCGTTCCTCCCGAGCGGGGAGGTGCACCCGGAAGGTGGTCGGGGCGGAGCTCAGCTCGATGGACCCTCCGGCCGCGGCCACAATGGCCCGCACGAGTGTCAGTCCGACGCCGCGGCCGACCGTGTCCGTCGGCTTCGTCGAGTAGCCGGACTCGTAGATGCGCTCCCGCAGCCGCTCCGGGACACCCGCTCCGCTGTCCGAGACGTCGAGCAGGATGCCGTCGTCCGCGGCCGGCCGCAGGCGCAGCCGCACCCAGCGCGGCTCCGGGCCTGCGGCGGCGGCGTCGAGGGCGTTGTCGATGAGGTTGCCGACGAGCGAGACGGCGTCCACCGGGTTGAGCGGGGTCCGCGGCGCGCGGGGGTCGAGGTCGGCCTCCCAGTCGACGCCGCGCTCGGCCGCCTGCGCCGCCTTCCCGAGCAGCAGCGCGCCGACGGTGGGATCGCCGGCCCGCGCCGCCGTGACCTGGTCGACGAGCGCCTGGCTCTGCCGGGCCGTCTCGGTCAGGATCTGGACAGCCTCCTCGGTCCGGCCGAGCTCGATGAGCGAGACCGCGGTGTGCATCCGGTTGTCGTGCTCGTGGTTCTGCGCACGCAACGCCTCGCCGAGGGTACGCACCGACTCGTAGGAGGAGACCGCGTCGCGCACGTCGCGCGCCGGGAGGTCCCCCGTCACCCGCCGGGTGACCCACCGCACGACGAGGGCGCCGGTGACCCCTACTCCGATCACTGCGAGAGCGATGCCGATCGCGAGCGGCAGGCGGGGGAGCAGCGCGCCGCCGATGCTCTGGACCGTGACACCGGTGGCGACCCAGCCCACGACGCGTCCGTCGGCGGTGACCGGGGCGATCGTGCGGATGGAGGGCCCGAGCGTTCCCGTGTACTGCTCGGTCACTGTGACGGGGACCGCCGGGATGCTGCCGATGTAGTGCTTGCCGATCTGCGCCGGGTCGGGATGCGTGACGCGGATGCCCGATGCCGTCATGATCGTGATGAAGTCGACTCCGGTGTTCCGCGTCACCTGCAGGCTGAACGGCTGCAGCGCGGCCGTCGCCTCTCGTGCACTCGACTGCAGCGCCGAGCGGACCCCCGGCGTCGCGGCCAGCGTCTCGGAGACGGAGCGCGTCTCGCGCTCGGCCTCGGCCTGCGCGGACCGCTGGGCGTCGAGCGCGAGCAGCACCGCTGTCAGCACGCCGGCGAGGAGCACGACGCCGATCAGGACCGCGAACACGCGCGACGCGGCACTGCGCACCGTCCGTCGTCGTCGACCCATACTCCCCAGCGTGCCAGACATCGCCGCGAACCGTCCGAGACCAATACGACCGCAACCCCCGCGCGACGTCCAGTCGGGGCGATGCTGGGCCGACCGCCCGCCGGACCCGGCGGGGACGAACAGCGACGTTCTTCAGGAGACGACGATGGCACTCTCGACCCGCACCACCTCCTTCCGGCTGCCGGGCTACAACTGGCGGCGCGGGAAGCGCGCTTGGGACAAGCACACCTGGCTGTACCTGGCGGTGATCGCCGCGGTCGTGCTCGGCGCGATCGTCGGCCTGGTCTGGCCCGAGGCAGGAGTAGCGCTCAAGCCGCTCGGCGCGGGCTTCGTGGCGCTGATCCACATGATGATCGCGCCGATCATCTTCTGCACGATCGTCGTGGGCGTCGGGTCGATCGCGAAAGCGGCCACGGTCGGCAAGGTCGGCGGCCTCGCGCTCGTGTACTTCCTCATCATGTCGAGCGTGGCGCTGGCCATCGGGCTGGTGGTCGGCAACCTCATCCACCCCGGTGCGGGCCTGGACATGGCGAAGTCGACCTACAAGGCGACGGGGAGGCCACCTCGACCTCCGACTTCGTGCTCGGCATCATCCCGACCTCGTTCTTCTCTGCCTTCACCGAGGGCAGCGTTCTCCAGGTGCTGTTCATCGCGCTCCTGGTCGGCTTCGCTGTGCAGAAGATGGGACGCACCGGCGAGGGCATCATGAACGCGGTCAAGCACCTCCAGTCGCTGGTGTTCCGCATCCTCGGGATGATCCTCTGGCTGGCGCCGATCGGAGCGTTCGGGGCGATCGCGGCCGTGGTGGGCGCCACCGGCGTCTCGGCGATCTGGAACCTCGGGCTCCTCATGGTCGCCTTCTACATCACCTGCGGACTGTTCGTCGTCGGCGTGCTGGGAGCCCTGCTCTACGCGGTGGCCCGCGTCAACATCTTCCGCCTGATCGGCTACCTGGGCCGCGAGTACCTGCTCATCGTCGGCACGTCGTCGTCGGAGTCCGCCCTCCCCGCCTGATGGCCAAGCTCGAGCACCTCGGCGTCTCCAAGCCCGTGGTCGGCATCACCGTGCCGACGGGCTACTCGTTCAACCTGGACGGCACCGCGATCTACCTGACCATGGCCTCCCTCTTCATCGCGACCGGGATGGGCCAGCCGATGTCGATCGGCGAGCAGATCGGCCTGCTGGTCTTCATGATCATCGCCTCGAAGGGCGCGGCCGGCGTCACGGGAGCCGGCCTGGCCACCCTCGCCGGCGGCCTCCAGGCCTACCGCCCGGACCTGGTGAACGGTGTGGGCGTCATCGTCGGAATCGACCGCTTCATGTCCGAGGGCCGCGCCCTGACGAACTTCACCGGCAACGCGGTCGCGGCCGTGCTCATCGGCCGCTGGACCCGGCAGTTCGACGCCGATCGCGCCCGCCAGGTGCTGCGCGGCGAGCTGGCGTTCGACGAGACGACGCTCAGCGGCGACGGGCACGGGATGTCGGCGGACACGGCCGCGGTCGGGACGGCGGCGCTGGGCGAAGCGGCGCTCGCCGAGGCTGCGGCGAAGGAGGAGCGCGCGCGGCAGCGGGAGGCCGGCGTGCTCCGGTGACGGGTGGCCGGGGGCGACCGCGGTCGGGCACGGCACGCGCCCCGGCTCGCGGTCACCCCTCGCAGGCGTGACGCGTCGGCGACCGGGGGACTGGCGCCGGCGCTCGACTGACCGGATACTGAGCGCGTGGAGATTCTGCAGGTCGCTCAGCACGCCGACGACCTCGACCGTGCCGCGAAGTTCTACGAGAACCTGCTCGAGGAGGCGCCGGCCGCCCGCTTCGACCCGCCGGGCCTGCTGTTCTTCAACATCGGCATCGGCCGCCTCCTCCTGGAGAAGGGCGCCCCGTCGGCGCTGGTCTACCTCCAGGTGGACGATGTGGCCGAGACGGTGGAGCGGCTGCGAGGCGACGGCGTCAGGGTGGTCACCGAGCCCCACGTGATCTTCACCCACCACGACGACACGATCGGCCCCGCCGGAAACGACGAGTGGATGGCCTTCATCGAAGACAGCGAAGGGAACACCGTCGGCCTGGTGAGCTACGAGCCGCGGCACGACCCGTGAGCTCGAGCGATCCGAATCGCTCGAGACGGGGCTACAGCTTCGTTTCGTCGACGATCATGTTCGTCAGACTGCTGCGGGCAACAGCTCCGCGAGCAGGTTCTGGACGCGCTGCTTGATGTCGTCGCGGATCGGGCGGACCTCCTCGGCCGGGCGGCCGGCCGGGTCGGTGAGGTCCCAGTCCTCGTAGCGCTTTCCGGGGAAGATCGGGCAGGTGTCGCCGCAGCCCATCGTGATGACCACGTCGGACTCCTCGACCGCGTCGATCGTGAGGACCTTCGGCTGCTCGTCCGCGATGTCGATGCCCTCCTCGGACATGACCTGCACAGCGACCGGGTTGACCTGGTCCTTCGGCTCGGAGCCGGCGGAGAGGACTTCGACGCGGCCTCCGGAGAGTTCGCGCATGAACCCGGCGGCCATCTGGGAGCGGCCGGCGTTGTGGATGCAGACGAACAGGACGGTGGGCGTGGTGTCGGTCATGGCGGGACCCGCTTTCTCTCGTACACGAAAGCATAGATACTTGTCTATGGTTTGGCTAGTTCGCGGCGACCGTGTTCACACGCCGTTCTGCCTCGATCCGGGCCAGGAGCTCGCGGACGCGCCCTTCGATGTCGTCGCGGATCTCGCGCACCTTCGCCAGCGGCTGACCGACCGGGTCGGGGATGTCCCAGTCGAGGTATTCGCGGCCGGGGTAGATCGGGCACGCGTCGCCGCAGCCCATGGTGATCACGTAGTCCGCTGCGCGAACCGCCTCGTCGGTGAGCGGCTTGGGGAACTCGCCGCCGAGCGGGGTGCCGACCTCATCGAGCACGGCGACGATCGTGGAGCGGACCGCATCGGCGGGCTCGGAGCCTGCGGTCCGGACGACGACGCGGTCGCCGGCGAGCTGGCGCAGGATCGCCGAGGCCAACTGGGATCGGCCCGCGTTCTGCACGCACACGAACAGCACCTCCGGCACACCCGCCCGGTCTCCGTTCGCCCGGAGCAGGGCATCGAGGCGGGAGACCGCGAACGCGCTGGTCAGCGACGCCCGGTTCTTGCGCCCGTCGAGGCGGTCGTGGCTGTCGCGCACGTACCGCTCGACGCTCTCCCGGGCGAAGACCCCGCGGTAGCGGGCGGCGAGATCTTCGACGATCCGATCGACGGCGGCCGCCTGGTCCGCCGGGCTGTCTGCGCGGACGAGTTCGGCGACACGGTCGAGCTGATCGCTCGTGATCGAGTACCAGGCGGTGCGGCCCTCCTGAGCCCGCTCGACCACTCCCTCCTCGCGCAGCAGCCTGAGGTGATGCGAGACCGTCGGCTGCCGCAGTCCGAGCGTCTCGGCGAGGCGGGTCACGGAGCCGCGACCGTCGGGTGCGTCGAGGAGAAGACGGAGGATGTGGGCGCGCGTCGGGTCGCTGATGCGCTTCACACTGCGCAGCGCGTCCGATTCCGGCACCCCACCCATAGACGCAAGTCTATGCACGCGGGGTGCCGGGACGGCATTCGGTGCGGGAGCGAACGGTTCAGCGAGTCACCACTGGTGTCCACACACCGGGACCCCCGGTCCCGTGAGATCCAGGGGTCCCGGTTGCGATCAGGAGATCGCCGGAACGACGCTACTTCGTGGGCGCCGGCACGACGGTCGCCTGGTAAGTGATGATCTCGGTCCCGTTGCCCTCTTCTCCGTTGTCCGGTGCGACGCGCATGGTGAGACGTGCGCCGTCCGCGGACATCTTGAAGGGATTGCGGGTCGCGACATGACCGGCGGTGGACCAGTGCTGGAAGGGCACGTCCCGCTGGACTTCATGGCTGGGGATGTCGATCAGCGCGAAGCCGCCCAATTCGTAGGTGCGGGACGCGCCGCCCGCCGCCTCGGTCTGGGGCAGGTTCGCGACGCCGCCGCAGATCATCTTGGACGTCGCCGCGTACTGGCAGTCCTGGTAGTCGATGAAGAAGTCCGGGTTCGACCAACTCGAGATCTCATTGCCGCCCAGTGTCCAGGACACGAAACGTCGCGATCCCCAGGTGTTGCCCACCAGGTGACCCGTCCGCTTGTCGAACACGATGCCCCCGAAGTGGTCCTTCACCTCGAACTGCTTGTGAACAGCGAGGGTGGAAGCGTCCACGCGATAGATGATCGCGCTGCTGTCGGGGCGGTACTGCGCGACCGGAACCCACACGTTCGTACCGTCGAAGTCGATTCCGCCCGGGTGGTACATGTCGCCCTCGCCGAGGATGATGTCCTTCTGGAGGTGTCCAGCGGTGTCCATCACGAACAGGTGGCCGATGCCCTTTCCGGGGGTGCGATCGTACCCGTTCTGGGGCGAGGCGTATTTGACCGTCGGTTCGATGATCTGGACGGCGCTGAGGAAGATGTGGTCCTTGCTGAAGGCCATCCCCTCGGTGTGATAGGTCGGGAAGTTCAGCTTGATCCGGCCGGTCTCGGTCCACACGGTGGAGCGGTCGACGGCATTCACATCGGCGACGAGGTCGCTTGCGCCGGTTGCGGGGTCGGTTGTGCTTTCGCCGTCAGCATGTGCCGCGCTCGCGGGCCCGACGGTCGGTCCTGCGAGGATCGCACCGATGGCTGCCGTGGCGAGCAGCGTCGCACCGGCGGTGAGTCGAAGTCTGGTTCTCATGGAACGCATTCGGGGTCTGCCTCTCTTTTGGGGGACGGACCGGTACCCTAAGCGCGCCAGGTGAACCGCTTCGCGCTTCGCGGTGAACATCCGGGCTCGACCCGCCGGGGGCCTTCCCAGTGGAACGAGGGCGGCGTGGCGGATGGATCTCGCGCTACGCTGCTCGGCTCACGTCCGGGAGCGGCACATCGGTGTCGCGCAACTCGTCCAGGCGCAGTGGGGTGCCGGCGGCGACGAGTGCCTTGATGTCGTCGTTGACGTCCCAGACGTTCACGTTCATACCCGCGACCACGCGGGAGTCGCGGACCCAGAAGGCGATGAACTCGCCCGTGGCCGGGTCGCCTCGGTAGACGAGTTCGGCGTCGCGGGTGAGCGGTGCGAAACCGGCGTACTCCATCCCGAGGTCGAACTGGTCGGTGTAGAAGTACGGGACGGCGTCGTGCACCGACGGTTTCCCGAGCATGGCCTTCGCCGCCGCCGCGCCACCGTCGATGGCGTTCGCCCAGTGCTCGCTGCGCAGCCGCCGGTCGATGAGCGGGTGCAGGGCGTTCGCGATATCACCAGCAGCGAAGACCGCTGGGGCGCTTGTGCGGAGGGCCGGGTCGGCCAGGACTCCGTTGTCGACGGCGAGTCCCGCAGCCTGGGCCAGCTCGACCGCGGGGACGGCTCCTACTCCGACGAGGACCAGATCGGCCGGGAAGACCTGGCCGTCGGCCAGCCGGACACCGGTGGCGCGGCCGTCGGCGCCGACGATGGCCTCCACATTCACGGACGTCCGGATGTCGACACCGTGCTGTTCGTGCAGGGCGGCGAAGAATCGGCCCAGGTCGTCTCCGAGCGCGACGGCGAGCGGGATCGGGTCCCGTTCGAGGATCGTGACGTCGTTCCCGAGGGTGCGCGCGGTCGCAGCGACCTCCATTCCGATCCAGCCCGATCCGATGAGTACCAGCCGCATGCCGCCACCGCTCAAGCTCGCGCGCAGACGGTCGCTGTCATCCACCGTGCGCAGGGAGAGCACCCCATCCAGATCGGCACCCGGGATCGGCAGCCGGCGCGGGACGGAGCCTGTCGCCAGCAGCGCGCGATCGAACCGGTATCGCCGCCCCGCCTCCGTGGTGACCGCCCCGCTCGGGTCGAGCTCGCCGATCCGCGTTCCGAGGTGCAACTCGACGTCGTTATCGCGGTACCAGGACGGCTCGAGCACGTCGATGCTGGAGCGCTCGTCGTCACCTGCCAGGTATCCCTTGGAGAGCGGAGGACGCACGTAAGGGGCGTGCTGCTCGGCGCCGAACAACCGGAGGCGGCCGTCGTAGCCCTCCTCCCGCAAGGTCTTGGCGGCGGTCGCACCCGCGAGCGCCGCCCCTACGATCACGATGTCATCGATCGTGTTCCGAGGCCCTTCGACCGGCTGTAACACCGGCTCCCGGCCGTCGCCTTCGCTCATCAGTGACATGGTCGCCTCCTCGATATTCCGAGCGTAGAAACGACCGCTTCTTTTGTCAAGAATTACTTTTTAGAATCTCGGCGGGCTCCGATCGCCCCTTCGGTCAAGCTCGGTAATCGCAGGGGAGATCTCTCGCCTCATTCACGTCCATCCCGCTGATCTCCGCCAGGAAGGTGCCGAAGTGATGCTCGGGCTGGTAGCCGATCTCCGCCCACCCCGAGGACGGCTGCAGGTGGGGCGTCGCTGAGATGTCCAGCCCGAATCGCTCCACGACATCGCGCGCGCCGGGGAAGATCCGCTCCGCGGCCCCAATCGGGTCCGCCTCCCAACCCTCGATGTCGTCCGCGCTGAATACGTTCGCGCGCACTGCGTCGACGATCAGGTCCGCATCAGGCGTGCGAGAGAGGTAGTCGATACTGCGCAGCGCAGCTTGGAGAACGTCCCTGCGGTCCACACCGATGCCGAGCAGCCGCGCCCCGTACTCCTGCGGCCAATCGCCCTCCCACGGCGTGAACGCGGCCGGCCGGAGGGCTACATAGGAGAGGCCGGCGCGCCGGTGCTGGTAAGCGAGCAGTTCCTCGCCCATGCGCTTGGTGAAACCGTATTTGTCGTAGTGGTCGTGCCACGCCTGCGACGACAGGAAGAGCACCCGGGCGCCGGTCGCCACAGCCGCCTGCGTCATCCACATCGTCCCGTCGACATTGAGTCGCCAGAAGTCCACCTCGGTCCGCACGCCGGTGTGGATGCCATGCCACGCCGGAGTGTGCACGATCACGTCGCAACCCTCCGCGGCCCGTTCGAGGCCGACACCGATCTGAACATCCACCTGGTGGAACTCGACGTCAGGGTGACCCGCCAGCCAGGCCGGCCGGACGATGTCCGACACAACCAATTCGTGCCCCGCCGCAAGGAGCGGTCCAGTCAATCCACGGCCGACATTGCCTCCACCACCGGTGATCAGAATTCGCATGCACCCACCATACGAGCAGACCTCTCGGCGCAGTCCGACCACCACCAGCCGCCTGAGTTTGGCCAAAAACCATTGAGCGGGTAGTCTGGGCCGCAGCCTTACTTCCCAGTGTTTACCTGGGATTGCAGGCCACGCGAGTGTAGTTCAATGGTAGAACTTCAGCTTCCCAAGCTGATAGCGCGGGTTCGATTCCCGTCACTCGCTCCATTGTGACTTCTTGAGCCAGTTGGGCTTTGAACTGTCGATCCCGCGGCCACCGCGACCTCCCGGTACGCCTCAGCCGGATCTGTCAGGGTCGCGTGCGCGTTGAGTCCGCTCGGGCTCGGCAACACCCACACCTGCGATCCACCCCCGTCGTCCGGCCGATGAACGCGAGCAACTCCTCGCGGGCCGCGCGGTCCGCCTCCTCGCTTCCCCGAGCATTCGCTTTGCCCTTCCCGTCGCCTGATGTCCGCGGCGTCGGCTTCATTCCCGCGGCGAGCTGCTCCTCGAGTTCGGCGTGGGTCGCCTCCCCGTCCGCCAGGCCGAGTCGCCACCGGTAGTTGTGGATGACGATCTCGATGTGGTCGGGGTTGGCGAACGACGCGGCGGTGCGCTGGAACGTCGGCTCGGCGAACTCCCAGCGCGGGGAGGCGGTGTGCCAGATCAGCCGCGCGAACTCGTCGCGGTCGGGCGCGAGGTGCGGAGAACCACTCGACTCCCCCACGACATGACACGCTAGACGAGTGTCGATCAGGATGAGCGGTTCGCGACAGCGGGAGCAGGCGAAGGTGCACGGCCGAGGCTCGCGGCCATGCGGTCGCCGCGGGAGGCTGCTCCGCGCGATGGTCACAGTCGCACTGTCCGCGGTCGCGACGATCGTCGGCGTCGCCGGCGCAAGCCCGAGCGCAAGCGCTGCGCCCGCGCAGGCCCACCCCGCGCACGCACCGGCCACCACCCCCACCGGCGTCGACGACTTCACCTTCGCGAGCTTCGACGGCGACTACCACCTCAGCCGCGACGCGGCGGGCCACTCCACCCTCACCACCGTGGAGACCCTGGTCGCCCGCTTCCCACAGATCGACCAGAATCACGGCATCCGGCGGGAGCTGGTCGAGGACTACGACGGGCATCCGACCGACCTGCAGCTGGTGTCAGTCACAGATCAGAACGGCGCTCCGCGCGCATACACCATCGCATCCAATAGCGGAGTCCGCACGCTGACGATCGCGGCGGACCACTTCGTCCACGGCGACCAGACCTACATCATCACCTACCGGCAGACGAACGTCACACGGTACTTCCCCGACACCGGGAACGACGAGTTCTATTGGGACACCAACGGGACCGCCTGGGCGCAGCCCTTCGATCGCGTCACGGCGACCGTGCACCTCGGCGCCGGGCTGTCCGACGCTCTGCACGGCGAGGCGTCCGCGTACCGGGGCGTGCAGGGGTCGACCCAGAAGGCCACCGTCGAGCGCACGGGCGACGGGTTCCGATTCTCGGCCGATCAGCTCGGTCCGGGGAGAATCTGACTTTCGCGATCGGGTTCGCGCGGGGCACTTTCACGTCGCGCGCCGACGGGCTGTTCGACACCGGCTGGGGCTACGCGGCGGCCGGGGGTCTGCTGCTCGTCGTCCTTGCCCTGATCGGCGGGATCGTCGTGCGCGTGCGCCTGCTGCGCGACGCCCCTGGACGCGGCACGATCGTCCCCGAGTACGTGCCGCCGAAGGAGGGGCTGCTGGTCACGGCGGACGTCAGCGGCCTCGGCAAGAAGGCGGTCGCGGCGCAGACGCTCGACCTCGCGGTGGCAGGCAGGGTCCGCGTGCTCGAGTCCACCGGGTTCTTCGGCCGTCCGCGCTACACGCTCGAGTTCGTCTCGACCGAGGCGACCGGGAGGCAGGCGTTGCGGGATCCGCACCCGACGCCGAGCGAGCTGCGCTTCCTCCACGCGCTGTTCGGTGAGCCGCTCACCCCCGGTGCGACGCTGGAGCTCGGCTCGTCCAACACACGGGTCGCCCGTGCCATCCAGTCGCTGGTCAAACAGGTCCACAAGGATGCCGCCGACTCCGGCTACCGCGCCACGGGCCCACACGGCCCGGTCCGGGCGGTCATCTTCACAGGGCTCGCCGCGACCGCGCTCGCGGTCGTCGGCTCGATTCTCTGCGTCGTCGGCGTCTACGGAGGCGCGCTGCCCGTCGCCTTCCTCATCGGGTCCGTCCTGCTCTTCGGGGCGACCGCGGTCCTCGTCTCCCGCTCTCCCCTCACCGCCACCGGCACCGCCCTCCGCGAGTACGTGGACGGCCTCCGGATGTATGTGCACCTCGCCGAGGCCGACCGCATCCGCTATCTCCAGTCGCCGCAGGGCGCCGAGCGCGTGCCGGTCGCGGTGGACGACCCGCGCGAGATGCTGAGCCTGAACGAGCGGCTCCTGCCCTGGGCCGTACTGTTCGGCGACGAGAAGAAGTGGTTGGCCGAGCTCGGGCGGTTCTACGAGCAAGCCGGGGAGACGCCGACCTGGTACGCGGGTCAGACCGCTTTCAACGCGGCCGTGCTCTCGCAGCTGATCGGCGGGATCTCCTCCAGCACGACCATGACGAGCAGCTCCTCGTCCGGCGGGACCGGGGGCGGCGGATTCTCCGGCGGCGGAGGCGGCGGAGGCGGAGGCGGAGGGGTCTAGCGCTCCCTCGTCACGCGCGACGGGCGGACCCGGTGGACCCCGTTGCCGCCACTCCACCCCGCTGCTAGCATCGGCACCGATCCGGGGGAGACCGCAGGAGGTAACCCTTATGTCTGTTCTCATCGCAACCAAGTTCACGGGCGATACCGACGCCTTCACGAACTCCCTCAGCACTCGCGCAGCCGAGTACCGGGACATCGCGGATCGCGCCCGCGCGGCCGGCGCGCTGCACCATCAGTTCGCCGTCGGCGACGGCTTCGTGGTCATCATGGACGAGTGGGAGACGCAGGACGCGTTCCGCACGTTCTTCGCCGCCCCGGAACTCCAGAGCTTCATCGCGTCCGTCGGTGGCGACACCAGCGCGCCGCCGCAGGTGCTGGCCGGGGAGAAGATCGACTCGCCCGACAAGTTCTAGGGTTCCCGCGCAGGAGAACCGCGCGCTTCTTGCCGGAAGCGAAAGATCGTGGGATCTTTCGGGTCTCGACTGCGCGAAGAATCGACATTCGCCCGCTACGTTCGCAGTGCGGGCGACCTCCGCAGCCGAACGAACAGACGCGTTCATCCGACGCGGAAGGGCCCAGAGTACCGAGCGTGACCACCTTCAACACCGACCACCCGCACGCCTTCGAGTCACACCGCGCCGCGTGGGTCGCACGGGAGGTGCAGGCCGAGCAGCTCATCCCGCTCATCGGGCGCCTCTACCGCGACCACGGCGTCGTCACCTCCATCCACGGCCAGCGGCTCATCAATCTGTCCGCCACCGGGGTCATCTCGGTGCACGACCGCGCCCGCGAACTCGGGCACGAGGAGCTGACCCTGCTGGAGACGTCCACTGTCCTCACCGCACTGCTCGGGATCGCGCCCTCGCCGGCCTCCATCGACGTCGCGCGGCTCGCCATGTCGGTGCGCGGGATGGACGACGCCGACGTGGAGGCCCGGGTGCGGGCCGAGCTCGACAGCGCGCACTCCACGTACGCGGCAGGACCGACCGACGTGGTGCTCTACGGCTTCGGACGCATCGGGAGGCTGCTCGCACGCATCCTCATCAACCACGCCGGCAACGGCAACGGGCTGCGCCTGCGAGCGATCGTCGTCCGTCGCGGCTCGGACAACGACCTGGACAAGCGCGCCAGCCTCCTCGCCCGCGACTCGGTGCACGGGCCGTTCCCCGGGTCCGTCACGGTCGACGCCGAGCACGACGTGCTGGTCGCCAACGGGACGCGCATCCAGGTCATCTACTCGGACGATCCGACGAACGTGGACTACAGCGCCTACGGCATCCGCGACGCGATCGTCGTCGACAACACCGGCCGCTGGCGCGACGAGTCCGGCCTCGCGCAGCACCTGGCCAGCCCGGGCGTGGCGCGGGTCCTGCTCACGGCACCCGGAAAGTCACCGCTCAAGAACATCGTCCACGGGATCAACGACGACACCATCGGCGAGGACGACCGCATCGTCTCGGCGGCCTCCTGCACGACCAACGCGATCACCCCGGTGCTCAAGGCGCTGGAGGACGCGTACGGCATCGTCCGCGGGCACGTGGAGACCGTGCACTCGTTCACCAACGACCAGAACCTCACCGACAACTTCCACAAGGGCGACCGGCGCGGCAGGTCCGCGGTGCTCAACATGGTCATCACCGAGACCGGGGCGGCGAAAGCGGTCGCCAAGGCGCTGCCGTCGCTCGCGGGCAAGCTCACCGGCTCGAGCATCCGCGTCCCCACGCCGGACGTGTCGCTCGCCATCCTCAACCTGACGCTGGAGCGACCGGCGACGAAGGAACAGGTCAACGACTACCTGCGCCGGGTGTCGCTGCACTCCAGACTGCGCCAGCAGATCGACTACGTGGAGTCCCCCGAGGTCGTCTCCAGCGACTTCGTCGGCTCCCACCGCGCCGGAATCGTGGACGGCCTCGCCACCATCGCCGACGGGACGAACCTCGTGCTCTACGTCTGGTACGACAACGAATACGGGTACTCCTGCCAGGTCGTCCGGGTGCTGGAGCGGATGGCGGGAACACATCCCGCGGTCGTCCCGCCGCGCGCGGAGGTGCGCTTGCTGGAGGGGGCGACACCGTAAGGGCACGGACCTACCCGCGACCGGCAGCCTGCGCCCGTTCGGCGGCCTCCAGGACATTGGTCAGCGGCGCCCTGCCCCGCGCCGCCGCACCTGCGATGGCGCCACTATCAGCGAGAGATTTTAGTCACTGTCACGCCGCCGGTCAGGTTGAGCGTGGGCTTAGCAGCCCACGAGTTGTTGATGCCGTTCCAGGTGAACGTCCCAGCCCTATCTCCGGTGGCGACCTGGGTCACCCCTTTCCAGGACCCGGACAAAGAACCGGTGCCCTGGTAGCCGTTGGGGACGCTGTTCTTCAAGCACATGCTCGTTGTCGAGCACCCGGGCCCAACGATCGTGAGGGCGCGCGACAGCGTGGTCTGCTCGGGGATAGCGGCCAAGGTCTCCCCGGTCTCGGAATCCACAAGCAGCTGCACCGGGCCAGGAAGGTTCTCGATCGCCTCGATTTCCTCTTCACTCTGCGTTCCGACGAGCTTCTCAAGCTGGTCAACGTATCCCGAGTCTGTTGCCACGACCGAAGGGGCCGAGTCAGGAGTCAACCCTTCATCCGCAACCGCGGCCCCCGCCCCCGCAGTCATCAACACTGCAACAGCACCAACAGACACCAAAGAGAACCCGATCCGCATGAGCTCCGCTCCCTCTTGCATAAGTGCTGCATCTGGCATGCAACATCGGAGAGAACGTATCGGATGGTCTGCGCACGTCGGGCAATCAGCGCGCCCCCGCGTTGAGCACGGCTGTCGCCGATGATTCCATCGCGGTGGTCGCGTGGACGCGGAGGCGACCGGCGACGACTACCTGGTCACCGGCGATCAACGACGCCTGGACGTAGCGACCGAACCCGGAGGCGGCAACCACGCCGCACCGTTCGGCCTCGCCGTCAAATCACCCGCCGCGCCACTCGGTCACCGAGCAACGACGCCTCCGCCGCAAGCAAGAGGCGACGGGACGAACCTCGTGCTCTACGTCTGGTACGACAACGAATACGGGTACTCCTGCCAGGTCGTCCGGGTGCTGGAGCGGATGGCGGGAACACGTCCCGCGGTCGTCCCGCCGCGCGCGGAGGTGCGCTTGTTGGAGGGGGCGACTACCGTTCAAGGGTGAGCACGCCCGAGAACGACCCCGCCGAGACGACCGACACGACCGAGCCCGAGGCCGGTGGAGCCCCCACTGGAGACGCCGCCGAGACGGAGGCCTCCCTCACCTTCTCCGACCTGGGCCTCGACCCGCACGTCCTGAAGGCACTGAAAGACGTCGGCTACGAGACCCCGTCTGCCATCCAGGCGGCGACCATCCCGCTGCTGCTGGAGGGCCGCGACGTGGTCGGGCTGGCCCAGACCGGCACGGGCAAGACGGCGGCGTTCGCCCTCCCGATCCTGTCCCGGCTCGACCTGTCGCAGAAGATCCCGCAGGCGCTCGTCCTCGCGCCGACCCGCGAGCTCGCCCTCCAGGTCGCTGAGGCCTTCGAGAGCTACGCCGCCCACATGCGCGGCGTCCACCTGCTGCCGGTGTACGGCGGCCAGGGCTACGGCGTGCAGCTCTCGGCGCTGCGACGCGGCGTCCACATCGTCGTCGGCACCCCGGGCCGGATCATGGACCACCTCGACAAGGGGACGCTCGACCTCTCCGAGCTCCGTTACCTCGTGCTCGACGAGGCCGACGAGATGCTGAAGATGGGGTTCGCGGAGGACGTGGAGACCATCCTCGCCGACACCCCGGACGACAAGCAGGTGGCGCTGTTCTCGGCGACGATGCCCGCGCAGATCCGCCGCATCTCCAAGAAGTACCTCCACGATCCCGAAGAGGTGACGGTCAAGACCAAGACCACCACCTCCCCCAACATCACGCAGCGCTACCTGGTCGTGTCGTACCCGCAGAAGGTGGACGCGCTCACCCGCATCCTCGAGGTCGAGAACTTCGAGGGGATGATCGTCTTCGTCCGCACCAAGAACGAGACCGAGACGCTCGCCGAGCGGCTGCGGGCCCGCGGCTACTCGGCGGCGGCGATCAACGGCGACGTCGCCCAGGCGCAGCGCGAGCGGACGGTCGACCAGCTCAAATCGGGCAAGCTCGACATCCTGGTCGCCACCGACGTCGCGGCGCGTGGTCTCGACGTCGAGCGGATCAGCCACGTCGTCAACTTCGACATCCCGGTCGACACCGAATCGTACGTCCACCGCATCGGCCGCACCGGCCGCGCCGGACGCAGCGGCGCGGCGATCAGCTTCGTCACCCCGCGCGAGCGGCGCCTGCTGACGGCCATCGAGAAGGCGACCCGCCAGCCGCTCACGCAGATGCAGCTGCCGAGCGTGGACGACATCAACGTCACCCGCCTGGCCCGCTTCGACGACGCGATCACCTCGGCGCTGGCGCAGGTCGAGCGGATCACCCGGTTCCGCGACATCATCGGGCACTACGTGGAGCACCACGACGTGCCGGAGACGGACGTCGCGGCGGCGCTCGCGGTCGTCGCGCAGGGGGACGAGCCGCTGCTGCTGGACGAGGACGACGCCTTGGCTCGAAGCGTGGAGCGGGATGGGCGGGACACCCGCTCCGACCGCTCCGCCGGACGAGACGACCGCGGCGGGCGCGGCGAGCGGGGTTCGCGGCGCGAGCGCAGCGACAAGCCGATGGCGGCGTACCGGATCGAGGTCGGCAAGCGGCAGAAGGTGGAGCCGCGCCAGATCGTCGGCGCCCTCGCCAACGAGGGAGGCCTCAGCCGCGAGGACTTCGGCCACATCCGGATCATGCCGGACTTCTCGCTCGTGGAGTTGCCTGCGGACCTCCCTTCGGACACCCTGTCGCGGCTGGAGGGCACCAGGATCAGCGGGAAGCTGATCGAGATCCGGCCGGACCGCGGGGCCGGCGCCCGGCGCGAGCGGGGGCAGTGGGAGGAGCGGCGGCCGCGCGAGCAGCGCCGCGGACGGGACGACCGGAACGACCGCGACGACCGGCCGGCGCGCAAGCCGCGGCACCGCTGAGGCCGCAGACCCCGCCAACCCGGCGACCGCGGGCGGGCTACGGCGTGAGCACGGTGGTCCCGAGCAGGTCGAAGCATTCGGCCTCGATGGTCTCCCAATCCGTCACCGATCGATGCCAGTCGGCCTGGTCGATGTCGACGGTGACATCCGGGTCGTATGTGATCACGTAGTCCCGCAGCCCGGCCATCGCCGACGCGAGGTCACCCCAGCGGGAGCTGAGTTCGGCAGCCTTCTGCGCCAGCGGCGCCGCCCTCTTCATCTGGGATATGCCCGGGCAGTCCTCGTCATGGATGACCCGGCACGCAGACAAGGCCTCCGATCGTCCACGGTCCGCCTCCGGGGCGGTCGTAGCGGACGCCCCTGGTCCGCCTCCGGAGCGGCCGTCGGCGTTGAGGGAGAGGTCGGCGCGGTGGACGTCGCGGACGGCGCCGGCTTCGGAGGGCCCCCGCCTTTCGCCGCATTATCGCTCGCGCAACCTGCGAGCAGGGCTACCGCGATGAAAGCGGCGAGCACAGACGATGTGACTTTCATAGGAATGGATCCTCCAGGACGACGAGCGACGCGAACAATTTCCGTGTAGTGGGTCGCGTTCGGCCTACGGGGTGAAGACGGTCGTCCCGAGCAGGTCGTAGCACAGCTTCTCCATAGCCTCCGAATCGGCGGCGAACTGGAGCGACTCATCGCGGGGGAGATCGGCCACACCCTCGTGCCTCGCGGAATAGTCCCGCATCCCGACGATGGCGTCCGCAAGGTCGCCCCAGCGGGGGTTGATCTCGGCGGCGGCGTTTGCGTGCACCGCCGCTTCGGTCAGTGTCGGTATGGGAATGCCGTCCCTTTCATGGATCAGCTGGCACGCCGCGAACGCCTGAGGTCGGCCCGCGTCCGTGTCCTCCACTGCGTCGTCGGCGATGTCGTCGCGCGCCGCAGTCGAGGGCGTTGGCGTCGAAGTCGGTGCCGGAGTCCCGGACAACGCTGCTTTCGGGGTTCCCGGCCCTGTCACCGCGCCGCTGTTCGCACAACCGGCAAGCAGCACGGCTGCGGCAAGAGCCGCGGCAACCAGGGACGTTCCTGTTCTGAGCACACATCCTCCAGGTGCTAAAGCACAACGCGGACAATTTCCATGCGGTAGGCCGCGTTCGGCCTAGGGGCTGAAGACGGTCGTCCCGAGTAGGTCGCGGCACAGATCCTGCATGGTCAGCGAGTCGGTGTGGAACTGGAGCGCCTCATCGTCCGGGCGATCGGTCACGCCTTCGTGCTTCGCGGAGTAGTCCCGCATCCCCACGATTGCGTCCGCCAGCTCGTTCCAGCGCGGGTTCACCTCGGCGGCCGCGCTTGCGTGTGCCGCCGCATCCGTCAGTGTTGGTATGGGGATGTCGCCCTTGTCGTGGATCACTCGACACGCTTCCAACGCCCGAGGGCGGCCCGCGTCCACGTCCTCCATTTCGCCGTCGGGAACCTCGCTACCCACCTCTGTCGGCTGGGCGGGGGTCTGCGTCGAGGCCGACGTCGGCTTCGGGTTTGCTGCGTCTGTCGCCGCACCGTTGCTCGCACAGCCCGCGAGCAGGACGGTGGCGGCGAGAACGACGACCGCCGAGAATATGACTTTCATTGGGAGGGATCCTTCAGCACGACGAGAAAACGCGAACAATATCCGTGCGGTGGGTCGCGTTCGGCCTAGGGGGTGAAGACGGTCGTCCCGAGCAGGTCGTAGCAAAGCTTCTCCATGGCCTGGAAGTCGGCGTCGAACTGGAGCGCCTCGTCGCTGGGGCGATCGGCCACGCCCTCGTACCTCGCGGAATAGTCCCGCATCCCCGCGATGGCTTCCGCGAGGTCGCCCCAACGGGGGTTGATCTCGGCGGCGGCGTTTGCGTGCATCGCCGCTTCGGTCAGTGTCGGTATGGGAATGCCGTCCCTTTCATGGATCGCCTGGCACGCCGCGAACGCCTGAGGCCGGCCCGCGTCCATGTCCTCCACTGCGTCGTCAGACACATCGCCGCCCACCTCGGTCGACGGAGTGGGCGTCGAGGCTGGTGGCGATGTCGCCGACAACGATGGCTTCGGGATTGCCGCCTCTGTCGCCGCGCCGCTGTTCGCACAACCGGCAAGCAGAACGGTTGCGGCAAGAGCCGCGGCGACGAGCGGCGTTCCTATTCTGAGCACAGATCCTCCAGGTATTAAAGCACGAGGTAATAACGCTAGCACCATGTAAGCTGCGGTGTTTAAGGCTAGCTTTCACGGGTGAAATTTCATAGGGTTACGTCATCAACAGCAGTGTTCGCAGTTATCGTGAGCTTGACTTTCGTCTCAACATCGGCCGCGGTCGCAGAATCGAGCTCGTTCTCCGGCGCGGAGGACGGGGCCCATCCGCCTTCCGGCGCGTGGTCGACCGGAGCTCTCACGGACCCGATCGGGCCTCCAACGAATCCTCAGGAGGAAGCCACCGATCCGCCCTCGACGGAGGCGGTCGATCCGGAGGAATCGGACGGGAGTCCCGCGTCATCCATCCGCCCGGAAGTGGACGGGCCGGAAGAAACGCCTGGTCGGGATAGGGCCGCACCGGTGTGCGCGGACCCCGCGTGTGCGGGCATTCCGACCTCGAAACAGGCGTCGCTCAGCAGCTTGTGGAGCTGTACAACCAGAAGAAGCTATCGGTTGGCCCCTATACGGGAATCTGGTCCAGGCAGATTCTCCCGATTGCCCAGAATCGCGTCGAAGCGGGCTGCGATGTCGACCTGCGCGCGCTGCAGTCCGTCCTCATCATCACCAAGAAGTTCGGCCAGGTCACCCTCAGCGATCTGAACCGCAACTGCCTAGAGCACTCCGACAACTGCAAGAAGTATCCGAGCGCTAATCACTGCCCGTCACCGACACACGGAGTCGATATCAACGGCTACTCCGGAAGGCTGATCAGCGGCGCTTCTCAGACGGTGCCCTTGTTGCAGTTCATTGCGCAATTCGCGCCGACGGAGGCCAACGGAGTGTGGGCCGAGAAGAACTGTGACGGGAATGGATACGGCGATGTCATCCGTCGCTTTGATGGGCCGAACGACTGTAACCACCAGCACATCGATTTCCGCGATCACAACCGGCCGCTGAACATATCCGCCGGGCCCGTCGGCCCGTCCCTGCCGGTGGCCAATGGCGTGTCCCCATTGATCCTGCCGAGCAATCAGATCGCGCTTTACACGATCCGCGGTGACGGCAACCTGTGGGGCACCGCTCAGCAGTCCGCCGGTGGCGTCTTCGGCGGCTGGCAGCTGATCGGTGGGCAGATCGGCACGATCGTCGGCCGGCCCGCTGTCGCACGGACGAGCGCGGGCCTCATCGTGGCCTACGCGCGCACCACCGCCGGCACCATCGTCGGCACCGGGCAGTCGATGCCCGGTGGGACCTTCGCACCGTGGCGCCCGATCGGCCTCAACGGTGGCGGTATCGCCAGCGATCCCGCCGTGATCATCCTCACGTCAGGACTGATCGTCCTCTACGCCACGACGGGGTCGGGGGTGCCTCCGGCGTCGGTCAGACGGCTGTCGGCCGCGATTTCGGCAGCTGGCAGCAGATCGGCGCCGCCACCATCCTCGGACTCCGTCCGGCGCCCGCACAGACCGCGGACGGCAGACTCGTGATCTACTCGCG
The DNA here is from genome assembly GCF_050632895.1 of Leifsonia sp. L25. The sequence goes on along the minus strand of NZ_JBODRZ010000003.1, from coordinate 1,869,498 downwards.
CGGCTCCGATGGACGCATCTACGGCTCCGGCCAATCCGTCGCCGGGAGCACTTTCTCCCCTGGGGCGCTGTCGGGACCTCCGGTAACAGCGGAATGCAGTCCGAGCCGACGGCCACGATCAGCGCGGACCAGCGCATCGGCCTCTACGCCGTCGCCGGCGGGACCCTCCGGGGCCTCACGCAACCCGCTGGCGGCAGACCGTTCGGAGGCTGGGTGAACTACGGGTACGGTGCGAAGGCGTTCGGGTCGACACCCGCCCTGGTTCCGCTCTCGAACGGGACCAATGCCATCTACGTCGCCGCGACGGACAAGACCGGATGGGGAACCGTCCTGGCACCCGGGCAACCCACCTCCGCGGGATGGCCGAACATCGGCAGCACCGCACTCGCCGCAACCGCGCTCACCGCGAAACAGACCTTGACCGGTCAACTCGTCGTCTACGCGAACGCCGCGGACGGGACCGTCATCGGCAGCGGGCAATCGGTCGCCGGCGGCACGTTCAGCAACTGGGCCGCAATCGGGTGACGCGAGGGGCTGTCAGCCGCGATCGCTTCCCGGCCTCCACCCCGACTGCGCCAGCCACGCGTTCAGGTCCAGCAGTTCCGGGTCGAGCGCCCGGGTCGTCGCGAAGTCGGCCTGGTACGCGGGCGTCTCGGCGAACCGCCGGAACATCTGCGCCATGTCCCCGAACGACGCGACGGCCGGGAGCCGATGGCAACGACGGAGGGGCTACCATGACCCGCATCCGCCCATCGAAAGGAGCCCACCCATGCCCGTCCTCACCGACACATTCGCCCTGTCCAACGGCGTCGAGATCCCGAAGGTCGGGTTCGGCACGTGGCAGATCCCGGACGGCCCGCTCACCTACGACTCGGTGCGAACGGCGCTCGACGCCGGCTACCGGCACATCGACACAGCGCGCGCGTACGGCAACGAGGCGAGCGTCGGACGGGCGGTGCGCGACAGCGGCGTCCCACGCGAGGAGGTCTTCATCACGACCAAGTGCCCCGCCGAGGTGAAAGATGCCGCAGGCGCGCGCCACGCTTTCGACCGGTCGTCCGAGCTCCTGGATCTCGGACCGATCGACCTGTACCTCATCCACGCGCCGTGGCCGTGGAACCACCAGGGCAGCGATCACCGCGCCGGCAACATCGAGGTGTGGAAGGTGTTCGAGGAGCTGTACGACGAGGGCCGGACGCGCTCGATCGGGGTGAGCAACTTTGTCGTGGCCGACCTGGAGTCGCTGATCGCCGGGACCAGCGTCGTGCCGCACGTCGACCAGATCCGCTGGTTCGTCGGGCACACCCAGCCGGAGACGACGACGTACTGCCAGGAGCGCGGCATCCTCGTCGAGGGATACTCGCCGCTCGCGACCGGGCGGCTGATCGGGGACGAGGACATCGAGCTGATCGCCGAGAAGTACGGCAGGACCGGCGCGCAGGTGAGCCTGCGCTACCTGCTGCAGAAGAACGTCCTCCCGCTGCCGAAGTCCACGACGCAACACCGGATCGCGGAGAACGCCGACCTGGACTTCGAGCTGAGCGTGGAGGACATGGCAGCGCTCGACGCCCTCGGCTCGCGCGACCGCTGACCACCGCCACCACAACCGCCGCTGTCGCCAAGGGGCACGCTAACGCCCCTCAGAGGGCGCCGGAGGGGCGATAACGTGCCCTTCGGCGGTGGGCGGCCGGCGGCGGGGAGGTCAGCGCGGGGTGACCGCGACGTCCTTCCAGGTCGCGCCCGCGTTGTACGTCCGCACGCCGATCGCCCCGCTGCCCAGCGAGCATCCGCTGTCCACCGCACTGGCCGACACGATCGACCCGCCGTCGGCCGGCTGGCCGGTCACCGTGATCGTGCAGCCGACAGCCTCCACGGTCAGGTGGTACCAGGCGCCGGTCGGCAGCGACACCGGCAGCGTGGCCGAGGCGAGCTGCGTCCAGTTGTTCATCTCCCGGCCCAGCACCAGGCCGGTCGGAGTGACGCCCGCGTAGTAGCCGTCGAGCGCGTCGGCCCCGACCGCGGGGTTCGTCACCCGCACGATGAAGCCCGCGTTGGCGTTGGACCCGAGACTGTCGAGTCGGACGTCTCCGGTGAGGGAGTAGTTGCCCCAGGATGTCGACCCGGCGACGCTCTTGTCGCCCGAGCCGCCGGCCGAGTCGGCGTACGTCTCCGTCGACGCGGTGGTCGCCCAGGTGCCCCCATAGGTGGTCCAGCCCGACGCCGTGCCGCTCGCGAACGGCGCCGCATACGGGGAGACCGCGGTGGAGGCCGTGGCTCCGGCGGTGACCGTGACGTTACGGAACGACGCGGTGCTGCCCTGGTCGCGGACGCCGATCGCGCCGGACGTCAGCGTGCAGCCGCCGTCGGTGTACGTGAAGGCGGTCGGCGCGGCCGTGCTCCCCACGGGTACCGCACTGACGGTGAACGTGCACCCCGACGCCTGCGCCACCAGGTGGTACCAGGCTCCGGTCGTCACGCCGCCGGGGAGGCTCGCGCTCGACAGCGACGTCCACCCGGAGCTCTCGCGGCCGAGCACCAGCCCGGTCGTGGTGATGCCGAGGTAGTAGCCCTTGAGCGCGTCGGTCCCGGCGGACGGGTTCGAGACCCTGAGCAGGAGGCCGGCCTGGGTGCCCGAGTCGATCCGCACGTCGCCCTGGACGGTGTAGTCGGTCCACGCGGTGGAGCCGGCCACCGCCTTCGGGCCGGCGGTCCCGCCGCAGGTCTCCGCGTAGACGTCGCCCGAGGTGGACCAGCAGCCGTTGTAGTCGACCCAGCCGGCGTCGCCGCCGCTGAACGTCGATCGGAACGGGAGGACACCCGCGTTGGTCTGGCCGGTGACCTCCTCGCAGCCGTTCGGCCCGATCGCGGAGGGCGCCGTGTAGCGGACGGACTGACCCGACGCCGAGACGAGGAGGTCGGGGCTGTAGTCCACGCTGCAGTTCGAGGCGGAGCCGGTCGTCGCGACGGGCGCCGGGATCCACGACCACGCGCCGGTCGCGTTCGAGGACGAGTTGACGAAGATCACCTGGCCGCCCTCCGAGCCTCCCGATTCGGTCTGGCCGGCGAGGAGGAACTCGCCGCCGCCGGCCGGGCTCCACGCGATGTACGGCGAGTGGAAGAGCTGCCTGCCGTCGGTCGTCGTCGCGGTCGTGCCGAGATCGGTCGGGCCCGACCCCCAGGTGTCGCCCGTGGTCGAGGACTTCACCCGTGCGACGCAGTTGAACGCCGGACCGCACACCTCGTACGCCATGACATACGTGCCGGACGTGCTCACTGCGACGGTCGCCATCCCCGGCCGGTCGGACTGGGTGGTGCTCGCCACGTCGTTCACCTCGCCGGGCGCCACGCGCGTCGAGCCGTCCGCGTTGGCGCTCCAGGCGACACCGCCGTCGGTGGAGACGATGTGGGCGAGCTTCTGGCTGTAGGTGCCGCTCTGTCGCTCGTCGGAGAAGTAGCAGTTCAGCTTGCCGGACGAGTCGAGCGCGAGGAAGGGCTCCCAGATCCCGGTGCCCTCGCCTCCGCCGGCCTGGAACGCCGAGACGTAGGTCCAGGTGGCTCCGTCGTCGGTGCTGCGCCACTCCACGAAGGTGGTGCTGGTGTTCGTGGTCGGCGCGACGTTGCCGACGAGGAGGAGGGTGCCGGCCGGATAGGCGCCGAGCGTCTGCGGGAACTCGTAGAGGAACGGCTGCCACATCTGAGACGAGGGATGGCCGGTGCCGGTCAGCGGGTCGCCCAGGCTCGACTTCGTCGACCAGGTCGCGCCGTCGTCCGTGCTCTGCCTGATGACGAACGAGGTGGCCGCGCCGCTCTTGTCCGCGTGCTCGAACGTCCCCAGCAGGGTGCCGTTCGCCGAGCCGCTGTGGGCCAGCCGGATCACCCTGCTGTACGCCAGGAAGTCGTTGGACGACGTGGACGTGTACATACTCGTGCCCGGACTGTTGGCGTGCGCCGGCGCGGCGACGCCGGCGACGAACGCGACGGCGATCGCGAGGACCGCGGCGGCGAGCGCCGCGACCCTGGCCACGAGCGGACGGTGTACGAGTGACTGCATTGTCGACCTCCTGTTTCCGTTGGGTGGAACATGTGGAGCGGGGTGGAGCGGGTGGAGCTGGATCGGTTACACGCCTACTTCCCGGCCCCGACCGCGATCCCCGCGACGACGTAGCGCTGCAGTGCGAGGAAGACGATGAACAGCGGCAGCACGCCCAGCACGAGCGTCGGCAGCAACTGCTCCGGGCTCATCGTGTGCGTCCCGATGGTCGCGTAGACGGCGAGCGTGACGGTCTGCTTGTCGTCGGACGACAGCAGTACGAGCGGGAGGATGAGGTCGTTCCAGACCTGCAGGATGACGAAGATCGCCAGGGTCGCCGTCGCCGGACGCAGCAGCGGGAAGACGATCCTCCAGTAGGTGCGGATCAGCCCGGCGCCGTCGACGGCTGCGGCCTGCTCCAGCTCCGGCGGCACGGTGCGCAGGAAGCCGGCGAAGAAGAACACTGCGAACGGCATGATCGTCGCGGTGTACGCGAGCACGATGCCGATGTAGCTGTCCAGCAGGTGGAGCTTCTGCATCACCTCGTACAGCGGGGTGAGCACGACGAAGATCGGGATGGTGAGGCCGGAGACGAAGATCTGGTACAGCGTCCGCGTCCAGCGACGCGTGTGCCGCACGATCGCCCAGGCCGCGAGGGAAGCCGCGAACACCGTGACGACGGCGGTCGCGAGGGTGATGATGAGCGTGTTCCCGACGCTGCGCAGGTAGTGCATGTTCTGGAACGCGGTGACGTAGTTCTGGAAGTCGATCGGCGCCGGGAGCGCGAACGGGTTCGACGGCGACGTGTTCCCGTGGTGCAGCGACACCATGACGAGCACCCAGATCGGCGTGAGGACCACGGCCGTGAAGGCGAGCAGGACGACGGAGGCGATGACCGTCGACGCGCGGGTGCGGAAGCGGCGGGAGCGGAAGCGCGGGGCCCGTGGGGCCGGCTCGTCGGACGTGGTCGGGCGGCCGGCTGGCGCCTCGGTCTCCTGGCTGATGAGTGCGGTCATGCGAGGTCGGCCTCCCGTCGGCGCAGCAGCGTCGCCTGCGTGACGCCCACGACGATCGTGAGGATCAGCAGCAGGACGGCGAGCGTCGTGCCGTAGGCGAACTGGTAGTTCGCGAAGCTGTTGTTGTAGATGACGAGGCTCAGCGTCTGCGTCGCGTCCTCGGGGGCGCCCTGCGTCATGATGAACGGCAGGTCGAACACGCGCAGCGAACCGATGACGCTGAGCGTGATGTTGATCGTGAAGGACGGCGCGAGCAGCCGCCAGTCGATGCTCCAGAACCGGCGCCAGCCCGCGGCGCCGTCCAGGTTCGCGGCCTCGATCAGGGCCGGGTCGATCGCCATGTAGTTTGCGAGGTAGATCGTGGCGGTGTAGCCGAGGAACATCCAGATGTAGATGGCCGCGATCGACATCAGCGCGGTGTGCGGGTCGCCCAGCCAGATCGGCTCGAGCCCGTGGAGGCCGAGGGCGTTCATGACGTCGTCGATCGGACCTCCGAGCGGCGAGTACATGTACGACCACAGGTAGCCGACGGCGACGAACGCCATCATCGCGGGCAGCAGCAGGCCGGCGCGGACGAAGTTCCGCACGCGCTCCAGCTTGAACAGCCAGAAGGCGACGAGGAGGGCGAGGCCGTTCTGCACGATCACCACCACGATCGTGTAGACGATGGTGTTGCCGAGCGCGTGCAGCACGGTCGGGTCCGACAGCGCGTGCAGGTAGTTCTTCAGCCCGACGAAGTTGCCGCCGCTCGGCCCGATCGCGTCGGTGAAGCTGAGCTGCACGCCGCGGATCAGCGGATAGATCACGAACACGGCGAAGATGAGGGCTGCCGGCGCGATCAGCACCATCGCGGAACGGCCACGGATTTGCATGGGATCGCCTTTCGGGGCTGGGTGGTGCGGGTGCGGTGGAGCGGTGGTGCGTGGATTCCCGGCCAGGGAGGCGTGCGCGCTCCCCGGCCGGGACGGTGGTGACGACTTCGGCGGCGCCTACTTCGTCTTCGGGATCGTCTGGTCGAGCTGCTTCAGGAGCGTGCTCGTCGACTGCGACGGGTCGTTGAAGAGCGAGGTGCCGACCTTCCAGAACTCCTGCTCGTAGGTGGGGAAGTGGAGGTACTCGATCGGCGACACCTGCGAGTGGCCTGCGTTGAAGGCGTCCACGTAGGCGCTCGCCTTCTCCATGGTCGGGCTCGGTACGTTCTTCAGCGTGGTGAAGGAGTTCTCCGCGGCCAGGTAGCGGCTGTCGTTGGCAGGATCGGCCATGAACGCCACGTACTTCTTCGCCGCGTCGGTGTGCTGGCTCGCCGCGTTGACGCCCCAGCCGGAGCCGACGAAGGTCACGCCGTAGGGGCTGCTGCCCGCGTCGCCGCCCGGGAACGGGTTGAGCGAGAAGTCGAACTTCGCGTTCTGCTGGAAGTTCTGCAGCTCCCACGCGCCCATGATCGTGAAGGCCCACTTACCGGCGGCGAAGTCCGCGTTGCCGGTGTTGAACGGCTCGATGCCGTTCATGAGCTTGCCGTCGACGTCACCCGAGGTCAGCAGCTGCTTGATGTGGTCGAAGACCGGCGCGAAGGACGGGTTCCAGTTGGTCTTGCCCTCGTCGTAGCCTTGGCCCCACTTGTCGTCCACCAGGTTCGCGGCGAGCGCCAGCGAGAGCTGCTCGCTGGTCCAGCCGCCCTGGTCGGCGAGCAGCAGGCCCGGCTGGCCGGCGGCCTTCAGCTTCTGCAGCGCGTCCAGGAAGTCCGGCCAGGTCTGCGGGACCTGGCTGATGCCGGCCTTCTTCAGGATGTCGAGGTTCGCGTACATCCCGATCGGGATGTTCTGCTGGGTGAAGGCGTAGGTCTTGCCGTTGATCGCGCCGAACGGGGCGACGTTCGGGAGGAGCTGCTTCACCCACGACTGGTCGCTCAGGTCGGCGAGGTAGCCCTGCTTCTGCCACTGCTGCACGCGGGTCGCGTTCGTCATGAGGACGTCGGCGGCGGTGCCTGCGGCGAGGCGGGTGTTGTTGTACTGGTCGTACTCGCCGTTGGCGACGTACTTGTAGTCGACCGTGATGTTCGGGTACTTCTTGTGGAAATCGGCGTTGATCTGGGGGATGTCGGCGAGCTCGGTGCCGCCGCCCTCGAATCCGACGACGGTCAGCGTGGTCTTGCCGTCGCTGGAGCCGCCTCCCGACGAGCAGCCGGCGAGCGCCAGGGCCGCCGCCGAGATGGCGGCTGCGGCGAGGATCAGTTTCTTGCGCATGGGTGTCCACTCCTTTGTGAGGTGCCTGGTGTTGTCAGGTGGTGCGTTGCGTAGTGGGTGGTGCAGGGTTGTGGTGCGGGGGTTGGTGCGGGACGGGTGGTGCGGGGCTGTGAAGCCTGGCCCTCCCCGGATCAGGGATCGAGGGAGGGACGTCGTCGAGCTCGTAGGCCGCCGGCCGCGACTGGATGTCGCGCAGGAGCCGGAGGTCGAACTTCGGCACGCGGCGGAAGTCGAGCACGCCGTTCTTCTCCTGGAAGACGTCCGTGAGCTGGGTGAAGCAGTAGCCGAACATGCCGGCGTCGTCGAGCAGCGTGTCCACGAGCCGGCGGAACCGGTCGATCCACTCCTCGCGGGTGCGGGGCGCCTCGCCGTACCCCCAGGAGTCGTCGCCCGTGCGGTCGCTGTCCGACCACCAGATCCCGCCGAACTCGCTGCAGAAGTAGGGCTGACCGGCGTACGGGACGGACCACTCGGTGCCGTCGAGCGCGGTGTTGACGTAGGGGCGGCCGTCGGCGAGGCCTCCCATCCGCTGCGCGAACACGTCCGGGTCCTGCTCGTACAGGTGCGAGTCGTAGATGTCGGCGCCGGGCACGCGGTGCGAGTAGCCGGACGCGTCGATCACCGGACGGGTGGGGTCGATCGCCTTGGTGACCGCGTAGAGCGCCTTGGTGGCGTCGTCCAGGACGGTCAGCCGGTCGGTCATCGGCTGGAAGGTCTCGTTGAGCGGGCACCAGCCGACGATCGACGGGTGGGACAGGTCGCGCGTGAGCGCCTCCACCCATTCGGTGACGAACGAGAGCGTCGGCTCCTGCGGTCCGCCCGGGCCGACCTTGGCGCCCCAGTCGGCGAACTCGCCCCAGACCAGGTAGCCGAGGCGGTCGGCGTGGAAGAGGTAGCGCTCCTCGAACACCTTCTGGTGGAGGCGGGCGCCGTTGAACCCGGCGGCCATCCCGAGCTCGATGTCGGCCACGAGGGCATCGTCGCTCGGCGCGGTCATGAGGGTGTCGGGCCAGTAGCCCTGGTCGAGGACGAGCCGCTGGAAGACCGGGCGGCCGTTGAGGAGGACGCGGCGGCCGTCGATCGCGACGGACCGCATCCCGGCGTAGCTGTCGAGGACGTCGATCGCGGTCCCGCCGCGGAGCATCGTGAAGCGGACGGTGTAGAGGTGCGGGTCTTCGGGCGACCAGGTGCGGAGGCGGTCCGCGGGGATCGGGAGGGTGAGCACCGGCTTCACCTGCGCCGTCACCTCCACTTCGCGGGTGGCGACGAGGCCGTCGGCGTCGCTGATGTCGACCCGCGCGGTGAGCCCGGCGGCGGGGGAGACGATGTCGAGCTCGACCGCGAACGACGACGAGGGGAGGTCGGGGCGAATGACCGGGCGGCCGAAGTGCGCCGGGGAGACGGGCTCGAGCCAGACCGTCTGCCAGATGCCGGTCGTGCGTGTGTAGAAGGCTTCGTAGTTCTCGGGGCGGCGGGACTGCTTGCCGCGCGCCTGGATGGTGAGGTGGTCGTCCTCGGCGAGGACGGAGAGGGTGAAGGTGTCGCTGGCGGCAGCCGCGACCGCGTCCGTGATGTCGATCGTGAACGGGGTGAAGCCGCCACGGTGACGGCCGACCTCGACGTCGTCCACCCAGACCGTGGTGTCGAAGTCGACCGCGCCGAAGTGGAGGAGGAGGCGGTCGTCGGCCCAGTCGGCCGGGACCGCGACGGTGCGCTGGTAGCGGACCGCGGGGTGGAACGTCGTGCTGGCGATGCCGGAGCGCTCCGACTCGGGCGCGAACGGGACCAGGATGTCGCTGTCGAGGGTCCAGGCGGTCGGGGCTGCGGTGTCCGCGGCCTCCGTCGCGACCTCTGAGGCGCCGAAACCGAAGCTCCACACGCCGTTGAGGTTCAGCCAGCGGTCGCGCACGAACTGCGGGCGCGGGTACTCCGGGCGCGGCACGGCCTGCGCGACGGGAGCGTTGCCGCCCTGTTCGATTTCCCTCGATGCAAATGACACGATCAGGATGCTAGCGCGCGGTTTGCCTCGATGCAAACACATTCTGGAAAATGTTCGGAATCACAGACTGCACGGCGTCACGGGGCGACGGGAGAAGCCGTAGTCGGCGTGCTCGATCCGGACTCCACCGTCGGCGCGCTCTCCCGCACGATCAGCCGGTGCGGCCCCACGAGCACCTCCGGCTCCAACGTCTCGCCCGCGAGCCGCCGCACGATGCGATCGAGCGCCGTCTCCGCCAGCCACTGCTTGTCCGGGCTGACCGTCGTGAGCGACGGGATGGAGAAACGGCCGTCCTCGATGTCGTCCCAGCCGACCACCGCCACCTCGTCCGGCACCGAGACCCCCGCCTCGTGCAGGGTCCGCAGCGCGCCGAGGGCCAGCGCGTCGGAGAAGCAGAAGATCGCGTCGAACCGTTCGCCGCCGTCGAGCAGGCGGCGCATGGCCGCGGCGCCCTCGGGCCGGCGGAAGCCCTGCACGTACTCGACGATCTCGGGCAGTCCGAGGTCGGCGTGCGCCCAGATCGCGGCGCGATAGCCCTCGAGTCGCTGCGAGCTGGCGGCGCGGTGGCTGCGTTCGGCGCCGATCGCGGCGATGCGGCGGCGGCCCTGCGCGAGCAGATGCTCGACAGCCTCCCGAGCAGCCTGGAAGTTGTCGATCATCACCTTGTCGTAACCCGGGAACTCATCTTCACCGAGGAACACCAGCGGCCCTGCGGCGAGCGCTTCCAGATCCTCGGCGCGGAGGGCGAGCGGGCTCAGGGCGAGCGCGTCGAAGAGCGAACCTCCCGCGGTCCGGCGGAGCAGGGCGAGCTCACGCTCCCGGTCGCCGTCGGTCTGGTCGACGACCACCGTCAGACCCCGCTCGGCGCCGCCCTCGACGAAAGCGCGGGTGAGCTCGGCGAAGTAGGCGGTGTCCAGCTCCGGCAGCATCAGCCCGATGAGCCCGGACCGTCCCACCTTGAGGCTGCGGGCGAGCTCGCTCGGCTGGTACTCGAGCTCGTGGATGACGCGGAGGACGCGCTCCCGGGTCGCCGGCGCGACGTGGTCGAAACCGTTGACGACGTTGGAGACGGTTCGGACGGAGACCCCCGCGGCCTCCGCCACCTCACGACGTGTCGCCGCCATGCTCCCCCGCTCCGTCGTCCGGTGTGCTCGTGTGTTTGCCTCGTGGCAACGGGGCGCGATCATCCTAGCGGGGCGGGGGCGGCCAATGCGCTAATGCGCTGGCGCGCTAATGCGCTGGCGCATCCTCCCGGACAGGAGCCTCCACCAGCTCCACCACCCCATCGCCCGTCGCGTCGACCCGCACCAGCGCGATCCCGCCGAGGATCAGCACCCCGCCCACCAGCTGCAGCGTGTTCAGCGACTCCCCCAGCAGCAGCCACGCGTAGAAGGTCGCCGCCACGACCTCGAGCAGCCCGGCGAAGGAGCCCAGCCGCGAGCCCAGCATGTTCGCGGCGGTGATGCCCGACGCATAGGCGAGAGCGGTCGCGAGGACTCCGACCACCGCCAGCGGCACCCACCAGGGCGCCGAACCGCCGAACAGCGACACGTCGCGAGTGCTCACGACGAACGGGAGCAGGCCGGTCGCGCTCACGATCAGCAGCGCCGCACCGCCGGCGAGCAGTCCGCCCGCGGCGAGCGCCACCGGGGGAGGCCGTCGGACGGGCGCGCGGCGATGATGTAGTAGCCGGCGCAGCCGAGCATCGTGGCCACAGCGAGCGCGACGCCGACGAGATCGAGCGACTTGCCGCCGCCGGGCGACACGACGAGGAGCAGTCCGGCGATCGCGACGGCAGAGCCGGCGAGGACCACGGCCTTCGGGGCGCGGCGGGTGCGCGCCCACACGAACAGCACCAGCACGACGGGCGCCAGGTACTCGATCAGGATGGCCGTGCTCACCGGGATGCGCTCGATCGCCGCGAAGTAGAGCACCTGCGTCCCGGCGACGCCGACCAGGGCCATCGCGAGCAGGCGCCAGCGTCCGCGCCAGAGCGAGGCCCAGCGGCCGCGGAGGGCGAGGATCGCGAACGGCGCCAGCACCACCCCGCCGATCAGCACGCGCGCGGTGACGGCGGCGGCCGGCGACCAGCCGCTCTCCAGCAGCGGCTTGATGAACGCGCCCGACAGGCCGAACGACGCGGCGGCGACGATCGCGACGACGAGGCCCTTGGATGTCTGGTTCAGTGCCATCGGAGGCCTCCTGCCCGCGTGCGTCGACGAGGTCCCGGCGGCACGCACGAGAGCCGACGTCAGGACCGTAGTGGGTTATGATCCTGACGCTAGTACTCGGCGACGTAAGGAGTCAACTTGCATTTCGCCCCTGACACAGAAGACGCACTCCAGTTCGCCGTCCTCCTGTGCAACACCGTCGCGACGGCCTCCCGCAGCGGGGAGGACGAGCTCGCCACCCCGGCGCAGCTCGTCGCCCTGATGCACGAGAACCAGTACTCGGGACGCATCGACGGCGACGAGGCCGAGCTCCAGCAAGTGCACGAGACCCGCGACCGCCTCCGCCGGGCCTGGACGATGGAGCGCGACGACGTCGTCGCCGAGGTGAACGCCATGCTCGCCGACGCCCACGCCTCCCCTACCTGATGCGCCACGACGGCTTCGACTGGCACCTGCACGCGACTTCGCTGGAGGCGCCGCTCGCCGAGCGGATCCGGGTGGAGATCGCGCTCGCGCTGGTGGACGTCATCCGCTCCGACGCGAACGACCGGCTGCGGAGCTGCGCCGCCTTCGACTGCGACGGCCTCGTCCTCGACCTGTCCCGAAACGGGTCGAAGCGGTTCTGCAGCGTGCGGTGCGGCAACCGGATGAACATGGTCGCGTTCCGCGCGCGGCAGGAGGCGGAATAGCCGCCACCGGGGCCCCGGAGTCGCGTGAGATGATGACGGACAGACCGATCCACCTCACCGTTCCTCACCCGACCCACCAGGAACGCACCATCCCGAGGAGCTGCCGCACGCCATGACGACGGGTTACCTGCAATGACGGATGGCCAGCTGCCCACGATGCAGGCCGTCGCCGACACAGCGGGCGTGTCCCTCGCGACCGTGTCCAACGTCCTGAACCAGCCCTCCCGCGTCGCGCCGGCCACCCGGGAGAAGGTGCGCGCGGCGATCGAGTCGCTCGGGTACATCCGCAACGCAGCCGCGCGCGACCTCAAGCGCCGCAGAAGCGACGGCATCGGGCTCATCGTGCCGGACATCCTCAACCGCCTCTTCGTGGACATGTCCCGCGGCGCGCAGATCACCGCGGGCCGTAAGGGCCTCAGCCTGCTGATGGCCAACGCCGTCTACGCGTTCGAGTCGTTCGACCCGCTGGTGGTCACCGACCAGCAGGACCAGTTCCTCGACTACTTCGCGGAGGAGCGCACAGGGGGCATCCTGTACGCGGCGATGAGCGACCCGACGGACGGGATCAACCGCATCCGCAGCCACGTGCGGCCCATCGTGGTGATCAACTACGACCAGCCGGGCGACTGGTGCTCGGTGCTGATGGACAACCGGCAGGCCGGGCGGATCGCCGGCGAGCACCTGGCCGGCATCGGCGTGCGCCGCGTCTTCTACGTGTCACCGCCCGACGCCGCTCAGCCGATCGCCGACCGCCGTCGCGGGATCGAGGAGGCCGCCGCCGCCCTCGACCTGGAGCTGACCGAGGTCACCACTGAAGGGTTCGAGTTCGAGCACGGCCGGTCGGCGATGGCCGCGCTCCTCGCCGACCGGAGCGATGGCGAGCGGTTCGCCTTCGTCGGCATCACCGACGCCCTGGCGCTCGGTGCGCTCAGCGCCCTGCGCGAACACCCGGACGTGCGCATCCCAGAGGACGTCGCGGTCATCGGGCTCGACGGCACCCACGACGGCGCGAACTCCGACTGGGTGAGTCTGACCTCCATCACGTTGCCGGGCTACCGGATGGGCGAGGAGGCGATCCGCCTGGTGCTGGACGAAGCGCAGCCGGGGCACCGGCACGAGCGCCTGGTGCTGCCGGTGGGGATGCGGGTCGGCGCGAGCACGGTCCGCCCGGACGCCGGCTAGGCGCCGACTCGACGCCGGACATGGTGGGGGCGCCGGTCAGGACGATCTCGGTCGCGCCGGCTGCCGGGCCGGCGAACGCCATCATTCGAGCGGCAGGAAGACACCCCAGGATCTCCTTCTGGGCGACCTTCGGAAGGAGAAGTCAGCGGGTGTCGCGAAAGATCTCCTTTCAGGCCTCCGGGATCACCATCGCGAACCGCTCCGGTCGCGGCACGTCCGGGTCGGGCCCGTTGCGGACGCCCGCGTCCAGCGCGTCGATGCGTCCCAGTTCGTCGTCGCTCAGCTCGAAGTCGAACACGTCGAAGTTCTCCGCGATGCGTCCCGGGTCGACCGACTTCGGGATGGCCGAGCGGCCCTGCTGGAGATGCCAGCGGAGCATGATCTGCGCGGGGGTCCCGCCGTGCGAGCGGGCGACGTCGGCGAGAACCGGGTCCGCCATCACGTTCCGGCGTTGCTCGCCCCAGCCCGGGTAGAAGGTGATGCCGCCGATCGGGGACCAGGCCTGCGTGACGATGCCGTGTGCGGCGTCGGCGGCCTGCACCTCCGGCTGGGTGAAGTACGGGTGAAGCTCGACCTGGTTCACCGCGGGGACGACCGTCGCCTCCGCGAGCAGCCGGTCGAGGTGGTGGGGCAGGAAGTTGCTGACGCCGATCGCGCGCACGCGGCCGTCCGCGAGCAGTGTCTCCAAGGCTTGGTACGCGGCGATCGTCTGGTCGAAGCGGTCGGGCGCGGGCTGGTGGAGGATGAGGAGGTCGAGCTGCTCGATGCCGAGCTTGCCCGTGGCCTTCTCCCAGGCGTGCAGGGTCTGCTCGTAGCCGTAGTCGGACACCCACACCTTGGTCTCCACGAAGACGTCGCCCCGGTCGAGTCCGGAGCGCCGGAGGCCCTCGCCGACCTCCCGCTCGTTGCCGTACGCGGCAGCGGTGTCGATGTGCCGGTAGCCGGTCGCGAGGGCGGCTTCCACCGCCCGGGTGGTCTCCTCGGGCGGGCTCTGGAAGACGCCGAGTCCGAGCGCGGGCATCGTGACGCCGTTGTTGAGGGTGAGATCGATGGTCATGGGCACCACGGTAGGCGGGGCCCAGGCGGCCCGGGAGGTCACGGCAGTGCCTCCCTCCGCGGCCCCGCGCGGCGTAGCGTCGGAGTATGAGCAACAGCGACGACGTGCGGGACTTCCTCACCTCCCGCCGTGCCCGAATCACGCCGGAGCAGGCCGGCCTGCCCGCATACGGCGGCAATCGCCGGGTCAGCGGGCTGCGCCGCGAGGAGGTCGCGATGCTCGCCGGCGTGAGCGTCGACTACTACACGCGGCTGGAGCGCGGGAACCTGTCCGGCGCGTCGGACAGCGTGCTGGAGTCGCTGGCCCGGGCGCTGCAGCTCGACGAGGCGGAGACCGCGCACCTCTACGACCTGGCGCGCGCGGCGGATGTCGCCCCGCGCGTCCGCCGCCGGCGCAGCCCGCAGACCGTGCGGCCCAGCCTCCAGCGGGTCATCGACGCCATCACCGGCGCCCCGGCGTGGGTCCGGAACGACCGCGGCGACGTGCTCGCCGCCAACGAGCTCGGCCGGGCGCTCTACCTCGACCTCATGGCCGAGAAGGTGCAGCCGCCGAACGCATCGCGCTTCACCTTCCTCAACCCGAAGTCGCGCGCCTTCTACGCGAACTGGGAGCAGGCCGCCGACGACATGGTCGCCATCCTCCGCTCGGCCGCGGGTCGCAACCCCTACGACAAGGACCTCACCGACCTCGTCGGCGAGCTGTCCACCCGCAGCGAGGAGTTTCGCACCCGCTGGGCGCGGCACGACGTCAAGTACCACCGCACCGGACGCAAGCGCGTGCACCACCCGATCGTCGGCGACCTCGACCTCGCCTTCGAGGCGTTCGAGCTGCCGGGCGAGCCGGGGCTGCGGGTCAACGTGTACACGGCCGACCCCGGCACGCCGTCGGAGGACGCGCTGAAGCTGCTCGCGAGCTGGGCGGCGACGCAACGGGAGCCGACGCAACGGGAGCCGACGCAGCAGGAGCCGACGCAAGTGCAGACGACTCACAAGCAGGCCGAACCCGCCGGCCGCCCCGACATCCCCATCAACGACTAGGAGACCCGTGGAACTGCTTCCGAACTCCCCCACCGCCGCCGGCGCCGCCGACCTCTTCACCGGGACCGTCCACTTCGACGTCATCGCCGCCGGCGACGCGCCCTCGCGGCTTCGGGTCAACCTCGTCCGGTTCGCGCCGGGTTCCCGCACCGCCTGGCACCGGCACGCCAACGGTCAGACCCTCCATGTCACGCAGGGCGTCGCCCTCATGCAGTCCCGCGGCGGCGAGGTCCTGGAGGTCCGCCCGGGCGAGACGGTCCACACTCCGCCCGGCGAGTGGCACTGGCACGGCGCCGACCCCGAGCACTACATGGAGCATCTAGCGATGTGGGAGGCACTCGGCGAGGGGCAGGACGGGCCGGAGACCGAGTGGGCCGAGCACGTGACCGACGCGGAGTACAGGGGGCGACCGTGATGGCCCGCACCAGCGAGTCGCGCGAGAGCCGGCGCTTCGCGCGGGACGTGCGGCGCACCATCGACGCGCTTCCGAGGGACGAGGACGCCGAGCTGCGGGTGGAGGCGGCCCTGCGCGCGGCGCCGGGGTTCGTGGCGGCGGCGCCGCTGTGGCGGCTGTTCCGGAGGCCGGCGCCCGAGCTGGACGTCGAGACGCGCGGCCGCACGAAGGAGAACCGGTGACCGGCCGGCCGCTCACCGTCCTCGTCGTCGGCGCCACCGGCAGCATCGGCCGCCTGGTCGTGGCCGAGGCCCTGCGGCGCGGGCACGGAGTCCGGGCGCTCGTCCGAGACGCGTCCCGCGCCGGGCGCATCCTCCCCGCCCCGACTGCCCTGGTCGTGGGCGACCTGACGAAGCCGGCGACCCTCGAGCCGGCAGTGGAGGCGATCGACGCGATCGTGTTCACGCACGGCTCCGGGACCCGGGAGGCCGACGTCCGCGACATCGACTACGCCGGAGTGGCCAACATCCTCACCGCACTGGACGGCCGCCGCGTCAGGATCGCCCTCATGACGGCCGTCGGGACCACGCGTCCCGGAACGCCCTACGCCGCGTGGAAGCGCCGCGCCGAGCGTCTCGTCCGGGCGAGCGGCGACCCGTACACGATCGTCCGTCCCGGCTGGTTCGACTACAACGATGCCGGGCAGCGCGCGATCCTCCTCCGCCAGGGCGACACCGAGCAGTCGGGGACGCCCGCGGACGAGGCCATCGCCCGCGACGAGATCGCGCGGGTCCTCGTCGACAGCCTCACGAACCCGGCGGCGGAACGCCTGACGTTCGAGCTGGTGGCGAACGAAGGCGCCGAGCAGGACGATCTGACGCCGGTGTTCTCGGCGCTCACGCCCGACGCGCCGGACGCGCTCGACGGAGCGGAGGACTCCCCGAACGCACCGCTCGCCGACGAACCGCAGCGCTTCCGCGATGATCGTGAGGCGATCGCGCGGCTCCGCGAACGAGCATCCTGACGGCCGCCGAAGCAACCGGCGCAGAAGGCGCGTGGCCCCGCTCCCCTCGGGGGGCGGGGCCACGCGGTGGCGGGTTCCCGGGCTCACCCGGGAACCGACTCACTTGGCCGGGGGCATCAGCACCGAGTCGATGAGGTAGACCGTGGCGTTGGCGGTGTGCACGCCGCCGCAGATGACGTTCGCGTCGTTCACCTTCAGGTTGTCGCCGGAGCCGGTGACCGTGACGGTGCCGCCCTCGACGGTCTTGTGGGTGCCGACGATGTCCTTCGGCGCGATCTGACCGGGGATGACGTGGTAGGTCAGGACGCTGCTCAGCGTCGGCGCGCCGGCGTCGGTCTTCAGCGTGGCGATGGTCGCGGGGTCGATCTTCTTGAACGCGTCATCGACCGGGGCGAACACCGTGAACTGACCGCTGTTGAGCGTGTCGACCAGGTTCACCTTGGGGTTGAGCTTGCCGGACACGGCCGCGACGAGCGTGGTGAGCAGGGGGTTGTTGCTCGCCGCGGTCCCGACCGGGTCCTGCGCCATGCCCTGGACCGAGCCGGCGCCGGAGGGCACCTGCTTGGCGTAGGCGGCGCAGCCCGGGCCCACGAGGTCGGCGGCCGGGTCCATCGTCGCGGACGCAGACGGGGACGAACTCATGGGCGAGCTGCTTCCGGTGGACGCGGATCCGGCTCCGGACGAGCAGGCGGTGAGCGCGAGCGCGGCTGCGGCGAGGATGCCGGCGGCGGCGAGGCGGGTGGTGGTGCGCATGGTGTTCTCCTTCGAGGTGGTGCTGCTGAGTAGTACTGCTGACGACTGCTGCTGAGACGTACTGCGGGTGGTGCGGATCGGGAAGCCGTGTCGGCGGCCGACATCAGGGGTTCGGCCCCGCGGCCCGATCGGATTGGAACTCGTCGTCGGCGCGTCCCCGCCAATCCGGAACCGGCCTCGGCGCCGAACAGCACGCATGAGCATCCGCAGAGGACACCGCGCCGCCTGGGGGTGGGCCGCGCTCGCCGGCGCAGTGAGCGGCGGCCTCTTCGTCGCCGTCGCCGAGGTCGTCGCCCTCCTGGCCGCCCGCGAGGCCGACCCGCTCATCGCGGTCGGATCGTTCGTGATCGACATCGTGCCGCGGTGGGCGAAGGAGCTCGCCATCGAACTGTTCGGGTCGAACGACAAGCTGTTCCTGCTGTCCTCGCTCGGGGTCGCGGTGTTCGTGGCGGCGGCGGTCGCCGGGGTCCTGGAGCTCTGGCGCCGCTGGCTGGGCGTCGTCCTGTTCGTCGCGGCCGGGGCGGTGGCCGTCGCGGCCACGGTGACCCGCGCCGACGCGAGTCCGCTCGCGTTCCTGCCGTCCGCCGTCGGCGCTCTCGCGGGGGCAGCGGCACTGCACCTCCTGGTCGGAAGGCTGCGGCGCTGGCGGGAGGGACTCGACGGCGACCGCGCGACGATCGGTGTCGACCGGCGCAGGTTCCTCCTGCTCACCGGCGCAGGCGCCGCGCTCGCCCTGGTGGCCGGCGTCGGCTCCCGGCTCGGCTCGGCGGCGACCTCCTCGATCGCGGCCGTCCGCTCGGCGCTGCGCCTGCCGGCCCCGGCCTCCCGGGTGGCGATCCCCGCCGGATCCGACCTCCGCCTTCCCGACCTCTCGCCGCTGTTCACCCCCAACGCCGACTTCTACCGGGTGGACACCGCCCTGACCGTCCCGTCGGTCGACCCGGCCGGCTGGTCGCTCACGGTGGACGGGATGGTGGAGCGCCGCGTCGAGCTGACCTTCCACGACCTGCTCGCGATGGGACTCCGCGAGTACGCGATCACGCTCACCTGCGTCTCCAATCAGGTCGGCGGCAACCTCGTCGGCAACGCCCGCTGGCTCGGCGTGCCGGTGCGAGAGGTGCTCGCCCGCGCGCGTCCCCGGCACGGCGCCGACATGGTCCTGTCGCGCAGCGTCGACGGCTTCACGGCGGGCACGCCGCTCACCGCGCTCACCGACCCGGGCCGCGACGCCATCCTGGCGGTCGGCATGAACGGCGAGCCATTGCCGCTGGAGCACGGCTTCCCGGTGCGGATGGTCGTGCCCGGCCTCTACGGCTACGTCTCGGCGACCAAGTGGCTCACCGAGCTGAAGGTCACGACGTTCGCCGCCGACCAGGCCTACTGGACGCCCCGCGGCTACAGCGAGAAGGCGCCGATCAAGCTCTCCAGCCGCATCGACACGCCCCGGATCGACCGGCCGCTCTCGGCCGGACCGACGAAGATCGCGGGCGTGGCCTGGGCGCAGACGGTCGGGATCCGGAAGGTCGAGGTGCAGATCGACGGCGGCCCCTGGCAGGAGGCCACGCTGGCCGCCGCGATCAACGCCGACACCTGGGTGCAGTGGTCCCTCGACTGGGACGCCACGTCCGGCTCTCACACGCTCGCGGTCCGGGCGACCGACCGTGCGGGGCGGTTGCAGGAGGAGAGGCGAACGCCGATCGCGCCCAACGGGTCGACGGGGTGGCAGTCGACGTTGGTGCGGGTGGGGTGAGGGCGCCCGGGTCTACGCGCGCGGCGCCGCTCTGGCCCAGAATGACCCCATGACCGACCAGCACCCGGACCCCGTGCCCTCGAAGGAGACTCAGCGCCAGCTCCGCTCCTGGCGGCGTCAGGCGGCGACGTACGACCGGAAGGTCGGCCGGGCCGAGCAGACCATGCTCGCCGGGAGCCGCGAGTGGGTCGGCGCTCGGGTGAGCGGGCGGGTGCTGGAGGTCGCGGTCGGGACCGGGCGCAACCTCCCGTACTACCCGGCCGGGGTCGAGCTCACCGGGATCGATCTGAGTCCCGAGATGCTGGCGATCGCACGCGCGCGAGCGGCCGAGCAGGAGGTCGCCGCGGACCTGCTCCAGGGGGACGCCGAGGCGCTGCCGTTCGCCGACGCATGCTTCGACACCGTGGTGTGCGCGCTCGCGCTGTGCTCCATCCCGCGTCCCGGTGTCGCGGTCGCCGAGATGGCGCGGGTGGTCGCGCCGGGCGGTTCCGTCGTGCTGGTCGACCACACGCGCAGCGATCGCGCGCTCGTGTTCGCCGGGCAGTGGGCCATCGAGCGGTTCACCATCCCGCTGCAGGGCGAGCACCTGACGCGGCGGCACCGGGCCGAGGTGGAGGCCGTGGGCCTGCAGGTCGTCGAGCACGAGCGACTCCGCTCCGGAGCCGTCGAACGCATCCGCGCCACACGCCCCACACCCGCCTGACACATTCCGCACGAATGTCCTCGAACGACATTCGGCACGAATCGCGCGAACCACGCGCGGATAACGCGCATTCGGCACGAATGTCCGGGGCGCGCGAAGAAGCCCGCCCGGTGCGCTGGATGGCTGGACGCACCGGACGGGCTGTTGGGGGTTTCTGCGTGACGGGATCAGCCGTCCGCGCCGGCCGGCTTCGTCGTAGTGGTGAAGCCTTCCAGCTTGTTCGCCGCTTCGGCGTACTTGTTGGTGAAGGTGTCGGAGATCTTCACCTTCGAGATGTCGACGCCGATGGTCTTCTCCATGTCGAAGATGACCTTCGGGCCGCCGGCGGGCATGATGCCGTCCGGGAGGAACTGGCCCTTGTCGGTCGCCAGTCCGTCGATGTACTGCTGCTTGCTGATCGTCGCGTTCTGCACGTAGTCCTGCGGCAGCTTGTTCGCGATATCGGCGGCGGAGTGCGTCGCGATCCAGTGCATCGTCGCGACGAGGGCGTCGACCACCTTCTGGGCGGTGTCCGGGTTCTTCTTCGCCCAGTCCGCCCGGGCGAGGAGGCCGGCCGCCGGCCAGGCGCCGCCCAGGGCCTTGGTGGCGCCCTTGGTCGTGGCCAGGTCGATCGCGGAGACCGCGAGCTTCTGCGAGGTGAGTGCGCCGACCGTCGGCTGGGTGGTCATCACGCAGTCGGCGGTGCCGCGCTGGATCGCTGCGATGGCGGTGGAGCCGGCGTGCACGGCGATGGTGTTGTACTGCTTCCTGTCCACGCCCTTCTGGGCCGCCAGGAACTGGGTCAGTTCGTCGGTGCCCGACCCGAGGTCTGTGACACCCATGTTCTTCCCCTTGAAGTCGGCGCCGGAGGTGACATCGGCCTTGGGGTTGCACATCACCCGCTCGCCGGGAGCGCCGGAGAGCTGGACGAGGTTGACGACGTCCTTGCCCTTCGACTGGAAGTCGACCGTGTGGACATACCAGGCGCCGGCGAGGTCGACCTGCCCGGAGGCCATGGCGTCCTCAGCTCCGACGCCGCCGTTCTGCTCGGTCGAGAGCTGCATGTCGACGCCGTACTTCTTGTAGAAGCCGAGCTGCTGGGCGAGCTGGTACGGGAGGTAGATCTGCTTGTCGATGCCGCCGACCATCATCGTGACGGTCGGCATCGGGCCGGAGCTGCTGCCTCCGGCTGCCGCGGTGCCGCCTCCACCGCCGGAGCAGGCGGCGAGGCTCAGGGCCACGACCACGCCCGCTGCCGCGATGGCACCGATGCTGCGCTTCTTCATGGGGTTGTTCCTTTCATCGTGCCGGACGGGTCCGGCGTTCTGCTTCGTTGCAGGACAGTTGGGGTGGTGCGGGCGGCGCTCAGATCGCCTGAGCCTCGGACCGGCTCGGCGGACGCCACTTGAGGAGGGACTTCTCCAAGAGGGTGATGAGGTACTCGGCCACGAGGGTGACCACGGCCACGATGACCATGCAGGCGAAGACCGTGTTCGGGTCGAAGTTGCCCTGCGACTGGCTGATGATCAGGCCGACGCCGTGCTGGGCGCCGAGCACCTCGGCCACCAGCGCGCCGATGATCGCGAAGCCGAACGCGGTGTGGAGGCTCGCGATGATCCAGGTCATCGCCGAGGGGATGGTCACATGCCGGGCGACCTGCGCGGGCGATGCGCCGAGCACCCGGACGTTCGCGATCAGGTTCTGGTCGACCTCCCGCACGCCCTGGAAGGCGTTGAAGAAGACGACGAAGAACACCAGCACCGCGGCGAGCAGCACCTTGGGGAAGACGCCGAGGCCGAAGGCGACGATGAAGATCGAGCCGAGGACGATGCGGGGGATCGAGTTCACGACCTTGATGTACGGGCCGAAGACCGAGGCGAGGTAGCGGTTGGACCCCAGCAGGATGCCGAAGACGACGCCCAGCGCGGTGCCGAGCAGGAAGCCGAGGAAGGCCTCCTGGACGGTGATCCACAGGTTCTCCCAGATGGTCCCGAACGCCGTGCCCTGCGTGAACAGGCGCACGAGGCTGTCCCAGATACCGGACGGCTGGCCGTAGAAGAACTTGTCGACCCAGCCCGCGGAGGTGAACCACTGCCAGCCGCCGATGACCACGACGGCGACGGCGACGCGTCCCGTCCAGATCCAGGCGACCCGGCGGCTGTGCGCGCGGCGGCCCGCGACGCGGAGCTCGGTCTCGCGCTCGGCGAGAGGGGCGGATGGCTTCTTCGCGGCGTTGCCGCCACTGCCGTTCTTGTTGTCTGCGTTGTTCTTCTCTGCGATCGTCATGGTGGTCACGCCGCCGCTCCTGCCGTCTGCTCGTAAGCCCGCGTGACCTCGTCACGGAGCGACTCCCAGATCCGGCCCTGGATGTCGAGGAACTTCTCCTCGTGCCGGATCTCCTGAACGTTGCCGCGCGGTCGCGGCAGGTCGATGTCGAAGACGTCCTTGACGGTCCCCGGGCTGCTGGTCATGATGACCACGCGGTCGGACAGCGCGACGGCCTCGTCGAGGTCGTGCGTGATGAACAGCACCGACGGCCGCAGCTCCTCCCACAGGGTGAGCAGCTCGGTCTGCATGATCGCCTTCGTCTGCACGTCGAGCGCGCCGAACGGCTCGTCCATGAGCAGGATGCGCGGGTTGTTGATCAGCGCGGCCGCCATCGCGACGCGCTTGCGCATGCCGCCGGAGAGCTGGTGCGGGTAGCGGTCCTCGAAGCCGGCGAGTCCGACCCGGCGCAGCCAGTCGAGCGCCAGCGCAGTGGCCTCCTTCTTCGGCGTGCCGAGGAGGATGGGGCCGATCATCACATTTGCCAGCACGGTCTTCCAGGGGAAGAGGGAGTCGGCCTGGAACATGTAGCTCACGCCGCTGGTGATGCCGTCCACGATCCGGCCGCCGACGCTGACCGAGCCGGCGCTCGGGCGCTCCAGCCCGGAGACCTGCGCGAGCGTGGTGGACTTTCCGCAGCCGGTGGGGCCGACGATGGCGCAGAACTGGCCGGGTTCGACGGTGAGCGTCACGTCGCGGATGGCCGTGAAGGTCTCACCCTTCGGCGTCAGGAAGCGTTTCGTCAGACCGACGATGTCGATGCGCGCCGGCACGTCCTCCGCAGGTGCGGCGGTGGCGGCGCTTCTGGGTCGGGGTTCGCCCATGGGTTCAAGACCTCTCTGTCTTCGGATGCACGAGTTTCGTGTGCCTGTCCGGCGGAGTGTTTCCCACCGGTCCGTGTGAACATCGATGCTCCGCCGACGGCGGCCTGCTGTCTCGCTTGCGCCCGATTCGCCGCGTTGTGTGCGTTGCCGCAGGTTTTGCGCGTTCTGCGCGCACCTGGTCCCCAGCAGGAGATGACACAATCTCGAATGATGCGACGACGGATCAGACGACTCTCGAGCCAGATACTCCTGGCTCAATTGGCGATCCTGGCCGTCTCGATGCTGGTCGGCTTCCTCCTCCTGGCCCAGACCGCCCGCAACAACCTCGACGCCGACTACCAGGCGCGGGCCGCATCCATCGCGCAGACGTTCGCGGGCATCCCGGACATCCAGCGCTGCATGGCGAACGGCGGCCCGGGCTGCGACGCGACGGTGCAGAACCTCGCGTCGCAGACCGCGAACAGCACGGGCGCCGCCTACGTCGTGGTGATCGACAGGAACCGTGTCCGGCATTCGCACCCCGACCCCGCGCTGATCGGCCAGAAGGTCGGGGAGCCGTTCGTCGCCGGCGACGGCAAGGTGCACATGGGGACGAACTCGGGCTCCACCGGACCCACTGCGAACGCGCGGGTGCCGCTCTACGCGCCCGCGTCCAGCTCGATCGTGGGCGAGGTCTCCGTCGGGATCCGCGAGAGCTCCGTCGCCGAGGAGTTGTTGCGCGAGCTGCCGACGTATGCCGCGTGGCTCGTCCTCGCCCTGGCGATCGGAGCCGTGGCCTCCTTCGCCCTCGCCAGCCTGCTGAAACGCCGCACCTTCGGGCTCGAGCTCGACGAGATCGCCCGCCTGTTGCAGGAGCGGGAGGCCACGCTGCACGGCATCCGGGAGGGCGTCATCGCCATCGACCCGGCCGGCCGGATCACCGTCGTCAACGACGAGGCCCAACGGCTGTTGCGGCTGCCGGAGGGCGCCAGAGGACGGCTGCTGGAGGACGTGCTCGTCGCCGGTCCCATCCGCGACACCCTCACCGGCACGTCCGAGGTCAAGGACGCGATCGCGATCACGGACGACCACATCCTCGTGATCAACCGCATGCCGGTCAGGCTCGGCGGCCGTCCGCACGGCGCGGTGTTCACCCTCCAGGACCGCACCGAGCTGATCGGCCTCACCCGCGAGCTGGACGGCGAGCGCAGCTTCAGCGAGTCCATCCGGGCCCAGCAGCACGAGTTCTCCAACCGCATGCACGCCGTGTCCGGGCTCCTGGAGCTGGGCCGGACCAAGGAGGCGCTGGAATACCTCAACGAGATCCGCGGCACCACCGCCGACCTCGACGCGACCCTCCGCTCGCACATCGGCTCGCCGATGATCGTCGGCCTCCTGCTCGGCAAGGCCGCCGAGGCGAACGAGCGAGGGATCGACCTGGTGATCGCACCGGACACCGACCTCGGCGAGGCTCCGGAGCGGGTCCAGGCGCTGACCACCATCCTCGGCAACCTGATCGACAACGCGTTCGACGCCCTCTCCGGTGCGCCCGCGCCGCGCCGGGTCGTCGTCAGCGTGGTCGAGACGGCGGA
The DNA here is from genome assembly GCF_050632895.1 of Leifsonia sp. L25. Next base: position 1,844,751 of record NZ_JBODRZ010000003.1, on the reverse strand, counting down.
GTCCGTGACCGTGCGCGTGGCCGACAACGGCCCCGGCGTCCCGAGCACCGAACTGCCGCGGATCTTCGAGAACGGCTACACGACCAAGCGCGGCTCGCTCGTGCGGCACAGCGGGCTCGGGCTGTCGCTCGTGCACTCGACGGCGACCAAACTCGGCGGGACGGTGACGGTGTCGGGAGGCCCGGGCGCCACGTTCACGATCGTCCTGCCGCGTCACACGGTCGTGGAGGCCTCCGCTCCCGCACGCAGGGAAGGAGCCGCACGATGAGCACGCAACCCCCGACACCGTCGAGGTCGCCGTCGCCGTCGCCGTCGCCGTCGCTGAGCGTGCTGGTGGTCGACGACGACTACCGGGTCGCCTCCGTGCACGTCGGGTTCGTGGAGGCCGTCCCCGGCTTCCGCGTCGCCGGCCAGGCGCACACCGCGGCCGACGCCCTCCGCCTCGCCGGCGAGCTGCGACCGGACCTCGTTCTGATGGACGTCTACCTGCCCGACGGGGACGGCCTCCAGGTCGTCCGGGACCTGCTCGGCGAGCCCTCAGCGCCCGCGGTGATCGTCATCTCGGCGGCGAACGACATCGCCACCGTGCGCAAAGCCGTCCAGCTCGGCGCCCTGCACTACCTGGTGAAGCCCTTCGGGTTCGCACAGCTCGCGGAGCGGCTCCAGGCCTTCCGGCGGGCGAACGAGGATCTGGGCGGTTTCCCCGACGAGCCGACGCAGCACGACATCGACCGGGTCTTCGACCTGTTGCGGCCGGCCACGATCGGCCAGGCGGAGGAGCTGCGCCGGCTGGCGCCGACCCTCCAGTCGGTCTATGACGCGGTCGCGGCCGGCGACGGGAGTCTGTCGGCGAACGAGGTGGCCGCGGCGGTCGGGATCAGCCGCACGACCGCGCAGCGCGCGCTCACCCAGCTCGAGCAGAGCGACGTCCTGAAGCTGGAGCTCCGCTACGGCGCCACCGGCCGCCCCGAGCACCGCTACGGGGTCAAGCGCCGCTGACTGCATCGGATGGGGGTCGCAACACGCCGCAAAGGGGCGCGGATAACGGCGTGTTGCGACCCCTTTCGCGGACGGATGGTGGGCTATTCGAGGGGGCGACGCTGACGCGTGGCTCCCAGGAGGGCGTCGGCGGTGACAGCCGCAGCCACGACGACGGCGCCCGCGATGAGGGCCAGGGCGATGTAGAGCAGCGTGCGCGTCGCGCGCTCCTCAGTGCGCTGAAGGGACTGGCCGGCGACGAGCACGCCTGACCCGTCGGGCTTCGCGACGATCGCGAAACGGAGCCCCTGCTGCGGCTCCCAGCTCACGGCGTCCTCCCCGGTCGCCTTCGCGGTGTCCAGGACGCCGCGCGGCACCTGGGCGAGTGCGCCGTCGAGGTAGCCGTTCCCGGCAGCCGGGGCGTCGTGCGCGTCGTAGCGCACCCAGAACGTGCCGAGCCCGGAGGCGAGGTCGACGCGGCGTGGCTGCGGGGAGGCGGCCGTCGCCGCCCCGGTGGAGAGGAGCGCGCGCGGGGCGTCCTCCACCGCGTTGCGGCCGGTCTGCTGCTCGACGATGTAAAGCGTGGCGAGGCCGCCCGCGAAGAGCGCATAGGCGGCGACGGCGACGATGATCCTGCGAACCCACATGCTCGCATGATGCGCCCCCAGGCGGCCCGGCGGCATCCGTCTCGCGAACGATTCCGCGGGAAGCGCCCGGAGACGCGAAACGCGCCCTCGCCTCCGTCCGGTAGGGAGGAGGCGAGGGCGCGAAAGCGCTGCGTCCTCAGGGGCCCTCCGTCCGGTAGGGAGGAGGCGAGGGCGCGAAAGCGTCTGCGGGCCTTAGTGGGCCGCGGTGACCGCCGACTCGATCTGGTCGGCGACCTGCTGCACCTGCGAGCCGTAGCCGCCGCTCAGGGCGGTGGTCGCGAGGTGCTCGAGGTCGGCCGTCTGCTCGGAGGCCGGAGCGGACGCGAGCTGCGACAGGTCGGTGCGCAGCGAGTCCGGGAGCTTCGACGCGAGCTGGCTGTCGCCGGTCACGGTGGAGGCGATGCTCGTGATCTCCGTGCTGAGCTGCGAGCCTGCGCCCGACGTCGAGCCGAGGAGGTCGCCGCCCTGCAGGCCGGCGAGGAGGCCCTTCACGTCGAGGTCCTTCAGGTCGAGGCCGCCCTGGGCGTCGCTGTGCTCCGAGCCACGGGCCGAAGTCGAGCCCTTGAGCTGGTCGGCGAGCTTCTGGACGGCGCTGCCGTAGCCGCCGTTCAGCGCGGTCGAGACGAGCTTCTTGGCGTCGGCGGTGCGGTCCTGGGACGCAGCGGTGGCCAGCGTCTTCAGGTCGCGCTGCAGGGTGTCGGGCAGCAGCGAGAAGACCGGGGTGTCCGCGACGATCTTCTTCGCGAGCTGCTGCGCCTTGGCGCCGTTGATGTGGCCGTTGAAGAGCGCGTGGACCTGGCCGAACAGCGAGTGGCCGTGGTCGAGGTCGAACGAGGCCGAACCTCCGGCCGACGCAGAGCCCGAGACGCCCGGAGTGGACGTCGAGGTGGAGGCCGTCGCCGAGCCGGAGCCCGCAGCACCGGTGTCGCCGGTGGCTGCGAAAGCCCCCTGCGCCCCCACGCCGATGAGCGCTCCAGCCGCCACGATCGAGGCGGCGCCGATGACGACGCGACGAGCGCCGAACGCAGTGCGAGTGGTTCCGGAGGTGTTCTGGATGGTGTTCTTCACGTGGATCCTTTCCGTTGCCCACGACGAGGCCGGCAGGGGTGCCGGCCTGGGTCGACCGAGGGCATTCGGCGACGTTACGGAACCCGCCTGGACCTCCCGTCCGTACCCTCTGCGAGGTCGCGAAGAGCACTTGAAGCCGTCGGGCCATCGAGGTAACCGAGGAGCATACCGACCGGTATGGAGTGTGCGCGGGCTACCGCGAGCGGCCCTGGCGGGTGCACCATGAGTCCAGCGGCGGGCCAGGCCGTCCGGCCGAGCCGTGAGACAAGAGCGGGAGCACCGGGTTTCAGGCGGTCCGCCCCACGGGCAGCGCCAAGCAGACAGCGGCTGGTCCCACCCGCCGCCGGACGGTCACGATTCGCGAGAGGGGAACGATGATGGACGATCTCGAGGGGTCGGCGGCCGAGCGCCTCGACCGGCTCGCCGCAGTGGACGCCGGCGAGGTCACCCCCGACTGGACGCGCCGCCAGCTCGAACGCGCCCTGCAGGACTGGTCGAAGGACCAGGACACACTGTCCGTGCTCGGCGAGGGACGCGAGGACTACTGACGGTCAGGCGCACGACATTTCATTTCACGATCGTCCGAAGACTCTAGACAGGCGCGGTTCCGCAGCGCTACCTTCCGAGCATGTCCAGCACTCAACCATCCGCGTTCGCGTCGTTCTCCCTCGACGGGCAGGACCTGACGAAGGCAGCCATCAACAGCGTACGCGTGGCGCTCGGGATCAGCGGCGCCGTCGCCCTGATCATCGGCGTCATCATCGTCTTCTGGCCGAGGACCGCCGCGGTCGGCCTCACCGTCCTGATCGCCATCTCGCTGCTGATCTCGGGCATCGCCTACCTCAGCATCGGCATCTTCGCCCGCGGGATCCGCGGCGGTGCGAGGGCGCTCGACATCGCCTTCGGCATCCTGCTGATCATCGGCGCGATCGTGGCATTCGCCAATCTGGCGGGCACGACGGCGTTCCTCGCGGTGTTCATCGGGATCCTGGTCGGCATCGCCTGGATCGTGGAGGGCGCGATGACGTTCGCCCAGCTCGGGGACGCGCCCTCGCGCGGCTGGTCGATCTTCTTCGGCATCCTGAGCATCGTCGCCGGCATCGTCCTGCTGCTGACCCCGCTGTGGGGGATCGTGCTGCTGTTCATCCTCGCGGGCATCAGCCTCATCGTGCTCGGGATCGTGCAGATCGTGCGGGCCATCACGTTCGGGCGCGGGATCGCGACGCCGGCGAACTGAGCGGGAGGCCGCCGGCGTCGGCGGCCGGTGGCACACTGGGCCTGTGCTCCTCGACACGATCGTCACCACGCTCGAGACCGTCGCGGGTACGCGCTCGCGACTGGCCAAGGTCGACGCGCTCGCGGGCCTGCTCGGCGACCTGCAGCCCGGCGAGATCGCCCCGACGGTCGGGTTCCTGGTCGGCAAGCCGCGGCAGGGCCGGGTCGGCGTCGGGTGGCGCAGCGTCGGCGCGGTCCTCGGCGAACCCGCAGACACTCCGACACTCACTGTTCTCGACCTGGACGCGCTGCTCGGCGAGCTCGCCGCGCTCGGCGGGGAGGGCTCCGCGCGCGACCGCAGCGCCGCACTGCGCGACTTCGCGGTGCGCGCGACGGCGGGCGAGCAGGACCTCCTGGCCCGCGTCCTGCTCGGCGAGATGCGCACCGGCGCTCTGGAGGGCGTCCTCCTCGACGCGATCGCCCGCACCGCCGACCGGCCGGGGCCGGACGTGCGGCGGGCCGCCATGCTCACCGGCGACCTCGGCGCGTCGGCGGTGCTGGCGCTGACCGGCACGGCCGAAGAGCTCGCCTCGGTCGGCCTGGTCGTCGGGCGGCCGGTGCTGCCGATGCTCGCGGCGACCGCACCCTCCGCCGCGGCCGCGCTGGCGACGACCGGCCGCGCGTCGGTCGAGTACAAGCTCGACGGCGCGCGCATCCAGGTGCACCGGTCCGGCGACAGCGTGCGCGTCTTCACCCGTACGCTCGCCGATATCACCCACCGCGTCCCGGAGGTGGTGGAGATCGTGCGCCGGCTGCCCGCGCGCGACCTCGTCCTCGACGGCGAGACCCTCGCGCTGGACGAGGACGGCGGCCCGCGCCCGTTCCAGGAGACGATGAGCCGCTTCGCGCGGTGGAGCTCCGAGGTAACGCGGAGCGACACCGCGACCCCAGCGCCGAGGGAGCCTGCGACGGAGGACCCCGAAGCACAGCGGGACACCCTGCTGCACCCGTGGTTCTTCGACATCCTCCATGTGGATGGGCGCGACCTGCTGGACGAGCCGCTGTCGGTCCGGCTCGCGGAGCTGGAGCGCGTCGCGGGCGAGCACCGCATCCCCGGCGAGGTCACCGATGACCCGGACGAGGCCGAGCGCGTCTCCCACGACGCCCTCGCCGCCGGCCAGGAGGGGGTGGTCGTCAAGGCGATCGACTCGCCGTACGCCGCCGGGCGCCGCGGCGCGAGCTGGATCAAGGTCAAGCCGGTGCTCACCTACGACCTGGTCGTGCTCGCCTGCGAGTGGGGTTCGGGGCGGCGGGTCGGGATGCTCTCCAACCTCCACCTCGGCGCGCGCGACCCGAACGGAGCGTTCGGCGAGCCGGGCGGCTTCGTGATGGTCGGCAAGACGTTCAAGGGCCTCACCGACGAGCTGCTGCGCTGGCAGACCGAGGAGTTCCAGAAGATCGAGGTGCGCCGCACACCGGGCACGGTCTGGGTGGCGCCGACGACCGTGGTCGAGATCGCGATCGACGGCGTCCAGCGTTCGTCGCGCTACCCCGGCGGCATCGCCCTGCGCTTCGCCCGGGTCAAGCGCTACCGCGACGACAAGCCCGCGGCCGAGGCCGACACCATCGCCACCCTCCGCGCCCTGCTCCGCGAGTAGCACCCCACCCAGTCCCCTCCTCCCCTCCTCCCCACGTCGCCAACGGAGGAGCCATGACCTCCCCCGCCCCGCATCTCCTCCGTTAGCTGTTCACGCACGGCGTGTCGCCTGCGATCTCCTCCGTTAGCGACGGGCGCGGGCAACGGAGGAGATGTGGGGCGACACGCCGGGGGACGGCAGGCAACGGAGGAGTACCGGGCAGGGAGGGCCGGGATCTCCTCCGTTGGCGACGCGGGTGAGGGCGGCTCCGCTGAGCGCGCCACCACCGCCGGCTGAGGAGGTGGAACGTCAGCGGCGGGCCGTCGCGCGGGCGCCGGCGTTGTGCGGGAGCTGGAAGGCTCCGGCGAGCGGGATGAGCAGCAGCGCGGCGGCCAGCGCGAAGGCCCAGTGATAGCCGGGCAGCGCTGAGCCCGTAACACCCTCCGACACCGCCGTGGAGGCGCGCACGAAAACGGCCACGACCGCGAGGCCCAGCGCCGTCGCGACCTGCTGGAGCGCGGACGCGAGCGTGTTCGCGTTGTTGGTGTCGGTGGCCTCCACGTCCGCGAACTGGAGCGTGTTGTAGGCGCTGAACCCGATCGACCGGAACACGCCGCTCGCGACCAGCAGCAGGAGCAGCACCGGCAGCGGCGCCGCCGGACCGATACCGACGAACGCGGCGAGCACCAGCATCCCGAGCAGGTTCGACCAGATCAGCACGGTGCGGAAACCGAATCGGCGGATGAGCGGCGTCGTGAACGGCTTGATCGCCAGGTTCCCGACGAAGATCGCGATGACGGTGAGACCGGCGACGGTCGCGGACCAGCCGTACGCGAGCTGGAACAACAGCGTGAACAGGAACGGCGCGCCCGTGATGATCATCCGGTAGACGCCGCCGCTGATGTTCCCGGCGCGGAACGAGTGCAGCCGAAGCACGCTCCAGTCGAACAGCGCGTGCTCGCGTCCGCGCGACCGCGAGATGGCGGCCCAGCCGATCGCGATGGCCACGAGGATGGCCGCGCCGCCGGTGAGCTGCAGCCGGCCGTCCTCGGCGCTCAGCCCCTCCGCGCCCGCGGTCAGCAGCACCAGCGCGAGCGCGATCGCCGCGTAGCCGCGCCCGTCGAACGGGAAGTCGCGCTGCCGTTCGGTGTGCGGCACGAGCACCAGCCCTGTCACGATCGCGGCGACGCCGAACGGGAGGTTGATGAGGAAGATCCAGCGCCAGCCGATCGTGTCCGAAAGGATGCCGCCGAGCGCGGGCGCGATCACCGGGGCGATCAGCGCGGGCCAGGTCAGGTAGGCGATCGCGTCGAGGAGGTCGACCGGGTCGGTGTCGCGCAGCACGGCCAGCCTCCCGACCGGCACCATCAGCGCGCCGCCGATGCCCTGCAGCACGCGCGCGACGGTCAGCAGCGTCAGCGACGGCGCGAACGCGCAGAGCAGCGACGCGAGCGTGAACACGACGATCGCGGTCAGCAGCACCGGCCGGATCCCGAGCCGGCGGGACAGCCAGCCGGTCGCGGGGATGCCCGCGGCCACGGCCAGCAGGTAGGCGACCATCGCGACGCTCACGTCCGCCGGGGCGACGCCGAACTCGCGCGCCATGGTGGGGGCGGCGGTCTGGATGATCGTGCCGTCCAGGTTCTCCATGAAGAACGTGGCGGCGACGAGGAGCGCGAGGCCGCGGCTGAACGACGCGGCCGTGCGCGTCATCCGGCTGGGTCCTCGCTCGCAGGCTCCTCGGCGCCGGCTCCGCCGTCCTGCCACGGTTCCGGCGCCGCACCTCCCGCGGCGCCCGCCCCGCGAGGAACGAGCGGCCCGGGTCGACGACGAAGCCCTGGCGGAGGGCCTCGCGGCCGACGAGCATCCGGAAGCCCATCTGGTCGCGGTTGCTCAGCGTGGTCTCGGCGAGGACGGTCCGGCCGGCGAGCACGAGCTCCAGCAGCACGACGATCCGGTCCTCGCTGTGGCCCGACGAGCTGCGCACGGCGCGACGGTCGTGGATGGGGACCTCGACCACCACCGGGTCGGCATCGGCGTCCTGCCAGGGGTGCACCGTGAAGCGCACCCGGTCATCCGGGAGCTCCTCCAGGTCGAACGCGTGCAGGGCCGAGCTGCGGGCCCCGGTGTCGATCTTGACTTTGATCCACGGAATGCCGATGCTGGGCAGGCTCGCCCATTCACGCCACCCCACGACGAGGGTGTTTGAATGGAGATCACCGGCCATTCCCCTATCTTTGCAGGATCCATCGATGAAGCTCGCCATCCTTTCCCGCGCTCCGCACGCGTACTCGACCCAGCGGCTGCGTGCGGCCGCGCGCGACCGCGGCCACACCGTCAAGGTGCTGAACACGCTCCGCTTCGCGATCGACCTCTCCGGCGAGGAGCCCGACCTGCAGTACCGCGGCCGGCTGCTGTCCGACTACGACGCCGTCCTGCCGCGTATCGGCAACTCGATCACCTACTACGGCACGGCCGTCGTGCGCCAGTTCGAGCAGATGGACGTCTACACGCCCAACACCGCGAACGGCATCACCAACTCCCGCGACAAGCTGCGGGCCAACCAGATCCTGTCCCGGCACAACATCGGGATGCCGGCGACCACGTTCGTGAACAGCCGCGCCGACGTGCGCATGGCGATCGAGCAGGTCGGCGGGGCGCCTGTCGTGATCAAGCTGCTGGAGGGCACCCAGGGCATCGGCGTCATCCTCGCCCCCGAGGCGAAGATCGCCGAGTCGATCGTGGAGACGCTGCACTCGACCAAGCAGAACGTGCTCATCCAGAGCTTCATCTCGGAGAGCCGCGGCCGCGACATCCGTGCGCTCGTCGTCGGCGACCGGGTGGTGGCGGCGATGCGGCGGGTGGCGAGCGGCGACGAGTTCCGCTCCAACGTGCACCGTGGCGGCACCGTCCAGAAGGTGGAGCTGACCCCGGAGTACGAAGAGGCCGCGGTGCGGTCGGCCCAGATCATGGGCCTCCGCGTGGCCGGCGTCGACATGCTGGAGGGCAACGAGGGGCCGCTCGTCATGGAGGTCAACTCCTCGCCCGGCCTGGAAGGCATCGAGCGCGCCACCGGCCTCGACGTCGCCGGCGCGATCATCGACTTCATCGACAACCAGGTGGCGTTCCCCGAGATCGACGTGCGCCAGCGGCTCAGCGTCTCGCGCGGCTACGGCGTCGCCGAGCTGCTCGTGCACGGCAACGCGGACCTGGTCGGCAAGACGATCAAGGAGGCCGGCCTGTGGGAGCGCGACATCACGGTGCTCACGCTGCACCGCGGCGCGACGGTCATCCCGAACCCGCGCAGCGGTGTGGAGCTGCAGGCCGGCGACCGGCTGCTCTGCTTCGGCAAGCTGGAGGAGATGCGGTCGATGATCCCGGACCGGCGGAAGCGGCGCCAGAAGGTGCGGAGGCTGCCGAAGGACCACCTGGCGGAGGCGGCGACCACGTCGGTCTGAGTGAGACCGCGGGCGTCCCCGCGTCCGACCGCCCCAGCACGCGCAGTGCGCGGAGTGTGAGCCACCGGCTCGGCATCCCCTCGTCGTCGCCGAAGTCGAACCAGGCCGGACCCTCGTGCCGGTTCTCCAGGCTCCGGAGCCCATCGGCGTCGGCCTTGCCGCGCAGCAGTTCGACGGCCTCCGCGAGGCGCGGGTAACGGGCGCCGACGCGTCGCCCCGGCCGGTCGCATTCCACGCTGCCAGGCCCTCCACCGCGCAGATCGTGGAGTGGAACGACGAGACCCGCGCGCCGTGCTCGGCCCAGCAGTTCCAGGCGCCGTCGTCGAGCCGGGCCGGCGAGCCTGACGGCGACATTCGAGCCGTCCTGGCCGAAGTAGGCGGCGAGCGCGTCCGTGCCCCGCATGCTACTCAGCGGGTCGGACGGCGGCCGGTCAGCGCCGGGCGCGCTCGGCTACCAGCACGAGGACGACGATCGCCAGCAGCGCCCCGATGAGCGCGATGCCGGGCAGCCCTCCGGCCCGCAGCGGCAGCATCCACGCCGCGAGGAAGCCGGCCACGAGGGTCCCCGCCGCCCCGACGAGCCGGTAGGCCCAGGGGCCCAGCCGCAGCTCGCGGCGGTACTCCGCATCGCCCACGAGGTAGACGGCGACGCCACCGGAGAGCAGCCAGGCCGCGGCGGGCGTCACGGGCGCGAAGGCGTCTTCCAGGGAGAGGTGGAGGCCGGCGGCGACCCCGACGAGGCCGAACAGCATCACGAAGTGGGCGACGTAGTAGGCGGTGAGCGCGAGGGTCGTGCCGCGCCGTCCGGTGGCCCTCCCGAACGACCGCTCGGCGCGCTCGTCGTCGCCGGAGAAGTAGCACCACCACAGCGCCGCGACCATCGCGACCGTGGCCACGGCGCCGATGACCACCTGCGGGCGCAGCCCCGACGCGGACAGCCCCGCGCCGACCGACACGATCGACTCGCCGAACGCGATGATCATCAGGAGGCCGTGCCGCTCCACGAAGTGCGAGGCGCCGATCGCGAACGGGCTCGACCGCGCGAGCAGACCGCCCACCAGGAAGAGCACGAGCGGGGCGAGGAACAGCACCCACTCCAGCCAGCCGGTGGCGTAACCGGAGGTGATCAGCAGCAGAGCCGCAACGGCGTTCAGCGGGCCGATGCGCAGCATCACGCGCACGGAGCCGCGGCCTCCCCTCGCGATGAAGAGCCCGGAGTGGATGACCACGACCGTCAGGTAGGCGACCCCGAAGAGCACACCCGAACCGGTGAAGACGTCAGGGATGGCGAGCGACAGCACGAGGAACGCGGCCATCGCCGCGATCAGCAGCAGCCGGACGGGGACGGTGTCGGGCACGGCCTGGTTGGTGAGCCACGCGAAGGCGTCGTACATCCACCACACGACGGCGAGGATGGCGGCGGCCCGCAGCACGGACTCCACGCCGGGGTTCTGCACGATCACGGCAGTCAGCTGGCCGATCGTGAACACGAACACCAGGTCGAACAGCAGCTCGATCGTGGACACGCGCGACGCCACCCGCGCGATCCGGCCTCCGGTCACCCCGCTCACACGCCAACGGTAGCGGCGGTCGCGCCCTCTAGGCTTGCCCCATGCCCACACCTTTCGTCGCCGAGCCGGCCCGCTACGACTCGATGCCCTACCGCCGCGCCGGACGCAGCGGCCTCCAGCTCCCGCCGCTCTCGCTCGGGCTGTGGCAGAACTTCGGCACCGCGCGGTCGTTCGACACCCAGCGCGAGATCGTGCTGCGGGCCTTCGACCTGGGCGTGACGCACTTCGACCTCGCCAACAACTACGGGCCGCCTCCGGGCGCCGCCGAGGAGTTCTTCGGCCGCATCCTCGCCACCGACCTCCGCGCGTACCGGGACGAGATCGTGGTGTCGACCAAGGCCGGCTACCTGATGTGGCCGGGGCCGTACGGCGACTCCGGCTCGCGGAAGTACCTGCTGTCGTCCCTCGACCAGAGCCTCCGCCGGCTGGGGCTGGAGTACGTGGACGTGTTCTACCATCACCGCCCGGACCCGCAGACGCCGCTGGAGGAGACGATGGGTGCGCTGACCACGGCCGTCGCGCAGGGCAAGACGCTCTACACCGGTGTGTCCAACTACGACGCCGCGCAGACCGCCGCCGCCGCAGATCTGCTCACCGCGGCCGGGACCCCGTTGCTGCTGCACCAGCCGCGCTACTCGATGTTCGACCGGCACGTGGAGGACGGCATCCTGGACGCCGTGGAGGCCGCGGGCGCTGCGGCGATCGTGTTCTCGCCGCTTGCTCAGGGGATGCTGACCGACCGCTACCTCAACGGTGTGCCCGGGGCTCCCGCGCGGTCACGAGCGTGTCCCTGCACGAGTCGGATCTGACCGGGGGGTGCTGACGACGGTGCGGGCGCTCGACGAGATCGCCGCCGGGCGCGGGCAGACCCTGGCGCAGCTCGCACTCCAGTGGGTACTGCGGAATCCGGTGGTGGTGTCCGCGATCATCGGTGCGAGCAGCGTCGCTCAGCTCGAGCAGAACCTCGGCGCGGTGGACGCGCCCGCCCTGACCGCCGACGAGCTGGCCGCGATCGACCGCGCCCTCGCGTAGCCAGACCGATCCAACAGGGGTCGCAACACGCCGTTATGGGCGGCGCGAAGCGGCGTGCTGCGACCCCTGTCGGCCGGGTGGCGCGAGGTTAGGCGAGGGTGGGGAGGGTCGCGAGCGCCTGATCGACGTGGAGGTGAGGGTCGCGTCGGCGGGGCCTGCGATCCACTGGGCGAAGCCCACGTGGAACGCGCCGACGGCGGCCTGGCCCGCGAGGCTCGCGGCCGGTTCCGCGACACCGCGGGCGCGCAGCGCCTCGCCGGACGCGGTGGCGAGCGAGGCCAGCTTGAGCAGCTCGCGCTCCTGCAGGCTCGGGTTGGCCGCGATCACGGCGGATCGGCGGCGTGGGAAGTCCGCACCTCGGCTGTCGATCAGCGCGGCGGCGGCTCGCATGCCCGCGCCGGCGACGGCGAACGGCGGCGCGTCCTCGGGGGCGGCGGCGATGGCGGCGAGCACGGCGTCCTGCAGCGCGGTCGACCCGGCGAAGAGCACCTCGCGCTTGTCGGCGTAGTGCCGGAAGAAGGTGCGCTCGGTGACGCCCGCGCGCTCGGCGATGTCGGCGACGGTGGTCCCCTCGAAACCGCGCTCGGCGTACAGCTCGATGGCCGCCCGCTCCAAGCGACCGCGCGCATCCGGTGTCCAGCGTCCCACGCCGTCATTCTAACGGTTTCCGGCGAGGTGATGACAGTTGCTGACATCGGTGTTATCGTGATGTCAGTCACTGACGACAGTCACTGACATCATCCACACCATCCACGATCCCATGACTCGGGAGGTCATTCCCATGCGCGTCTTCGTCACCGGAGCATCCGGCTGGATCGGCTCCGCCGTCGTCCCCGAACTCCTCTCCGCCGGCCGCGAGGTGACCGGCCTCGCCCGCTCCGAGGCGTCCGCCGAGCGCATCCGCGCCACCGGCGCGACCGCGATCGCCGGCTCGCTCGACGACCTGGAGAGCATCCGCTCCGCCGCCGCGGCGTCCGACGCGGTCATCCACCTCGGCTTCAAGCACGACTTCTCCGATTACGCCGGCGCCGGCCGCACCGAGCGCGCCGTGGTCGCGACCATCGGCGACGAGTTGGCCGGGTCCGACCGGCCGTTCCTGTTCGCGTCGGGCATCGTGGCGCGCCCCGGCGAGGTTCTCACCGAGGACGTCCCGTCGCCCTACGTCGGTCCCGACGCCCCGCGCGGCGGCGGCGAAGCGTTCGCCTTCGAGTACGCCGACCGCGGTGTGCGGCCGGTCGCGCTGCGGTTCTCGCCGACTGTCCACGGCCGCGGCGACCACGGCTTCAGCGCCGAGCTTGTCCGTGTCGCCCGCGAGAAGGGCGTCGCCGGCTACGTCGGCGACGGCTCCAACCGCTGGCCGGCCGTCCACCGGCTCGACGCCGCCCGGCTGGTGCGGCTGGCGCTGGAGCAGGCGCCTCCAGCGGCACGCGTGCACGCGGTCGGCGAGGAGGGCATCCCGGCCCGCGACATCGCCGCCGCGATCGGCGAAGGGCTCGGCCTCCCCGTCGAGTCCATCGCGCCGGACGACGTCGACGCGCACTTCGGCTGGATCGGCCGGTTCTTCGGGATGGACATCCCGGCCTCCAGCGCGCTCACCCGCGAACGCTACGGCTGGACGCCCACCGGGCCGACCCTGCTGGAGGACCTCGCGTCCGGCTCCTACTTCGAGACCGTCGCCGCGCGCTGAGCCTCGGGCGCTGGCAGCAGACCCATGACAGCGGCGGCGAGGAAGCACACCGCGCCCCCGACCGTCCCCGCCCCGGTCCAGAACGGACTCAGGAGGGCGTCCGTCCCGGGCAGTTCGAACGCCCCCACGGCCGCGAAGCCGAACAGCACCGAGCCGAGCAGGTTGAGCGCGGCTCCCGCCCTGTCACGTGCCGACCCGCGCTGCCGCGCCACCGCCGCCACGGCGATCAGGCTGGAGACGAGGAAGCAGATCGACCCGTAAGCGTCCGGACGCCAGCCTGTCCCCCGGCCGCACCGGCGGGGACGGCGGCGGCGAGGGCCAGCGACGTGCTCGCGTTGAAGAACAGCGTCCCGACGAACTGGATGACCGACGAACTCCGGTTCGGCACGCCGAGCGCCAGCCCCGCGCCGAGCGTGAAGAACACCGAGCCGGCCACGAACACGACATTCGTGACGATCGCTCCGATCGCCGCGGCGACGGAGGGCAGCGCGGCGACCGCGAAGCACACCGAGCCCACGGCGAAGGAGGCGTCGGAGAGCAGAAGCCTTCTCCGCTCCCCGGCGCCCCCTCCGTCGCTCACACCGGCTCGCTAGTGCGCGAAGTGCGTCCGCGTGCGCGCGGACTCGGTGGCTTTGGCGGCGACCTCGGTCTCGCCCGCCTTCTCGGCCTGCTCCCCCAGCTCGGCGCACACCGCGCGGATGTCGTTCACGAGGTCCTGGGCGAGGTCGGCGTTGAAGCCGTCGCGCACGACGATCCGCAGCACGGCGACGTCGGTCGCGTCGTCCGGCATCGTGTAGGCGGGCACCTGCCAACCGCGGGCGCGGAGCTCGTGCGACACCTGGAAGACCGTGTACGGCGTGCCCTCCTTCAGCCCGAACGAGATCACCGGGATTGCGGAGCCGTCGGTGATGACCTCGATCGCCGGGTCCTCGGCCAGGCCGTCCGAGATCAGCAGCGCCGTGTCCCGCAGCGCCTCCATGATCGCGGTGTACCCCGAGCGGCCGAGCCGGACGAAGTTGTAGTACTGACCGACGATCTGGTTGCCGGGCCGGGAGAAGTTCAGCGTGAACGTGGGCATGTCCCCGCCGAGGTAGTTGACCCGGAACACCAGGTCGTCCGGCAGGTGCTCCGGCGAGCGCCACACCACGAACCCGATCCCCGGATAGGTCAGCCCGTACTTGTGGCCGCTGACGTTGATCGACACCACCCGCGGGAGGCGGAAGTCCCACTCCAGGTGCGGGTGCAGGAAGGGCACCACGAAGCCGCCGCTCGCCGCGTCCACGTGCACCGGCACGTCTGGTCCGCCCGAGGCGGCGAGAGTGTCGAGCGCATCGCAGATCGCCGCGATCGGCTCCAGCTCGCCGGTGTAGGTGGTGCCGAGGATGCCGACGACCCCGATCGTGTTCTCGTCGACCGCCGCCGTGACCTGCTCCGGTGTGATGACGTAGCGGCCCTTCTCGACCGGGAGGTAGCGCGGCTCCACCTCGAAGTAGCGGCAGAACTTCTCCCACACGACCTGGACGTTCGAGCCGAGGACCAGGTTGGGCACGCCCCCCGGCTCGGCGCTTCCGGAGACCCCGGCCCGCTTCGCCCGCCAGCGCCACTTGAGCGCGAGGCCCGCGAGCATGACGGCCTCGCTCGACCCGATCGTCGCGGCACCGGTCGGCTCGCCGGGCTCGGCGTGGAAGAGGCCGGAGACGATGGAGACGCAGCGGCGCTCCATCGCCGCGGTCGCCGGGTACTCGTCCTTGTCGATCATGTTCTTGTCGAACGCCTCGGCCATCAGAATCTCGGCCTCCGGGTCCATCCACGTCGTGACGAAGGTCGCGAGGTTGAGGCGCGAGCTGCCGTCGAGGAGCAGCTCGTCGTGGATCAGCCGGTATGTGCTCGCCGGATCGGTGGCGTCGTCCGGCAGGGAGTCCGGAGGACTCTTCCGCGACAGGCGGCCGGTGTAGGCGGGGGCGAGCCGGGTGTCACCGCTCGCCGTCTGGATGTCTGACTCGAGCCGCGCCATGCGCCGCCCCTCTCTGCCTCGGCTCCGCCACGGGTCGGCGGGGCCTGCCTATCGGCAGCGGATCACTTCGACTTGTCGAGCTTTCCGATCTCGTTGCCGTTGATGTCGTAGACGACCAGGGTGCTGCCCTTCGCCGTCCCGCTCGACGCCTTCGCCAGCCACTCGTCGATGCCCTGGCACGCCATCATGGTGCTGGCGATCGGGCCGAAGGTGATGGTGTCGCCGTCGACGGAGCCCTTGCCGGTCAGCCGGTTGCAGCCGTCCGTGCCGGAGAAGGCGCCGTCGTTCTCGATGGTGAGATTCGGCTGCGACGCGGCGGTCGAGCCCCAGGTGCCGACGAGCGCCGCGCCGCTCGGGGTGCCGGCGCAGCCGGCGAGGAAGGCGAGAGCCGCAGCGGCGACAAGGCCGCCGCCGATGAGACGAGCGGGCGCCCGCCGGATCGTTCGCATCATGTCGTCCTCCCCCTCTGCGGCCGCCCGGTGCTGCGGACCGCGTCACGACGCCGAGGATAGCGGCGCGCGACGAGCGCGCACCAGGGTCGTCACCCGGGACTTCATCCGCTCGTGAGCTCGTCCACGAGCGCCAGGACGGTCGGGCTGCCGAGGATCCGGAAGTGGCCGCCCACCGGCATCCGGAGGTTGCGCGCGCCCGGCAGCGCACAGCCTCCCGGGATGTGCGGGTCGTACCAGCCCCAGACCGACACGACCCGGCCGACGTCCACGCCGTCACCCGCCAGCCGCAGCAGATCGGGGTGGCCGCGCCGCAGCGCGCGCACCGCGGGGAACGGCACCCAGGCGGCGAGCGGCGAGCCGGAGAACGGCGTGGCGATCGCGACCACCCGGCGGATGCGCGCCGACGCGTCCGGCCTCCCGAGCAGCAGCCGGGCGACGAGACCGCCCTTGCTGTGCGCGACGACGGTCACGCCGCTGAGGTGCTGCTCGCGCAGGTAGCCCTCCACCTGGTCGGCGGCCGCCTCGAGCGACATGCCCAGGTGGCCCAAAGACGTGACGACGTGCACGGGGTGCCCGGCGGCGTGGAGGCGGCGCGCCAGCGGGTGCAGGAAGCGCCAGGTCTCGTAGATGCCGGGCAGCAGCACGATGGGCTCGCCCTCCCCGGCCTCGTCGACGAGCGCCTCGGGAGGGTCGTGGTCGAAGTTCGCCCGGAGCTGGTGCCGCAGCACGTACTCGTAGTCGGCGAGGAGCACGCCGGCCCGGCGGGCGAAGAGCAGCGCGGCCCGCAGCGGACCCGGGCGCGTGTTCTCTACCACCTCGCCAGCATCGCGCGCGCAGACGCTCTTGCCAACCTCCGGAGCCGGGTGGATAGTTGCGGCATGGGCGACGTGATCGCATTCATCCTGTGCTTCCTGCTCTTCCTGGTGGGGCTCTTCCTGCTGGGCCTCGCGGACACCCTCCCGGCGTGGCAGGGCGTGGTGTTCTTCGCCGGGATCGTCTGCGTGGCGCTGTCGTTCGGCATCCCGGTGCACCTGTTGGGGCACTCCGAGCTGTAGCGGTCCGAACGCCGCCGAAGGCGCGCCGCTCACATGTCGGGAGCGGTACCGACCCGTGCGTCGGCGCGGAAGCCGGCCGTCGCCTCCTCGTAGGTGGTGTGCTTGCGCGCGGGGTGGGACTCGGCGGGCGGCGGCACGTCGGCGCGGCTCAGCGCGTGCAGCACGAGCTGCTCGACGAGACCGGCCGCGGTCGTCTCCCGATGGCGGGCGATGCGGACCAGGGCGGCGAATTCGCGCTCTCCGAGGCGGATCGTCAGGGGATTCCAGCAGGAGCACGGCCAGGGCCGTGAACGGACGCGGGCTCAGCGACATCAATAGCGTGAGAATCCTTCATGAATCGATCGTCTCATGGCCGCGCTCTCTTTGAAAGAACCCAAATTTTTGACGGTACGCGCAAATCGGATCATCTCCAGTGAGACAACCGTTCTGCGCGACAAACCACCACCAGCCGTCGAGTACGCGCACAACCGGTCGGAAACCGCCGAGTACGCAGACTCTCTGCGTACTCGGCGGTTTCATTCGGGGCGCGTGGTCAGGAACTCGTCGAGTGAGAGCGGGCGGCGGCCGGTGACGCGCTCGACATCGCCGCTCGGGCCGGCGAACTCGCCTGCGGCGATCGCGGTGTAGGTGGAAACCCACGCGTCGTACTGCCACTGCGGGGCGTCCCACTTCTTCCGCGAGGCGTACGCCTCCTCGACCGTCTCGTCGTGGAACGAGACGGCGCGACCCAGGTGCGTGGTCAGCTTCTCGGCGACCTGCGCCATCGTCAGGTCCTCGGGCCCGGTCAGGTCGTAGGTGACATCCCGGTGCGGCTCGGGATGCTGGAGCACGGTCGCGGCCACCCGGGCGACATCCGCGCGGGCGACCATGGCTGCTTTCCCGCGACCGGCGGGGCCGCGGATCACGCCATCGTCGCCGACCATGAACTCCACGAAGTCGAGGTACAGGTCGTCGCGCAGGAAGGTGAACGCCATGCCGGTCGTCTTGATGCGCTCCTCTGTGGCGTAGTGGTCGCGCGCGAGCGTGAATGTGGCGTCGGGCGCGGCGCCGAAGAATGAGGTGTAGACGATGTGCCGCACACCCGCTTGGGCTGCCGCGTCCACGAACGCGAAGTGCTCGCGCAGGCGCTGGTCGTTCTCGGCGGCGGACACCATGAGGACGGCGTCCACGCCCTGCAGCGCGGCACGCACCGAGTCGCCGTCGCCGTACGTGCAGGCCACCACCTCGCTGTCGGGGAAGCGCGGGGCGCGCTCCGGGGAGCGCGCGAGCATGCGGAAGCGGACGCCTGCGTCGGCGAGTTCGGACGCGGCGAGTCGGCCGACCGTGCCCGTGACGCCGGTGACTGCGATGGTCATGGTGTTCTCCTTCCGCCCCGTCGGCTACGCACATGATCGGACAGGCACCGCCTCCGAGTCCACTGTCCGCGTGCTCCGTCGACAGGCCGGCAACGGTCGAGTACGCCCATAATCGGTCAGAAACCGGCGAGAGCGCAGATAATCCGCGTACTCGCCGGTTTCCCGGCGGCGTCAGGCGAAGTGGGACGCGGCGAACGCGAGCTGGGCGGGCGCCTCGCGGCGCCAGTAGTCGAGGTCGTGGCCTCCGGGGGTGAAGCCGCCCGCCGGACGCGGATGAAGGCCCGCGACGAAGTCCTGCACGTTCGGGCAGAAGCCGTCGCCGGTGCCGCAGTCGACCCGCAGCGGGATCCCCGCGAGGGACGCCTCGCGGCCGAACGGCGTGTTCGCGGCGAAGTCGGCCGCTCCGTCGAACGCGCCGTGGGCGGCCTCCTTCGCGGTGTGCCAGATCGCCGGGCTCTCCGCCACAACCGACGCGACCCGTGCCGCCCCCAGCGCGCCGCCGAGGTGCAGGGCGCCGTAGCCGCCCATCGACCAGCCGAGGAACGCGACCTTCGTCGTGTCCAGGCCCGCCTTCGCGAGAAGCGGGAGGAACTCGCCGGTCACCATCGCGGCCGCGTCCTCGCCCGTGCCGCGGGGATGCCAGTAGGTGTTGCCGCCGTCCACCGACGCGACGGCGAACGGGCGCGCGCCGCGCCGCACCGCCTGGGCGAGGAAGCGGTCGAGCCCGAGTCCGGAGCCGAACGCCGAGCGGTGGTCGCCGCCATAGCCGTGCAGCGCGATCAGGACCGGCAGGGGGTCGCCCGGCGTCGACCCCGGCGGGTAGCTCACGGTCCACCCGCAGGTCACGCCGAGCCGGGCGGCGGAGACGAACGAGCCGCTGACCGCCGGGCCGGGTGACGTGGAGGGGATGCGGCCCGCCGTGCCGTTCAGGCCCAGGAGCCGATGCAGCTCCGAGCGGCCGGGGAGGATGCGCTCTTCCACCGCGAACGCCGCACCTCCGCCCAGCACGCCGAGGGCGGCGACACCGATTCCGGCCCCGATCAGGGTGCGACGCGCGACGCTCATGCGCTCACCCTAGCGGCGCTCGATCCGCGCACCGCCGCCATCCGCTCGGGGGTCGTGTACGCCCAGGCACGGCGTGCCGCGGGCACGACTCCGGAATCGATAGTCGCGAGATGGGACCCGGCCGCCGACGCCGATGACATGCCGGCGGCCGGGAGTGTGTGCCGCGGCTAGAGGCCGCGGGCGAGGCGGTAGTAGGCGGCGTTCCAGTCGAGCTCGCGGGAGAAGGCGCGGAGCGTGGTGTCCTCGTCGATGATCAGCAGTTCGGTGCGGGCCATACGTGCGAAGTCCTCGAACGCCTGGATGCCGACGGCGGTGCTCATCACGGTGTGGTGAGCGGCGCCGGCCTCCAGCCACGCGGTCGCCGACGTGGTGAAGTCGGGAGCCGGCTTCCACACCGCACGGCCGACCGGGAGCTTCGGCAGCGGGGCGGTCGGCTCCACGACCTCCACGACGTTCGCGACGAGCCGGAACCGGTCGCGCATGTCCGACAGCGCCACGACGACGGCAGGGCCGGGGTCGGCCGTGAAGACCAGGCGCACCGGGTCGTCCTTGCCGCCGATGCCGAGCGGGTGGACCTCCAGGGTCGGCTTCGCGCTGCTGAGCGACGGCGAGACCTCCAGCATGTGCGCGCCGAGGATGCGCTCGTCGCCGGGCGTGAGGTCGTAGGTGTAGTCCTCCATGAGCGACGCGCCGCCCGGGAGGCCGGCCCCCATGACGTTCGCGGCGCGCACCAGGATGGCCGTCTTCCAGTCGCCCTCGGCGCCGAAGCCGTAGCCCTCCGCCATCAGGCGCTGAACGGCCAGACCGGGGAGCTGCTTGAGCGCGCCGAGGTCCTCGAAGCTGGTCGTGAAGGCGCCGAAGCCGCCCTCCTCCAGGAACGACCGCAGCCCGACTTCGATCGCCGCGCCGTCGCGCAGCGACTGGTGCCGCTCGCCCCCGCGACGGAGCTCGGGGACGACCTCGTACAGGTCCTCGTACTCGGCGACCAGCGCGTCCACGGCGGCGTCGGAGGCCGCGGCGACCGCGTCGGCCAGCTCGTTGACGCCCCAGGTGTTGACCTGCACGCCGAACCGCAGCTCGGCCTCGGTCTTGTCGCCCTCCGTCACAGCGACGAAGCGCATGTTGTCGCCGAAGCGCGCGAGCTTGAGGGAGCGGGTGGCGGCGTGGCCGGCGGCCGCGCGCGTCCAGGTGCCGATGCGCTGTGTCACGGCCGGGTCGCTGACGTGGCCGACGACCGTGGTGCGCGGCACGCCGAGCCGGGTCTGGATGTACCCGAACTCGCGGTCGCCGTGCGCGGCCTGGTTGAGGTTCATGAAGTCGAAGTCGATCTCGCCCCACGGCAGCTCGACGTTCGCCTGGGTATGGAAGTGCAGCAGCGGCTTCTGCAGGGCGTCCAGGCCTGCGATCCACATCTTCGCGGGGCTGAAGGTGTGCATCCACGCGACCAGGCCGATCACGGCGTCGTCGGCGTTGGCCTCCAGCGCGATGCGGCGGATGGCGTCGGAGTCGGTGAGCACCGGCTTCCAGACCACGCGCACCGGCACGTCGGCGGACGCGCCGAGCTGGTCGGCGATCGCGCGGGACTGCGCGGCGACCTGAGCGAGCGTCTCCGGCCCGTACAGGTGCTGGCTGCCGGTGAGGAACCAGACCTCGTAGTGGTCGAGGGAGGTCGTGAGCTTCGGCATCAGGCGAGGGATCCTTCCGGGTTCTGTCCGTAGACGTTCTGGTAGCGGTCGAAGAGGCTGTCGATGGCCTCCTGCGGGATGGGGACGAGCGGGCCGCCCTGCCGAGCGATGTGCACGGTGCGGGCGACGTCCTCCGCCATGACCGCGGCCTTCACGGCGTCGCGCGCGTCGCGTCCGATGGTGAAGACGCCGTGGTTCTGCATGAGGACCGCGCGGCTGCGGTGCCCGTCGAGGGTGGCGACGATGCCGCGCCCGATGGAGTCGTCGCCGATGATCGCGAACGGCCCGACCGGGATCTCGCCGCCGAACTCATCCGCCATCGCCGTGATGACGCACGGGATGGGCTCGGCGCGCGCGGCCCACGCGGTGGCGTAGGTGGAGTGGGTATGGACGACGCCGCCGACCTCGGGCAGGTTGCGGTAGACGTAGGCGTGCGCGGCGGTGTCGGAGGACGGGGAGCGGTCGGATCCGGGGGAACCGGGCACGACCTCCCCGTCGAGGGTGCAGAGGATCATGTTGTCCGGTGCGAGGTCGTCGTAGTCGACGCCGCTGGGCTTGATGACGAAGAGGTCCTCCCCGGGGACGCGGCCGGAGATGTTGCCGCCGGTCCAGATGACCAGGCCGTAGCGGACCAGCTCGGCGTGGAGGGCGGCGACCTGCTCGCGGGTGCGGCGGATGGCGGGGGACTCGGCGGTGGGAGCGTCGGCAGGCGGCGTGGCGGGCGATCCGGCCTCGGGTTGCTCGGCGGTCATCGGACGGCTCCCTTCAGGGCGATGGAGGCGACGGCGGCGCGCTCGGCCGCCAGGCCGTCGTGGTAGCGGGCGAGGTACGCCGCGAAACCGGCAACGTCGTCCGAGTGGGGGTTCACCGTCTCGAAGGCGAAGCCTCCGAACACGTCGCGGTCGAGGTAGACGTCGAGCGGCGTTCCCTCGCGGGCGGCCCGGAGGTACGCGGCCAGCACGGCGATCCCCCACGCCCCGCCCTCCGACGCTGTCTCGGCGACGGACACCGGCGCGTCCAGTGCGCCGGCCAGGAAGCGCTGCGCGACGCCGGCCGTGCGGAACATCCCGCCGTGCGCGAACATGCGGTCGAGGGCGGCGCCCTCCGCGTGCAGCACACGCATCCCGAGCGCGAGCGTGCCGAAGACGCCGTAGAGCTGGGCACGGGCGAAGTTGGCGAGCGTCAAACGGCTGTCGGGAGTGCGGACGACCAGCGGGCGGCCCTCGTCCAAACCGGTGATCGGCTCGCCGGCCAGGTAGTTGTAGGCGAGGAGGCCTCCCGCGTCGGGCTCGCCGTCCAGCGCCTCGCGGAACAGCGTCTCGAAGACCGCGTCGGCCGCTACCGGCGCGCCGGCGGCCTCCGCGAACCTCCCGAACAGCCCGGCCCACGCGGACAGCTCGCTCGCGCCGTTGTTGCAGTGCACCATCGCGACGGCGTCGCCGGCGGGCGTCGTGACCAGGTCGAGCTCGTGGTGCGCCTCGGCGAGCGGCCGCTCCAGGACGACCATCGCGAAGATGCTCGTCCCGGCGCTGACATTGCCGGTGCGCGGGGCGACGGAGGCGGTGGCGACCATCCCGGTGCCGGCGTCGCCCTCAGGCGGGCAGAGCGGGACACCGGGCTGCAGGCCACCCGAGGGGTCGAGGAGGCGGGCGCCCTCGGGCGTGAGGTCGCCGGCGGCCTCACCGGCGACACGGACCTCGGGCAGGAGGTCGAGAAGGGGCGGCAGCGTCGCTCTGTCCCGCACGAGCGCGTCGTAGCGGGCCACCAGCTCGGCGTCGTAGGTCTTCGTGGCGGCGTCGATCGGGAACATCCCGGACGCGTCGCCGACCCCGAGCACGCGGCGACCGGTCAGGCGTTCGTGCACGTGACCGGCGAGCGTGGTGATCGAGTGCAGGCGCTCCAGGTGCGGCTCTGCGTCGAGGACGGCCTGGTGCAGGTGCGCGATCGACCAGCGCAGCGGGATGTTGACGCCGAACAGCGCGCTCAGTTCGGCGCTGGCCGGGCCGGTCGTCGTGTTGCGCCAGGTGCGGAACGGGACCAGCAGCTCCCCCGCGGCGTCGAAGGCGAGGTAGCCGTGCATCATGGCTGAGACGCCGATGGCGCCGAAGGTCCGCGGCCGGACGCCGTGGCGCTCCTCCGCGTCGGCGACGAGCGCGGCATACGCGGCCTGGAGGCCGGACCAGACGGCGTCGAGGGAGTAGGTCCAGACGCGGTCGGCGAACTCGTTCTCCCAGTCGTGCGAGCCGACGGCCAGGACGGTCGCGGGATCGTCGGCGTCGACCAGGCAGGCCTTGATCCGGGTGGAACCGAGCTCGATGCCGAGGGCGGTGCGTCCGGCGACGAGGGCGTCGCGATGGGTGTTCATGGGTCTCTCACTCCGTTGTGACCGGTCACATGGCGTTGGTAAAAGTGTGTCCCCTCCGTCCCTCCCCTGTCAAGCCGACGCCCGCCGCGCCCGCCGCGACATTCGGGACGAATCGCGGCTCTGGTCCGCGCAGACGCCACATTCGTGACGAATCGCGTCGCGCACATTCGTGACGAATCGCGTCTCTCGGCCGCGCATACGCGACATTCGGGACGAATCGCGCGCTGTGCGGCGCGGCCGTCACGCGGAGGCGCGCACCACCAGCACGGGCGCCACCGGGGCGTCGAACGCGAGCTCGCGGCCCTCGATGAGCGCCACCAGGCGCGCGACGCCGCGGCGGCCGAGTTCGGCGAAATCCTGCCGCACGGTGGTCAGCGGCGGCGCGAAGTAGGCGGCCTCCGGGATGTCGTCGAAGCCTACGACCGCGAGATCCTCCGGCACCCGGCGTCCCCGCTCCCGCGCCGCGTGCAGCAGCCCGAGCGCCATCTGGTCGTTCGACGAGAACACCGCCGTCAGGTCCGGGTCGTCGAGGAGCTCCGCGCCGATGGCGGCTCCCGACGCGGCGGTCCAGTCGCCCTCCCGCGAGACCACCGGGTCCAGCCCGGCCGCGGCGAGTTCGGCCACGAAGCCGTCGCGGCGCGCCCGCGCCTCCGACCAGTCGCCGGGCCCGCTGAGGTGCGCGATCCGGGTGTGACCGCGCGCGAGCAGGTGGCGGGTGGCCAGTCGGGCGCCCTCCACCTGGTCCACGAAGACGCCGTCGTCGCCTGCGATCCCGGCCCCGTGCAGGGTGACCGACGGGACCGCCAGCGAGAGCGCGGTCATGGCCTCCTGCGCGGCCCGTTGCGGGGCGATGACGATGACGCCCTCGACCGACTGCGCGCCGAGATGGTCGACGGCGGCGCCGAGGTCCCCCGGGTCGAGGGAGGCTGCGTGCGCGACGGTCACGAAATAGCCCGCTTCGCGCGCCGCCTGCTCGACGGCGTCGATGCTGGAGGCCGGGCCGAACAGCGAGGACGCCGACGACGCCAGCACGCCGATGGTGCGGGAGCGCGCGGTGGTGAGCATGCGCGCCGCGCGATTCGGCCGGAAGTTGAGGTCGGCCATCGCCGCCAGCACCCGCTCGCGCGTCGCCGGCCGGATGCTCGGGTGGTCATTGAGCACTCGCGACACCGTCTGCCGCGAGACCCCCGCGGCAGCCGCGACCTCCCGCACGCCCGGCGCACGCCCGCTCTCACTCACATCCACACCCTACTGGCGGCGCGTGCCCGCTCGGCGCGGAGAAGGGCGCACCCCTCGCTTCCTCTGCGTGAAGCGGGTGGCGCGCCCCTCAGGAGGCCGAACCCGGCCGACGGGTCAGGCGACGACCGCGAAGCCTCCGGTCCAGGAGACCCGCTCGGCCGCGGCCAGCGCGATCTGCAGGAAGCCGAGCGCCTCGAGTTCGCGGGCGCGGCTGAGAGCTCCGGCGTCGACCGTGTTCAGGCCGCCTGCGCGGATCAGCGCGGCGAGCTCCGCCTTGGCCTCGTCGTCATCGCCGGCGATGAGCACGGTGGTCGGGTGCGATCCGTTGGTGCCGCTGGCGAGCGTGGCGGCGAAGGTCGTGTTGAAGGCCTTGAGCACGCGCGACTCGGGGAGCGCGGCGGCGATCGTCGCGGCGGCGGACGAGTCGGCCGGGACAGTGAGGCCGTCGAAGGTCGCGAAGTCGACCGGGTTGGTGATGTCGACCACGGTCTTGCCTGCGAGCTGGGCGCCGTAAGTGGCGAGCACCGCGTCGACCTCCGGATACGGGACCGCCAGCACGACGATCGAGCCGTCGACCGCCCCGCCTGCGCGGCCCAGGTACTCCACCGTGCTGCCGCCCGCGGCCAGGACGCCGCCGATCGCCTTCGCCATGTTGCCGTTCCCGATGATGCTGACCGTGGTCATGAGTCTGTCTCTCCTTCTCGAATTCGCGTCGTTTGGTTGACGCTTCAACTAAATAGTAAACCCACTTTAGTTGAAGCGTCAAGTTATCCGGTAGAATGATGTCCATGAGTACGGACGACGAGCTCGCCGGTCGCGAACGCGACGCCTGGCTGGGGCTCGTCGCGCTCACGCAACTCCTGCCTCCCGTGCTCGACGGCCAGCTCGCCCGCGACGCCGCATCGACGCACTACGAGTACTTCGTCCTCTCCCGGCTCGCCGAGGAGCCGAACCACCGGATGCGCCTCAGCGCGCTCGCGACGGCGACGAACGCGTCGGTCTCGCGCCTCAGCCACGTCGTCACCCGGCTGGAGGCCCGCGACCTGGTCAAGCGGATGCCGTGCGAGGAGGACGGCCGCGCGACGAACGCGGTCCTCACCGAGGCGGGCGCCGCGATGGTGGCGGACGCCGCGCCGGGACACCTGGAGACGGTGCGGGACCGCATCCTCGGAGCGCTGCGACCGGAGCAGGTCGAGCAGCTCGCGGACATCTCCGCAGCACTGGTCGGCGCGATCGACCCCGCGCGGCGGCCGTCCGACGCGTGCGCAGCCATCGTCGACGCCGCCGAAGGCGTACGCGCGAGCGCATAGCAGCCCCGAAGGGTTGTCGAGGGCGTCAGTCGATGAGGCCCAGGGCGGCGAGGCGGTCGAGGACGGCGTGGCCGGCGGGCGGGCATCGCCCGGCATCGGCCGTCGTCACCCAGTGCACCGCGTCCACCTCGCCCGACGCCACCGGCTCGGCGGCCGTCTCCGCGCCGAACACCGTCATGTGCACCTGCCGCCCGTCCGGCTCGCCGTGGGCCTGCGTGCGCACCTCGAACAGCTCGGTCAGCCCGTCCGCGTCCAGCACGAGCGCGACCTCCTCCTCGGCCTCCCGTGCCGCTGCCTCGGCCGCGGTCTCGCCCGGATCGATCTTGCCGCCGGGCATGTAGTACACGTCCCGCCCACGCGAGGTCACCATGAGCACGCGCCGGTGGCGCACCACCGCGACCGCCGACACCAGCAACGGGGCCAGGGTCATGACTCGACCAGCTGCTTGAGCTGCCGGAGTCCCTTCTCGAAGTCCGGGCCGATCAGCTTGTCCAGATTGAAGAAGCGGCTGAAGAACGTCCTCGCGCTCTCCATCCGCCAGATGACACGCGTGCGGTCGCCCTCCGGTGTCAGGAGGAAGCGCACTTGGCTGCTCGACCGGAACGGCCGCGTGAAGTGGAGGGCGACGCCGACGCCGTCCGGCTCGACGGACTCCAACCGCATCGTCCCGGCGCCCGCCTTGCGGTTGCCGCTCCACGCGTAGGTGGAGCCGACCGCTCCCGGCTCGCCGGTGTACTCGCGCTTCAGCGCGGGGTCCATGCCCTCCCACGGCGACCAGTCCACCCAGCGGGGCAGCTCCGCAAGGTAGGGCAGCAGCGCCTCCGGCGTGGTCAGGATGGTGTCAGTGCGTTCCACGACGATGGTTCCGGCCATGCGCACACCTTAGCGGCATGGCATGATCGGGCTGTGACCGGGCGAACGATGCTCCTCGACAGCGCTTCCCTCTACTTCCGCGGGTTCTACGGAGTCCCCGACACGGTGCGTGCGCCGGACGGCACCCCGGTGAACGCGATCCGCGGCTTCCTCGACATCATCGCGAAGCTCGTCACGGACTACGACCCCGAGTCGCTGGTGGCGTGCTGGGACGACGACTGGCGGCCGCGCTGGCGGGTCGACCTCATCCCGAGTTATAAGGCGCACCGCGTCGCACAGGAGGTCCCGGGCGGGGTCGACGTGGAGGAGGTGCCGCCCGAGCTCGTGGCTCAGGTGCCGGTGATTCGGGAGGTGCTGGAGGCGCTCGGCATCGCGATCGTCGGCGCGGCGGAGCACGAGGCGGACGACGTGATCGGCACGCTCGCGACCGTCACCCGGGGGCCGGTGGATGTCGTGACCGGCGACCGCGACCTGTTCCAGCTCGTCGACGACGACCGCGACGTCCGCGTGATCTACACGGCACGCGGGATGAGCAACCTCGAGGTGCTGACGGACGCGACGGTCGTGGCGAAGTACGGCATCCACGGGCACCAGTACGCGGATTTCGCGGTCATGCGCGGCGACTCCTCGGACGGCCTGCCCGGCGTCGCCGGCGTGGGCGAGAAGACGGCGAGCGCGCTGCTCGCCGAGTACGGCGACCTGCCCGGGATCGAGGCGGCCGCCGCCGATCCGGCGAGCGCGATGAAGCCCGCTCTCCGGAGCAGGTTCGCCGCGGCCGTCGACTACCTCGCCGTCGCGCCGACCGTTGTGGAGGTCGTCCGCGACCTCCCGGTCGGCGACCTCGACGCCCTCCTGCGCGCACCCGGCGACGAGCAGCGCGCGACCCTCGCGGCCCTCGCCGAACGCTGGGCACTCGGCGGCTCCCTCGACCGCTGCCTCGCCGCGCTGACGACCGCCGTCGACCACTGAACCAGCCGCAGGAAACCGCCGTGTACGCAGATCATCTGCGCACTCGACCGTTTTGCCTGATTCTGCGCGTACTCGACGGTCAGGGGGTGGTGGGCTCGAAGCGCCAGAGTTCGCGTTGGGCGAGGAGGGCCAGCTCGCGGAGCACATCGAGGTCGCTCTCCGACTCGGCGGGTTGGCGCGCCGAGCGGCCGAAGACGCACATCGCGCCGATCCGGGTGCCGTCCGGCGCCTCCACGGGGTACCCCGCGTAGAAGCGGAGGTGCGCGGGCCCGGTGACGAGCTCACTCGACGCGAACCGCTCGTCCTGCTCCGCGTCGGGCACCACCATCCCGTCGGGCGCCTGGAGCGTGTGCAGACAGGTGGAGTGCTGGATCGGGATCTCGGTGAGCGACGCCCCGACCGAGGCGATGGGCCACTCCATGCGGTCGTCGAGCACGGTGAACATCGCGATCTCGGCGCCGAGCGTGCGGCGCGCGGTGCCGACCAGGCCCTCCAGCCGCCCGTCGCGCTTGTGCTCGCCGAGCCGGAGGCGCGCGATCGCCGCGACCCGGTCCTCGGCGGTGGAGGTGTGGTGCTCGGCCTCGACCGGATGGCCGATCAGTGCCGGGGCGAGAGCGTCGGTGATCCAGCGCGCCCAGAACAGGTAGTCGGCCGGGCTGCGGTGCCGTCCGCCCTCGGGCTTCGGCGACGCGGGCAGCGCGAGGAAGGTCGCGCCGGTGGCGGAGCAGGCCTGCGCCCCCGCCCGGTTCAGCCGCTCGGCGTGTTCCTGTACGACGTCTCGGAACGCGTCGTCGAACGGCGGCAGCGACCGGATCGGCTGCGCGCCGAGCCAGGCGACGACTCCCACGCCGCTGCCGCGCACCTCCCGTAGCAGTGCGGCGACGTGGGCTCCCCACCGCCGCGGCTCGACCATGCGGACCGTGTCCGCGACCGTCGCGCTGAGGATGACGACGTCGTAGCGGCCGGCCCCGGCGTGGTGCACCATCCCGGCCAGCCTGCGCACACCCGCGGACGGGTGCGGGACGACATCCACCACGACACCACGGCCGGTGGTCGCTGCGATCGCCCGGGCGAGCGCGCCCGGCAGTGCGAGGTCGTGGCTGCCGACACCCCAGCCGATCACCGGCCCGGAGCCCGCCAGCAGCACGCGGAGGCTCTGCCGGCCCGCCACGAAGGCCTGCGGGGAGTCCGCCGGGCGCACCAGCGTCTGCCGGACCCCGGCGACGCCCAGCAGCCTCAGCCTTGCGGCGAGTCGCTGCGGGGCGCCGAGCCGGACATCTTCCACTCGAATGACGGTATCCCGCTTCCGCACCCTGTGGCACCCGCGGCTCGCCGGACGCGGATCGCGCGGACGAGTACGCGAATAGTCGGCCGGGCGGCTGCCGGGCTACGGGAGGGTGTGCCCGGCCAGGCGGAAGAGGCGGTACCACTCCTCGCGGGTCAACGGCAGGTCGGAGCCGGCGGCAGCCTCCTGCACCCGGCACGGGTTGGTGGTGCCGAGGACGACCTGCATGTTCGCGGGGTGCCGGGTGATCCAGGCGGTGGCGATGCCGGTCGGCGTGACGCCGTACGTCGCGGCCAGTTCGTCGAGCGCGTCGTTCAGCTCCGCGTACTCGGCGCGGTCGCCGAGGAAGACGCCGTCGAAGAAGCCCTTCTGGAACGGCGACCACGCCTGCAGGGTGATGTCGTTCAGCCGGGCGTAGTCGAGGATGCCGAGGTCGCGGACGATCGACTGGTCCAGTCCGGCCATGTTGGCGGCGACGCCCTGCGCGATGATCGGCGAGTGCGTGATGCTGAGCTGGAGCTGGTTCACCTTCAGCGGCTGCTTCACCCAGCGGCGCAGCAACTCGATCTGGCCCGGCGTGTGGTTGGAGACGCCGAACGCGCGCACCTTGCCGGAGGCCTCCAGCTCGTCGAACGCCGCCGCGACCTCCTCCGGCTCGACCAGGGTGTCGGGGCGGTGCAGGAGCAGCAGGTCGAGGTAGTCGGTGCGCAGCGCGGCGAGCGACTCGTCCACGGTGGTGAGGATGTGTTCGCGCGAGAAATCGAAGTAGCCCTTCCGGATGCCGACCTTCGACTGGATGACGACCTGGTCGCGCTGCGCGGCGGGGACGGCGCCGGCCTCGCCGAACCGCGTCTCGCAGCCGTGGCGCTCCTCGCCGTAGATGTCGGCGTGGTCGAAGACGGTGACGCCCGCGTCCCGGGCGGTGCCGACCAGCGTGCGGATCTCCTCGTCCGACAGCGGGCTGATCCGCATGAGGCCGAGGACGATGTTGGACGCGGGAACGGAGATGTTCGGCAGCTTCAGGGTTTTCATAAGTCCATTCAACTCCTCGTCAACCCCTGGCCAGATCCGCTCGGCAGACTTACCGTCTATAGTGCGGGGATTCGGGGCTCCGCTGAGCGGAGGGGGACCGATGACGATGACGCCAGCGGCGAGGACGGCGGTCGAGGGGTTCCGGCAGGAGACGCGGCTCGCGTCCGCTCACTCGCACGGTCCCGGATACATCGTGCACGCGCTGGGGCGCGACTTCCACGTCAGCGACGAGATGGCGCGCATCTTCCTCAACCAGGTGGAGCGTGTGGCGGAGTCCGACGCGTCGGCCCTCGTGATCCTGCGCCACGCGCACGGTGTCGAACTGCTGATGATCACGGACGCGACGTCCTTCTCGATCCGCCCGCGGACAGCCGCCGACCGGGGCGCGACCCAGGCGGCCTATCCTCGGATGCGTGGATGAGCTGAGCGACGCGGACTCCCGCGACCGGGAGGCCGTCGCCCGCATTCGCGACGCGCTCACGGAGGCCGCACGGCTGCTGACCGAGGCGGGCGCCCGGGACGAGGCGCTGGCGGTCCTGGTGCCGCGGCGCCGCACGTTCGGGATCCCGCGCGAGCCGGTGCTGCGTCCGGCGGGGCGGGTCTGGCGGCTCGGCGTGCTCCTGCTCGGCCGGGACGGCGCCCTCTACGCCACCGGTCAGCTCGTGCGGGCGACGCCGCCCGGGCGGACCCAGTACGTGTCGGTCTCGGCTGAGACCCGGCGCGCGTACCGCGCGGCGGCCGAGCGCGGCCACTTCCGCGACGGCGAGACGGTGGACTTCGACGCGCCGGAGATCGAAGTGACCGCTGACTCGCTGCGGACCTCCAGGGGCCCGTTGCTGCTGCGGGACGGCAAAGCTCTCGTGCGATGGAGCGCATCGTCGGAGCAGACCGTCGGCTTCCACAGCTACCTGGCGGAGCGCGTCGAGTTGCTGGCACACCCGCCCCAAGGAGCCTGATCCGCCTCAGGGAGCCTGATCCGCCCCAAGGAGCCTGATCCGCCTCAGGGAGCCTGATCAGCGTGCGGGAGCCCGATTCGCGCCGGGACCGCCTTCACGCCTCGGTCGGGGTGCTGTCCGACTTCTTGCCGGTGACCTCGTCCAGCTTGTCCGACGCCTTGCCCACAGCCTCCGACACTTTGTCGCTGAGGTCGGAGGCGGCGTGGCCGGCGAAATCGCGGACGCCGTCCTTCACCTGCTGCACCGGCTCGGAGCCGGAGAAGCCCTGCCACTTGTTCCGCATGTTCTCGTACGCGCCACGACCCGCGCGGGTGCCGATGACGAACCCGACGGCGACGCCTGCCAGAAAGATGATGACCTTCATGGGCTGCACCGTACGCGCGCGACGGCGACCGCGCCAGGAGCAGAATGGCGAGGTGACGCAACCGATGCTCGACGGCGACGGGGCGGTGGCGCGCTTCGAGCGCGCGGCGGCCGTGTGGTCCGAGCGGGCCGGCGCCGTGCCCGTCCCCGTGCCGCCGGAGGTCGCGGCAGCGCTCCTCGTGGAGGGCGCGAGCGACCGCGCGGCGTGTCGGGAGGCCTCCCGGCTGCTCGGAGTCGACCCGGCCGCCGCGGGCGTGGCGATCCTCCCGATGGGCGGCGCGATGAGTGTGCGCCGCTTCGTCGGGATGCTGCGTCCGGCACACCTCCGGCTTCACGGGCTGTGCGACGCCGGCGAGGCGGCCTTCTTCGAGCGGGCCGGCCTGGACGAGGCGTCCGTGTCGGTGTGCCGGCCTGACCTGGAGGGCGAGCTGCTGCGGGCGCTCGGCGCCGAGCGGGCGGAGGCCGTGCTCGCGCGAGAGGGCGACCTGGGCCTGTTCCGCACGTTCCAGCGGCAGCCGGCGCAGAGAGAGCGGCCGGTGCTCGCCCAGCTGCACCGGTTCCTGGGCACGACCTCGGGCCGCAAGGAGCAGTACGGGCGCGCCCTCACCGAAGAACTGGGGCCGTCGGCGCTGCCCGGACCGCTGCGGGAGGCCGTCGAAACCGCACTCCGCCCCTAGGCTGGGGCGCATGCCCACCACCTCCCCCGCGCTTCTCGATCGCCTCGCGCGCCTGTTCGCCGCGCGCGACCGCGACCACATGGCGCCGACCATCGACGCGTTCCTGGCCGTGCTCGCCGAGCACCCCGACGACCCGCACGTGCTCTACGAGGTGGGGGCTCCTACGACACCGCGGGCGAGGAGGAGACGGCCGCCGGCTACTACGAGCGCGCGCTCGAAGCGGGGCTGGAGGGCGATACCCTCCGGAAGTGCCTGCTCCAGTACGGCAGCACGCTGCGCAACCTCGGCCGCTTCGACGAGTCGCTGGCCGTGCTCGACCGGGCGAGGGAGACGTTCCCGGAGTCCGAGTCGGTGCGCGTCTGGCACGCGCTCTCCCTGCACGCGGCGGGACGCAGCGACGGCGCGGTCGCGGAGCTGATGGAGCTCGCGGCCGACTGCATCCGCACCCCCGACCTGCTGCGGTACGAAGCCGGCCTGCGCGGCAACGCCGAGTACCTCCACGAACTCGACGCCGCCCGCTGAGCTTCGGCGCCACACCCTCGAGTACGCGAAGAATCTGCGTACTCGGCCGTTTCGACTGATTTTCCGCGTACTCGCGTGTTTCAGGCCAGGAGGGCTGCGATGACGAGGAGGACGGGGACGGCGAAGAGCGTCGTCAGCAGCACGATGTCGCGCGCGACCGGCATTCCGTGTTCGTAGCGGGCGGCGAAGTTGTAGACATTCTGGGCGGTCGGGAGGGCGGCGAGCGCCACCGCCGCGAACAGCGCGTGACCCTCGAGGCCGAACGCGAACCGAGCCACGGCGAACGCGACCAGGGGCATGCCGACCGATTTGAGGACCACGGCGGTCGCGATCTCCGCCCGCCCATGGCCGGCCTGCAGCGGCCGCGACCCGTGCAACGACATCCCGAACGCCATCAGCACGAGTGGGACCGCGGCGCCGCCCAGCAGCTCGAACGGCTGGTAGACCGCGGCGGGGATCGGGATGCGGAGCACATCCACGAGGATGCCGAGCAGGGAGGCGATGATCATCGGGTTGCGCACCGGCTGCGTCAGGATCGACCGCAGCGACACCGTCCCGCGGCTGGTGATGTCGAGCACCGTCAGCGCGATCGGCGCGAACACGATGAGCTGGAGCAGCAGCACCGGCGCCACGTACGACGCGCTGCCGAGCACGTAGACCGCGACCGGGAGGCCGATGTTGTTGGCGTTGACGTAGCCGGCGCCCAGCGTCCCGATCGTCGTCTCCGCCGCCGGCCGCCGGAAGAACAGCCGCGACAGCAGCAGGAAGAGGCCTGCGGCGGCGATCGCGGCGATGGCGGCGACGACGAGCTGGGTCGAGAACACGACCTTCAGGTCGGCGTGGGCGAGCGTCACGAACAGCAGCGCCGGGTTGGTCACGAAGAACGCGATCCGGTTGAGCACGTACGGCGCGGTGGGGCCGCCGACCCGGAACCGTCCGGCGAGGTAGCCGACCAGGATGACGAACGCGATGATCCCGAACCCGGTCAGCACTCCAGCCATCGCGTCGGTGTCTCCTCTCGTCTCCCCCGGACGATCATGTCAAGAAGACGATCCTGTCAAGTAATCCACGGTTCGCGCGCATCCGCGCGCCGCCGCACCATCACGAGTACACCGATCCCCGTGCCGAGCAGCGCTCCGAGGGTGTTCGCGATCACGTCGTTCACGGTGCCGAACCGGGCCGGCAGGAGGAAGTGCTGGGCGAACTCGATCGCGACGCTGCAGAGCAGGCCGGCGAGCAGGGCGACCCACCAGCGGCGGAGGCCGACGATCAGCACGACGAGCAGAGCGGGCGGCACGAAGAACGCCACGTTGGCCGTGAACTCGACCACGTCGTAGGCGTCGACCGGCCGGATGCCGACGACCGCCGCGACGCCGAGGACGCGGAACAGCAGCGGGTCGAACGGGCGGTCGACCGGCGTCGGCCAGAGCCCGACCGCAGCCACGAACGCCGTGTACGCGAGCAGTCCGATGGTCGCGCGGCGGCGGGTGCGGCGGTCGACGGGCATCCCCTCAGCGTAGGCGCCGCCCATCGGGAAATGCTGTGCGTCACACCTCAGGTTCCACCGGGGTCAGCTTCGCCGCGGCCGCCCGCCGCGCGCCACCCGCACCGCCACCGCGACCATGATCACGAGGATCGCCGAGGCGAGCGCCGTGACCGCCACCACCGCGCTCGGGAGGCCTCCAGCGGACCGGGAGACCGCGATCCACACCAGGCCCCAGGCCGACGCGAGCGCCGGCGCGAGGCGGCCACGGTCCCAGACCGCCAGCGCGCACGCGACAACGGCGAGCGCCGCGAGGACCGCCATCGCCCACACCTCCGGCGGCATCCCGAACCCGGTGAAGCCCGCGGTCTGCAGCCAGGCCGCGACGTCCGCGGCCGTCGCGACCATCGCCCAGCCGAGGTAGAGGCCGACGGTCCCGTCGAGGAGCACCGCGTCGGCGGTCGTATCGCCGGGCTCATGCCGCAGCCGAACGAACGCCACCACGAGCACGACGAGCAGGAGGCCGATGATCGGCACGCTCAGCGCGAGCAGCCCCGCCTGCACCGCGACGATCCAGGCGGCATTGAGGAGGAGCGAGGCGATGATCCAGTAGCCCACGGCGCGCTGCCGGCGGCGGGCGGCCTGCGAGGGCAGCGCCTGCCAGATCGCGTAGCCGGCCAGTCCCAGGTAGACCACCGACCAGATGGCGAAAGCCGGGCCGGCCGGTGCGACGAGCGTGGCGTCGGGGCCGAGGGCGCCGCCGGCCACGCGTGGGATGGGGCGGCCTCCGGCGAGTCCGGATCCGTAGACTGCGCCGCCCAGCGCGATGACGGTCGCGGCGATCATTCCGCTCTGCCGGATGCGGTCGGAGGCGGTCGGGTGCGTCACACCGAGCGGCAGCCTTCGGGTCAGGCTGGTCATGGGGTGGAATCTAGACCGGAAACAGGAAAAACGGTATCCCTTGCGTCGCCGCGGGTTCTAGGGCGCAGGCGGCGGCGGGGACGCGATCACGACCGTCCCGTCGAGGTCGTCGTCCGTCACCACGCGCGCCGCGAGCCCCGCGACCTCGAACAGCGACGCGGTGCGCTCCGCCTGTTCGTCACTGGTCTCGATGACGATCGAGCCTCCCGGCGCCAGCCAGCCCGGTCCCTCGACGGCGATCCGGCGGTGGAGGTCCAGGCCGTCCGCGCCACCGTCCAGCGCCACCGCCGGCTCGTAGAGCCGCGCCTCCGGCGGCATCAGTCCGATGGCGTCCGTCGGGACGTACGGCGCGTTCACCGCGATCACGGCGAGCGCTCCGTGCAGCTCGGGCGGCAGCGGGGCGAACAGGTCGCCCTCGAACACCCGGGCCGGGTCGAGGTTCGCCCGGGCCGCACGCACGGCGGCCGGTTCGACGTCGGCCGCGTACACAACCGCCCCGGGGACCCGCGCGGCGATGACGGCGCCGATCGCGCCCGCCCCGCAGCACAGGTCGAGCACCGCGTCGCCCGGCCGGGTCAGCGCCGTCGCCTCGCGCGCGAGCAGTTCGGTGCGGCGGCGCGGGACGAAGACGCCCGCGTCCACGTGGATGCGGAGCCCGCCGAACTCGGCGAAGCCCAGCAGCGGCTCCAGCGGCTCGCCCGCCGCGCGACGGCCGACCAGGGCCTCCAATTCGCCCGGGGACGTGGCCGCCTCGAGCAGCAGCGCGGCCTCCTCCTCGGCGAAGACGCAGCCCGCGGCGCGCAACCGGCGGATGATGCCATCCCTTTCGCGCGCGCTCACCGGGCCATGCTAGCCGGGAGCGCGACCCTCCTTCGCGCCGGAGCGCAACCCCTGCCTGAGCCTTGACCGCTCGCGGTTCGGCACGTATTGATGGGGTATGAAGAGGATCCATTACGCGAGCGGCTCCCTGCTCACCGGCGACGCGATCGCGGACGTCCTGGTGAGGTACGCGGCGGCGCTGGCGATCAACACGGCCGCCGCCGAAGTGCGCGCGCCCGCGATCCTCGAATCCGGGGAAGTGGGCGAGATCATGATGCTGCTCGGGCCGGCCAGTCAGATCCTGGCGGAGACCGAGCACTTCGGCGGGCCCGAGCTGCGCGACGACGACTTCGTCAGCGAACTCGACGGCCGGATCAGCGCGCTCGGCCCGCGCCGGGCCACCTTCGTCAGGCTCGGCACGGAGGGCGTGGACGACATCGACGTCGACATGCTGTGAGCGCCGCCATCCGACGGAAACGACCGGGCGAGGCACTCCCGATACAGTGGTGCACTGGCGGAACGGCGCTGGACGCGTACTATCTGGCGGGAAGAGCAACTCCGGGGAGTAGGACATGCAGGTGTTCCACGTCTACATCGATGAGCTGAGGTTCACCTTCGTCGATCGCGAGCCTGTCGAAGAACTGAAGCGACGGGTGATCGAGGCGAGCCGCAGCGACGGAGACTTCGTGGCCATCACGCAGTCGAGCCGTCCGCCGAGCGAGATCTTCGTGACCAGCCAGACACGCGTGCGCATCGAGACGGCCAGCATCCCTCGCGAGCCGGCCGCTGTCGGAGACCACGAGGAGGACGACTCCTTCTGGTTCGACTTCGACTCGCTCACCTGAGGCCGCTGGGCCACGCATGACGGGCCCTCGAGCGGGCCGGATGCGCGCCACGCGCACGCACTGTAGCCGGAATTCCGGTATTCCAGTATCGTCGCGAACATGACCAATCCTGAGGACGAGAACAAGCCGCAGCCTCCCGAGGGCGGCAACCCTGCCGGCGACGTCCCGCCGGTCCCCGAGCCCACCGAGCCCGCCGCCGGGCCCCAGCCGACGCCGTCCGAGCCGACGGCCGCTCCGGCCGAGTCCGCCGCGCCCGCAGCCCCGGCCTCCGATCTGCCTCCCGTGCCGCCGGTGGCGCCGCCGCCCGCCGCGCCCGCCGGTGGATATCCGCCCGCACCGCAGGCCGGCGCGGTCCCGCCGCCTCCCGGCGCCTTCCCGTCGTACGCGGCCGCTCCGCCGCAGCCCGTCGCGGCGCCCACCCGCATCCCGACCACCGTCAACACGGCGTTCTGGCTGTACATCGCCAGCGCGGTGCTCAGCGTGATCGGCGGCATCGTCACCATCGCGACCGCCAGCAGCGGCCGGGCTGAGATCATCCGCCAGCTCCAGAGCTCGGGCACGAACCTGCACGGACAGAACATCGACACCCTCGCCACCGCAGCGATCGGGGTCGCGATCGGCCTGTCGATCGTCACACTGATCTTCTGGGCCGTCGTGTTCGTGCTGTTCGCCTTCTTCATGCGGCGCGGCGCCAACTGGGCCCGAATCGTGCTCACGGTGCTGACCGCGGTGTCGCTGCTGAACTTCCGGCCCGGCTTCCCCTTCGGCCTCATCCAGGTGATCGCGTCGATCGTCGCAGTGATCCTGATCTGGCTGCGGCCGTCGTCCGCGTGGTTCGCCGCGATCAAGGCGTCGAAGGCCCCGCGCGCGTAGTCACCATCGTCGAAGGGGTCCGTGACCGTCCGGTCGCGGACCCCTTCGACGTTTTCTCAACCCCTGGCGCGGGCCGTCCCGGGGCGTACCGTGCGCGCCGAACGATGAAGGGAGCACGCCATGCCGGGACGAGAGAACTCGCTGAAGGACCAGGAGCTCTACGAGAAGCTGCGCGACGAGGGCAACTCGAAGGAGAAGTCCGCGCGCATCTCCAACGCCGCCGCCGCTCGCGGCCGGAAGTCCGTCGGCCGCAAGGGCGGCGAGTCCGGCTCCTACGACGATTGGACGGTGCCGGAGTTGAAGAAGCGCGCCAGGGAACTCGGCCTCAGCGGTTACTCGAAGAAGACCAAGTCCGAGCTCGTGAAGGAGCTGCGCGACCACTGACCGGCGCGTCACGCGTACACTCGCGCCATGAACCTGCGCGACGTGGCCGCGGACCTGTACGGGGTCGAGCCCGCGGAGTTCGTCGCCGCGCGGGCGGCTGCGGCAGCCGGCGCCGACCGTGAGCTCGCGAAGAGCATCAAGGCGCTGAGGAAGCCGACGGCTTCCGCCGCCGCGGTCAACGCCCTGACGCGCCGCGATTCCGAGCTGGTCGACCGCATCCTCCAGCTCGGCGACCGGATGCGGGACGCGTTCGCCGCGCGCGACCGGGACGGGATCCGCGACCTGACCCGGGAGCGTCAGCGACTGCTGCAGCGCGCGCTGCGCGACCTGGGGACGAGCGCGGCGGTCGGCCGCGAGGTCGAGGAGACCCTCCAGGCCGCCGTCGTGGACCCGGTCGCGGCCGCAGCGGTGCGCAGCGGGATGCTGGTGCGCGCGCTCGAGTCGACCGGGGTGGAGTCGACGGACGTGTCCGACGCCGTCGCGCTGCCGTTGGACGAGGAGGCCCTGGCCGCCGCGGCGGAGCGGAGTCCCGCAGCCGCTGCGGCTGCCGCCCCGGCCCGAGAGACGAAGGAGGCGCGGCCGGCGAAGACCCCGACCGCTGCCGCCCCGGAGGCGGACGGCGCCGCCGGGCATGCGGACGCGCGGTCCGAGACCGCCAGCGAGCGCCGGGAGCGGGAACGCACGATCCGCGCGGCCGAGCGCGCCCTCGAACGCGCGCGAGCCGACGCGGAGTCCCTCGACGACGAACTGGACGCAGAGGTCGACCGCCGTTCCGACTTGGAGGCCGAACGCGACGCGCTGGAGCGACGCCTGCAACGCACCGAAACCGAACTCGCCGAGTCGAAGGCTGCCGAGCGCGCGCTCAGGAGGCGCATCCCGGAGCTGCAGCGGGCCGTGCGGGATGCCGAACGCGAGCTGGACGACGCCCGCGGCGACTGAAGGCCGGTCGGATCGGAAGGCAGGTCGGATCGGATGAGCGGTCGTATCGGGCGAGCGGCCGGATCAGGTGGGAAGGTGCTGGTCGAGCTCGTCCTCCGCCATCACGACCATGCCGCCGGTGCGCTGCGAGGTGTGCATGAGCGCCTCCAGCCACTGCGGGTTGATCGCGGGAGGCCGGCTCCCGGCGAACTGGAACGCGAGCGGGATCTCGCGGCTGATCCAGAGCGACACGCGCCCCGAACCCTGCTCGACGGGCACGTCCCAGTTGAGGAGGAAGCTCTCGTGGCGGCGGAGCTTGGCGACGATCGCGAGCTTGACGTGGCTCAGCGCCCGGTCGTCGAGGTCATATTCCTGACCTGCGCCGTAGAGGAGTTTTCCCATGGTGCAATAGTGCCTTAGATCGGAGCAGAACTGCTGGGCGAATCCAGGGGATTGACACGTGCCCGATATCTCGATATGGCTGGTCCAGCGGAGGAAACCGCTCTCCCTGTCAATGTCCTCCGGACGGGTGCTCGCCCGTTATGCCAGGTGATCGTCGAGGAACGCCAGCAGGTGCGGGAGGAAGGCGCGCAGCGCTCGATCGTCGCCGCCGGCCGCCAGCACCTCGCCGAGGTAGTCGCCGTGCAGGCCCGGGACGATCAGGAGGCGCGCGTCCGGGAGCAGTGCGGCGACCTCCACGAAGTGCTCGGGGCGGACCACGTCGCGGTCGGCCCCCACGACCAGCGTCGGCGCGGTGACCGAGGCCACCAGCTCGTCCGGGAAATCCTCGAAGCGGAGCATGAGGGCGCGGTCGAGCTCGAACATCCGCCTCGCGTGCTCCGGGTCGCGGCTGACAGCCAGGTCCGCCTCCGCGTACACGGCGGGAAGGTCCTCGAACCGGGCCGCCTCCAGTCCCGCCCAGAAGCCGTCGGCCATCGCGTCGCGCCGCAACGGGGCCGACGCCAGGACCAGCTTGCGCACCAGCGCGGGATGCCGCGCGGCGAGCTGGAACGCCACCTGGCCGCCGTTGCTGAACCCGAGCACGTCGACCGGGCCGAGCCGCAGCTCCTCCAGCACGGCCGCGACATCGTCCGCCGAGCCCTCGAACGAGGGCACGCGGTCGCCGGAGGCCGTGCGGCCGTGACCCTGCAGCTCCACAGCGAGCACCGAGCGGCTTCGCTCCAGCAGCGGGAGCAGCATCCCCCAGTTCGACTCGATCGTGGAGCCGCCGCCGTGGAGGAGCAGCAGCGGCGGGTGCGGCGAGTCCTCGTCGCCGTGCCATTCGCGATGCAGAGGGATGTGCGTCACAGTGCCCGACGCTACCTCCTCCCGCGCGATTCGGCACGAATGTCGCCTTTGCGCGGGCGAAAGCCGCGATTCGTCACGAATGTCTGCGGGGCGCCTGACTACTTCTGCTGGCAATCCGGCAAAAGACGTGCGGTGGACGCGGAGAAGTGGTTAGGCTGGTCGGGTTCGCGCGCATCGAATACCAGGCAAGGAGGCCTTCACAGGCATGTCCCAACCACTCACTGTCGCTGCGCTCGGCTTCTGGCACGTCCACGGGGGCGACTACGCCCGCGACGCCCAGGAGCATCCCGGCACCACGCTCGTCGCCATCTGGGACGACGACCCCGAACGCGGCCGGGAGGCCGCCGAGAGATTCGGGGTGGAGTTCGTCGCCGACCTCGACGAACTGCTCGCCCGTGACACCCTCGACGGCGTCACGGTCACCACCTCCACGGACCAGCACGTCGACGTGATCTCGCGCGCCATCGCCGCAGGCAAGCACGTCTTCACCGAGAAGGTGCTCGCCCCGACCGTCGCCGACGCCGACGCGCTGGTCGCCGCCGCCGACGCTGCAGGCGTCGCGCTGGTGGTCTCGCTCCCGCGCCTCCACCACGGCTACACCGCGGCGATCGAGCAGGTCCTCGACGCGGGCACGCTCGGCGAGCTGGCCTACAGCCGCGTGCGCCTCGCGCACGACGGCTGGATCGCCGGCTGGCTGCCCGACCGGTTCGGCAACCCGGCGGAGGCCTACGGCGGC
Source organism: Leifsonia sp. L25 (assembly GCF_050632895.1). Next base: position 1,803,954 of record NZ_JBODRZ010000003.1, on the reverse strand, counting down.
GCCCTGACCGACCTCGGCTGCCACCCGATCTACCTCACGCGCCTCTTCCAGCGGAGCGAGCCGCAGCGGATCACGGCGACGTACGCGAGCCTCACCGGCCGGGAGGTCGACGACAACGCCGTGGTCACGGCCGAGTTCGACGGCGGCCGCATCGGGGTCGTCGAGGCGAGCCTCGTGCAGACCCCGGGCGACTTCACGATCGAGCTGCGCGGCACCCAGGGCGCGCTGTCCTACGGCGGCGCTGCAGGCGGCCTCTTCCTGAACACCGGCGACGGCTGGCAGGAGCTGCCGGTGCCCGACAACGGGCCGGGCGCGTTCGACGAGTGGGTGCGCCGCATCCGCGACGGCAGCAGGGCCGACGCGAACCTCGACCATGCGCTCGCGCTCACCCGCGTCGTGGTCGCCGCGAACGCCTCCGCCGCCGAGGGCCGCCCCGTCGCGCCCGCGGTGCCCGCCGTCGCGCGCTGACCCGCGCCTTCTCACCACCCACCTCCCGCCGAGGGGCACGTAAACGCCTCTATCCGGCACTTTCAGGGGCGCTTTCGTGCCCCTCGACACACTTGGAGTTCTACTCATGTCCAGTAACAGCGTTCGTATCGGGTTGATCGGGGCCGGCGGCATCGCCGGCGCGCACGTGGAGGGCTACCTCCGCAACCCCGACGTCATCACTTTCGCGGCCGTGGCCGACCCGGTGCGCGAGAGCGCCGAGAAGCGCGCGGCTGCGACCGGCGCGGCGATCTACGCCGACTACCGCGTCATGCTCGCCGAGGCGGACATCGACGCCGTCGACATCTGCCTCCCGCACCACCTGCACAAGGACGCGATCGTCGCAGCAGCGCGGGCGGGCAAGCACATCCTGTGCGAGAAGCCGCTCTGCCTGACCTCGGAGGAGGCCGCCGAGGTCTCCGCTGCGGTCGAGGAGGCCGGCGTCACCCTGATGTGCGCGCACAACCAGCTCTTCCTCCCGGCCGTCGCCCGGGCGAAGGAGCTGATCGAGTCCGGAGCGATCGGGCGCGTCTACGAAGTGCGCACGACGGACTCGTTCTTCAACGACTTCGACCCGGCGAGCATGGGCTGGCGCGCGCACGCGTCGACCTCGGGCGGCGGCGAGTTGATCGACACCGGCTACCACCCGACCTACCTGCTGCTGCACCTCGCAGGGGGCGCCCCGGTGGAGGTCACGGCCATGCTGGCCACGCACCGTCTGTCGTTCATGGAGGGCGAGGACTCCGCGACGGTGCTCGTCCGGTTCGACAACGGCGTGATCGGGACCATCGTCACGAGCTGGGCCTACGAGGCGGCGCCGGGGACGGAGAAGTTCTCGGCCGTCGGCGAGCTCGGCAGCCTGACGTCCGACGGCACGACCCTCACGCTCAAGAAGCGCGGCGAGGCCGAGCCGACCGTGATCGAGCTGGAGCCGGTGCACCAGTTCGGCGAGGAGCTGAACCACTTCGCCCGCAGCCTCCTCGACGGCACCCGCCCGCTGCACACGCAGAAGGAGGGCATCGAGGTGCTCGGCATCATCCTCGGCGCCTACGAGTCCGTGCGCACGCGCGCCGTGGCGGCGATCCCCGCCCTCTCCCCCACCCGCTGACCACCCGCCGAGTACGCACGAAATCAGCCGAAACAGCCGAGTACGCGGACTATTCGCGTACTCGGCTGTTCGGTGCCGGGTAGGGCCGGGGTGGACGGCGCCCGCCTGCGTGCCCAGCGCAATGACGGCCGCCCGCTGACGGTCTGGACGCGCCGACTGGAGTAGCGAATACTTCGACGGTTGACACGAAATCTATTTCATTTCAACAGGATCCAGACTGTTCCCAAAGCGAGCCCCTTGGGGTTAAAGTGACGCATGAGCACTCCGAGGATGGGGCGCCAGATCGGCGGTCCCGAACATCCGCGACATGATGACTTCGTCGCGGTGCCCTACCTGCGCCAAGGGCAGCTCATCTCACTCATCCGCTGGAGCCAGGTCAACGGCGAGTGGCGGTACACCACCATGCTCGCTCAGTACCTCCACCGCGACGAGGAGAGCTGGTACCTCGTGATCGATGGCCAGCGCGCCAAGATCAGCCGCGCGGAATGGGCCATCTTCAACTGATTCCGCGGTGCGTGCACGCGCGATCCGTCGATTCCGGAGGGGTCATGCCTGCACCCTGCCCCGGCCGGCGTGCACGGCAAGGGGGATGAGAGCTCGCGCCGAGGGGTGTACGACGTGGAGTCATGACCATCCGCACCGTGCTCTTCGACGTCGACGGCACCCTCGTCGACTCGAACTACCTCCACATCGACGCCTGGCAACGCGCGTTCGCCGAGCTGGGCGCGCCCGTCGACGCCTGGCGCATCCACCGCGCGCTCGGCAGGGACTCGGGCCAGCTGCTCCGCGCGGTCGCGGGTGAGCACGACGACGACTGGAACGACCGGGCCCGGGCGCTGCACGCGAGGCACCTCCGCGAGCTCGCGCCGCGGCTGCGGGCGTTCGACGGGGCCGCCGACCTGCTGCGCGGGGTCGCCGGCCGCGGCGTCCGGGTCGTGCTCGCGAGCTCCGCCGCCGAGGGCGAGCTGGCGATGCTGCGGCGAGCGCTCGGAGCCGAAGACGCGGTGCACGCGTCCACCTCGGCCGACGACGTGGACGAGGCCAAGCCCGACCCGGGCATCCTGGAGGTCGCACTCGGCCGTGCGGACGCGACCGCCGGCGAGGCGCTCGTCGTCGGCGACTCGGTCTGGGACATGACCGCAGCGGCGCGGGCGCACATCCGGTCGGTGGGGGTGCTCTGCGGCGGCGTCGGGGCGGGCGAACTCACGGATGCCGGGGCGCAGGAGGTCTTCGACGGGCCGGCCGCGCTGCTGGGGGCGCTCGACCGGCTGCTCTGAGTCGACCGGCTGCTCTGACTGCCGCTCAGTCCGGCAGCTCCTGCAGCGCGCTCGTGCGCTCACCCGGCTGATCGCCCGTGTTCACGGTGCCCTTCGGCTCGAACATCACGACCAGCGCCTCGTCCTCGGCGAACGGGCAGTGCTCCGCGCCTTTCGGAACCACGAACACGTCGTGCGGCCCCAGTTCGACCTCGCGGTCGCGGAGCTGGATGGTGAGCCGTCCGGCGACCACGAGGAACAGTTCGTCCGTGTCCGGATGCGCGTGCCAGATGAAGGAGCCCTGCAGCCGGGCGACCTTCACGTCGTAGTCGTTCACGCTGGTCAGCCGGTGCGGCTGCCAGGGTTCGGGGACGAACGCGAACGCCGCGTCGATGTTGTGGACGCCACCTGTGGTCATGCCGTCAGCCTAGGGAGTGCATCTTGCCAAGCACAGCCCCTCGGGCGTTTGATGCTCCAAAGAGCGTCCACCGACGGAAGGATGGCCATGTCCGCCAGCGAACTCGAGATGTCCAGCGTCCGCTACCCGTACCGGGGGCGCATCTTCCACGTGGAGAAGAAGGCGCCGGGCGAGTGGGTGGTGCTCGACGAGACGCACGCGGAGCTCGGCCGTCTGGTGCGCGTCTCGGCCGAAGGCGAGGAGCACGAACCCGTGTTCGGAGCCGTCCCGATCGGTTACCTGGAGACCCTGCACGAGGGCTCGGACTGGAAGTTCCTCGTCGCGTCGCTGATCAACGAGGCGCTGGACGAGGAGCCCGCTGCGACCGGCAACCAGGGCCAGGCGTAAGGCCACCGCGAATAATGACGCCGGGCCCGGCGGCCTGAGGCCCGGTGCAGAGGGGCGGGCTACGATACCCGCAATGAACGCAGCGCTGCGCACGACGCTCGGCTGGGTGGCCGCGGTGCTGCTCAACCTCGGCGCCGTGCTGTTCGTGGTGGGCCTGATCCTGCCCCGCTCCGGAGACGGGTCGATCCTCGGGGTCGGGATCGGGATGCTCGTGGCCGGCGTGATCGTCGGTGCGGTGTGGCTGTACGGCAGCCGGCGGGCCGGCCGTCGCTGACGCGGTCGCGCTGCGGGACGGAGGCGTTCGCACACAGAGCGGCCCCGCCCGGGATGACGGTGGACGGGGCCGCAGCATCTGCGGTGCGGTCGGGCGGCCGCGCTCAGGCGACCGCGGCGACGCAGCCGGTCGCTCAGTCCGGCGGCTCGGTGTTCTTGACCAGGTCGGGGTTGGACGGCTGCTCGGTCGGGTCGAAGTCCGCGGGCGGCGGCTCGGCCCCGTCCGAGCCCTCCGACGCCGGCCCCTGGGTGTCGCGGGTGGTCACATCCTCCGCGCCCTCGGGTGCGACGCCGGTCTCGTGCGGCGCGGAGACGTCGCCCTGACCCGGCTCGTTCTCGTCGGGCTCGGCCGTCTGGGCGTCGCGCTCGGCGTCGGCGCTGTGCCGCCCTCCGCGCTCGAAACGCTCGGGCTGGTCCTCGGCGGGTACGCCGAGGTCGTCCGCGTTCGGGAGTCCGCTCGTGTCGCTCATGGTCTGCCCTCCTCTGCTGTACGACGTGGCCGAGTCGTCGTCCTCGTCATGGTGCCCACGCAACGCCGAACCCCCTGCGTCCGCAAGGGGTTCACCGTCGCCGAAACGGGCGTACGCTACCCGTTCGCCGCCGCGACGAGCTGGTCGAGCTGCTCCGCGGTGACCGGGCTGCCCGGGAATGCGGCCGCGCGCACCAGCGGGATGGACTCCGCCATCCGGCGCAGGCTCGGGTCGTTGAGCATGGCGCCCATCCCCTGTGCCTCCGCGCTCTGGGCGAGCGCGGACATCAGGATGGGGCCGCCGACGGGATGGTTCAGCCACTCGCCCAGCGTGGAGTCGACGGTGAGCGGGGCCGCGCGGCCGTCACCCGCAAGCGTCACCACGGCCGAGTCGCGCAGGTCCCGGGAGGACGCGCCGACCGCCACGACATAGTCGCCGCCCTCCACAGTCCAGCCGTCGAGCTCGGTGTCGAAGTAGGCGAGGTCCTCGGTCGGCAGATCGATCACGGCCGTCTCGGTGGCGCCCGCGGCGACGGCGACGTTGGCGAAGCCCTTCAGTTCGCGTACGGGCCGCTGCACACGGGAGGCCGGGACGGAGACGTAGACCTGCACGACCTCGCGGCCGTCGCGGTCGCCGGTGTTGGTGACCTCCACCGCCACCCGGATGCCGCCCTCCGCCGTGACCGTCGCCGTCGGCGCGCCGAACGCGAACGTCGTGTACGAGAGGCCGTGGCCGAACGGGAAAGAGACCGCCGCGGCGCGCGCGTCGAAATCGCGGTAGCCGACGAAGAGGCCCTCGCCGTAGCGCACGTGCCCCTTCTCGCCTGGGAAGTTGAGGTACGCGGCGGTGTCCTCCAGCCGCACCGGGATGGTCTCGGCGAGCCGCCCGGACGGGTTGACGACCCCGAACAGCACGTCCGCGATCGCCCCGCCGCCGGCCTGGCCGAGCAGCCAGCCCTCCACGATCGCGGGCACGCGGTCGGCCCAGCCGGAGACGCGCACGACACCGCCGTTGGAGAGCACGACCGTCACGCGCGGGTTGGCGGCGATGACCGCCTCCAGCAGCGCGGTCTGCGCGGGAGGGAGTTCGAGGTGCTCGCGGTCGAAGCCCTCCGACTCGTCCTCGCCCGGGAGGCCGAGGAACACCACGACGTCGTCGGCTCCGGACGCCACCGAGACGGCCTCCGCGGTCAGCGCGACCTCGTCGGCGTCCGCACCGAGCGTGTAGCCCGGAGCGAAGGCGACAGTCGCGTCTCCCGCGAGCGCGTGCAGCTCGTCGAGCGCGTTGTCCAGGCGGGTCGGGACGATCTGGGAGGAGCCGGCGCCCTGGTAGCGCGGGGTGCGGGCGAACTCGCCGACGACCGCGATTCTCCGGCTGGCGTCGGTCGCGAGCGGGAGGACGCCCTCGTTCTTGAGCAGGACGACGCTCCGGGCGGCGACCTCCCTGGCCAGCGCGTGGTGCGCTTCCGCGTCGTAGGTCGCCGTCGCGTCGGCTCCGGCGAGCGCCTTCCCGACCAGGTCGATCACGCGGTCGGCTGCGGTGTCGAGCACGGACTCCGCCAGCGAGCCGTCCCGCACGGCGGCGACGAGCTGCGCGTCGGTGACGCCGCCGCTGGACGGCATCTCCAGGTCGAGCCCGGCGACGAGCGCGCTCACCCGGTCGTTGACGGCACCCCAGTCGGAGACCACCAGACCCTCGAAACCCCACTCGTCGCGGAGGACGGAGGTGAGCAGCCACGGGTCCTCGCTCGCGTAGACGCCGTTGATGCGGTTGTAGGAGCACATGACGGTCCACGGCCGGGCGTGCGTCACGACGTGCTGGAAGCCGCGCAGGTAGATCTCCCGCAGCGGGCGCTCGTCCACGTCGGCGCTCACGCGCAGCCGGTCGGTCTCCTGGTTGTTGGCGGCGAAGTGCTTGAGCGACGCGCCCACGCCCTGCGACTGGAGGCCGCGCACGAGAGCCGCGCCGAGCCGCCCGGAGACGATCGGGTCCTCGGACAGGTACTCGAAGTTGCGCCCGCACAGCGGGGAGCGCTTGATGTTGATGCCGGGCCCGAGCAGCACGCCGACGCCCTCGGCTCTGGCCTCCTCGCCGAGCGCGGCCCCGACCCGCTCCAGCAGTTCGGCGTCCCAGGAGGAGCCGAGAGCGACGGCGGGCGGGAAGCAGGTGGCGGGGACGCTGTCCCCGATGCCGAGGTGGTCGCCGCCCTGCGACTGCTTGCGCACGCCGTGCGGCCCGTCGGTGAGGTAGATGGACGGGATGCCGGCGCGCTCGACGCCCTCGGTCTCCCAGAAGCTGCGGCCGCTCGTCAGCGACGCCTTCTCCTCGACGGTGAGTTCGGATGCGCGGGGCAGGCTCTCGACCATGATTCTCCTTCGATACGGCCGCGGGGTGTGGCAATACCTTACACCACTCGGTTTTGTGTTTCAGGGACCCGTCACATTCGTGACGAATGTCGCGAAAACGGCGCCGGTAGTGCACATTCGTGACGAATCGCGATTCTGGAGGGAACGCCGCATTCGTGACGAATGTCGCGGGGAGTCGCCGTCACAGGCGGCGCATGAGGTCGCGGAGGGCGGTCATGTACTGCGTGGAGGCCTGGTAGCCGGGGTGCGTCGCCACCTTCACAAGGTAGAGCGGCGGCCCGAATTCGTCTGCCCCCCGGTCGATTTCGTTGTCCTTGAAGGAGGCGTCCGGAAAGCCGAGGTAGTCGGTGCGTCGCCACAGGTTCACCCAGGCGATCTGGCCGTCCGGCTGGGTCAGCAGCTCCCGGAGCGTCGGCTTGTCGCGGACGTCGGGATCGCGGCCGCCCGAGCCCTCTGCCAGGTGGTCCTCCACGACCTGCTTCAACCACGGATCCGCCTTCCACAGCGACGGCGCGCGGCTCGGAAGGGTGCCGAGCGCGGCCGGCCCGAACAGCTCGGGGAAGAAGCGGCCGAAGTAGGCGCGGAGCTGCGTGCCGTAGGTGAGCAGCGCGATGTTCTTGAGGCCGTCGGTGGTGTCGGCGCCGAGGGTGAAGATCGTGGAGACGGCGAGGACTGCGCCGAGGCTGTGCGCGCTGACGACGACCTTGCGGCGCTGGCGCGTGGTCAGTGCCCGCAGCTCGTCGCGGGCGCGCTCCTCTGCGGTGCGGCGGTCCCCCACCGTGCCTGCGCTCGTGGAGATGTCCGCCTCCAGCCAGGCGACGATGCGGTCGCGCAGCTCCGGGATGACGCGTTCGGCGTAGCAGGGCGGCCCGAACGGGTGGCCGGCGCGCGGGAGGAAGCACATCAGGTCCCACATCACGCCGATGGGGCGCTCCTTCGTCGTCAGCGCGTTCTCCGCGATGGTCACGACGGCGGCGACCGAGATCAGGCCGAGCGCGGGGAGGGCGAGGTCCAGCAGGGCCGGGCGCAGCGGCTGCGGGAGCGCGATCGCGACGATGACACCGAGGGCGAGCAGCGCCGCGAGGAGGCCGAGCACCGGCTCCCCGCGGTGGAAGAGCGCGGCCGACCGGCGGGCGTTGAGCATCCGGAAGTCCAGCTTCCCCGCCGACTTCACCTGCGGCACACGCCCGTCGCGATAGCTGCGCAGCGGCTCGCGGAGCGCCCGGCCGCCGACGGTCTCGGGCGTCGTCAGGCGCGGCGTGGTGCGCATCCGCGGCAGCGCGACGACGAGCACGAAGAGCACGAGCACGACGGCGAGCACCGGCACCGTCCCGCCGAAGTTCCGGTACGCGACCGGGGTGGTCAGCCCGCCGGGAGTCAGCGGGCAGATCGGCGTCGGGCCGCCGGACGAGGCGAGCGCGCACTGCGTCCCCAGCACGAGGAGGGTCGACAGCAGCATCGCGGCGCCGAGCGAAAGCAGCATGATCACGCCGGGGCCGGTGCCGCGCCAGCCCTGGTAGGCGAAGCTGCGCCGGCGGGCCATCGGCCAGAAGACGACCAGCGCGGCGAGCAGAATCGCGGCGAGGGCGGCGAGCAGGTACGCGGCTGTCGTGAGCGGCGCGAGGTGCAGGTCCTTCGGGGTCGACACGACGGCGACCAGCAGCGAGACCCCGCCGACGACGACCACGGTCACCGACAGCCAGCGCGGCACCCCGCGGCGCCAGCCCAGCGCCGAGAGGGCGATGGCGAGCAGGACGCCGAGGATGATGGAGGGTGCGATGACGAGACCGAGGAACGACGGGGCGTGCTCCACCACCGGGCCGCCGGGCAGCGCCACGGCCACCGCCACGGCGGTGTAGACGGCGATCGCGGCCAGCAGCACCCACCCGGCCACCGCCTCCCGCTGCCGCAGCTTCAGCCGGATGATGCTGTGCCGGCGGGCGTCCCGGACCTCCGGCTCATCGCCCTGCATCGCCCGCTCGGCGCGACGGCGCACGGTCGTGTCGACGTTGCGCACGACGAGGGCGACGACCACGACCAGCCCGGCCGCCGCCAGACCGGCGCCCAGCGTCAGCCACCAGCGCGACAGGAGCGGCGTGGTCGCCGGGTCGAGGCACTCCGGGGGAGGTCGACTCCGGCGGGTGCGCACGTCCAGAACACGCCGTCCCAGCCGACCAGCAGCGCCACCAGGAAGAACGCCGCCGCCGTGTGCAGCAGTTCGCTCGGCGCCTTCACGCGGGTGATCCCCCAGAACCCGTCGGTCGCGAGGGGGCGGCGCGGGGTCGCGCCCTGGGCGTTTGCCACGCCGCTGAGGTCGCCGGCGGTGCGGATCTTCGCGACCGTTCCGAAGATCCCGGCCTCGTAGCGGGTGCGCGCCTGGTGCGAGACGAAGAACAGCAGCAGCACGCCCGCGATGGGGACGAGCGAGAGGAGGGCGACCCGGATGCCGCGGTGGTCGAGCCCCGGCGTGGTGAAGAACGCGGTCACCCAGCCGGGCAGTGCCGGGCACAGCGACGGCCGTGCGAGGCACTGGGTCCCGATCAGGTCCAGGCTCACCGAGGCGAGCGCGCAGACGTAGAGGAGCGTGAGGCCGAGCGCGAACACCCGCAACGATGCGGCGCCGCGGCCGGCCTTCCACTCCCCGTGCGCGGCTGATCCGGGATGCGGCGGGTCCAGTACGCGGTGTTGCACAGGCCGAACGGCAGGATGAGGAGCCAGGCGAGCTGCACGAAGAACTGGCCGATCGCCACGAGCGCCCCACCGCCGTACCGGGCCAGCATCCCCCACGAGTAGGCCTCGCGGCGGATCACCGTCGGGGGAGCCGCCGGATCGGCCGGATCGGCCGGGTCGGCGGTCGGGACGTAGAAGCCGCCGTTCTCGTCGGCCTGGTCGGCGCGCACGTCGCCTGGCGCGACGCCGAGCATCTCCGCCGGCGGCGTGTTCTTGATCCCGTGGATCCGCAGCTCCAGGACGGTCGGCCCGCGCGTGGCGAAGACCGACGGCGACCGCGCCATGCCCGCAGGGTACCGGGGGGCGGACCGGGGTGTCTACAGGTGTTGCACGCCTGTGCAGGGCTCTGGTCGCGCGGGCCGCGACAGCGTACTCTCCTCGCTATGAGCAACCCTGAAGAGCCCACCGGCGACGCCCGCGAGAACCTCGAGGGCAGCTACACCGAGTCCGACGACGAAGGACCGCACGAGCGCACGGTCCACGGCCAGTACACCGAGACCGAGGAGAACCCCGGCCCGGAGGCCGACGTCGAGGGGACGTACACCGACGTCGAGGAGCCCGCTGAGGCACCGGAGGGCGACTACACCGAGGGCGACTACCGCGAGCCCTGAGCCCGCGAGCCCTGAGCCTGCGAGCCCTGATCCTGCGAGCCCTGGGCGGCCGACCGCTCAGGCGTAGCGCTTGCGCGCCTTCTCGGCCTGCTTCTTGGCGTTCTTGCGCGCCTTCTTCACGTCCGGGTTGTTCCAGAACGCGGTCACCGACTCGACGATCTGGTCGTAGCGCTCCCGGCCCGCGCGCGAGCCCAGGATGTAGGCCGCGGCGATGACGATGAGCACGAAAAAGGTCTTGGGTCGCATGCCGCGACGATAGCCCTCAGCGCGTCGGCTGGGAAGGTCTGGGTGAGAGCCTCCGGAGCAGGAGATGCAGCGGCTCCGAGAGGAACATCAGGAAGAGCCAGAACATCCCGACCGCCGGCACGACCACGGCCAGCACCAGGCTGACGGCGATGATGATGATCGCCGACCATCCGCGTGTGGAGTCCATCGCGCCGCGCGCTTCGTCGCGGACGAGCTCGGGACGGCGGGTGAGCACGACGCCGAGGAACTGCATCGTCAGCGCGATCGCCAGGAGGTTGCCGATGTAGAGGGCGTAGACCTCCGGCCGCTGGCCGTTGCTGTTCGAGAGCACGTTGGTCGTGAACGGCATGAACGCGATGGTCGCGAGCCAGAGGAAGTTGAGCCAGACGAGGATCCCGTCGTAGCCGCGCACCCACTCGAACACCCGGTGGTGGACGACCCAGAAGCGGGCGATGACCGCGAACGAGATCGCGAACGCGAGCAACTCCCAGAAGTTGTGGGAGACGAACGCGCCGAAGCTCTCACGCGCGATCTCGGGTGCGGCATCCACGAGCGGCAGGATCAGCAGGGTGATCGCGATGGCCACGGTCGCGTCCGAGAAGTTGACCAGCCGGTCGAGCCCCCGCTCCGTCCGAATCACCGCCATACCCACATCATGCCCGAGTTCGGCCGGGATCGGTCAGACTGTGGGGATGCCGCACCTCAACACCGGACCGGGCGAGTACGACCTCACGGCGAGCGCGCTCATTCTGCGCGAGCTGGAGGGGCGCACCCATGTGCTCGTGCACCGCCACCGCAAGCGCGGGCTGCTCATGCAGCCGGGCGGGCACGTCGAGCGCACGGAGGACCCCTGGGCGGCCGTCGCCCACGAGCTCCGGGAGGAGTCCGGGTACGACCTGGAGCAGTTGCTCCTGCTCCAGCCCGCGCACCGGATCGAGCGCGCGGACGGCATCGCCGTGCTGCCGACGCCGCTCGTCGTGAACGTGCACCCCATCACCGACGAGCACGCCCACACCGACATCGTCTACGCGTTCGTCGCGACCACCGACCCGGCCGGGACGCCCGGCGAGGACGAGTCGCAGGAGCTGTACTGGCTGCCGGTGGACGAACTCGACGGCCCGCAGACAGCGGGCGAGCTGGCGCCGGGACTCGCGGAGGTCGTGCGCTATGCGACCGAGGCGATGAAGTCCTCGATGCTGGTCACGGTCACGCCGCCTCGGGCGAACACCTTCGCGGTGAGCACCTGGTGGACCTCGGGGTCGGAGTCCCAGCAGCCGTCCTCCAGCACGACCACCCGGTAGTCCCGGTCGGAGGCATCGCGCACGGTCGACAGGACGACGCCGCTCGTGGCGACACCGGCGAGCACGAGGGTGTCGATGCCCCGGGCCTGAAGCTGTTCGTCCAGGTCGGTGGTGCTGAACGCGCCGACACGCTTCTTACGGACGACGATCTCACCCTCCGCGGGCGCGATGCGCGGGTCGATCTGCGTCTCAGGGCTGTTCGGGTCCAGGCGCTCGCCGGCGCGGGCGAACCGCGAGCGCGACGGGATCGTCGCGGCCTCCTCGGCGGTGATGGCGACGCGCACGTAGCCGACGGTGACGCCGGCCGCACGCGCGGCCTCCCGCGCCCGTACCAGGCCGGCGAGATAGGCGTCCGAGTCGGGCAGGCGGGAGAGGATGCCCGGCTGGAGGTCCATGAGCAGGAGGGCGGTCGTTGCGGGGGTCGGAGCGAGATCGTTCACATGGTTAAACTACTTCGCCCGCGCCTTGTTGTTCCGCGCGTCGTGGGTCAGCTCGATCAGTCCGAGCTGCTCCAGGAGCGGCGGGAGGTACATCCCGAACCGGCCGCGGTAGCCCTTGCGCAGCCCGTACCAGCCGCCGACCGGGTTGACCGGGTCGCGCCCCCAGGCCTCGATCGTGCCGGCGATCACCGGCTTGTTCTCGTCTGCGGCGCCCAACGGCACCCAGTCGCCCTGCTCGCGCAGCCACGCCGCGAGGTCGTCGATCGCGCTGGCGCGGTAGCTCAGCCGGGTGGAGCCCACTTGGCAGATCAGTGCGGGCGGGTCGGCCTCGTCGTCGCGGTACATCGTGTACTCCGAGGTGCCCGGCGCCGTGGTGAGCCGCCACGGATCGTCCTTCGTCCCAGCGCTCATGGTTCCTCCTGTCGCCGCCGCTCGACCCCTGCCAGAAGTCTGGACCCACTCAGTCGCAGGCCACCAGTACCGCGTCGCTCACATCGCTGAGGTGTCGGAGGGCGCGCCGGCGCTCGTCCGCGGTGTTGGTCAGGTAGGCGAGCACAAGGTCCCGCACCGGGTCGGCCCAGACGTTGCAGATGCTGCTGCCGTTGTGACCGAACGTGCGCGGGTCGGCGCGCGAGCCGGTCGGCCGGGCCAGCCCGATCGGGCCGCCGAGCTGGAAGCCGTGCGCCCAGCGCACGGGGAAGCCCATGATCCGGTCGGGCTCGCCGTCGCTCGAGACGGCCCGGGCCGCCGCGATCGTCTCCGGCCGGAGGACGCCCTCTCCGCCCGCGAGCAGCATCCGGTAGAACTCGGCCAGCTCGCGGCCGTTGGTGCTGACCGCCGCGGCCGGCACCGGCACCGCGCGCGTGCGCGGCCGGTTGAAGAGGAGGGTCCGCGCCCGTTCGGGAGCGCTCAGCGCGCGGAGCGGGACGGCCCGGCCCGCCGCGGCTTCCGGGAGGCCGAGTGACGTCTCGGTGAGCCCGGCCGGCCGGAGCAGGTTCTCGGCGATGAAGCGCTCGGGCGGCATCCCGCTGACGCGGCGCACCAGCTCGCCGAGGATGAAGCCGAAGCTCAGCACGTGGTAACCCACGACTTCACCTGCGGCCCAGCGCGGTCGCGCGTCCTCAGCTGCCGCCACGGACCGCCGCGGATCGGTCATACGCACCGTGTCGCCCAGCAGCGTGCCGGTCGAGTAGGGCACGCCCGCGCGGTGCGAGAGCACGTGCCGGATGGTGATGTCGGACTTCCCGCCGCGCGCGTACGCGGGCCAGTGCGCGGCCACGGGGTCGTCCAGCCGCAGCATCCCGCGCTCGGCGAGCAGGTGCACGGCGAGCGCCACGAAAGGCTTGCTCACCGAGAACGTGTAGAACAGAGCGTCGCGTCCGCACCCGACGCGGCGGTCGAGGACGACCTCCCCGCCGTGGATGACGGTGAGCCACGTCGCGCCGCCGCGGGCGTCCACCAGGTCGAGGACGCGGCGGAAGTCGGGCATGACCGCATCTTCGCGTGCCGCGTGCAAGCGTGCAAGGCGTCGTTCGACCGTCCTCACCGGCTGCGCTGTGGAAGGCTGGACCTCATGGCCTCACCGACGCGACGCGCTCCCGTCCTTCCGCTCCTGCTGCCCACCAACCGTCCGTCCGCTCGCTTCTACGACGGCGGCCCGCAGATCGACGCCTTCCGCGGCCTCGCTCGCGGCGCGGACCACACCCCGGAGGACTGGGTGGGCTCCACGACGGCGGTCCGCGGCCAGGCGCCCGCCGGGCTGACCCGCCTGGACGACGGCTCTCTGCTGCGGGATGCGGTCGAGGCCGACCCGGCCGGCTGGCTGGGACCGGGGCACGTCGCGCGCTGGGGGGCCGACGCGATGCTGCTGGTGAAGCTGCTCGACGCCGGTCAGCGGCTGCCGGTGCACGCCCACCCGGACGACGCTTTCGCCGCACGCGAGCTCGCGTCCGCGCACGGCAAGGCCGAGGCCTGGTACATCCTGGCGCCGGGGACGGTGCACCTCGGCCTCCGGGAGGACGTCGACGCCGCGCGCCTGCGTGCGCTGGTGGAGGCGCAGGACACGACCGCGCTGCTCGGCCTCCTCCACGCCGTCGAGGTGGAGGCCGGCGACGCGGTGCTCGTCCCACCGGGCACGCTGCACGCGATCGGCCGTTCGGTGCTGTTGGTGGAGGTGCAGCAGCCCACCGACTTCTCGATCCTGCTCGAGTGGAGGGGCTTCGCGATCGACGGCACCGCCGATGGGCACCTCGGGCTCGGGTTCGAGCGGGCGCTGGGGGCAGTGGACACCCGCGGGCTGACGGGCGAGGACCTGGCCGGTCTGGTGCGGCGCGCGCCGTCGGCCGGCTCCGTCCTCCCGCAGGAGGCCGACGCGTGGTTCCGCCTCGACCGGGTGACCGCGCAGGCGGCCTTCGAGGCCGGGTTCGCGGTGGTGGTCGCGACGGCGGGCACCACCCTGCTGCACACCCGCGACGGGGAGGTGGCGCTTCCGGCGGGGGCGACGGCGGTCGTTCCCGCGGCGGCCGGCGTGTTGACGGTCGACACCGACGGGGCGGCGCTCGTCGCCCGGCCGCCCGCGCCCTGACCGGCGCGATGCCGCGGAAGCCGCCGCGCCGCGATTCGTGCGGAATCTCCCGAAAATCGCTCTGTTTCGGGAGATTCGGTGCGAATGCGTGTGGGAGGGTGGGGTCGTGGAAGGCGCGGACATCGACCTGGCGTACATCCCGCCCGGCGCGGTGCAGCTCCACGACGCCCGGCAGAAGCGCCGCTGGACCGTCGAACTGGAGTCGTTCGAGATCGGCGTCTTCCCGGTGACCGAGGAGCAGGTCGCCGAGCTGATCGGCGAGCCGGCCGCGCATCCCCGCCGGCCCGCGACCGGCGTGAGCTGGCTGCGCGCCATCCGGTTCTGCAACGCGGCCTCGGAGTGGGAGGGCCTGGACCCGGCCTACTCGTTCGAGGGCGAGGAGGTCACCTGGCACGTGGACTCCGACGGCTACCGCCTCCCCACCGAGGCGGAGTGGGAGTACGCCTGCCGCGCGGGGTCGACCGGCCCGCACTACGGACCGCTCGGCGAGGTCGCCTGGACCAGCGCGGACGGCCTGAGTGCGCCGCACGACGTCGGCGGGAGGCTGCCCAACCTCAACGGCCTGTTCGACACCCTCGGGAACGTCTGGGAGTGGTGCTGGGACTACCTGGACCCGGCGCGCTACGACGACTACCGGGTGTTCCGCGGCGGCGGCTTCGCCGACGACGCCTGGAGCGTGCGCGCGTCGGTACGGCGCGGCGGATCGCCGCGGACGCAGCACGAGGACCTCGGCTTCCGCGTCGCGCGGGGCGGTTTCGACGCCGAGGGCGCCGCTCAGGGCTGGTCGGCGGAGGCGGATCGCGAGCGGGCCGCGCTGGAGTTCCCGCTGCCGCCGGGCTGGACGCCGCGCCGCTGACGTCCTCGGCGCGCCGCTAGAGACCGAGCGAGCGCTTGATCAGGGTCTCCGCGTCATCGGGGCCGACCGCCGGGGCGGTCGCCTCCAGATTGGCTTCTCCCACCGCCTTGACGACCTCGTCGCGCTGGATGCGGATGCCGCGCGGCGCGTCGATGCCGACCCGCACGCCGTCGCCGCGGACGTCGAGGATCGTGACGACGATGTCGTCCCCGATGAGCACGCGCTCGCCGACCTTCCGGGTCAATACCAGCATTGATCCAGCCTATCGGGCGCTCGACGCATCGCCCACTCCCCCGTCCGCCCGTCCGCTCCCCGCGGTCAGCGCAGCCGGGCCGGCCGCACCCGCACCGGAGCGAGCCAGGCCGCGACCATGACCGCGGTGACCGACCCTGCCGCCATGATCGCGGCGAGCACCACCACCTGGAACCGTCCCGCCTCCAGGGGCGAGACCCCGCCGAAGATCGCACCGACGAACGCGCCGGGCAGCGTGACGAGTCCCGTGGTCTTCGTCTGATCGACGGACGGGATCAGCGCCGAGTACACCGCTCCCCTCGCCTGCTCCAGGGTCGACTGGCGTGGCGTCGCGCCCAGCGCCAGCCAGCCCTCCACCTCGTCCCAGTGGTCGTCGACCGCCTCTGTGAACCGCCGGCCCGCGAGGGTCGCGATGCTCATGGAGTTGCCGATGACGATCCCGCCGATGGCGAGCGCGTACCGGGCCGAGAACTCGATCGCGCCGGAGAGGAAGACCACCGAGAACGAGATGATCACACCGGTGATCATCGCCGTTCCCATCATGACCGCGTGCTGGCGCGACCAGCCGATGCGGTGCGTCGCGGTCGCTGCCGCGACCCCGAACATGACCAGGAGCGCCAGCGCGACCCACAGCGGATTCGTGATGACACCGGCGAGCACCACGCTGATGATCGCGAGCTGGGCGGCACCGCGGAGGATCGCCAGGGTCGGCGCCCAGCGGTGCGGCACACGGTACGCGGCCAGGACGGCGGTCGCGAGCAGCGCGAGCACGGCGACCCCGAGGAGGGTGGGGGCGAGCTCGGCGAGAATGGGCACGCTCCACCCTATTCCGGGGGCGTTTCGCACATGATCATCCACAGGGTTTCACACCGTGTGAATTACGAGGATGTAATTTCGAAGATTTCTTCGAATTCCCGAGACTGGGACCAAAAATGCTGATCAGGCTGCGAATCATCCTGAATGAGAATCTGAGAGCCCTCTAATCTCGGGCGTGTCCTCCACATCCCGACGGGGTTGTTCCACCCGTTTTCAACAGAGTTATCCACAGGTGGAGAAACTCAGCGGTCGCTCCACCCGACCGGTACCCCTAAAAGGAGGTCGAGTCCGGCGTCGTGGTGTACGCGACGCCGATCGCGGCGATGGCGTCGACACCGCCTCCCGCCTCGGCGACGAGATTCGCCCACACCCGGGTGTCCTCGGGCTTGCGCGTGACGTCGACGGCGATCCAGACCTGGTCGGGGACAACGTCGTGCAGGATGCCGGCATAGCGGGCCGCGTCGGACGGGGCCTCGCCGACGCCGATGGCGACGATGGTCGAGCCGTTGCGCCGCACCCCGTCCGCCCGCGCCTGCAGCGCCTCCCGGCGGCCACCGACGTGGCGAGAGCCTGTGCGCCCGACCGTGCCGGCCACGGCGACCTCGATCGCCGGGGTGGCCATCGCCATCGCCTGCGCGACGGTCAGCGCGTCCTCGCGGAGGCCGAACACGAAGACGAGGTCGCCGGCATTCGTCGCCAGTCGCGGGGCCGGCCGGCTCGGCTCCTCGAAGCGTTCCGGCTGCCGGGCGGGGGAGGGGATGGGCGCAGGGTCGAGGACGATGGTCGTGGGCTCCGCCGGCACGGGCAGGTACCGGTGGGGGACGAGCGCGTCCGGATCGGTCTCGGCGATGATCTCCTCCATGACCTCCTCGAACTGCGAGGAGGCGCTGGCGTGCTGGAAGCGCACCTCCTGCTCGTCCGCGTCGGCCAGCAGGTCGGCGATCAGGTCGGACGGCGCGAGCTCATGGAGGTCCTTCTTCGGACGCCAGGCGTTATGAGGCCAGAGTCGGGGTGACAATTCGAATTACTCCGATCGTTTCGATGGGCGCCGCGGAGGTGGTGGCCTCGTTGTAGGACAGGACGGGGAGGGCGGGCGCCTGCGCTGCGATGAGCCGGCGGACGGCGGGGCGCAGCTGCGGCGCGCAGACGAGGACCGCGCCTTCGTGCTCGGCGGCCGCGGAGCGGACCTCGGTCAGGACCTGCTCGAGCACCGGCGGATCGAGGACGAGCTGCGAGCCGTACTCGCTCTGGCGCTGGCCCTCCAGCATCGCCTGCTCCAGCAACGGCTCGAGGGTGATGACACGGAGGGCGCCGTCCTCCACGTACGGGTTCGAGAGCGCGGCGCCGAGCGCCAGCCGGGCGGCCTCGACCAGTCCCTCCGGCTCGAGCGAGACCTTCGCCCGGAGGGTGAGCGCCTCGTAGATGCGCGCGAGGTCGTTGATGGGCACGCGCTCGGCGAGCAGTCCCTGCAGCACGCGCTGCACCTCCGCGAGGCTGAGCAGCGCCGGCACGAGCTCCTCGACCGCGGAGGGGTTGACGCGCTTCACCCCCTCGGTGAGCACCCGCACGTCCTCGCGGGACAGGAGTCGCGCAGCGTTGGCCGTGACCGCCGACGAGAGGTGCGTGACGACGACCGACACGCGGTCGATGACCGTGGCGCCGGACATCTCCGCGCTGTGGCGCAGCTCGGCCGCGATCCACTTGGCGGGGAGGCCGAAGACGGGCTCGATCGTCTCGACGCCCGCGAGTGCGCTGAGGTCGTCGCCGAGCGCCAGCACCTTGCCGCGCGGCGCCTGGCCGCGGCCGACCTCCACTCCGGCCACGGTGATGGCGTAGGTGGAGGAGGGGAGTTCGCCGTTGTCGCGGGTGCGGACCGGCGGGACGACGATGCCGAGTTCGATCGCCAGCTTGCGCCGCAGCGCGCGCACCCGGCCGAGCAGGTCGTCCGAGCCCCCGGAGACGATGTCGATCAGGTCGGTGGCGAGCTGGATCTCCAGCGGGTGCACCCGCATGTGCTCGAGGAGGTCGTCCGTGGTGTCGCTCGCGCCCGTCGTCTTCTCCGCGACCGCCTTCGCCCGCTCCTCGGCGGCGGCCTTGGCCGCGCGCGCCTTGATCCGCTGCGACGCCCAGAAGAGGATGGCGCCCATGGCGAGGAACGGGATCATCGGCATGCCCGGGATGAGGGACAGCGCGATCGCGGCGGCTCCGGCGATCGCCAGCGCGACCCGCGACTGGGCGAGCTGCTTGCCGGCCGTCGAGCCCATGTCGGAGTCGGCGCCGGAGCGCGTGACGATCATGCCGGTGGACACCGCCATGAGCAGGGCGGGGATCTGCGCCGTGAGACCGTCGCCGATCGTGAGCAGGGTGTATTTGTTCAGGGCGTCGGTGATCTGCATGCCGTTCTGCAGCATCCCGATGCCGATGCCGCCGATGACGTTGATGACGATGATGAGGATGCCGGCGATCGCGTCGCCCTTGACGAACTTGGAGGCGCCGTCCATCGCGCCGTAGAAGTCCGACTCGGCGGCGACCTCGGCCCGGCGCTCTCTGGCCTGGGCGTTGGTGATCAGGCCCGCGTTGAGGTCGGCGTCGATCGCCATCTGCTTGCCGGGCATCGCGTCGAGCGTGAACCGGGCGCCGACCTCCGCGACGCGCTCGGCGCCCTTCGTGATGACCACGAACTGGATGACGACGAGGATCAGGAACACGACAGCGCCGATGATGATGTTGCCGCCGACGGCGACGTTCCCGAAGGTCTCGATCACCTGGCCGGCGTAGCCCTGGCCGAGCACGAGGCGGGTGGAGGCGACGTTGAGCCCCAGCCGGAACAGGGTCGCGATGAGCAGCAGCGAAGGGAAGACCGAGAAGTCGAGCGGCTTGCGCGCGAACATCGTGGTCAGCAGCACGACGAGCGCGAAGGCGATGTTGACCACGATCAGGGTGTCGAGCAGCCAGGCCGGGATCGAGACGACCAGGAGGAGCACGATGCCGACGACGCCGATCGGCACGGCGAGGAGGGACAGGTTCTTGTTCTTCACGAGTGGGCCAGCCTCCTGCTGTCGAGGGGAGTGCGCGGCCGCTGCGCCGCAGGCAGGGTGTGGATGTCGGTGAGCGAGCCGCCGCGCCGCTTCAGGGCCATCACGAACGCGAGCACGTGGGCCACCGGCGTGAAGAACTCGGCCGGGATCTCCTGACCGAGGTCGCAGGCGGCGTGCAGCGCGCGGGCGAGCGGCACGTCGGAGACCATCGGGACGCCCTTCGCCACGGCCTCCTCGCGGATCCGCGCCGCGATCAGGTCTGCGCCCTTCGCGACCACCTTGGGCGCGGAGGCGCCCGGCTCGTACTTCAGCGCGACGGCGACGTGGGTCGGGTTGACCAGCACGACGCTCGCGTCGGCGACGGCGGCGATCATGCGGTTGCGGCTCATCGCGAGCTGCCGGCTGCGTCGCTGCGCACGGATCATCGGGTCGCCCTCGGCGCTCTTGTGCTCGTCCTTGACCTCGCGCTTGGTCATCCGGGAGGCGGTCCGGTTGCGGCGCAGCACGACGACGAGGTCGATGGCCGCGAAGAGCAGGCCGCCGCCGATCGCGAGCTGGAGCAGTGAGCCGAGGGAGCCCTGCGCCGCCGCGACCAGCGCGGGCACGGAGAGTCCGCCGGTCTGGAGCACGAGCGGGATCAGTCCCTGCACGACCACGTACAGCCCGATCCCGACCAGGGCGGCCTTGCCGAGGGTCTTGGCCAGCTCCCACGCGCTGCGGGCGCCGAACATGTTGCGGATGCCCTTCAGCAGGTCGAACTGCTCGAAGTGCGGCTTCAGCTTCTTGAGGTGGATGCCGCCCTGGGCGGCAGTGGCCGCGACGATCGTCAGTGCGACGACCACGAGGAGCGGCCACACCGTGCCGGCGACCGACAGCAGCCCGGTGCCCAGCGCGGCGAGCGCGCCCGCGGGCGTGGGATCGCGGATGATGTCGCGGAACGCGAAGATCTGCGACTCGGCCGCCTGCTGCGCGGTGCCCACGATCATCGGGATCAGCACGACCGCGACGCCGATCGAGAGCCAGGCGGGGAGGTCGCGGGCCTTCTGCAGCCGCCCCTTCGACCGCACCGACTTGAGGTGCTTCTCGGTGGCCTGCTCGGTGCGCTCCTGTGCGGACATCAGGGGACTCCGATCGCGTGGACGGCCTGCCCGGCGAGCGCCTGGACGATCATCGGGAGGGCGACGATCCCGATCGCGCACAGGACGACGGCGAGGAGGATCAGCGCGGGAGGCCCGAGCGAATAGGCGTTGAGCGCCGGGGCGACCCAGGAGAGCAGGCCGAGCGCGGCGTTCGCGACGAAGAGCACGGCCATGATCGGGCCCGCGATCTGGAGTGCCGCGAGCAGCAACTGGGTGACGGACCCGGTCAGGGTCTGAGTGATCGACCTCCAGTCGACCGACATCGTCAGCGGGATCGCCGTGAACGAGCGCACCAGTCCGCCGAGCACGAGCTGGTAACCGTCGCTGACGAAGAGCAGCGCCAGCGCCGTCATCTGGAACAGCCGGGAGAACTGGGCGGCGTTGATGTCCGCGGCCGGGTCGTACTGCTGCGCCGCCTGCAGGCCGCTGGAGAAGTCCAGCAGCGAGCCGGCGGACTCGACGGCGGAGAACACGAGGTAGACCAGGAAGCCGAGCACGGCGCCCGTCGCGGCCTCGGCGGTGAAGTCGAGCAGGAACTGGCCGGTCGAGCCGGGGGAGTAGTGCTGGGCGGCCTGCGGAGCGACGACGAGTCCGAGCAGGACGGCGAGCATCCCTTTGATCTGCAGGGGGAAGGCCCGGTACGAGAACGGCGGCGCGATCACCACGAACAGCAGGATGCGCACCGAGACCAGCGCTGTGGCCTGGATCGCGCTCAGGTCGACCGGGATGTTCATCGTCAGCCTCCCAGCAATGTGGGGATCTGCTGGAACAGGTACTGCGTGAACGTCACGAGCTGCTCGATCATCCAGTTGCCGCACACCAAGAGCGCGATGGAGACGCCGATCGCCTTCGGCACGAACGAGAGGGTGACCTCCTGTATCTGGGTGATCGACTGGATGAGCGAGACCGCGAAGCCGATCGCGAGCGCGGTCAGCACCATCGGTGCCGCGAGCTCTGCCATCAGCAGCAGGGCCTGCGTGGCGATCTTGAGGACGGCGCTGGAGTTCACGGTCGGCCCCCTACTTGTAGCTCGCGACGAGGGACTGGATGATCAGGCCCCAGCCGTCCACGAGGACGAAGAGCAGGATCTTGAACGGCAGCGACACCATGACGGGCGGGAGCATCATCATGCCGAGCGACATCAGGCCTGCGGAGACCACCAGGTCGATCACCAGGAACGGCACGTAGATCACGAAGCCGATGATGAAAGCCGCTCGCAGCTCCGAGATGACGAACGCCGGGACGAGGGTGGTCAGCGGGACGGCGTGGAGGTTCGCCGGGTTCGCACGCCCTGCGGCGCGGGTCATCAGCGCGATGTCCTCCTGGCGGGTGTGCGCGCCGAGGAAGGCTTTCAACGGCGCCTCCGCGGCCTGGAGGGCACCGCCGAAGTCGAGATGCCCGGCGAGGTAGGGCTGGACGGCGTGCACGTTGATGTCGGTGAGGGTGGGCGCCATGATGAACAGGCTCAGGAACAGGGCGAGCCCGGCCAGCACCTGGTTCGGGGGCACCGACTGGAGGCCGAGAGCGTTGCGGGCCATCGAGAGCACCACGAACACCTTGGTGAACGACGAGACCATGACGAGCAGGCCCGGGGCGACCGAGATGAGCGTCACGCCCAGCAGGGTGACGATGGTGTCGGCGGGCGTGCCGTTGATGCCGTTGATCGAGATGGTGGCGCCTGAGCCGCCCGCGGGGCCGGACGGGCCGACCGGGGAGTGGGGGACGGGGAGGGCGCCGGCACGGCGTGTGCGCTGCCCGCGGTGAGCAGCACGATGCCGGCCACCGCGGCCACGACCAGGAGAGCCAGGACGATCGGGCGCGCGTAGCCGCGGCCGCCCGCTCCCGCCAGCGCTGCGGCGCTCACCGTGGAGTCCGGAGGGACTGGGCCGCCCTCCGCCAGGTTTCAGGGGAGGTGATCGCCTGCGCGAACGTGGGCACGGGGACCGGGACCGCGGTGTGCACCGGGGCAGGAGACGGTGCGGGTGCCGCGTCCGTCTCCTCCAGGAGGCCGGCCGGCTCGTTCGCCTCCTCGGCCGCGAGCGCGTCCGCGAACGTGTCCAGTTCGCGGGACTTGAGCACCACGACCGAGCTGTCGGTCACGCCGAGCACGAAATGGGTGCCGTCGGCCTCCACCATCACGACCCGGGACTTTCCGCCCAGCGACTGCCGGCCGAGGACGGTGATCGGGCGCTTGCTCCTCTTCCGGCTCCACTTCGCGCTCCGGCGCTGCACGAACCAGATCAGTCCGATGATCAGCGCGAGGGAGACGGCGACGCGGAGCGCGGTGAAGAGGGTGTCCACGGGTCAGACCAGGGCGTCGGCGGTGTCGAGGATCTGGGTGACGCGCACGGCGTAGTCCTGGTCGACCACGACGATCTCGCCGTGGGCGATGAGGCGGCCGTTGAGCAGGATGTCCGCGGGCGACCCGGCGGACCGGTCGAGCTCGATCACGGTGCCGGGCTCGACGGCGAGCACGTCGCGCACCGACATCCGGGTGCGTCCGATCTCGACCGTGAGCGCCATCTCGACGTTCGAGATGCGGCCGAGCCGTCCTGCGACGTCCGCCGGGGCCCCGGAGGGCGCGGTGGTCACGGTGTCTCCGCGGATGGCGAACCAGGCGACCTCCTGCCCGGACGGGTCGGTGACGGTGAAGCGGTGCGAGGCGGTGTCGGCGAAGAGGTGCGCTGCGTCCTCGACGCGGGCATCGCCGAGAACGCCCGATCCGAGGTGCTCAGCCACGGTCGCCAGCGTCGGCTGCAGGACGTCCGCGAGGCCGACTCCGAGCTGGCCGCCGGTCTCCGCGAGCACCACCTCCGGGTCGCGGACCGCGATGGCGAGCTCAGCGGACGGCGAGCCGATGAAGGTCGCGACGACCGCGTTCGCGGCGGTCGCCGGCACCTCGGCCGACTCCGGGCGGGCCGACACGGTCAGCTCGCCTATGCCCAACGGGGCATGCGTCAGCGTCTGCGCGGCGGCGGCATATGCGTTCTGGGGCATCAGTGGTTCTCCATCAGTGGTAGTCCTCAGCGGTGGTGACGACGACGGCGAGGCGCGACCCGGCGGCGCCGATGGCGGCGGTTCCCACCGGCTCGCCGCCGGCGGCGACCTGGATCGGGCGGCTGACCGGGTGCGGCAGGCGGATGACGTCGCCCACCGCCAGCCCGAGCACGGAGGCAGGGGTGACGTTCGCCGAGGCGAGCCGGGCGCTCACTTCCACAGGCACCTGCGCGAGCTGCGCGTGCAGGAGGGCTTTGGCGTTGTCGACCTGAACGGTCGGGTTGGTCTCGCCGAGGCGCTCCAGCAGGACCCGGGCGGGCAGAGCGATGGTCGCCTCCGCGACGTCGTCGCCGACACGCGCAGCGAACCGCGCCACGATCATCAGCTCGGTGGTGGGGGCGGCCTGGGCGAACTGCGAGTTGTACTGGATGGCGTCGATCCGCACCGAGTTGGTGAACAGCGGGCCGAGCGAGTACTGCAGGTCCTCGAGCGCGTCGTTCATCAGGCCGACGACCAGGGCGTGCTCGATCGGGGTGAACGTGCGGTCGAGCAGGGGGAGCGGGCGGTTTCCGCCGAGCATCGCGTTCACCCAGCGCAGCGCCGCCCCGGTGGGGAACTGGATGACGCCGCGGGGGTCCACGTCGCTGATCGAGCACAGCACCATC
Source organism: Leifsonia sp. L25 (assembly GCF_050632895.1). The sequence continues at coordinate 1,779,515 of NZ_JBODRZ010000003.1, read as the reverse complement.
GCCGTGCTGGACGGGAGGGCCGCCGCGTACTCGTCGTACGTGTGCATGGTGACCTGCTCGCAGGTCACCTGCGACAGGACGCGAACCTTCGCGGTGAGCTGCGTCCCCCACTGCCGCGCGAACGTCGCGAAGGCCAGCTCCAGCACGCGGGAGTGCTCCCGGGCCAGGGTGGTCGGGCGGCGGAAGTCGTAGGGCCGCACCTCGCGCTCGGCCGGCCGCGTCATCGTCTGGCTCATCCGCCTGCTCCCTTCGTCGCGACGATCCCCGGGATGAGGTCGCGCACCTCCTGCGGTTGCGACGACCGCACGACGATGTCGACGCGGCGGTCCTGGGCGAGCTGCGCGGCGTCGGACCCGGTGGCTGTCGCCGTCGCCGAGCCGTCGCTGACCGCGTAGATCCGGGTCTCCTGGATGCCGGAGACGTCTGTGAGCCGGCGGAGCACCGAGATGGCCCGGGCGGCGGCGAGGTCCCAGTTGGTGGCGTAGGGCGGTCCGGCCGGCCGGGTGTCGGCGTGCCCTTCGACCGAGATCGCGTACGACGTCGGATAGAGGACCGGTCCGACGTTGTCGATGATCTGCACCGCCAGCGGGGTGAGCGTCGCGAGGTTGGAGTCGAAGAACGCGTTACCGCCGATCAGCCCGATGGTCAGCCCGCGGGCGTCGATCGTGTACGAGACCGACCCCTGCAGCCCCTGGGCCGTCAGCCGGGCGTTGATCGCCGCCTCGATCGCGCGGAGGTCGGCGACCTCCAGCTTGGCCGCCTCGAGCGGCGACATCGGGGGAGTGGTCGACGCCGACGAGGGCACGGGAGTCGGCGCGGCGTCCTTCGCCGCGACGATCACGCCCTTGGCCGTGTCGACCTTCTGGCTCACCACCTCACCGAAACCGGTCTGGAGCGAGTTCTTCAGCTCGTTGAACTTGTGGGCGTCGATCGAGGACATCGAGAAGAGGACGATGAACGTGCACATCAACACAGTGACCATGTCCATGTAGGAGGCCATCCAGCGCTCGTCATTGGCGTGCCCCTCGCCGTGGCCGTCCGCGGCCGGCCTGCGTCGGCTCCGGCTCACGGTCCGACCACGGGCGCTGCCTCGGATACCGGGGCGGACGCGTCGTTCTTGCCCGTGCTGCGCTTCGGCTTGGGGCTGTACGGGACCATCGCGGTCAGGCGCTCGGAGAGCGCGCGCGAGGAGGTGCCGGACTGGATGGCGAGCACGCCCTCCACCACGATCTGCCGGCGCTCGGCCTCGAGCTCCGCGAGCCGGCGCATGCGCGTGCCGAGCGGAAGCCAGATGAAGTTGGCGGAGAGCAGACCCCAGAGTGTCGCGACGAACGCGCTGGCGATCATCGGGCCGAGCTTGTCCGGCGTCGAGAGGTTGCCGAGCACGTGGGTGAGCGAGACGACCGTTCCGACGATGCCGATCGTCGGCGCGTAGCCGCCGAGCGCCGCGAAGAACGAGGAGGAGATGCGGGTGGCCTTCGACCACGTCGCGATCTGGTCCTCGAGCAGGATGCGCAGGTCCTCGGAGTCGGCGCCGTCGGCCACGCCCTGGAGGGCGCTGGCCAGGAACGGGTCCTTGACCTCCTCCGCCGACGACTCCAGTGAGAGCAGCCCGCGCTGGCGGGCGACGTCGGCGAGGTCGAGCAGGATGGCGACCGTGCCGGCGAAGTCCGGCTTCGTGCCCTTGATCGCCCCGGGGATCGCCTTGAAGGAGTCGAGCGCATCCTTCAGCGTCGCGCCTGCCACCCCGACGGAGACGGTGGCGCCGAGGACGAAGACGACCGGCCCGATGAGGAGGAGCGCGGTGGGGCTCTCGCCCTCGATCAGCACCATCGTCAACAGTGAGCCGAAGGCCGCGACGATCCCGATGATCATTGCCAGATCCATGCTCAGCTCCTTCGCCCGAGTCGGCCGGCCATCCCAGCCGGTATGCGCGTTCGAGCACTTCCGCGCGGTAGCCGGCGATGCGGTCGATGACCTCCGCCATCGTCTCGGTCACCACGTACCGCACGCCGTCGACCATCGTCAGGGTGGTGTCGGGGTCGGCGTTGATGCGTTCGATGAGGTCCGGGTTCACGGCGAACGGCACGTGGTTCAGCCTGGTCACCGTGATCATGAGGACTCCGCAGAGAGGGGAAGGGATCGAACGCCTCCGTGACGGGGGTGCTCGCCTTCCCTATCGGCAGGTCGGACGGTTCCGTTAGCTCAGGATCACTGCGTCTTGAGCTGCAGGAGCTCCTGCAGCACGTCGTCGGAGGTCGTGATCACCCGGGCGGAGGCCTGGAACGCGCGCTGCGCCACGATCAGGTTGGTGAACTCCCGGGCCAGGTCGACGTTGGAGCCTTCGATCGCGCCGCTGGTCAGGGTGCCGAGGCTGCCGCTTCCCGCCACGCCGACCTGGGGGAGCCCGGAGTTCGGGGTGGCGATGAAGTTGGAGTTGCCGGCCTTCTGGAGGCCGCCCGGGTTGGTGAAGTTGGCCAGCGCGACGCGGCCGATGGCCTGCTTCTCGCCGTTGGAGAACGATCCCATGATCGTGCCGTCGCCCTCGAGCGAGAACGACTGCAGCGACCCAGCGGCGGTGCCGTTCTGCGATGCGAAGTTGACGCCGCCCGACCCCGCGAAGCCGGTGATCTTCGACATGTCGATGGTGACACCGCCGACCGTGAGGGTCTGCCCGCTGGTCATCGCGCCGTTGGCGAAGGTGATCGAGCCGGTGGCCGTGTTGCCCGCGGCGTCGGTCGCGGTGACGTCCCAGCCGGCGGCGGTGCGGGTGAAGGTCGTGGTCAGGTTGCGCTGCGCGCCGGTCGCGTCGTAGACGGTCACCTGGCTGTTGAGCGTGGAGCCGGCGGCCGCGTCGTCGGCCAGGTTGCCGGACATCGTGGCGCTGGAGGTCGCACGCGCCGCGGACAGGCCGCTCGTCGACAGGGTGAGGTTGGAGACCGGCGCGGATGAGTTGACCACGCCGTTGGCGGCCGGCCAGCCCTGCACGATCGCACCGTCCGGGCTGACGAGGTTGCCGGAGGCGTCCGTGGTGAAGGCGCCGGACCGCGTGTACTGGGTCTGGCCGCCGTTGTTGACGATGAAGAAGCCGTCGCCGTTGATCATCAGGTTGGTGCCGACGCCGGTGGTCTGCGCCGCCCCCTCGGTGAAGTTCGTGGCGGTCGCGGCGACGCGCACACCGAGGCCGACCTGGGCGGGCGACGTGCCGCCCTGGTTGCCCTGCGGCGCCGAGGCCGTCCCGATCATCTGGGAGAGGGTGTCCTCGAACTCCACGGAGGAGGACTTGTAGCCGGTGGTGTTGACGTTGGCGATGTTGTTGCCGACCACGTCGAGCATGGTCTGCTGCGCCTGGAGGCCCGAGACGCCGGAGTCGAGAGAACGGAGCATGGGAGTGTGCCTTTCGGTGGTGGGGACTAGGAGGCCGGAGTCTGCTGGACGCCGAGGATTCCGGAGAGCGGGAAGGTGCCGCCGTTGACGGACACAGTCGGGGTCGCCCCTGAGAACGAGACGCCCGTCACGACGCCCGTCTGGGGCGCCCCGGCGAGGTCGTTGTACCTGACGGTCTTTCCGATGAGGTCGGCCGCCGCGGTCTGCATCTGCAGGTTGAGGGCGGTGTTGCTGCTGGAGCCGAGCGCCGTCATCTGCTGCATCATCCCGAGCTGCGTCGTCTGCTGGACCATCGCCGCCGAGTCCATCGGCGAGCTGGGGTCCTGGTTCTTGAGCTGCGTCACGAGGAGCTGCATGAAGTCGTCGGCGGTCAGCGACTGGTGCGGCGTACGGGTGGGCTGCGTGGACCAGAGCGAGGTCGTCGAGGCGTTCGCGGTGGGATCGGTCGAGATGGGGGTGACCATGTCTTCTCCTTCGTGGTCAGACGACGATGTCGAGGGTCCGGGCGCCGGGGAGGGCGACGGCCTGGGGCGGGATGACGTTTCGGGCGGGAGGCGGCTCTTCCTGCTGGTCCGCCGGTGCTGCTGCTCGGCGGTCTCCCGCGGACGCCCACGGCGACCGGCCTCCGCTGCCGCCCTCCGCGCCGGGCGCGTTCTGCTCGGACACGGAGACCGACCCGTTCGCCGTGGCCGCGTTGAGGTCGCGCCGCAGATCGGTGAGGATCTGACGGATGGCGTCCCGTCCGGCGTCGCTGGGCGCGAACAGCTCGATGTGGACGCTGGTGTCGCTGACCCGGGCGCGGACCGTGACGGGACCGAGGTCGTCGGGGGCGACCCGCACGACCACGACGTGGTCGCCGTCCGGTTGGCGCGCGAGGGTCATCACCGGCTGCGCGAGCTGCTGCTGGAGCGGCGGGGTCGGGGCGGCGGAGGCGGTGGGCGCGGCCGCTGCGAGCGCGGTCGCGAAGGTCGGCGCGGCCGGAGCCTGGGCCGGTACGGGCGTCGCAGCGGGGATCGTCGACTGCGCGGTGTCCGCGCTCGGCGTCGCAGGCGCAGACGGCGTCTTGGCGACCGGCCGACCAGGCACGGCGACCGGAGCAGGCACGGCGACCGGAGCAGACGCTGAAAGGTGCGCACCGGTGCCAGGGTCGGCCGTCACGATCGGCTGGGCGGTCGCCTCCGGGGCCCGGGCGGAGTCGGGTGCCGTGACCGGAGCGGCTCCGGCCGGAGTCGTCAGCGCAGGGGCGGGAGCGGACGACGCCGACGTCTGCGTCGGGGGCGCGGGCGTCGGGGGCGCGGGAGGGACCGGCGCCGCGGCGAGCGCCTGCTGCACCGCGAGCTGACCGGCGGCGAGCACGTCGGCGACCGCAGGGAGGCGGCGTCATGATGCTGATCCGCGTCGGTCGTCCGCGTGCTCCCGCTCTTGCCGTGGGGCCCCTGGTCCGGAGCGGTGCGGTCGGCAGCGGTCGCGGCGTCCGCGAGCGGCGTCGCGGCCGGAGTCGCCGGACCGAGGAACACGGCAGGAGCCGGCGCGGGCGGAGCCGTCTGCGGCGTCGGCGGCGTGCCCGTCGCGCTGCTGCCGGCGTCGGCGGACGGGGCCGGGTCGGCCGGAGCCGCGGGCGGCGCCGTCGCTTCGGCGTCGCCGGCCAGTGCGGACAGGAGGGTGCCGAAGGCCGTTCCCCCGCCGGTGGGCGACGCGGGATCGGACGAGGCGGGCGCGAGCAGGGCGGCGGCGGCGGCGCCGAATCCTGAGACGGGCGCGCTCACGAGTTCACCCCCGAGCTCTGACCGAGCAGAGCCGCCAGTGCGCTGCCGCCTCCGGAGCCCAGGAGGCCCGAGACCGACGACCCACCGCTCGACCTGAGCAGCCCGAGCACCGACGACCCGCCACTCGACCCGAGCAGCGCCGCCAGGGCGGACGAGGACGACGACAGGCCTCCCGAGCCCAGCAGTCCGGCCACCGACGACCCGCCACTCGGCCCGAGCAGCGCCGCCAGGGCTGCGGCTGAGGACGGCGCCGACGCCGTCGCGGACGACGTCGCGGTCGGCACGATCCGGCGGATGGTCACCACGTTCGACGGGGAGATCCAGTTGTCCATCTCTTCGACCGAGCCGCCCGGCTTGGGCGCCTGGATGATCTTTCCGTTGCCGGCGTAGATGGCGATGTGCTCGCCGCCGTTGCAGACGATGAGGTCGCCCGGCTGCGCGTCGGCGAGCGACGGCACGCTCTGGCCGATCGTCGACTGACCCGAGACGAGCCGCGGCAAGGAGATGCCCAGGTCGCCGTAGACACGCTGCACGAGCCCCGAGCAGTCCAGGCCTGCGCTGGTGGTGCCTCCGAAGACGTAGGGCACGCCGAGGTACTTGCGGGCGTCCGCCACGATGTCTGCGCCGGTGGTCCCGTTGGACGCCTGCTGTCCCGCCGCCGGGGTGACCTTGGCGCCGGTCGCGCCGGTCGCTGCGGCCAGCGAGCTCGCGAACGCGGACGCGCTGGTCGCCTGCCCGGTCTGCGCCGTCTGCGCCGCCTGCGCCGGCTGCCCCCCGGCCAGCTGGACCATCTGGGACTCGATCTGCTGGATGCGGCCAACGGCCTCCGTGATGCTCATACGGCGTCCCTCCTGCTCTCGCGCCAGCCCTGGATGGCGACCTCGTCGAGCGCGGACTGCTCCTCGCGCAGCTCGCGGGCGGTCTCGGACTCGACGTGCCGGCGGCGGAGCTTGTCGAGCGAGACTGCGGACGTACGGGCGGCGCCGTGCGCCGACCGGGCCTCGCCGGCCTCGCGGGAGGCGAGCTCGTGCAGCGCGGTCAACTCGCTGAGCAGCACCTGCGCACTCGCGCGTGCGGCGACGGCGGCCGAGAGCGTCGCGGCGTCGACGGCGTCCGAGCGGACCCCGGCCAGCGACGCACGCGTCCGGGCGCCGCGGGCGCGCACGGCGTCCACGGCCCGGTTCGCGTCGGCGAGCTCGGCCGCCGCACGCTGCTCCTCCAGGTCGCGCACGCGCAGGAGGCCGGCCAATCCGAAGCGCTTCATGCGGCCGCTCCGAACGCTCGGGTCAGCTCGCGGAGCGAATCCCACGCCCCGTCCGCGGTGGACCGCTGATCCATGCCTTGACGGAGGAAGCCGTCGATGGCCTCCTCGAACCGCACGGCCGCGTCCACCCGTGCGTTCGCGCCCGGCTTGTACGCGCCGACGTCGAGCAGGTCCTGTGCGCTGCGGCGGGCGGAGAGCACCGCACGCAGCGCCGTCGCATCGGCCAGCCGGTCCGGCGGGGTGATCTTGGACGCGAGCCGGGAGATGGACCCCAGCACGTCGATCGAGGGGAAGTGGCCCGTGATCGCGAGCGCACGGTCGAGGACGACGTGCCCGTCGAGGATCGACCGCGCCGCATCCGCGATGGGCTCGTTGTGGTCGTCGCCGTCGACCAGGACGGTGTAGAGGCCGGTGATCGACCCGGTGGCCGCCGCGCCCGCTCGCTCCAGGAGGGATGCCAGCGTGGAGAAGGTCGACGGCGGATACCCGCGGGTCGCCGGCGGCTCACCGGCAGACAGCCCGATCTCGCGCTGCGCCATCGCCACGCGGGTCAGGGAGTCCATCATCAGGACGACGTGCCGGCCGCGGTCGCGGTGCCATTCCGCGATCCGGGTCGCGACGAGCGAGGCCCGCAACCGCATCAGCGCGGGCTCGTCGGAGGTGGAGACGACGACGATCGAGCGGGCGAGCCCCTCGACGCCGAGGTCGTCCTCGATGAACTCGCGCACCTCACGGCCGCGCTCGCCGATGAGCGCGATCACGGAAACCTCGGCATCCGTCCCCCGCGCGATCATCGAGAGCAGCGACGACTTGCCAACGCCGGAGCCGGCGAAGAGGCCCAGGCGCTGCCCGCGGCCGGTGGACACCAGGGTGTCGAGGGCCCGAACGCCGAGCTGGAGGGGCGATGTGATCCTGGCGCGCTCCAGCGGCCCTGGCGCGGCATTCGCCAGGGCGACGTGGTGGGTCGGCGGCAGCGGCCCCTTGCCGTCGATGGGACGGCCGAGCCCGTCGATGACCCGGCCGAGCAGCGCGTCGCCCACCGGGACGGCGGGAGCCGACGGCGCGGAGCGCACGGGTGTGCCGATGGGGTGCGCCGCCGAACCGGACAGCACCATGCAGGTGAGCAGGCCGGGGCGCACGGCGACGACCTGGGCCGCGGTGTCCGCTCCGGGCTCGCCGATCGCGACGAGGTCGCCGACGGCGCCCTCCAGTCCGGACACCTCGATGCCGAGGCCGACGACGGAGGCGACGCGGCCGATCCGCTCCGGCGCGGCGGCACGGACGGCCATCGCCAGCCGGTCGCCTCCCGGCGCGTACCCGATCATGCGTCTCCTCCGGTCAGGACGGTGCGTGCCCGGGCGAGCCCGGCGTCGATCCGGGCGTCCAGCCAGCCGTCGAGCAGCACCGCGACAGCGTCGCCCGGTGCGATGAACGGGTCGGGCACGACCTCCGGCAGCGCGCCGGTCTCCTGCGCGACCGCCCGCGCGTCGTCCGGGTGCATCCGCACCGAGACCAGCTCTCCGGCGGGGGTGGCCGCGATGACACGGCGCAGCGTGTCGGCCGCGTCGACGTGCCCCTCGGCCACCTCGCGCTGGAGGACGGCCTCGGCGAGCGCGAGGGCCGCTTCCACCAGGGCGTCGTCGGCGGTCGCGACGACCGGGACGGCGAGCGCGCGCACTCCTCCGCGGCGGCGGCCAGCGCCGCCAGGGCACGCCGGGTCGCCGCTGCGGACTCGGTCTCCGCCGCCTGCCAGTGCTGGAGGCGGGCGCGCTCGGCCTCGGCGAACTCGGCCTCCGCACGACGCAGACCCTCGCTGTAGCCGGCGGCGAACCCGCGGGCGCGCGCACTGGCGGCCCCCTCGGCGCCGGCCGCGGCGGGGGCGCCGGCCGTTCCGACCTCGGGGTACCGCACGGGGGCGAACGCACTATTCGACATACTCGTCCTCGTCCGAACGGTGCACCGTGATCTGGCCCTCGGCCTCGAGGTCGCGGATCGCGCGGACGATCTCGGCCCTGGCCTCCTCGACACGCGAGAGCCGGATCGAGCCGAGCACCGACGACTCCTCGTCCAGCACCTCCAGGTTGCGCTCCGAGAGATTGGCGCGGATGACGTCCCTCGTCGCCTCCGGGGAGCCCTTCATGGCGATGGCGAGCATGGAGACGTCGATCCCGCGCAGCACCTGCTGGACGTCGCGCGGCTCCAGCTTCACGATGTCGGCGAAGGTCAGCATCCGGGAGCGCACCTCGGCGGCGAGCTCCGGGTCGCGCTGGTCCAGCTCGTCGAGCAGCGCGCGCTCGTTGGCGACGCTGGATCGGTTGATGATGTCGACCAGGGGCTGCACTCCGCCGATGGCGTCCTGCTGGCCCGCGGTCTTCACGACGGAGCCGGCGCGGCTGCGCAGGGTGTCCGCGACGGCGCGGGCCACCTGGGGGCCGACGCTGCCCATCGTCGCGATGCAGTGCGCCACGTCGGTGCGGATCTCGGGTTTGAGCGCCGCGAGCACGCGCGACGCCTGCTCCGCGCGCAGGTGGGCGAGCACGGTGGCGATGGTCTGCGAGAGCTCGCCGTCGAGCAGGAGGGCGACCTGCGCGGGGTCGGCGGTGTCCAGGAAGTCGAAGGCGCGCCCGGCGAGCGACGACGCCACACGGGACATCACCCCGGCGGCGCGCTCGGTGCCGAACGACGCCTCCAGCAGCCCGATGGCCGCGCTGCGGCCGCCGCTGACCCGCGCCTGCGGACGCACGGCGAGCTCGTGGAACTCCACGAGCGCCGCCTCGGCCTGCTGACGGTCGACACGCTTGAGCGCGACGATCTCGGCCGCGATCTCCTCCGACTCCGCCTCGCTGAACTGCTGCATCACGCGCGCCGCAGCCGCCTGATCCAGGTTCATCAGGATCAGGGCGGCCTTCTGCGCGCCGGTCAGCGTGGCGACCTTGGCCTCGGTCACGGCGTCGGCTCCTTCTCACCCATGAGGGTCAGCAGGAAGTCCGCCGCACGGCGCGGGTCGTCCACGGCGAGCTGCTCGATCTCGGCCCTGCGCTGCTCCGACTCGATCGAGACCGGGGGCGGCGGGGGAGTGGTCAGCGGCGCGGTGGGCGCGGTGACCTGGGTGAAGGCGAGGGTCGGGGCGGCCAGCTCCTCGTACCGGTCGCCGTCGTCGAGCTCCGTGTTCCTGCGGCGACGACGGAAGACGAGGAGCGCGACGATCATCGCGACCACGATGCCCGCGGCGATCAGGCCGGTGCGGATCCAGGAGTCGAGCTGCGCCTGCCGGGCCTGCGCGTCGGCCTGGGCGAGCGCCTGCTTGGCGGCCTGCGCGTTCGCCTGCGAGAAGTTGACCAGCTGCACGCCCACCGCGTCGCCGCGCGAGGTGTCGATGCCGGAGGCGTTGGACACCAGTTGCTGGAGCTGGCCCGTGCTCACCCCGGCCTTGCTCGCCGCCGCGCTGTCGACCGCGACGGAGACGGTCTGCCGCTGGACGCCGCCGGCGGGGATCTGCTGGGTGACGCTGGTCTTGTTCAGCGCGTTGTCGCTCGTGGTGTTGTCGGAGCTGTAGCTGCCGTTGCCCCCGCTGTTCGCAGCGGTGTTGGCGACGCCGTTCGTCGTGGAGCTGGTGCCGAGCACGCCGGACTGCGCCGCCGCGCCCGTGCCCGTGTAGGTCTCCTTCTGCGACGACGAGCTGGTCTGCGGGGCTCCGGTCGGGATGCTGTAGCTGTCGGTCGTCTTCGTGGATGTCGAGTTGTCCATCAGCGCGCTCACGACGACCGTCGAGTTGCCCGAGCCGAGCACCTTGTCGAGCATGGACTGCACGCTGGCCTGGACCGCACTGTCGTAGGCCTTCGCCTGGTCGCCGGTCGAGCCCGTGGTGGCCCCGCCCGTGGCCGAGAGCACGTTGCCCGCGGCGTCGATGACGGAGACATCGGTGGGCTTCATCCCCACGGTCGAGGACGAGACGAGGTGGACGATCGCCTGCACCTGCGCCGCCGTCAGAGTGGTGCCGGCGCTCTCGTCGACGAAGACGCTGGCCGTCGGGTCCTGCGCCTGGTCGGTGAACACCGTCGGCTGCGGGATGGCCAGCTTGACCGAGGCCGTCTTGACGCCCTGCATCGCGTCGATCGTGCTGGCGAGCTCGCCCTCCATCGCGCGCTTATAGGTGACGTCCTGCTGGAACTCGGAGGTCGTGACGCCCATGTTGTCGAGCAGGGAGTAGCCCTGGTTGCTGCTCGACGGGAGGTTGGCCGCGGCCGCCTTCAGGCGCTCCTGGTAGACCTGCGCCTGAGGGACGAGGATCGTGGCGCCGCCGTCCGTGAGCTGGTACGGCACGTTGTCGGTGTGGAGCTGGGTGGTGATCGCGGAGGCGTCGGAGGCGGAGATCCCGCTGAACAGCGGCACGTACTGCGGCTGGCTCAACCACACCGACAGGCCGGTCACGCCCAGGGCGAGCACGAGGAGCGCGAGGACCGACACGGTCTTCTGCGCGAAGCTGAAGCCGGCGATCGTCGCGCCGATGCGCTTGAGGACCGCCTGGAGCCGGGCCGGCATTTAGCCGCCCATCCGCATGATGGTGTTGAACGCGTCCACGGCCTGGTTGCGCAGCGTCGCCATGAGCTGCACGGTCGTCTGCACGCGGGCCGCGGCGACGGTCGCGTCCTGGATGTCGTTCAAATTGCCGGTGACCGCCTTCACGTTCGCCGCGTCGGAGGTGCTCTGCAGCTGCTGGAGGTTGTTCACCGCGCCCGTCAGCGCGGCGCCGAAGCCGCCCGCGCCGGAACCGGAAGCGGCCGGAGCGACGGCCGGCGTCGGCTGCTGCACCGAGCCGAGCGAGAGTGCTCCGATGGCCGGGATGCTCATCACTTGGCTCCGATCTGCAGTGCCGACTGGTACATGTCCTTCGCGGCGTTCACCGCGTTCGAGTTCGCCTGGTAGGCGCGCTGCGCCTCGATCAGGTCGGTCATCTGGCTCGCCATGTCGATGGTGGTGGTCTTCACGTAGCCCTGCGCATTCGCGTTCGGGTCGCCGGGGGAGTAGACGAGCTGGCCCGCGGCCGAGCCGAAGACGACGCCGCCGATCGAGACGCCGTTCATGCCGGGGTTGGCCTGCGCCTGGACGAAGCGCTCCTGGAACGCGGGGTTGTTCGGCGACGTGGTGTCGTTGATGTTCGCGAGATTGTCGCTGATGGAGTCCAGCCAGGTCTGGTTGAGCGTCATGCCCGTGCTGGAGATGCCGATGGCGTCGTAGCTCATGGTCAGTTCACCGTCGCGGCGGCTCGGAGCTCGCTGAACTGCTGGGACATCGCCTGCGAGGCCGCTTGGAACTTCAGCCCGTTGCTGACCTCGGCGACCGTCTCCTGCTCGAGGGAGACGTTGTTGCCGTTCAGCCGGGTCGGGTCCATGCTCGTCGTCGGCGCGATGGCGGAGGCCGGAAGCAGGCCGCTGTGCGCGGCGACGGACTTCTCGAGGGCCGACGCGAAGTCGACGACCTGGGCGTGGTAGCCGGGGGTGTTGATGTTCGCGATGTTGTTCGAGATCGCCGTCTGCGCCGCGGCGTAGCCGTCGAGGGCGGAGTGCATCGCGTTCATCGTCACGGAATCGAGCAAGGCTCACCTCATGAATCGTGGATGTTCCCAGGAGGAGGCCGATCCGTGGCCCGCAGTGAGCGATCCGTGCTCGTAGTGGCCTATCGGCAGGATGGGCGACCGCGTTAGCGTCTCAGCCGATCAGATCGAGGTAGACCGGAGGTTCGGCGTCAGCGCGCGGCGCCTGCACGCTGCTCAGCGACGCCAGCTCGCCGCGGATCCGCGCCTGCTGCTCGCGCAGTCCGTCGATCGCGCGCTGCTGGGCGGCCTGCACCGCCCGGGCGCGATCGGCGAGCGCCGCCGGCAGCGCGGGCAGGGGCGCGACGGCGTGCCACGGCTCGATTCCCACCGGACCGGCCGCCTGCGCGGCGCGCGCCTCCAGCTCGTCGAGGGTCGCGGCCCAGGCGCCTTCGCCGATGTCGACCGGTTCAGGCAATCGCCACGACCTCGCTGTTGTCGTCTGCGGCGTCGACCTCCCACGCGGTCCCCGACGACAGCGAGTCCGCCGCCTGGTGCCACGCCTGGCGGAGCGGCTCCAGCAGGGCGATCGCCTCGATGACCAGGGCGACATCCCGGGTCACGCGGCAGTGGACGAGCGCGTTCGAGAGGTAGATGTAGAGGCCGAGGAGGCTCTCCGCGGCGTTCCAGATGTCCAGGCGGAGCGAGCCCGCCAGCGCACTGAGGATGTCGACCGCGTGGGTGAGCCGGTAGTCGGCGACGGCGAGGTCGCCGGCGTCCAGCGCGTCCTTCGCGGTGTTCAGGTCGAGCAGCAGGCGGTCGTACAGCATGGTGAGCAGCCGCGACGGCGACGCGGAGAGGATGGCGTTGTCGCGGTAGGTCTGTGCCGCTGTAGGCATGTCGATCCCTTGTGCTTTCTCTGAAGAGTCGCGGGTCAGTGCGACGACGGGTTCATCGCGTCGATCTGCTGGGTCAGGTAGTTCTGCTCGTTCTGCAGCTGGCCGAGCGTCGTCACGAGGGCCGTGTACTGCGCGGTGAGCAGCTTGCGCTTGGCCGCGAGCATCGTCGTCCAGTTGCTCACGCCCGACTGGTCGTTGGAGATCTGGGTCTGCTGGGACGAGATGGCGGCGGTCAGGGTGCCGGTCACCGGGTCGGAGGCCGTGGCGCTGACGGCCTGCACGCGCGAGGCGATCGTCTGCACCGCGGCGATCGTCCCTGTGGGGTCGCTGGCGAGCGCGGCCTGGAACGCGGCGCTGTCGAACTTGATCGTTCCGTCGGACTGGATCGCGATGCCGTAGGTGGCGGGGGAGACGGTGCCCCCGGTCCCGACCGGGTCGGACACCGCCGACTGCAGGCTGCGATAGACGCCCTGGATGAGGAGGCTGCCCGTGAAGGTCCCGGCGGTCGTCGTGCTGGAGCCGTCCGCGTTCTGGGTCGTCGTGACCGAGGATTGCTGCGAGATGTACGAGAGCAGCGTGTTCACGCCGGAGATCAGTGAGGACGCGGTCGAGGTGATGCTGGCACTGTCCATCGTCGAGCTGAGCGTCACCGGCGCGGTGGTCGGCTTCGCGACAGTGACGGTGACGCCCTGGACGAGGTTCGCGAAGGTGTCGGTAGCCGACGAGACCGTCTGCGCCGCGGCGGTGCCCGGCCACAGCGTCACGGTCGCGTCCTGCGCGGCGGTGACGGTGGCGGCGCCGGTCTGGGTGAGCAGGTTCGTGGCGGTGCCGGCCGTGTAGGCGGCGCTGGTCCCTGCGTAGATCTGGAACGCCGCGGCGGCTCCGGTCTGCGTCGAGGTGAGCTGGAGCCGGTACTGCGGGTTGCCCGAGGCGTCGGTGCCCGAGGCGACCTGCCCGGCGGTGACGCCGGCACCGGCGCCGTTGATGGCGGTGACCACGTCCGAGATGCTCGAGGACGCGGCGGTGATCTGGTGCGCTGTACCGGTGGAGTCGACGATCGTGATCGCGCCGCCGCTGTCCGGCCAGGTCGTCATGGCCGCGGTGACCGACACCTGCGCCTGCGCCACCTGGTTCACCTGCAGCGAGAAGGAGGTCGGCGACGCCGCGGTGGTCGCGGTGGCCGTGACGGACGAGTCCGTGCTGGAGACGGTGAGGAGGTTGAGGCCGTTCGTGGCCGAGGCTCCCGCTGCGCTCGTCTGGAGAGCCTGGAGCGTCACGTTCAGGTTCTGGAACGCCGAGAGGGTGGTCTGCTCCGTCTTGACCTTGGCCTGGAGCTGGGTCTGCGGGATGGACTCCGCGGTCATCAGGGCGTTCACGATGGCCGTGGGGTCGAGGTTGTTGACCAGGTTGGAGACCGTGACCTGGCCGTTGCTGCCCACGGTGAGGGAGGGCAGCGCGATCGTTCCGACAGAGCTCATCCGAATTCCTCCGATCCGCGTTCAGGGAGCTGGGGGCGGACGGCGACGGAACCCGAATCCGTCGCCGCCCGCCTGAGGGCCTCAGCCCTGGAGCAGCTTGAGGATGAGCTGGCTCTGCTGGTTGGCCTGCGAGAGCATCGCGGTGCCGGCCTGCATGAGCACGTTCTCCTTGCTGTACTTCGCCATCTCGGACGCCATGTCGGTGTCTGCGATCTGCGAGTTGGCGGCCGTCAGGTTCTGCGAGTTGACCGCGATGCTCTGCGCGGTCGCCGTCAGAACGTTCTGCGTCGCGCCGAGGGTGGCCTGAGCGGTCGACACGGTCTGGATCTGGGCCTGGATCGCGGTGATCGAGGCCTGCGCGTCGGTCGCGTTGTCGAACTTCAGGGCGGCGACGGTGGTGCCGATCGTGGTCACGTTCGCGGAGCCGAGGTCGAGGGTGACCTTGTCCGCGGCGTTGGCGCCGGTCTGGAAGTTCAGCGCGGCGGCGCCGGTGGCCGAGCCGTCGAGCAGCTTGACGCCGTTGAAGTTCGTCGACGAGCCGATCGAGGTGAGCTGCGCGGCGAGCGCGGTGACCTGCGTCTGGATGTCCGTGCGCGACGCGGTGCTGTTCGTGTCGTTCGCGGCCTGGACGGCGAGGCTGTTGATCGTCTGCAGGATGTTGGACACCTGGGACAGCGCGCCGGAAGCGGTCTGGATCAGGTTGATGCCGCTGGCCGTGTTCTGCGCGGCCTGGTTGAGGCCGCCGATCTGAGCCAGGAGGCCCTGCGAGATCGCGAGGCCGGCCGGGTTGTCGGCAGCGGTGTTCAGCTGCGAGCCCGACGACAGCTTGTTCATGCTGCTCTGCAGAGCGGCCTGGTTGGAGTTGAGCGAGTTCGTGACCGAGAGAGCGCTCAGGTTGGTGTTGATGGTCATAGCCATGATGTTCGAATCCTCCGTGAGAGTGTGCAGAGCCGGTCCGTCCGTGGGCCGACGAATGGTCCTATCGGCAGCTCGGCCGTGGATGTAAGCACCCGATCGAAATGCGTTCCGTGTCCCCCGAAATGCTTACGCGCCGGCCGATCATGCCGATAGCGGAAGGTACGGCAGACAACGTGTGTGCCCTTGCTATGGATGGCTGATGGGAGCGTGAGAGCGCGGTGGGCGCCAACGAACTGTCGAACGAGCTCTGGCGTCAAAGAGAGCTCCTGGAGCTGCTGCTCTACAAATTCGAGGTCGAGCAGTTGCTCCTCGCCTCCGGCAGGGCCCGCTGGGTGCCGCACGCGACCCGCGAGGCGGAGGTCGTGATCGAGCGGCTGCGGACCGCCACCCTCTCGATGAGCGTCGCCGCGTCCGCGCTGGCGATCGAGTGGAGCCTCCCCGCCGACACGCGGCTGCGCGAGCTCGCGGCCGGCGCTCCCGAAGGGGCCTGGCAGGGCATCTTCGCGGCCCATCTGGAGGCCCTCGTCACGCTGACCCGGGAGATCCGGACCGTTCGCGCCGGCAACGACCGCCTGCTGCGCAACGCGCTCCGCGCCGCCCAGGACACCTTCGACGCCGTCTCGGACAGCGCGTCGGTCTACACCTCCGACGGGACGACCGACCTGCCGTCGGCACGTGCCCGCCTCGTCGACGCGACCCTGTAGGAGACGACCGTGTCCGGCAACCTTCTCGGCTCCCTCAACACCGCCTTCTCCGGCCTCGCCGCCGCCCAGGCGGGCATCGAGGTCACCGGCGACAACATCGCCAACTCGACCACCCCCGGCTACGTCCGCCAGCAGGTCGATCTGGAGGCCGTCGGCGGCCCCGCCCAGGTCGGCCCGTTCGCGCAGCCGGCCACCGCCGGCCAGGGCGTGCGCGTGGCCGGCATCATCCAGCTCGGGTCGGCCCTGCTGGACGCTCAGGCCCGGTCCGCCGGCGCCGCCGCAGGATACAGCGGTGTCACGGCCTCGGGCCTGAGCGCGCTCGAGTCGACGCTCGGCGAGCCGAGCGGCGACGCGATCTCCGGGTCGCTGTCGAAGTTCTGGTCCGCCTGGCAGGACGTGTCCAACCAGCCGGGCGCTGCCGCCCCGGTCGCCGCCCTGCTCGGCAAGGCCGGCTCCCTGGTCGGCCAGATCGCCACCGCCTACCGCTCGGTGCAGTCGCAGTGGTCGCAGACCCGGCAGGATCTGGCGACCACGGCCGCGCAGGTGAACTCCGACGCGTCCCAGGTCGCCCAGCTCAACGGGCAGATCCGCTCGGTGGCCGCGTCGGGCGGCGACGTCAACGCGCTCATCACGCAGCGCAGCACCCTCCTGACCCAGCTCGCCTCGCTCTCCGGCGCGTCCGTCGTGAGCAATGCCGACCAGACCGTGACCGTGAGCATCGGCGGCGCCGACCTGGTCCAGGGCACCGTCGCCCGATCGCTGTCGGTCGCCGGATCGACGACCCTGGAGGGCGCGGTCACCTCGCCGGCGGGAGTGCAGTGGTCCGACGGCGCCGGCCCGGTCTCGCTCAGCTCCGGGAAGCTCGCGGGGGACCTGTCTCTCCTCGCGCCCGCCACGGCGAGCGGCAACGGCGGCGCGATCGCGGAGACCGCGGCGAAGCTCAACACCCTCGCGACCTCTCTCGCCCAGCAGGTGAACGCCGTCAGCGTCACCGGGACGACCTCCACCGGCGCCACGAACGTCGCGTTCTTCGGGATGTCGGCGAGCGGCCCGGCGGCGCTCGGCCTGAGCGTGCTCGCGACCGACCCGTCCGGCGTCGCCGTCGCGGCGCCCGGCGCCGGCGCGGCCGACGGGTCGGTCGCCGACGCCATCAGCCAGCTCGGCACCGGCGCGGGATCGCCCGACGTCGCCTGGTCGACGGGGGTCATCGCCCTCGGCGCCGCGACCGGCAACGCGACGCAGCAGTCCGCGCTGGATCAGAGCGCCCAGGCCGCCGCCACAGGCGCGCAGTCCTCGCAGGAGTCGGTGAGCCTCGATGAGGAGAACATGAACCTGATCGCGTACCAGCACGCCTACCAGGGCTCGGCCCGCGTCATGACGGCACTCGACTCCATCCTCGATCAGCTCATCAACCACACCGGACTCGTCGGATTGGGATAGGCCGCACATGTCATTCCGTGTCACCGAGTCGACGCAGCTCGCGTCGGCCCAGCGCAACCTCCAGCTCAGCGCGCAGAGGCTCAACCAGCTCGACGAGCAGGTCGCCAGCGGGCTCGCCATCAGCAAACCGTCCGACGACCCGGCGGGCGCCGCGACCCTGCTCGACCTGCAGCGGCAGCTCGCGCAGAACACGCAGTACCAGCGCAACGCCGGCGACGGGGCGGCCTGGCTCGCAACGGCCGGCACGGCCCTCACGTCGATGAACGACACCCTCAACCAGGTCCGCGACCTGACGGTGCAGGCCGCCAGCACGGCCACCCAGAACCCGGCCTCGCGCACGGCCATCGCCACCCAGCTTCAGTCGCTGAAGCAGTCCCTGCTGACCCTGGCGAACACCCAGTACCAGGGCCGGAGCGTCTTCGCCGGCACCTCCGACGCCGGCACCGCGTTCAACGCCGACTACTCGTTCAACGGGACGCCCGGATCGTCCGTGAACCGGCGCGTCGGCGCCGACACCGCGGTCCGGGTCGACGTCGACGGCTCGTCGGTGCTCGGCGCCGGCGCATCCTCGGTGTTCGCGCTGATCGACTCGATCGCGACCACCGTCAGCGGCGGCGGGAACGTGAGCGGTCAGCTCACCGCCATCGACGCCGTGGCCGCGAACATCCGTGGCGCCGAGGCGACCGTCGGCAGCTCGCAGAATCAGCTCACCGGGGCCACCTCGGCGCTCACCACGCAGGCGACGACGCTGCAGACCACGCAGAACGGCATCCAGAACGTGGACGCCGCGCATGCCATCCTGGAGATGCAGACGCAGCAGGTCGCGTACCAGACCGCCCTCGCCGTCACCGCCAAAAGCATCCAGCCGACCTTGATGGACTACCTCAGATGACAGTGCAGATCAGCTTCCAGGAACCGCTCGCCGGCCTCGGGTCGTTCACCGAGTACGATTTCGCGCCGCTCGACGGCGCCCGCGACACCTACACCCTCCGGGCCAGCGCCCAGCCCGCGATCCGGCTCTTCCTGGTCGACGCGGCCGCCTACCTGCCGGACTACGTGGGGGAGCTCGACCGCCCCGCGGGCCCCGAGTCCGGCGTCTTCCTCGTGGTCACGCCGCACGCCGACGGGGTGACCGTCAATCTCCTCGCGCCCATCCTCATCGACCCGGTCACGCGCACCGGCCAGCAGGTCATCGCCGCGGACGACATCGACCGGGTGCAGGTCCCGCTCCTCCGGACCGCCTGAGAGCCGCCCGGAGGAGCGGGAAATCTTCCACACGCCGCACTCGGCTCTCGCCGGGACGGCACGTATTGTGTATGCAACGCGGCCCCACCCGGGCCGACCACCCGACGTGCGCCTCACGAATGGAACTGCCGATGACGACGAACGAGGCCAACGAGCTGACGGCCCAGCTCTGGCGGCAGCGGGAGCTCCTGGAGATGCTGCTGTTCAAGTACGAGGAGGAGCGGCTGCTGCGCTCGGCCGGGATGACCCGGTGGCTCGCGCACGCCGCCCGCGAGATCGAAGTGGTGACCGAACGCCTGAATAAGTCCAGCCTCTCGACCGCCGTCGCGATCTCGAGCCTCGGCGAGTCCTGGGGCCTGCCTCGCGGCGCGCTCCTGCGCGACCTCGCCGAGGGGGCGCCGAACCCGATGTGGGCCGAGATCTTCACCGACCACCTGCGCGCCCTGGTCGACGTCATCACCGAGATCCGCGAGGTCCGGGCCCAGGCGAACGCCACCTACCGCGCGAACGGCGAGATCGATCACACCGAGCAGACCGCACGGTTGATCGACACCGTCCTCTGAGACGGATCAGGCGGTGACCCGCTCCGTGACCGCGGCGGGGTGCGCGGTGAACTCCGCGAGCTTGGCGAGGTAGGCCGACCGCTTCGTCCGGGGGTTCCGGTCGGGCAGTGGGAGCACACCGGCGTCGCGGTCGAAGTGCAGCAGCCAACCCTCGTGCAGCAGCTTCATCGCCTCGTTCCGCGCCAGCGACACGGCCGCGTGCGTGACGCCGAGCTCAGCGGCCACGTCCTTGACCTGCCGGTCCTCGAAGAAGAGCCGGGTGACGATCAGCTGCAGCCGCTCGGGAAGAGCCTCCACTGCCGCGCGGAGGAACGTCTCGCGCTCGGAGGTCTCGGCCGAGTCCTCCGGGCCGAGGATCGCCGAGACCAGCTCGTCCGAGCGCTCCTCGATCGCGACCGGTCCCGTCGCGGACTCGCGAAGGGTGGCGACGACGGTCGCCCGGTCCACGCCGAGGGAGACGGCCATCTCGTCGATGGTGGGCGTCCGGCCGAGCGTCTGGTAGAGCCCGTCCCGGATCACCAGCGTCTCCTTGATCTTCTTGCGTGTGCCACGGGAGACCCAGTCCTGCGAGCGCAGCTCGTCCGCCAGCGCTCCGGAGATGCGTGCGCGGGCGTAGGCGCCGAAGGGGACGCCGCGGTCGGGGTCGAACGAGCGGGAGGCCTGGAACAGGGCGAACTGCCCTGCGGAGGCCAGCTCGTCCCTGTCGAGATGGGTGCCGCGGCTGCACAGGTCGGAGACGATGTAGCCGACGAGCGGCAGGTGCTCGATGACGAGCTGATCGCGCGAGTGTGTGTTCACGTGTTCCTCTGTCGTTCGCGGTCCTAGGGCATGGACCACGGCGGGTTTCGGTGGGTGTAAATCACGCTCGGGTGCGTACGTCACCTCAGCGCCCGATGGGGGGTAGACGCTTCGGCACTCTTGAAATTACTGGCCTGACGTGCTTTCTGTAACGACCCAAGTCGGGTGACAAATGAATGCATTGCAATGGCCGAGCCATCCGCTATGCTCCGGCGTCAGCCCGTGGCGGCCTTCGTCGGGCAGGGCGCCGTGGCCTTCATGGCAGCAGCCGCCTGGTCCTCCGACCAGGGCAGGGACGCCACGACCTTCGCGCCCTTCTGCACCGCCGGCACCTTGGACGCGATCGACGCCAGCCGCTCGGCCAGCGCCTGCGCGAACCCCGCGCCCGGTGTCGAGTCGTTGATCGCCACCACGACGGTCAATCCGGACGACGGGTCGGCGTACATCGCCGACAGGTAGCCGGGGACGGCCCCGGATGCGCCACGCAGCGGCCCGACGACCTGCATGCCCAGCCCGTAGCCCAGCCAGGAGGCGCCGGCGCCGACCGTTTTCGCCTGCGCGTCCGCCGAGCTGCTGCTCAGCAGCGACCCGCTGGCGAGCGCCTGCGCGAACACCTTGAGGTCCGCGACGTTCGAGACCACGCCGGCCGCCGTCCAGCCCAGCGACGGAGACAGCGCGGTGATGTCCTGCGGCTTGTCGCACACGGGAGCTCCGGTGGCGTCGAGCGGGGCCACGTACCCCGAGGGGTGCGGGCCCGGCAGGGTGTGGACGCCGTCGTCGGGGAGCACGCTCGCCGACATCCCGAGCCGGCCGAACACGTAGCCCTGGTAGAGCTGCTGCCAGTTGCGGCCGGACGCGTTCTGCAGCGCCATCCCGAGCAACAGCGCGTTCGTCTGAGACGGGCTGTACTTCTCGCCCGGGTTCCCGGTGCGCGCCATCGCGACGCCGTCGCTGACGAGCTCGAGCGGCGGCCAATAGCGCTCCGGGTTGGCCAGGAACTCGCGGTGCAGGGCCGACGCGTAGTCACCGAAGCCGGAGGTGTCCTGGCACAACTCGCGCAGCGTCACCCCGCTGACGCCCACGAGACCCGGAATCCACTTCGCGACCGGGTCGTCGAGTTCCACGGTGCCCTCGTCGACCAGTTCGAGGAGCACGGTGCACGTCATCGCGGTGGTGAGCCGGCCCGCGCGGAACGTCATGGCGGGAGTGACGGGAACGGACCCGCCGCGCGTCGTGGTCCCGATCGCGGTCGTCCAGCTCCCCGCCCACGGCGCCCACACGCCGACCAGGGCGGCCGACCCTCCGGAGAGCGCGATCGCGTCCGTCACCGCCGCGGTGAGCCGCGTCACGGTGGCCGCGGGGAGCGGGCCGTGCCGCTGCGGCGGGAAGTCGGGGTTCGCGCCGGTGTTGCCACACGCGGCGAGGCTGAGGGCGAGGGCGGCGGCGGACGCCGCGAGAACGATTCTGCGGAGACCTGTCCCTCGTCCCATCGCATCCCCCGACGCTCCTGTGGCAGCGATTGTAGCGTGCGTCGACGTCCACGCCGAGTCCCCGAACCGTGTCCAATCCGATCGGCCGGCTGTCCCGAATCCCTGGATGAGGCGCGCACGCCGCGCGCCGTCTTCCAAGGAGGAACGACACATGCGCACATCACCGAACCGCCTCGTCGCGACCATCTTCGGCGCGGTCTATCTGCTCGTCGGCCTGCTCGGCTTCGCCTTCACCGGCGGCGTCGGCTTCGTGGCCACCCACGGCGGTCTGATCCTCGGCATCTTCGAGGTCAACCCGCTGCACAACGTCGCCCACCTGCTGATCGGCGCGGCGCTGCTCATCGCCGGCCTCACCAGGATGGCCGCGGCGAAGGCCGTCAACACCACCGTCGGGGCGGTCTACCTGCTCCTCGGCATCGTCGGCTTCTTCCTGGTGGGCACCGGCGCCAACATCCTGGCGCTGAACACCCCCGACCACTTCCTCCACTTGGTGAGCGCGATCGTGCTCCTCGGTGTCGGTCTCGGCGCCGAGCGGACCGTGCGCGCCACTTCGGCGACCGCCTGACCGGCTGGGCCACGGCGCTTCCCATGAGCAGGATGAAGGGGCGAGCCCCGGTCGCTCCGGCGATCAGGGCCTTCCTCGCCGTGGCCGCGCTGGGGGCCGGGTTGCTGCACGCAGCACTGGCCCCCAGCGCACCTCTCCCGTTGCTCGCGCTCCTGATCGCGGTCGCCGCCGCGGAGCTGACCTGGGCGGTGTTCACGCTGGCCCGCGAGCGGCCACCGCTGTTCGGCCTGATCCCTGCGTTGGCGCTGGCGCCGCTCGGGATCTGGGCCGCACTCGCGACTGCCGGCGCCACGGCGACGTCGGGCACGGTGCTCACGCTTCCCCTCCTGCCGATGGGCGTGGCATCGCTGCTCGACGTCGCCGTGGCGGCGGTCGCCGCGGTCGTCCTGCGGCACGGCCGGCCCGCACGGCAGGAGAGCGGTGCGCTCCGGTTCGTCGCCGCGCTCGCGGTCAGCGCCTGCGTGGTCTGCGCGGTGACCATCCCCGCGCTCGGGGTGACTGACGCGGGGGCCGCGGCAGTGACGGTGCACCACCACCACTGAGCGCAGGCCCAGCTCGGACTGTTCAGCTCCGGCGGCTCAGCTGCGGCGGCTCAGCTGCGGCGGCTCAGCTGCCGCGGTTCAGTTGCCGCGGTTCAGCTCCGGCGGCTCAGCGCGAACGACGCGTTCCCGAACCGCACGATCGATCCGGGGTCGACCTCGTGCCGCGTGTTCGGGTCGCACGCGAAGGTGCCCTCGCCCGGGTAGGTGATCGTCGTGCCGTTGGCGGAGCCGAGGTCCATCACCCAGAAGATCCCGTCGTACTGCCCGAACGCGAGGTGCGCGCGGGAGACCGACTTGGCGTCGTCCGCCACGGTCACCAGGTGGACGTTCGCGGGGTCGTCGAACTCGGTGCCCGGCCGGTGGGAGGCCGGATTGCGTCCGATCACACCATTGCCCGACGTCTCGACGTGCTGCCCGTCGCTCAGATCCAAGGCGAACATGACCGCCATCGACGTCTCCTCTCGTCGGCGCACCCGAAAGCGCCTCGCCCAGCATGCCATGACCGCGCCCGCGCTCCCTAGGGATTAGCCCGGAGCCCGCCCCTCACTCCGCCGCGACCGGCACCCGCATCGACCGGGCGTCGCGCATGAAGCGCTCCACGTCCGGGTCCACGGTGATGTCGCTCGGCCGCAGCGGCCGGGTCAGGTAGAGGCCTTCCAGGCTCGTGATCCGGCTGAGCGCCACGTAGGTCTGGCCCGACGTGAACGCGCGCGCGCCGAGGTCGACGATCGCCGCGTCGTACGTCTTGCCCTGCGACTTGTGGATGGTGACCGCCCACGCCAGCCGCAGCGGGAACTGCGTGAACTCCGCGACAACGTCCTTCGTCAGCTTCTTCGTCTCGGGCGAGTAGCTGTAGCGGTACTTCTCCCAGATCGCCGGTTCGACCTCGTGCACCTGGCCGTCGACCTCCACGTACACGTTCGAGTCGATGCGCGTGACGGTGCCGATGGTGCCGTTCACCCAGCGCGGCCCGTCGCCTTGGCCGACGTCGTTGCGCAGGAACATCACCTGCGCTCCGATCTTCAGCTCGAGCACCTCCTCCGCCGGGTAGTTGCGGCCGCCGAAATCGCCGCTCACCTCGGCCTTGGCCGTCAGCGGGCGTCCGGGAAGACGCTCGAGTGCCTGCGCGTTGATGCGGTTCACCGTGTCGTTGCGCGTCGCGAGCGTGATCGTGCCGTCCGTCGGCGCCGGCCGCGCCCCGACCTCGTTCAGCCGGTCGGCGATCTCCTTCGTCACCTGTCCGTGCCGCACGGCGTTGAGCATGTAGCGGAAGTCGGACTCGTGCTGGCGGTGCACCTGCAGCAGCTCCACGATCTGGAGGTCTGCCTCCCGCCACACCTTCGCGTCGAAGAACCACATCGAGCGGTAGGTGTCGGCGAAGTAGGCGCGCTCCTCGTGGTCGCCGGGCACCGGCGCGAGCTGGTACGGGTCGCCGAACAGCACGATCTGGACGCCGCCGAACGCCTCCTTCGGCCGCTGCCTGGCCTGGCGCAGGCTGCGGTCGACCGCATCCATGAGGTCGGCGTTCACCATCGAGACTTCATCGATCACGAGGGTGTCGATGCTGTTCAGCAGCTTGCGCAGCTCGCTGGTCTGGTCGATGTCGTGATCGGCGATGACCCCGATCGGCAGCTTGAACAGCGAGTGGATGGTCTGGCCGCCGACGTTCAACGCGGCGACGCCGGTCGGCGCGGCGATGACGATCGATTTCTCGGTGTTCCACGACAGGTGGTTGAGCAGTGTGGACTTGCCGGTGCCGGCCCGGCCCGTCACGAAGACGTGGTCGCGGGTGTGCTCGATCAGCTCGAACACCGCCCGCTGCTCGGGCGAGAGCGAGAGTCCGCCCATCCGGATCCCTTCCCTCGCGCGACCTGCCGAACTACTCTAACCCCGCGTGCAGCGCCGTGGCGGCTTATCCACAGCCCCATAGGATGACAGCTATGGGTGGGGACGGCAGGGTCGGCGCGCTCCGTCCTGTGCTGCTGTGGACAGGCGTGGGCGTGATGCTCGTCGCCGCGTTCCTGGCCGCCCTCGGCGCCGTCCAGCGGGCCTTCTACAGCCCGGAGGGATTCGTCGCCGCGTACGTCGGCTCGCTCGCCTCGCACGACCTGACCAGCGCCCTCGCCATGCCGGGCGCGGCGCCGACGAAACAGGCGTTGGCCGCGGCCGGACTGCCGGGAGACGCCTCCGCCGAGCTGCTGCGCTCCGATCTGCTCCCCGACTACACCGACACCCGCGTCGTCTCCGACACGGGGAGCTCAGGCGGGCGACGCAGGGTCACCGTGCACGTCGTCGCCGACGGCCACCCGGTCACCGCCGTGTTCGAGCTCCGCCAGACCGGCGCTGTCCTCGGCCTCCTGCCCACCTGGGAGTTCGCGCGCACCCCGGTCGGGGTCGCGCACATCACCGTCGCGCACGCGCAGACCTTCACCGTCGCGGGCCGCACCCTGAGCCCGCGCGCCGCCGCCCCGTCGCAGCCGGCGAGCTCCTTCAGTGTGAGCGCCGGGTACCTGGTCCCCGCGCCGTCGCTCTACGTGCTGGGCCATTCCGACAGGTACACGAAGGCCGCGCCGGTGAAGCTGGCGCCCGCCCCGTCCGCCACGGTGGAGGCCACGGTCGACGCGCAGCCGAACGACGCTTTCGCTGCGGCCGTGCAGAAGGAGTTGAACGGCTACCTCGACGAGTGCGCGAAGCAGCAGGTCCTCCAGCCGGCAGGATGCCCCTTCGGCGTCGTGATCGACGACCGGGTGCAGGGCGCGCCCACCTGGAAGATGACGCAATACCCCGCCGTCCACCTCGTGCCGGGCGACAGCACCTGGACGATGTCTCAGGCCGTGGGGATCGCGCACCTCTCCGTGACAGTGCAGTCCATCTTCGACGGCAGCATCGAGCACCGCGAGTCCGACGAGAAGTTCGCCGTCTCGCTCACCAGCGTGACCATCCGCCCCGACGGCTCCCTCGACATCGTCGTAGGCCCCTAACGCCCCCCGCCCCCAACGCCGCATTCGTCACGAATCGTGCCTTCGCCCGCGCGAGAACCCCGATTCGTCACGAATGTGCACCCAGGGAGCAGCCGCGATTCGGCGCGAATGTGGCCGGCGCGGGTTGCTAGCGCTGCGCTGTCCCGTCGCGGGCCGCGAGCCGGGCGAGCTGCTCGTTGTACGCATTGAGCTCGGCATCGCCGGTGCGGTCCGCGTTGCGGTCCTGCCGTTTCGTCTCGCGCTCATCGCTGCGGCTCCACTGGATGGCCACCACGACCGCCAGGATGACCGTGGGGATCTCGCCGATGCTCCACGCGATCCCGCCGCCGGTCTGCTGGTCGACCAACGGCGTCGCGCCCCAGGTGCGGCCCATCGCGCCGAACCAGTCGGCGAGCAGGAGGCCGTGCATCTGCATGATCGACAGCCCGAAGAACGCGTGGAACGCCATCGTGCCGAGCAGCAGCAGCAGCCGGAACGGGTACGGCAGCCGGTACTTGACCGGGTCGATGCCGATCAGCGACTGCACGAACAGGTAGCCCGTGATCAGGAAGTGCACGACCATCCACTCGTGCCCGATGTGGTCGGTCGTCGCCCAGCGGATGAGCGGCGTGTAGTAGAACGCCCACAGCGACCCCGCGAACAGCCCCGCCGCGACCAGCGGATGGGAGATGATCCCGGCGAACCGGGAGTGCACCGCGAACAGGATCCACTCGCGCCCGCCTCGCGTGCCGTCCTGTCGCTTACGGATCGCCCGGGCGGCCAGCGTCACCGGCGCGCCCGGCACGAGCAGCAGCGGCACCGCCATCGTCAAGACCATGTGCGCCGACATGTGCGCCGAGAACAGGTACTTCTCGTAGACGTTCACGCCCCCGTTGGTGATGTAGAAGAGCAGGGCGATGCCGAGCACCCAGAGCACCGTGCGGTGGATCGGCCAGGCGTCGCCGCGCTTGTGCAGCCGCCAGACGCCGGCCAGGTAGAAGAACAGCGCGAAGCCGCAGGCGAGCACCCACAGCAAGTCGAAGTTCCATGTCGTGAAGAGTCGGCCCCAGGTGAGCTCGGGCGGGAGCTTCTCGCCCGTGAGGATCTCGGCGGGCGTCGGCGTCGCGGCCCGGGTCTGCGGCACCGGAGTGACGGTGCGCGCGAGCGCCGCGGCCACACCCGACGCGATGCCCATGAAGGCCAGCTCGGCCGTGACGATCCACCAGAACGTCCGGCCCTCGCCGAGCCGCTTCAGCCGGTCGATGAGGACGCGGCGCTGAATGAGCCCGAAGAGCCCCAGCACCACGAGGGCGGCGACCTTGACGAGCACCAGGATGCCGTACGGCGTCGCCAGCTCGGCCAGCGTCCCGACGCGCAGTTCGGCGTTCACGTACCCCGACGTTGCCACGACGACGAAGCAGATGAGCGCGATGCTGGAGTACCGCTCCAGCACCGTCACCAGCCGGCCGTCGCCTAGCGTGCGTTTGATCACGATGAGGGTCAGCAGGCCGCCCAGCCAGATCGCGGCGAAAAGCACGTGCAGCCCGAAGGAGGTCACCGCGGCGTCGTGGCCCGCAGCCTCGGAGCTGTGCCCCTGCTGCGCCATCGGCACGACCGCGGCCATCGCCAGCAGCGTGACGAAGACGATGGCCGTCTGGTTGCGCACCGCGAAGCACAGCACCGTGACCGCCGCGGCGATGAGCGTGATGCCGAGCCAGGCCTGACCGAGCGACACGCTGGTGATGAACGAGCTCAGCCCATTCGTGAAGGTCTGGTCGAACGACCACGGCACGTTGGCGACGCTGACGAACGTGAACAGCCCGGTCACGGCGGAGGCCACCGTCATGATGGCCGCGCACGCGGCGGCGAAGTCGAGCGCTGTGCCGTACTCGTCCTTGTCCGCGTTGAACGCGAAGCAGGCCAGGATCAGCGCGCCCACGGTCCCCGAGAGGCTGAGGTTGACGACGAGCGTCGAGATCGGGAGGCCCCAGCGCACCAGCGCGCCGGGGTCGAGCAGCAGGGGCGCCGCGGCCCCTCCGCCGAAGGAGAGCGCCGCGACGACGGACACGAGAGCGGCCGCCAGCAGCACGGCGGGACCGATCACGCGGAGAAGTCTGGGCACCCGTCAAGCCTACGTCTCCGGTGCTGTGCGCCTGCCCACAGCGCAGCGCCGCGGATCCCTGTCGGCACAACGGAGACGGGGGCGGCGCCGCTGCTGCGGCACCGCCCCCGTGGAGCCTGGTTCAGGCTGTTACTTGACGGCAGCCTTGAGCTTCGAGCCGGCGGTCAGCTTGACGCGGTGGCCGGCCGGGATCGAGATCTCCTCGCCGGTCTGCGGGTTGCGGCCGGTGCGAGCGGCGGTCTCGGTGCGCTCGGCGGCGAGCCAACCCGGGATGGTGACCTTGCCGCCACCCTTGACGGTCTCGCTGATGGTGGCGAAGAACGCGTCGACGACGCTCGAGACGGTGGCCTGGCTCTGACCCGACGCCGCGGCGACGGCAGCAACGAGCTCGGTCTTGTTCAGGTTGTCAGCCATTGAGTGTCCTCCTCGGACCTTGTGCTGGATATTCAGCTGTCTTGTGGAACGGTTGAGGCCACAGAGGGCCAGTACGTTTGGTCGGTTGACCGCCTCGAATGTATCAGAATCCCGCGGAATCTCGCGGATTCTCGCGGTTTTTTCGCCTGTTGCCAGGGCGTGTCCAGGCCCGGGGACGCCGAAGGGGCGCCCGGCGGATGCCGGACGCCCCTCCAAAGGGTGTCGCTCGCTGCCTCTCAGCAGCGTGGCGTCAATGGCTGTGGGGACAGTTTCGATTTCATAACAGCCTCCAAGGCGGTTAGGTTCTATATGGTGAGGTAAGACTTTCAGACTTACGTGCTAAATTTCAACCGAAACCATGATCGCTGAACTCCCAGCGCAGCTATGCACTGCCCCGGACAGAACGGCTCTGCGATCAACTAGCTTTCGCGCCTGGAGATTGGAATCACTTGGAGTTCATCGGAGCGGTCATCGGAGCGGTCATCCTGGGGCTCGTCGGGCTGGCTTGTTGGGTCGGCGTCGCTCGGTTCAGGATCGCTCGGCGCCGCAGCAAGCTGTGATGTGTTGTAGTGCCGGTTGTAGGCCCAACCATCGGTGACGGTCCGGTGGAAGCGATGATCTTGCCATTGGTCGTGGCCGATAGGGACCGGTCTTCTTGAGTGTGATTCCGAGCTCAGCGCGGCTGTCGCGCTGGGCGTGGGAATTGTAGGGGAGAGCTGTTGTCGGAGAGCGCTCGTTGGACGCGGACTCCGTGGTCGGCTAACGAGGACACGGCTCGGCGCAGCACATTGGTGGCGATGGCGAGGGTCCCGTCGACGGGGATCTCGGCGTTGGCGACGCGGTGCGATCATCAATGACGGAGCACATACGCGAGCCCGATCAGAGGTTGGTATCGCTTGTTGCGTGGTCCGCGTGCGGCGACGAGCCGATTCTGATCGCCTTGACCGCATCCGAACAACCGCCGACCGCCGCCGCCGGAAACGCTGCCGAGTACTTCACATCGACATGGATCAACGTCACCGACATGGGTGAGCCGGTCAACGCGGTAGCGCACCCGTATGGCGCTGCCTGTGGAGGCTGACAGCCCCAACCGGCTGGCGATCTGCGCTGGGCGTGAGCGATTCTTGATCCGCAGATGCACGACCTCCTCCACCAACAACCGCGGTGTCCGATTCGGATGGTCTGCGGACGCCACGAACGATCAACCATCCCGTCTGGTCCGAGTTTGACTTACCGACGCGCCCGCTTCGCCCCGGCCGGCCAGAACGCCCATGGACACCATAGCTACAAGACCGTTTCCGCCGGATACCGCAGTGGTCCGTGTCCTCGGTGACGCGGGACTACGTCCACTCCACCGCTAGCTGTAGTGCCCGGGCAGGTTGTTCAATAGCCGAGCAATGGCCTCCCCATCAGGTAGACCAGCCCCGGGGACGACGGAGGGGCGCCCGGCTGATGCCGGACGCCCCTCCAAAGGGTGTCACGCTGCCGCTTCTCAGCGGCGAATGCTGGGTCTTACCAGCTCGACTTGGTGATGCCGGGCAGCTCGCCTCGGTGCGCCATGTCGCGGAAACGGACGCGCGAGATGCCGAACTTGCTGAGGTTTCCGCGGGGACGGCCGTCCACCGCGTCGCGGTTGCGCACGCGGATGGGGGAGGCGTCGCGGGGGAGCTTCTGGAGGCCCAGACGGGCGGCCTCACGCGACTCGTCGGTGCCGTTCGGGTCGACGAGCTGCTTCTTCAGCTCGGCCCGCTTGGCGGCGTAGCGCTCGACGATGACCTTGCGCTGCTCGTTCTTGGCGATCTTGGACGTCTTGGCCATGTTTAGCGCTCCTCTCGGAAGTCGACGTGCTTGCGCACGATGGGGTCGTACTTCTTGAGCACGAGACGGTCGGGGTTGTTGCGACGGTTCTTCTTGGTCACGTAGGTGTAACCGGTGCCCGCCGTCGAACGGAGCTTGATGATCGGACGGATGTCCTGCTGCTTCGCCATTGTTAGATCTTCTCCCCACGGGCCAGGAGGTCCTTCACCACGGACTCGATGCCACGGGCGTCGATGACCTTGATGCCCTTGGCGCTCAGCGTCAGGGTGACATTACGACGAAGAGACGGGACGTAGTACGTCTTCTTCTGGATGTTCGGGTCGAACCGGCGCTTCGTGCGTCGGTGCGAGTGCGAGATGTTGTGACCGAAGCCGGGAACGGCTCCAGTCACCTGGCACACTGCTGCCATTGCTTTCTTCTCCAATACCGTGATGCTGAACGCATCACCCAAGGTCACTTGTCGGCGCACGACTTCCCAAGCGTTTTCGTCATGGGGGTTCGTGCACGGCTAACGGAGTGGGAGGAGCCCACTCAGCCAAACATCTATGCTACGGCACCGAGGCGAGTGTGGCCAAATCGCGCCAAATCGGCCCGAATAAAGGGCCCTCTCATGCGATAAGACCCGCCTTATCGTGTAGCATTGAACCACCAACCCGCTTCTCCACGTGAGAGCGGGTCTTTTCTTTGTCACCACTCGTCAGGCTTGCGAAGCTTCCCGACCGGGTCGGGCAGTTGGCTGCTCCGGTAGTCCTCCGCTCGGAGGCGTCTCCACCAGTGACTCCCTGCCCCATCGTCGGCATTGCCCTTTAGTGCGCCGGCGGTCGGGTTCGTTGAGGGATTCACCATCCCGACCGGAACACGCTCGCGCGCGAGGCGCACTGGCAGTTCCAGGTCCGAGTCATTCGACACGACGATCGCGGCATCCACGGCATCGGTGAGGACATCGAACAGAAGATGCGACGCGACATTCACGTCCGACCCCTTCTCCTCCCGCTTGCGCACCGTGGCGAACACGAGTCGACCGTCGCCCGACGACACGGCACGCAACGGTAGACGGAGGTCCCACGACTCGTCGTCATGGAGATAGACGCTGGGCCGGAATGTGCCTGGCGGCTGGATGACCAGCGGTTCTGCCTTCGCCCACGAGACGTAGCGCCCCTCGGCGATCACATCGACGGAGCGCGACGCGACCAGGGCGTCGAGATAGATCGACTGATCCAGATTGGCACCCGGACTGTCGAGCGGATCAACTCGAGCGGTGCAATACACCACCCGGGTGAGCTGAGAGCCTGGCCAGCCCGCAAGAGGCTCCACCAGCGCCCGCACGTCGAGCCATCGCCAACCCGCCGTGGACCGCCCACAGTGCTTCCTGGCCCCGTAGTAGAGGTTGTAGCCGTCGACATAGACACCGATGCGCATCGAACCACTTTAGCCGGTGCGTATGTCAGGCGTTAGATTCCGCCGCCGCCTTTGCCGAACACCCCGCGCACAACCCGAACACATCCACCACATGCTGCGCCTGCGTGAACCCGTGCGACGCCGCCGCCGCGCGCGCCCACTGCTCGACCTCGTCGGCCTCGATCTCCACCGTCAGCCCGCATTTGCGGCAGATCAGGTGGTGGTGGTGTCCGGTCGTGCAGGCGCGGTACAGGCTCTCGCCCTCCGGCGACTGCAGCGAGTCCGCGTCGCCCTCCGCCGCGAGGTCCGCGAGCGCGCGGTAGACCGTCGCGAGGCCGATCGGGGAGCCGGTCTCGTGCAGGCTCAGGTGGAGTCCCTGCGCGCTGATGAAACCCTCCGTCGAGGTCAGTGCCTCGCGGACGGCCTCCCGCTGCCAGGTGTTGCGCTTCACGTGTCCAGGCTAGCCTCTCCGGCTCACGAGTCGCCGGGAACCGCGCGTGCCGACGAGTCGGCAGGCCACGTAGATGAGGAACGAGATCGTCGTCACGTACGGGCTGATCGGCAGGGAGCTGCCGAGCGCCAGCAGGATGCCGCCGACCACCGAGAGGAGGGCGAAGCCCACGCTCAGCAGCGGGACCAGCAGCGGTGACGACGAGACGCGCATGGCTGCGGCCGCGGGCGTCACGAGCAGCGACAGCACCAGGAGGGCGCCGACGATCTGCACCGACACCGCGACGGCGAGGCCGAGCAGGACCATGAAGGCGAGCGCGACGAAGCGGGTCGGGACGCCGCGGGAGGCCGCCACGTCGGCGTCCAGACTGTCGAACATGAGCGGGCGCCACATCAGCAGGAGGGCGATCAGCACGATCGCGCCGATGACGAGAAGCGAGCCGAGCTGCGGGTCGTCCACCGACACGATCTGGCCGGTGAGCAGGCCGAACTTGTTCGCGCTGCGCCCGGGATACAGCGCCAACGCGAGGATCCCGAGCCCCAGCCCGAACGGCATCAGCACCGCGATGATCGAGTTGCGGTCCCGCGCCCGCGCGCCGAGCAGTCCGATCAGGATGGCGGCGATCAGCGATCCGACGAGCGAGCCTGCGACGACGTTCACGCCGAACAGCAACGCCACCGCCGCACCCGCGAAGGAGAGCTCGCTGATCCCGTGCACGGCGAACGCCATGTCCCGCTGCATCACGAAGACGCCGATCAGGCCGCCGACGACGCCGAGCACCGCACCGGCGAAGATCGAGTTGCGCACCAGCGCGAGCAGCTCGCCGTAGTCGGTGAAGTTGAAGAGCTGCGACCAGAGATCGTTCATGCGGCAGGCTCCGGGTGCGAGGTACGGGTGTGATCGTGGTGCGAGTGGGTCTCCGCGTCCGGGATCCCGACGACGACGATGCGCCCGCGGCTCCGGATGACGTCCACCGGCGTCCCGTACAGGTCGGTCAGCACCTCGCTGCGCAGCACCTCGTCCGGGGTGCCGGTGCGGAACCGGCCGCCGGCGAGGTAGAGCACGCGGTCGACCATCCCGAGGACCGGGTTCACGTCGTGCGTGACGAAGACGACCGCGCTGTCGTGCTCGCGCCGGCGGCGGTCGATGAGCTCGCTCACCCCGCGCTGGTGCTGGAGGTCGAGCGACAGCAGCGGCTCGTCGCAGAGCAGCAGGGTCGGGTCGCCGGCGAGTGCCTGCGCGACACGGAGCCGCTGCTGCTCGCCCCCGGACAGTGATCCGACGGGGGTGTCCGCGTAGCGGCGCGCGCCGACCGAGTCGATGAGCTGCTCCACCTGCTCCCGGTCGCCGCGGTTCGGGATGGGCAGGCCCCAGCGGTGCCCGTTGACGCCGAGCGCGACGAGGTCGCGGGCGCGCATCGGGGTGCCGGCCGGGATGAGCTTCTGCTGCGGGATGTAGCCGATGCGCCGGTCGCCGCGCCGCACCGGGTGGCCGTCGAGCACGATGCTCCCGGAGTCGAGCGACTGCTGGCCGAGGATCGTCTTCAGGAGGCTGGTCTTGCCCGAGCCGTTCGGCCCGAGGACAGCGACGAACTCGCCGGCGTGGACGTCCAGGTCGAGCCCGCTCCACAGTGTGCGGTCGCCGAATCCCAGGGCGGCGTCCCGGAGGCTGAGGACCACGTCGCGTTCGGCCGGCGCAGCGACGCGCTCGATCGGCTCGCTCACTGGGCCAGCGCCGCTCCCACGGCGTCGAGGTTCGCGTTCATCCAGCTCACGTAGTCCTTGCCTTTCGGAAGCGTCTCAGTGACGGGCACAACGGGGATGTCCGCCGCCTTGGCCGCTGCCAGGACGCGGGCGGTCTCGGGTCCACTGGTCTGCTCGTTGTAGACGAGCAGCCGCACCTTGTGGCCGCTGAACAGGGCGAGCGTCTGATGCAGCACGAGCGGGGACACGTCGGTACCGCTCTCGATCGCGGCTCTGAACTTCTCCGGTGTCTTGTCGACGAGCCCGCTGGACTCCAGCAGGTAGAGCGGGACGGGCTCCGTGACCGCGACACCTGCGCCGGCGTACGTCGCCTTCAGCTCGGCCTCCCGGCTCTGGAGGGCGGCGAGCTTGCCGGAGAAGGTCGCGGCGTTCTTCGCGAAGGTCGCCTTCTGCGCCGGGTCGGCCTTCGACAGCGCGTCGGTCAGGGCGGTCGTGAACTTCTGGATGGTGGGGAAGTCGTACCAGACGTGCTCGTTGAGGTCGCCGCCCTGCGCCTTCTTGCCCGAGATGTCGACCACGTTCAGCACCGTGGCCTTCGCGTTCTTCGCGCCGGTCCGGAGGGTGGTCATGAAGTCGTCGTAGCCGCCGCCGTTCTCGATGAGGATGTCGGCCTTCGACACGGCGAGCTGGCTTTGGGCGCTCGCCTCGAAGGAGTGCGGGTCCTGCGCGGGGTCGGTCATCAGCGCGGTCACGTCGACCGCGCCGCCGGCGATCGTGGAGGCGATGTCGCTGTAGACGTTGGTGCTGGTGACGACGCGGACCTTGCCGTCGTCGGAGGATGACCCGGCGGTGCAGCCGGTCAGGGCCGCGACGGTCGCGGCGGCGAGGGCGAGGGTGAAGACCGAACGCTTCAACATGGGGACCTGTCTAATCCGTGGGTGTACCACGAATCTATCCCTAATTGAGAACGATTGTCAAAATCACTAACACGCGCGATTCGGCACGAATGTCGACTTTCAGCGCGCGAAAGGCGACATTCGGCACGAATGTTTGGGCTCAGTCGAGCAGCAGCGCGGGCTCCTCGATGATGGAGGCCACGTCGGCCAGGAAGCGCGACGCCACGTCCCCGTCCACCACACGGTGATCGAACGACGCGCCCACGGTGGTGACGTAGCGCGGGCGCACCTCGCCGTCTACGACCCAGGGCTTCTGCTTGATCGTGCCGAGCGCGACGATGCCGACCTCGCCCGGGTTCAGGATCGGCGTCCCGGTGTCCATCCCGAACACGCCGATGTTCGTGATGGTGATCGTGCCGCCCGCCATGTCGGCCGGGGGAGTCTTGCCCTCGCGCGCGATCAGGGTCAGCTCCTCGAGCGCCTTCGCGAGCTCGAGCAGGGTCATGCCCTGCGCCTCCTTGATATTCGGCACGATGAGCCCGCGCGGCGTCGCGGCGGCGATGCCGAGGTTCACGTAGTGCCGGACGATGATCTCCTCATCGGTCCACGTGGAGTTCACGGTGGGGTTGCGGCGGACCGCCCAGATGATCGCCTTCGCCACGATGAGGAGCGGCGACACCTTGATCCCGACGAAGTCGGGCGACGTCTTGAGGCGCTTGACGAACTCCATCGTGCGGGTGGCGTCGACGTCCACGAACAGGCTGACGTGCGGGGCGCTGAACGCGCTGGACGTCATCGCGTTCGCGATCGCCTTGCGCACGCCCTTGACCGGGATGCGGTCCTCGCGGTCGTTCGGCCACTCCGGAGTCTGGATGTTGCGGAACACGCTCGCCTGGGTGGCCTCCCGGAGCACATCCTCCCGGGTGATGTCGCCGATCGGGCCGGTCGGAGTGACGATCGTGAGGTCGACGCCGAGGTCCTTCGCCAGCTTGCGGATCGGCGGCTTGGCGATCACCGGGGCGCGCCCGGCGGAGGAGGCGCCGGCCGGAGCCGACGGGGCGGGAGCGGCCGCGGCCGACGCAGCAGCAGCGGGAGCAGCAGGGGCCGGCGTGAACGTCACCGGGATGGAGGCGGTGCCCGGGTGCGTCACCCGGCGCCGGCGGCTGGTCCCGTGACCTGCGGCGCCGTACCCGACGAGCACGGCGCCCGCTTTCGGCTCATCAGCCTCGTGCGACACGCTCTGCGCGGCGTCGGCCTCCGCCTCGGCGATCTCGCTCACCGGCTCGGCCGGCTCGGCGGGAGCAGCAGCGCCACCGGTGACGGTGATGATCGGCGTGCCGACCTCCACCGTCTGTCCCTCGGACACGAGCAGCTCGCCCACGGTCCCCTCGAACGGCGACGGCAGCTCCACGAGCGACTTGGCCGTCTCGATCTCCACGATCACCTGGTTGACCGCGACCGGCTCTCCGGGCGCGAC
Organism: Leifsonia sp. L25; assembly: GCF_050632895.1. Next base: position 1,743,684 of record NZ_JBODRZ010000003.1, on the reverse strand, counting down.
CTTCCACGAGACGATCTCGGCCTCGGTCAGACCCTCGCCGACGTCGGGCAGCAGGAACTGGGACTCGCTCATGTGCGGCTTCTTTCGTTCGGCGCAGGCTCAGTACGCGAGCGCGCGGTCGACGGCTTCGAGGATGCGGTCGGCGTCCGGCAGGTAGACGCCCTCCAGCTTGGCCGGCGGGAAGGGGGTGTCGAAGCCGGCGACCCGCAGCACGGGCGACTCCAGCGAGTAGAAGGCCTTCTCGGCCACCACGGCGGCGACCTCGGAGGCGACGGACACGGTGCCGGGAGCCTCCTGCGCGACGATGAGCCGCCCGGTCTTCTGCACCGACTGGAGCACCGGAGCGTAGTCGATCGGAGCGAGCGAGCGGAGGTCGACGACCTCCAGGCTGCGGCCCTCCTCGGCGGCGACCTCGGCGGCGCGCAGCGCGACCGGGACCATGCCCGCCCATGCCACGATCGTCGCGTCCGTGCCGGTGCGCACGACGCGGCTCGCGTGGAGCGGCACCGGGTTCTCCTCGGTGTCGACGTCGCCCTTCGGCCAGTAGCGGCTCATCGGCTCGAAGAAGATCACCGGGTCGTCGGAGGCGATGGCCTCCTGGATCATCCAGTACGCGTCGTTCGGCGTCGAGGGCGCGACGACCCGGAGGCCCGCGGTGTGCGCGAAGTACGCCTCGGAGCCTCCTGGTGGTGCTCGACGGCGCCGATGTGGCCGCCGTGCGGGATGCGGATGACGACCGGCATGGACACCGCGCCGCTGTGCCGGTTGGTCAGCTTGGCGAGCTGCGTCGTGATCTGGTCGAAGCCGGGGAACACGAAGCCGTTGAACTGGATCTCCACCACCGGGCGGTAACCGCGCATCGCCAGGCCGATGGCCGAGCCGATGATGCCCGCCTCCGCCAGCGGGGTGTCGAGCACGCGCTTCGCGCCGAACTCGGCCTGCAGTCCCTCGGTGACGCGGAAGACGCCGCCGAGCGGGCCGATGTCCTCGCCCATGAGCAGGACCTTCGGGTCCGCGGCGAGCGCGCGCCGGAGGCCGGCGTTGAGCGCCTTCACCATCGGCATCGACTGGATGCGCGGTCCGGCCGCCTCGGCGGCGGACTCCGCCCCGGGTGCGGGAGTCTCCTGCGGCTCGCCGACCTCCGACTCGGTGTCGATCGCCTCCGACTGCTCCGGCACAGTCTCGTCCTCGACCACGAACTCGCGCGTCCACTCCTGCTCGGCCACATGCTCCTCGAGCACGCGGGAGCCGGGCTCGCTCTCCACGATCTCGACCACGTCGATGGCCTGCGTGTCGTCGAACGGCTCGTCGTGCGCGGCGCTGTCGGCGTCCGGCGTCTCGTCCTCCACCAGCTCGGCCTCCACGTATCCGGTCTCGCCCCTCAGGTCGCTCATGCGTCACCTCCGAACGACGCTTCGTACTCCTGCAGCCAGCGCCGCTGCTCGTCCATCACGGGATGCGGCTCACTGTAGACGTTGTCGAACATGCTCTCGATCGGCGGGACCTCGAGGGTGAGCGTGCGCCGGCGGACGTCGGACGCCAGGTCGGCCGCCTCTTCGTGGGCTGTGTCGAAGAACGCCTGGCCGACGCCCTGGTTCTCCAGGAACGCCCGGAACCGCAGGATCGGGTCGCGCTCGGCCCAGTACGCCACCTCGTCGTCGGTGCGGTACTTGGTCGGGTCGTCGCTCGACGTGTGCGCGCCCATCCGGTAGGTCAGAGCCTCGATCATGCTCGGGCCCTCCCCGTTGCGCGCGTCGTCGAGGTGTTTCGCGGTCACCGCATAGGCGGCGAGCACGTCGTTGCCGTCGAGCTGCACGCCCGGGATGCCGAAACCGCTCGACCGCAGGTAGAGCGGGGTGCGCGACTGCGTCTTCACCGGCACCGAGATGGCCCAATGGTTGTTCTGCAGGAAGAAGACCTGCGGGGTCTGGTAGCTGGCGGCGAAGACGAAGGCCTCGCTGACATCGCCCTGGCTCGTCGCGCCGTCGCCGAAGTAGGCGATCACGGCCTCGTCGACCTCGGGGTCGCCGGTGCCGACCTTGCCGTCGAGCTTGACGCCCATCGCGTAGCCGGTGGCGTGCAGGGTGTGCGAGCCGATGACGAGCGTGTAGAGGTGGAAGCCGTGGATGGCGGGGTCCGTCGGGTCCCAGCCGCCGTGCGTGGTGCCGCGCAGCAGCCCCATGATGCCGACCGGGTCGATGCCGCGGATCATGCCGACCACGTGCTCCCGGTACGACGGGAACAGGTTGTCCTGCGGCTTGGCCGCGCGGGCGGAGCCGACCTGGGCGCCCTCCTGGCCGCGGCTCGGCACCCACAGGCCGAGCTGGCCCTGGCGCTGGAGGTTGGCCCCCTCGTCATCCACGGCACGCACGCGGACCATGTCGCGGTAGAAGGTGCGGTAGTCCTCCTCCCCGAGTCGCTCGAGGTAGGGGAGGTACTCTCCGGCCGGGTCGCTCGGCTGGAACCGGCCGTCTGCGGTCAGCAGCTGGACGGTGTTCGCCGGGCGCGGGGTATCGTTCGTCGCAACCACCGTTCTAACCTAACCGCTTGCCCGGGTGCCCATTTGGTAGGTTCCGCACAAGATCGGCAGCGACCTCCAGGAGTTTCTCCACAGATTCCTGCTCGCCGACGCTGATACGGATGCCCTCCGGCGGGAACGCCCGCACGGTCAGGCCCGCGTCGAAGAACGCGTCGTTGGCGGCCGCGGTCTCCTCGCCGGTCGCCAGCCAGACGAAGTTGCCGTTGGCCTCCGGGACGTTCCAGCCCTGGGCGACCAGCGCGTTCCGCAGCTTGTCGCGGCGCATGGCGATGCGGGCGACCCGCTCCATGAGCTCGTCCTCGGCGTCGATCGACGCAAGCGCGGCGACCCGGGAGGCGTCGGTCACCGACAGCGGGATGGCCGCCGACCGCGCCGCGTTCAGGACTGCCGCCGGGCCGACCGCGTAGCCGATCCGGAGGGCGGCGAGCCCGTAGGCCTTCGAGAAGGTGCGCAGCACGACGAGGTTCGGGTAGCGCGAGAGCAGCGGGATGCCGTCCACCGAGGCGTTGTCGGTGACGAACTCGTAATAGGCCTCGTCGAGCAGCACCAGGAGGTCGCGGGGCGCGGACGCCATGAACGCCTCGAACTCGGCGGCCGTGACGACCGGCCCGGTCGGGTTGTTGGGCGTGCAGACGATCGCGACCCGCGTGCGGTCGGTGATCGCGGCGGCCATCGCCGGGAGGTCGTGCCCGCCGTCCGGCCGGTTCGGCACCTGAACGCTGGTCGCGCCCGCGACGGTGACCAGGCCCGGGTAGGCCTCGAACGACCGCCACGAGTAGACGACCTCGTCGCCGGTCCCCGCTGCGGCGGAGATGAGCTGCGCGAGCAGCGCGACCGACCCGCTGCCGAGGTGCACCTGGTCGACGTCGACGCCGTGCCGTTCGGCGAGCCGCTCGCGGAGGTCGGCGCCGCCCGCGTTGGGGTAGCGGTTGAGCTCGCTGAGCGTCCCGGCCACGGCCTCCACGACGGAGGGGAGCGGGGGATAGGGGTTCTCGTTGCTGGACAGCTTGAAACCGTCCGCCGGCGCCGGGCGGCCCTGCTTGTAGGCAGGGACCGCCACGATCTCGGGCCGCAGCCGCACGCCGTGCGCGTCTAGGTCAGTCACAGACCCAACTTAGTCGCGGGCGGATACCCGCGGGAGCATTCCTCTTTATTGGGCGGTGCGACGACGCTGGATGGTGAGCCGGATGGAGGAGTTGAGGAAGGCGGCGGCGAGGAACAGCCCGAAGACGACGCTGGACGCCGTTGCAAGGTAGCGATCGGTGTGCACCGGGAAGAAGAAGGCCTGCAGTTCGCCGAGCGCGTAGAAGCCGCCGATGAACCATCCGATCCTCGGCCGGGCGCTCAATCGCCACCACGGTCGGGGAGGCTGCACGGGCTCACCCTCACCGCGGAACGACCGTGCGAGCGCGATGACCACGATCGGCCAGAGAGCATTGCTGACCACGGTGACCACGGTGACCGGTACCGCAAGCTGGGCGAGTTGCGTCAAGACTCGCCACCCCACTTCGAGCAGGACGATGAACCCGAATTTGTGCCACGGATTCATCACCCGCAGCGGCCGCCACTGCAGCGGCGGGTACACCTTCTTCACTCGCGGAGCGTCGATGAGCTGCGGCGGAACAAGTCCGTTCTGGTCCGGTATCCGGCCGTCTTTGTTGGGCACGCCGCGACTCTAGCGGCGAGCCCCTGCCCTCCGCGCCTCCCGTTTGGGAGGATGTGCCCATGCGATTCCTGCTCAAGGTGATCATCAACGCGGTGGCCCTGTGGCTGACGACCCTGATCGTCAGCGGCGTCACCGTCGTCCCCTACGCCGCGGGAAGCACGGCGACCGTCCTGACCTACCTGCTCGTCGCCCTCATCTTCGGCGTGGTCAACGCGATCGTGGGCACGGTGATCCGCATCGTCGCCTTCCCGCTCTACATCCTCACGTTGGGCCTCATCTCGTTCATCGTGAACGGGCTGCTGCTGCTCCTGGTGTCGTGGATCAGCGGCCTGATGGGCTTCGGCCTCCACGTCGCGAGCTTCTGGTGGGGCGTCCTCGGCGCGCTGGTGCTCGGCATCATCGGCTGGCTCATCGGCCTGATCTTCCGGCCGTTCACGCGCGAGCGCTGACGCCCTCCCGAGTGCGGGAGAATAGAGGCGAATCCACCACGCCGATCCCGCGAGGAGTCCCATGACCGCCCTGCCTCCCCAGCCGCTCAGCCCCTGGACGGCCGCTACCGGTCCTCGGTCCTCGGCCTCGGCGACCACCTGTCGGAGGCGGGCCTCAATCGGGCGCGCGTCCAGGTCGAGGTCGAATGGCTGATCTACCTGACCGGCCACCGGATGTTCGGCTCCTCCCCGCTCACCGACGAGCAGGTCGGCCAGCTTCGCGCCCTCGCCGACGAGTTCGGGCAGCCCGAGATCGACCGGCTCGCCGAGCTGGAGGCCACCACCAAGCACGACGTGAAGGCCGTCGAGTACCTGGTCCGCGAGCGCCTGCACGCGCTGGGCCTCGACCACATCGCCGAGCTCACCCACTTCGCCGCCACCAGCGAGGACATCAACAACCTCTCCTACGCGCTCACCGTGAACGCCGCGGTCGCCCAGGTCTGGCTGCCCGCCTTCCGCAACGTGATCGCCGAGCTGCGCGCACAGGCCGTCCAGTATCGCGACGACGCCATGCTCGCCCGCACCCACGGCCAGCCCGCGACCCCGACGACGATGGGCAAGGAGCTCGCGGTCTTCGTGCACCGCCTCGACCGCATCCGGAAGCAGGTGGAGGCCACCGAATACCTGGGCAAGTTCAGCGGCGCGACCGGCACCTTCGCCGCGCACCTGGTCGCGGACCCCGACGCCGACTGGCCGCGCATCTCGCAGGAGTTCGTGGAGAGTCTCGGCCTCGACTGGAACCCGCTCACCACGCAGATCGAGTCGCACGACTGGCAGGCCGAGCTCTACGCCCGCGTCTCGCACGCCAACCGCGTCCTGCACAACCTGTGCACCGACATCTGGACGTACATCTCGATGGGCTACTTCCGGCAGACCCCGGAGCCCGGCGCGACCGGCTCCTCGACCATGCCGCACAAGGTCAACCCGATCCGTTTCGAGAACGCGGAGGCCAACCTCGAGCTCTCCAGCGCCGTCCTCGACTCGCTCGCCGCCACGCTGGTGACCAGCCGCCTGCAGCGCGACTTGACCGACTCCACCACGCAGCGCAACATCGGGGTGGGCCTCGGCCACTCGCTGCTGGCGCTCGACAACATCCAGCGCGGCCTCGCCCAGATCTCCCTCGACCGCGACGCCCTCGCGACCGACCTCGACCTCAACTGGGAGGTGCTGGCCGAGGCCATCCAGACGGTGATCCGCGCGGAGGTCACCGCCGGGCGCTCCACGATCTCCGACCCGTACGCGCTGCTCAAGGAGCTGACCCGCGGCAAGCGCGTCGACCACGAGGCGCTGACGGCGTTCGTGGACGGCCTCGAGATCGGCCAGGCGGCGAAGAACCGCCTGCTGGCACTCACGCCCGCGGGATACGTGGGGCTGGCGTCGGAGTTGGTCGACCGGCTCTGAGGCCGCCGGCGGGATCGCCTCGGCGGGGCTCAGTGCCCCCGGGGCGTCCCGTTCTCGTCACCGTCACGTGCGGTGCCCGGCTTCGCGGTGTCGCTGTGGCCCGCGGCCTTCTCCTGGGCCTCCACGTCCTGCTCGTGGATGTCCTCCACCTCGGCCGCGTTCGGCTTGAAGGCGAGCGCGAACAGCGCCATCAGCACGAGCGACAGGATGAACGCGATCCCGAAGGCGACGCCGGCGAGGATGAACTCGCGCGTCGCGATCAGGACGATGAGGCCGACGAAGACGCCGAGGCCCGCGGAGATGCCGAGCAGCTCGGCAGGCAGGAAGCGGTCGCGGCGGGTCGGCTGGAGGCTGTTGGTCACGCTGGGGTCTTTCTTGTCGCGCTTGGTCACGATCCGCTCTCCGTCCGGCGGGCGGCCGCGGCGGAGCGGGCCGCCGATCGCAGGGAGGCTGCGCCGATGCCCTGGAAGACGCCGACGACCACGGCCCAGGCGCCGAACAGCCCGATGGCGAGCACGGCATCGGCCGGCACGAAGAGCAGCACCAGAGCAAGGATCGCGGTGAGCGCACCGGTGATGAGCCAGTCGCGCGCGGCCGCGTCGTTCCGGCGCTCGCGGAGGCCGCTGTAGAGCTCGAGGATTCCGGTGAGCGCCGCCCACACGGTCACCACGTAGAGGAAGAGACCGAGACCGCTGGCGTTGAGAGCGATGGCGAGCGCTCCGGCGAGGATGCCGATGCAGCCCTGGACCGCGAAAAGGGTGCGGGTGATGCCCTTCGAGGCGAACAGGAGGCTGAGGACGCTGGTGGCGAGGCCGTCGGCCACCGCGAAGACACCGAAGACGATGAGGCCGAACTGCGGGGTGTGCGCGTCCCGGGTGAAGGTGACGACTGCGGCCGCGGCGAGCGCGACGATCGCGCGCACGGCGGGGACGACCCAATAACGGCTCGAGTTCGGATCGCCCTGATTCTGGGGAACGGCGGGTGCCACTCGGCGACCTCTCTCAGTCAGGATTCGCTCCCAGTCTAGTCGCGGGCTTCCTGCGCGTTTGCCGCGGGGCAGCCTCCCACGGCGCCTACGATCGCGCCGCGCGGATCGGGTTCGGCACGCTCAGCACCGCCGCGATCCCTTCCTTGATCCTCAGACAGCACCGGAGTGCTGAAGCTTCCGCACCGGCCGCCGTCACACCGCAGCCGTCAGCTCGTCCCCGTCGGGCCGCGCCCAGGCGACGATCGCGGCGATGCCACCGACCACGAGCACGAACGCGCCCGTCGGCAGGACGGTGGCGCTGATCGGATGGTGCCAGCTCAGCGCGACGAGGACGCCGGCCGCGGCGCCGAAGACTGTCGCGATCGAGAACGTCGCCGAGACCACGCGCGCGAAACCGGTCTGGAAGAGCGAACGCAGCCCGAGCGCCGCGGCCAGGATGATCCAGGTGACGGCGAGCGGCGCGACGACGACCGCACCGTAGTCGTCCCTCAGCAGGACGCCGGGTACGACGTAGACGATGCTCGCCGCGAGCAGCAGCAGGGCTCCGACCGCGGCGAAACCGGCCAGCCGCCCGCGCTCGGACCGCACCCGCAGGGCGGGCTCGACCAGCGACGGCCAGGTGAACGCGAGCGCGAAGGACACCACCGCAAGAGCGACAGGACCTGCGCCCTGCAGCAACGGGATGAGGATGGTGTTCACCGTTCCATTCGACTCCGCCTGGCGAGCGCCCGCGTCCTCCCGGAGGATGATCCGCGCTCGGAGAACCTTATGCGCCCGCTTTCGGGTGGCCCAGCGTCGGCGAGCCGGTCACGCCTGCTCGGCCAGCGTGGCCTTCGTGTACCCGACGAGGGCGTTGGCGTGCCCGTGCCCCATCCCGTACTCGGACGTCAGCCACCCGACGACCTCCATGTGCGTGGCCCCGGTGTCCAGCCGCCCGACCACGAGGTCCAGCCACTCCTGGACCGGCCGCCCGTAGTTCTTCTCGATGCTCGGGAAGTACGACGGCGGTCCCATGACCTTCTCGCCGGGTGCGATCACGGGAGCGACGACGCGGTGCTGGGCCATGCGGGGAGTCTAGCGGCGGCGTGGGAGGGGCTGCGTAGCCGCCTGTGTCGGATTCGATCCCCTAAGTTCGCATCATGGCATCACCTGGAGCGCCCCTCTGATCGCCTTCTCGATCGTCGTGGGGCTGGGTGGGATGGTCGTCGGCGCGTGGGTGCTTCTGACCCTGCCCTCGGATGGTCCCGTCCCGCATGGTCCTGTCCCGGGCGCCGACGCAACACTCTCCTCCACAGCGCACACCTACATGGAGGCTGCGAAGCACAGCGACTGCGGCATGACCCGCGCCCTCACGACCTCCAACACGACGGCGTGGTGCGACGGACCTCGGCTTCTCTCGTACACGCTGCTCGGTCGCACCGGCGATGACGGCGAGTGCATGTCGTATTCGATCACCACCGACACCGGCCTCGACGGCACCGATCAGGGCGGAACGGAAGGGTGGTCGTTCTGCTACCGCCAGACAAAGGCGGGCTGGCGGCTCTGGGATCAGGGACAGGGCTGACCCGCCAGGGCGGCTGCGACTCACCCGCCGGTCGTGACGGCCAGCGGGATCTAGATCGGCGCCATGTCCGCGAAGCGGGAGTACATGCCCTGGAAGGCCACCGTCACGGTCTTGGTGGGGCCGTTGCGGTGCTTCGCGACGATCAGGTCGGCCTCGCCGGCGCGGGGGTTGTCCTTCTCGTAGGCGGACTCGCGATGGAGCAGGATGACGACGTCCGCGTCCTGCTCGATCGAGCCCGACTCGCGGAGGTCGCTCAGGGCGGGGAGTTTGTCGGCTCGCTGCTCAGGGCCACGGTTCAGCTGTGACAGGGCGATCACGGGGACCTGCAGCTCCTTGGCGAGCAGCTTCAGCGCTCGCGAGAACTCGCTGACCTCCTGCTGGCGGCTCTCGACGCGCTTGCCGCTCGTCATGAGCTGGAGGTAGTCGATGATGACCATCTTGAGGCCGACGCGCTGCTTGAGGCGGCGGCACTTGGCGCGGATCTCCACCAGGGTCATGTTCGGGCTGTCGTCGATGTAGAGCGGGGCGTCGTTGATGCGACCGCGCGTGGAGGCGATGGTCGTCCAGTCGCGGTTGTCGACGGTGCCCTTGCGCATGTGCTGCAGCGGGACGGTGGCTTCGGCGGAGAGGAGGCGCATCGCGATCTCGCTGCGCCCCATCTCGAGCGAGAAGAAGATGGTCGGCATGTCGTGCTTGATGGCGGCGGCGCGCGCGAAGTCCAGCGCCAGCGTGGACTTTCCGAGGGCGGGGCGCGCGGCGACGATCACCATCTGGCCGGGGTGGAGGCCGTTGGTCAGCTCGTCGAGCTCGGCGAAGCCGGTCGGCACGCCGGTCATCGAGCCGTCCTTGTGCTTGGCGGCCTCGATTTCGTCGATCGCGACGGTGACGGCCTCGGTCAGGGGGACGTAGTCCTCGACCTCCTGGTGGCCGGTGACCGAGTAGATCTCGGCCTGGGCGTTGTTGACGAGGTCGAGCACCTCGCCTTCCGCCTTATAGCCCATCTGCGTGATGCGGGTGCCGGCCTCCACCAGGCGGCGGAGCAGCGCCTTCTCGGTGACGATGTTGGCGTAGTAGCCGGCGTTGGCGGCCGTGGGGACGAGGCTCGTGAGCGTGTGGAGGTACTCGGCGCCGCCGGCCCGGGACAGCTCGCCCAGCTTGGTCAGCTCGTCGGTGACGGTGATGACATCGGTCGGCTCGCCGTGCGAGTACAGCGAGAGGATCGCGTCGTAGATGATCTCGTGCTTGGGGATGTAGAAGTCCGTGCCGCGGACGACCTCGACGACGTCAGCCACGGCGTCCTTGCTGAGCAGCATGCCGCCGAGGGCGCTCTGCTCGGCGAGGAGGTCGTGAGGAGGGGTGCGCTCCGGAGAACGGGCCTCGCCCGGTTCGCGGCTGTCAGCGAGACCGATATGGGCGATCGACACGTGCTCTCCTCACTTCTCCTGTTGCGAGAGCGCACCGGTCGGTGCTCCCCTCTCAAGCGTGCGCCGCCCACGTCCGGTCGGCGCGCGGGCACGCCGAGTAGGCCATCAGCACAGTCGCTGTGACCGTGCCGGAGAGACCGCGCCGAAGCGCGCCCGCTCGAAGAATACGGACGGCCACCGACAACGTCCCGCAACCTTCTGCGAGCCGATCCTCGGCGGTCTTCCGTCGACGTCGCTCAACCCTACGAACCGACGGCCGCGCCCACAGCTCCGCCTGTGGATAACTCTGGGGATAATCTGGGCGAAACGCCGACGCGGCTGTGCACAAGGTGTGGGATCCGCTGTGGAAAACCAAAAATCTTCGAACCAAAAAACGCCCTTGACCAGGAATTCCTGTTTCCCCAGGCTGTGTGTAAAAGTTCCTTCCGACCTGTGGTCGACGCTGTCGGACCGGGCCTGTGCACTGTGGATGGAGCCGGGGAAAACTCCACTTAACGAGGTGTAGCGGCGGGCTCTCGCCCGCCGCTACACTGTGAGATTTCCGACCGCTACTTGGCGGCGACCACCTGCAGGGAGATGACGGCCGAGAGGTCGTCGTGCAGGCGGACCGTGGCCTCGTGGTCACCGGTCACCTTGATGGGGTTGGGGAGCTCGATCTTGCGCTTGTCGAGCTCGCCGATGCCTGCGGCCTTGACCGCGTCGGCGACGTCGCCCGTCTTCACGGAACCGAACAGACGGCCCTCGCGGCCGGCCTTGACGACCAGCTTGACGCGGGTCGCCTCGAGCTTCGCCTTGAGGTCCTGGGCCTGCTCGATCGTGTGCAGCTCGCGAGCGGCACGGGCCGCCTTGATCTGCTCGACCTGCTTCTCGCCTCCACGGCTCCACGCGATGGCGAAGCCCTGGGGGACGAGGTAGTTGCGCGCGTAGCCGTTCTTGACGTCGACGACGTCACCGGCGGAACCGAGGCCGGTGACCTCGTGCGTGAGAATAACCTTCGACATTGTGTCTCTTCTCCTTAACGGCCGGAGCCGGCGTAGGGCAGGAGGGCCATCTCACGCGCGTTCTTGACGGCGCGGGCGATCAGGCGCTGCTCCTGGACGGAGACACCGGTGATGCGGCGGGCGCGGATCTTTCCACGCTCGGAGATGAACTTCCGCAGGGTCGCGACGTCCTTGTAGTCAATGACGCCGACGCGGACGGACTTCGCCGGCGCGGCGTTCTTCCCGTCCTTGCCCTTGCGGATCGGCTTGCGGCGGTCGCCGCTCGACTTTCCAGCCATGATTTCCTTTGCTTTCCGCCTGGCGAGCCCGAGGCCCGCCAGACAAACTCAGTTGTTCGGACCCGTTAGAAGGGGGTCTCGTCGTTGTAGGAGCCCGGAGTGTTCCAGACGTCGGCGCCCGCGGACGGGTCCGCGGGTGCGGAGGCGGCCCACGGCTCCTCGACAGCGGGAGCACCGCCGCCGAAGCCACCGCCACCGCCAGGACCACGCGACGACTGCGCACGGGTCACCTGTGCGGTGGCGTACCGCAGCGACGGCCCGATCTCATCGACCTCGAGCTCCATGGAGGTGCGCTTCTCGCCCTCCTTGGTCTCGTAGGAGCGCTGCTTGAGCCGCCCCTGGGCGATGACGCGGGACCCCTTGGTCAGCGAGCCCGCGACGTGCTCGGCGAACTCGCGCCAGACGCTCGCGCGCAGGAAGAGAGCCTCACCGTCCTTCCACTCGTTCGCCTGACGATCGAACGTGCGGGGAGTGGATGCGATGGTGAAGTTGGCGACAGCCAGCCCGTTCTGCGTGTAACGCAGCTCGGGGTCGGCCGTGAGGTTGCCCACCACGGTGATGACGGTCTCGCCGGCCATGGGACTAGGCGCCGGCCTTCTCGGAGGCGGCAGCGGCCTTGTCGGCGGAGGAGGACGCCTTGCGGGCGGCCTTCTCGTCGGCGCGCTTCTGAGCGGCCGCGACCTGGGCGATGGCCTCTTCGGCACGGAGCACCTTGGTGCGCATGACGGCCTCGCTGAGCTTCAGCTGGCGGTCGAGCTCCTTCGTGGTGTCACCGGTCGCGGTGAGCTGCACGACGGCGTAGATGCCTTCGGACTTCTTGTTGATCTCGTACGCCAGGCGGCGACGACCCCAGATGTCGATGTTGTCGATAGATCCACCGTCGTTGCGAACGACGTTGAGGAACTTGTCGAGGCTGGGAGCTACGGTGCGCTCATCGATCTCGGGATCGAGGATGACCATCAACTCGTACTGATGCATGACTAACCCACCTCCTCTGGTCTCAGCGGCTGCAGACGTTCTGCAGCAGGAGGGTTCTACATCGGTTGCGTAGGCAGGAATCTGCCCGGGCAACTTGTCAAGGGTAGCTGATGCGCTGGTCCCGCGCCAACCGGGGCGCTGGGCGATGGGGTCTGCGACGGTCTCTGCGATGCTCATGGGTCCAGCCTCGCGATGACGGGAGGCCCGCAGTGCGTCGGGCGCGAATCTGTGGACAACTCATCCGAGTGCCGCGACTGTGGAGGAGGGAGCGGCCGACCTCCTATCGCGCCTCCCACCACGCGAGCAGGCGCCGCGTGGCCTCCTCCTCGCCCAGCGGTCCTTCGTCGAGCCGCAGCTCCAGGAGAAAGGAGAGCGCTTGACCGACGTCGCGTCCGGGCCTCAGCCCGAGCAGCCGCATCACCTGCTCCCCGTCGAGGTCGGGACGGACGGCGTCCAGCTCCTCCTGCGCCTTCAGCTCGGCGATGCGCTGCTCCAGGTCGTCGTACGCGAAGCCGAGCCGGTCGGCCTTCCGCCGGTTGCGCGTCGTCACGTCGGCGCGGGTCAGCATGTGGAGGCGCTCCAGCTCGCCTCCGGCGTCGCGCACGTACCGGCGGACGGCCGAGTCGGTCCAGTGCGCGTCGGAGTACCCGAAGAAGCGGAGGTGCAGCTCGATCAGGCGCGCGACCGAGTCGACGGTGGCCTTGTCGAAGCGCAGGGCGGTCAGCCGCTTCTTGGCGAGCTTCGCGCCCACGACGTCGTGGTGATAGAAACTGACGGCGCCGCCGGGCTCGAACCGCCGCGTCGCCGGCTTTCCGATGTCGTGCAGGAGCGCGGCGATCCGAAGCACCAGGTCGGGCGCGGTGCCGGGGTGACGCTCCTTCTCGTAGCCGATCGCCTGGTCGAGCACGGTCAGGCTGTGCTGGTACACATCCTTGTGGTGGTGGTGCTCGTCCACCTCCAGCCGCAGCGCCGGCACCTCCGGCAGCACCTGGTCGGCGAGTCCGGAGCCCACGAAGAGCTCGATGCCGGGGCGCGGGTCGTCGGCCGCCAGCAGCTTGGTGAGCTCGTCGCGCACGCGCTCGGCGCTGACGATCCCGATCCGGTCGGCCATGTCGGCCATCGCCTCGCGGGTCGGATCGTCGACGGTGAACCCGAGCTGCGCGGCGAACCGGGCGGCGCGCATCATCCGCAGCGGGTCGTCGCCGAACGACACCTCGGGGCTCGCGGGCGTCGTGATACGTCGGGCCAGGAGGTCCTCCACGCCGCCGGACGGGTCCACCAGCCGCACCTCCGGGATGCGGAGGGCGAGCGCGTTGACCGTGAAGTCCCGGCGCAGGAGGTCGCCCTCGAGCGTGTCCCCGAACTGCACCTCCGGCTTCCTCGTCGCGCCGTCGTAGCTGTCGCTGCGGTAGGTCGTGATCTCCACCGTGTCGTCGCCGAAGCGGGCGCCGATCGTCCCGAACGCGCGGCCGATGTCCCACACGGCGTCGGCGAGCGGCCGGACGACGCCGAGGATGTCGTCCGGACGCGCGTCGGTGGTGAAGTCCAGATCGTGGACCGCGCGGCCCAGAAGCGCGTCGCGCACGGGACCCCCACGAGCGACAGCTCGAAGCCGGCTGCGGCGAACGCCCGGGCGAGCCGATCGACCGTCGGGGTCTTCGCGAGGGCGCCGAGGCGGTCGAGGGATTCGGCGACGGACTGCATGGTGCCTCAGTTTAATGGGACGCCGGACGCGCCGCTCGCCTCGCCCGGACGCCGCGTGCTCGCCGGGCTCTCACAGGGGGCGGCCCCTAGAATCGACGACATGGAGGCGGAACCGGGATCGTGCGTCGGCGCATGAGCGTACCCCGCTTCACCCTCCGGGGTGCGCGACTGCCTGCTGCCCTCATCGGCGCGGGCATCGCCGTCGTCGCCCTGCTGGGCGGTCCCGCCGGGAGCCAGGCGACCGCGTCCTCCGCGACCGTCGCCGCAGCCTCCGTCCGCACCGCGACGAACGCCTCGATCAGCGCATCCCTGACCGCCGACAACGGCGGAGTGCTGGCGCCCGGACAGGATCTGGTCACGTCCGTCACGGTGACCAACCCCACGGACACCCCCTACACGGCCGGCTCGGTCGGGCTCTGGCTGGACCCGCAGCAGCGGAAGACGCGAGCGGATCTCGCCTCCTGGCTCACCTCCGCGGACGCCGTCTCGGACCGCGTCGACCTCGGCAAGGCGACACTCCCCCTCCTCGAGCCGGGTTCGAGTGTCGTGGTGCGCGTGAACGTGCCGGCCGCGGCCGTCCCGTTCGCTGCCAGGACCACTTCGGCCGTCTATGGGCTCGGCGCCACGGTCGACATCGGCCCGGTGGTCGCGAACGCCCGGGGGTCGGTCGTGTGGAGCCCGGGCGCCGCCGCGACGCGCTCCGCCGTCGGCGTCGTGATGCCGATCGTGAGCCCGTCGACCGGTGACGGCCTCATCTCCGCACAGGATCTGGCCACCTACACGGCGCCGAACGGCGTGCTGACCCGCGACCTCGACGGTCTCCAGAACCACGCGACCGTCGCCGTCGGCATCGATCCGATGATCCTCGCCTCCATCCGCGCGCTCGGGAACTCGGCACCCGCAACCGCGACGGCGTGGCTCGACCGGCTGAGTGCCCTCCCGAACGACACCTTCTCACTCGGTTACGGCGACGCGGATGTCGCCGGCCAGATCCAGGCCGGCCTGCCCGCGCCGCTGCAGCCGACCGCGCTGGGGTACGCGCTCGATCCCAAGAACTTCTCGCCGAGCCCGACGGCTATCGGGGAGCCGCAGACTCCGACGGCCCCGCCCGCGACGTCGCCCAGCCCGACCCCCACCCCCGGCACAGGGACGACCCTCCCCACCCTCGACCGGCTGCTGGCCTGGAACTACACCCTCCGCGGAGTCGCGTGGCCCGGCGACGACACCCTCCGCATCGCCGACCTCGCCCCCCTCGCGGCCGCCGGCCTCCGGACAGTCGTCCTCTCGGGCAGCAACACCAACGCCGACAAGCTCGACTCGACCCCGAACGCGCCGCAGCACATCGGATCGTCGGCGCTCGCGGTCACCGACCAGCGGCTCTCCGAGGCGCTCCGTCAGGCCGTCTCCGCGCCGAGCGACCTCGCCTGGAACACCGCCATGTCGAAGCTGAACGCGCAGCTCCAGCTCGTCAGCGCGGAGGGCACGACCCCACGCCACCTGCTCCTCGGGCTCGACCGCTCCTGGCCGTCGAGCGGGACGCAGCTCCAGCGCACGCTGGACGCCCTGTTCACCAGCCCGTTCGCGGCGCCGTCGACCTTCCCCGCCCTGCTGTCCTCCGCACCGTCGCCCGAGCTCGCGATGACCGACGCCCCGGAGTCGCAGGCCCGGATCGACAACATCCACCTGCTGCTGAAGGACGAGAAGTCGATCGACGAGTTCGCCACCATCCTCAGCGACCCGACGACGCTGACGGGGCAGACGCGGGCGCAGCTCCTCACCCTGCTCGCCGTCTCGTGGCAGAACCCGCGCACGTCCTGGACGGCCGCGGTCGGTGCGAGCAGGCAGTCGACGGTCAAGACCCTCCACGCGGTCCACATCCTGCCCACGGAGAGCGTGAACCTGGTGAGCGCGCAGGGGTCGATCCCGTTCACGGTCAGCAACGAGCTGAGCACGGAGGCGGCCACAGTCGTGCTCAGCGCGTCGCCGTCGAACAGCCGGCTGGAGATCGACGCACCGACCACGAAGTCCATCCCGCAGGACTCCCGGGCGACGATGCTCGTGCCGGTGAAGGCCAAGGTCGGCAACGGCCAGGTCATCCTCTCGCTGCAGCTCTACAGCCCGACGGGCGTGCCGATCGGGGACCCCAGCTCGGTCACGGTGGACGTGCACGCCGATTGGGAGGGCATCGGGGCGCTGATCTTCGGCGGCCTGCTCGTGCTGCTGTTCGGCTTCGGGATCGTGCGCAACATCCTGCGACGACGGAGCCAGCGCCGCAAGGACGGGGATGACGATGACGCCACCGAGACCGCCCGACCCCGCGGCGACGGCGACTCCGCCGCCGATGACGCGGACACCCAGCCCGCACCGGGCGGCGCCGATGGCTAGCGTCGGGCGCGCGAGCGCCATCCTCGCCTCGGGCACCCTCGTCTCGAGGCTGCTCGGCTTCGCCAAAGCGTGGCTTTTGGTCCAGGCGATCGGCGCGGTGTCCTTCGCCGCTGGCGCCTACGCCACGGCGACCACCATCCCGAACAGCCTGTACGCGATCATCGCCCAGGGCATCCTGAACGCGGTACTCGTACCGCAGATCATCCGAGCGTCGGTCAATGCTGACGGCGGCCGGGCTTACATCAACAAGCTCGTCACGCTCGGGATGGTCGTCTTCGCAGCGATCGCACTTGTCGCGACCCTCCTGGCTCCCGCGCTGATCGTGCTCTTCGGCGTGCTGCCGGAGCAGCGCCCCTGGCCACCGCGTTCGCCTACTGGTCGCTGCCGCAGATCTTCTTCCTCGGGCTGTACACGCTGCTCGGCGAGGTGCTGAACGCCCGCAAGTCGTTCGGTCCGTTCACCTGGGCGCCGGTCGTCAACAACATCGTCGCCATCGTCCTCCTCGTCGCCTTCATCGTCGCCTTCGGCACGGCGTCGCGCGGCGGGCACGGCACCGAGTGGTCGTTCGGGATGATCGCGCTGCTGGCCGGAGGCGCGACGCTGGGAATCGCCGTCCAGGCGCTCGTCCTGTTCATCTTCTGGCGCCGGATCGGCCTCCGTTTCCGCTTCGACTTCGGCTGGCGCGGGGTCAACCTGGGGACCGCCGGCAAGGCGGCGGGCTGGACGTTCGCGATGCTCATCGCGACGCAGCTCGCCGGCCTGATCGAGATCAACGTCTCGAACTCGGCGGGTCCCCAGTTCGCCGGCCCGTTCGTCATGCAGAACGCGTGGCTCATCTTCATGCTGCCGCACGGCATCATCGCGGTCTCCATCGTGACCGCCTTCTACACGCGGATGGCCGAGCACGCGCACCAGGGCGCGGTGAACTCGTTCCGGCAGGACTTCTCCTCGGCCGCGCGCTCGATCATGCTGTTCATCGTGTTCGCCTCGGCCGCGCTCATCGTCACTGCGTACCCGATCGCGCGCGTGTTCACCGGCGACTACCAGGCGATGGGGCTCGTGCTCATCGCCTACCTGATCGGCTTGGTGCCCTTCTCGCTGGTGTTCATGGCGCAGCGCGCGTTCTACTCGCTCGGGGACACGAGGACTCCGTTCTTCTTCACGCTCGCGCAGGTGGTCGTGATCGTGGTCGGCGTGCTCATCTGCTTCACCGTGCCCCCGTCGGTGCGCGCGGCGTCCGTCGCGTTCGTCGTCTCGCTGGCGAGCCTGCTTCAGGCGGTCCTCGCGTTCTGGCTGCTGCGCCGGCGGACCGGGGAGTGGACGGGACGCGGATCTTCGCGTCGCTCTGGCGGTTCGTCGTCGCCGGCGTCGCCGCGATGATCGCCGGCGCCGGTTTCCTCGTCATCCTCGGCGGCGTGTCGGCGGGGGCGTTCCCGGTGAGCCATCCCATCGCCGCCATCGTGTCCACCGCGGTCGTCGGCGTCGTCATGCTGGTCGTCTACCTCGGGTTCCTCGCGATCCTGCGCTCGAACGACCTGGAGGCCGGTCTTGCGCCCGTTCTGGACCGCGCCGCGGCCCGTTCCTCCGCTCGCAGGTGACACGGAATAGCATCCGCCTAGGATGTGTTCTACAGGGCGGTGTCTCCGGACGGAGCACCGCAGACCATCAAGGAGTTCCTCCGTGCGGCAGATCATCATCATCGGTTCCGGCCCTGCCGGTTACACGGCGGCCATCTACGCCGCTCGCGCCAACCTCAAGCCGCTGCTGATCGCCTCCTCTGTCGAGGCCGGCGGCGAGCTGATGAACACCACGGAGGTCGAGAACTTCCCCGGCTTCCCCGATGGTGTCATGGGCCCCGACCTCATGTTCAAGATGCAGGCGCAGGCCGAGAAGTTCGGCACCGACATCGTCCTCGACGACGTCGTGTCCGTCGACCTCTCCGGCGACGTCAAGACGGTCACCCTCGGCTCCGGCGCCGTGCACGAGGCGCTGTCGGTGATCTTCGCCACGGGCTCCGCATACCGCAAGCTGGGCCTGGAGGACGAGGAGCGTCTGTCCGGTCACGGCGTCTCCTGGTGCGCCACCTGCGACGGCTTCTTCTTCCGCGAGCGCACGATCGCCGTCGTCGGCGGCGGTGACTCGGCGATGGAGGAAGCGACGTTCCTGACCCGCTTCGCGGACAAGGTCTACGTCATCCATCGCCGCGAGTCGCTGCGTGCCTCAAAGATCATGCAGGAGCGCGCCTTCGCCAACGAGAAGATCGAGTTCATCTGGAACTCGGAGGTCGTCGGCATCAGCGGCGACGAGCAGGTGCGTGCGGTGACGCTGCGCAACCTTGAGACCGGCGAGCAGAGTGAGCTGGAGCTGCAGGGCCTGTTCATCGCGATCGGCAACGACCCGCGGGTGCACCTGGTCCACGGCCAGCTCGACCTCACTCCGGAGGGGACCATTGCGGTCGCCGGCCGGACCTCCAAGACGAAGGTCGCGGGCGTGTTCGCCGCGGGCGACGTGATCGACCCCACCTACCGCCAGGCGGTCACCGCCGCCGCGTCGGGGACGGTCGCCGCGCTCGACGCCGAGCACTACCTCACGACCCTCCCCAAGGACCTGCTGGAGCGCGCGGCGGAAGGCGCGTCCGGCGATCTCGAACTCACCACCACCGCATAAGGAGAATCAGCAACTATGTCAGCAGCACGTTCCGTCACGGACGCCACCTTCGAGCAGGACGTCCTCAGCAGCGGCAAGACCGTTCTTGTCGACTTCTGGGCCGAGTGGTGCGGTCCGTGTCGTGCCGTCGGCCCGATCCTCGACCAGATCGCCGCCGAGCACGCGGACAAGATCGAGATCGTCAAGCTCAATGTGGACGAGAACCCGCAGACCGCGGCGAAGTACCAGATCACCTCCATCCCCGCGATGAAGGTCTATCAGGGCGGAGAGGTCGTCAAGACCGTCATCGGCGCAAAGCCGAAGCCCGCCCTCGAGGCCGACCTGGCCGCCTACCTCGCGTAGCGCGACAGCCAGACAGCTTCCACACACTGTCAGACCCGTCCGGCGCTCACCCGCCGGGCGGGTCTTTCGTATATCCGGGAGACGGCTCGATTTCCAGCGGGACGCGTGCCGCCCCTAGCATGAATGAACGACACGAGAAACGGACGATTCGTGACAGAACAGGGCAGCCCTCGCCAGCAGGGCAACAATCTGGACCCGTGGTATCACCACTACGCACAGCGCACCAGCGGCCTGGCCGCCAGTGAGGTCCGAGCCCTGTTCGCCGTCGCCAGCCGGCCCGAGGTGGTCTCGCTGGCCGGCGGCATGCCGTACGTCGCGGCACTCCCCGACGATCTGGTGGTCGGGGCGATGGACCGGGTGATGCGCGAGCAGGGTCCGGTCGCCCTCCAGTACGGCTCCGGCCAGGGTGTGCCGGCGCTGCGGGAGCAGATCCTGGAGGTCATGGCGCTCGAGGGGATCAGCGGCAGCGCCGACGATGTCATCGTGACGACCGGCTCGCAGCACGCGCTCGAACTGTTCAGCAAACTGTTCATCGACCCGGGCGACGTCGTGCTGGCGGAGGGTCCCAGCTATGTGACGGCGATGGTCATCTTCCGCTCGTACCAGGCAGAGGTCGACCACATCCCGATGGATGAGCACGGCTTGATCCCGGAGGCCCTGCGCGAGCACATCGCCCGGCTGAAGGCAGCGGGCCGGCGGGTGAAGTTCCTTACACGGTGCCGACCTTCCACAACCCGGCCGGCGTGACCCTGTCGTGGGAGCGACGGCTCGAGGTCCTCGAGATCGCCCGCCAGAACGACATCCTGGTGCTGGAGGACAACCCGTACGGGCTGCTCTACTTCGGTGAGAAGCCCCCTGCGGCGATGCGCTCGGTCGAACGCGACGGCGTCGTCTACCTCGGGACCTTCTCGAAGACCCTGGCGCCCGGATTCCGGGTCGGCTGGGCGCTCGCTCCTCACGCCATCCGGGAGAAGCTGATCCTCGCCAACGAGGCGGCCGTCCTGAGCCCGAGTTCGTTCAGCCAGCTGGTGATCTCGGAGTATCTGCGCGACGCCGACTGGCGGGGCCAGATCGACACCTTCCGCGGCGTGTACCGCGAGCGCAAGGAGGCCATGATCTCCGCCCTTGAGGAGCACCTACCCGAGCTGTCTTGGACCAACCCGAACGGCGGCTTCTACGTGTGGCTCACGCTGCCGCCGCATCTCGACTCCAAGGCGATGCTGCCGCGTGCCGTGACCGAGCTCGTCGCGTACACGCCGGGCACCGCGTTCTACGGGGACGGATCTGGTGCGCAGAACATCCGGCTGTCGTTCTGCTACCCCACACCGGAGAACATCAAGGTCGGCGTCCGGCGGCTCGCCAACGTCATCAACGGTGAGCAGGACCTCCTGGACACCTTCGCCGGGACCGGTCCGCTCACAGCGTCGCGCGCCACTCACACCAGCCCGAACCCGCCGACCGACCTGCGCTGACGGACGCGTCACACAGCGTCCTCTACGCTCCTCCAGTCGATCCATCGCCGAAGAAAGAGCAGATCATGGCCGAAAAAGAAGCACTCGACATCGTCGTTCTCGCCGGCGGCATCTCGCATGAACGCGACATCTCGCTGCGCAGCGGCCGACGTGTCGCCGACGGTCTCCAGTCGCTCGGGCACCACGTCACCGTGCGCGAGCCGGACGGCGCTCTGCTCGGATACCTCAGCGAGAGCCGCCCGGACGTCGTCTGGCCGGCCCTGCACGGATCGAGCGGCGAGGACGGCGCCCTCCGCGCGCTGTTGGAACTCGCCGGCGTTCCGTTCGTCGGGTCGACCACCGACGCCGCCCGCCTCGCCTGGTCGAAACCGGCCGCCAAGACGGTCGTCTCGCGCGCCGGCATCGCCACTCCCGCGTCGATCACGCTTCCCAAGGAGACCTTCCGGGAGCTCGGCGCCAACAGTGTGCTGGCGACGGTGCTCGGCGCGTTCGATGTCCCGCTCGTGGTCAAGCCTGCGCACGGCGGTTCTGCGCAGGGTGTCACCATCGTCACGGCAACGGAGGAGCTCCCGCGGGCGATGGTCGACGCGTACACGTACGCCGATGTCGCGCTGATCGAGCGGAAGATCGCCGGCGTCGAGGTCTCCGTCGCCGTGCTCGACACGGGCGACGGTCCGATCGCCCTCCCACCCGTGGAGATCGAGCCGATCGAGGGCCCCTACACGTTCGATGCGCGGTACAACGCGGGGAGACCCGGTTCTATGTGCCGGCGCGGCTGGACGAGTCGACGATCAAGGCCGTCTCGGCCGCGGCAACCGCCGCGCACGCGGCGCTCGGTCTCCGTCACCTGTCCCGAGTCGATCTGATCGTCGACGCGGGCGGTGTCCCGTGGTTCCTGGAGGCGAACGTCCTCCCGGGTCTCACCGAGACCTCGATCATGCCCCAGGCGATCGCAGCATCCGGTCGCGACCTCGGGGATGTCTACGCGACGCTTGCGGCAGCGGCGATCGCGGACGCGGGGGAGTGATCGGGGTTTCACGTGAAACGGGGGAGGCTGACTCAGCCTCCCCCGTTTAGCTGTGGCGGGGTTTCACGTGAAACGGACCGGCGAGCTGTACGTCGGCTGGCCGATCTCATCCAGAATCCGGTTCAGGTCCTGAATCGTGGCGAAATCGACCACGATCTGGCCTTTTCGTGCGCCCAAGCTGATCTTCACGCGCGTGTTGAGGCGATCACCGAGCCGCTCGGCCACCTCGTCCAGGTGACCGCGGTGCTTGCCAGGGGAGGCCTTGCTCCGAACCGGCTTCGGCGTCCGGCTGGCGGCGGCCTCCGCAGCGCGGACCGAGAGCTCCTCGTTGACGATCTTGTCCGCCAGCCGCACCATCGCGTCCTCGTCGTCGCCGACCGAAAGGATCGCGCGAGCGTGGCCCGCGCTGAGGACGCCGGCCGCTACCCGCGACTGCACCGGCGCCGGCAGCTTCAGCAGGCGGATCGTGTTGGTGATCTGGGGGCGCGAACGACCGATCCGGGTCGCGAGCTGCTCCTGCGTGATTCCGAAGTCCGCCAGGAGCTGCTGGTACGCCGACGCCTCTTCCAGCGGGTTGAGCTGCGATCGGTGCAAGTTCTCGAGGAGCGCATCCCGCAGCATGTCCTCGTCCGCGGTGTCCTTGATGACCGCAGGGATGCTGTCGAGCCCGAGCTCCTTGGTCGCGCGCAGCCGACGCTCGCCCATGATGAGCTCGTACTTGTCCACCTGACCGGCGAGTGGCCGCACGACCACGGGCTGGAGCACACCGACCTCGCGGATGCTCGCCACCAACTCGTCCAGCGCCTCCCGGTCGAACTCCACGCGCGGCTGCACGGCGTTCGGGACGATGTCAGCGGGGAGAGGTTCGCAAGCCGCGCTCCGGGCACCGCGACGAGCTCTTCCGTCGCCACTGCGGACGTCTGCGGGAAGAATACGTCCACCGGTCGCGACGACTGATCGCTCGTGGGGATCAGTGCGCCGATACCGCGTCCCAAACCAGTGCGCTTCGCTGCCATTAGCGGGGTACTCCTCTTCGTGCGATTTCAGCGGCCGCCTCGAGGTACGAGAGCGAGCCGGATGAGTTCGCGTCATAGCTGATGACGCTCTGCCCGTAGCTCGGTGCCTCCGAGATCCGCACGGAGCGCGGAATGATCGTGTCGAGCACCTCGTCAGGGAAGTGTTGCCGGACGTCGTCGGCCACCTGATGGGCCAAGTTGGTCCGCGAGTCGTACATGGTCAGCAGAATCGTCGACACCTGCAGCTTTGGATTGAGGTGACGCTCGATGAGCTGGATGTTCTTCAGAAGCTGGCTCAGGCCCTCGAGCGCGTAGTACTCGCACTGAATCGGGATGAGAACCTCGGTAGCAGCGACGAACGCGTTGATGGTGAGCAGCCCGAGCGACGGCGGGCAGTCGATGAGGACGTAGTCGATGTCGTACTCGTCGAGGAAGCGACCGAGCGCACGCGAAAGGCGCTGCTCACGTGCGACCATGGAGACGAGTTCGATTTCCGCACCGGCGAGGTCGATGGTGGCGGGAATCACGAAGAGCCCGTCGAACTCCGGACTCTTCTGGATGACCTCCTCGAGCTCCTTGTCGTTGACGATCACATCGTAGACGCTCGGTGTCCCCTCACGATGCTCCACACTCAACGCTGTGGAGGCGTTCCCCTGGGGATCGAGGTCGATTGCCAGCACCCGCGCGCCAGACTTCGCCAGCGCCGCCGCAAGGTTCACGACCGTGGTCGTCTTGCCGACGCCGCCTTTCTGATTGGAGATCGTGAAGATCCGTGTCTGCGATGGTAACGGCAGCGTCGCTGAAGCGATGACTTGTCTCCTCCTGGCCAGATCCTGAATCTCCCGGGCGAGTGGTGTCGACGCGTCGAAGGTGGCTTCACCCACCTCTACGGGAGCATTCTGATCGGGTTGTTTCACGTGAAACCTCGTCGCTTGGTTCGGTGTACGGCCTCGCCGCGGTGGAGAAACTGGAACGCGGTGCGAACCACTCGTCAACTCTAGCTTGCATGTCCAACCACACCCCTCAGCATCGCTGGGGCTGTGGAGAACCCGATTTTCCTCAGCGCACCCGTGCCCGGATAACGCGCGTGACGTCGTCGAGAACGCCCTCGCCGAGAGTGAGCACCTCGACGTCGCGAACGCGGAACTTCCGTAGTTCCTTCGTCGCAGCCTCGACCTCAGCGGCCGCGCCAGCGCCCTTCATGAGTATCAACTCGCCACCATCACGGAGCAGGGGAGCGGTCAACGGAATCAGCTTGCGGAACGCGCTCACGGCACGTGCGGTCACCTGATCCAGCGGCTGGGTCAGGCGCACGTCCTCTGCGCGATCGCGCACGACAGACACGTTGTCCAGGCCGAGTTCGTCGACCTGCTCGGAGAGCCACGCAACCCGACGCTCCATCGGCTCAATCAGCACGAAGTCGACGTCCGGTCGGGCAATGGCCAGTACGAGACCCGGCAAGCCGGCCCCGCTGCCAACGTCACCGACATGGCCGGGGTTGAGCAACGGCGCCACGATCGCACAGTTCAGGATGTGGCGCGTCCAGATGCGGGGGAGTTCGAGCGGGCCGATGAGGCCACGCTCCTCGCCCTGCGCCACCAGGTTGGCTGTGAACGCACGTGCGACACTCAGTCGCTCACCGAAGAGCTCTGCAGCGACCGAAGGTTCGGTCTCGACGGAATCAATCACCGTTTCACGTGAAACTACGCCGCAGTGATAACCGTGTGACGGTCACGACCCTCGCCGCGCGAGTTCGACACGTAACCACGCTCGGACACGATGTCGTGGACCAGTTTCCGCTCGTACGACGACATGGCCGGGAGGGAAGCCTCCGCCGAGCCCTCTTCGAGGCGCGCGATCGCCCGGTCCACCAGCGTCGCGAGCTCCGCCTGGCGCGCATCGCGCGAGCCGGCGATGTCGAGGATCAAGCGAGAGAAGCCGCCGGTCTGGTTCTGAACCGCGAGGCGGGTCAACTCCTGGAGCGCAGCGACCGTGTCCGGCTTGGACAGCAGGCGCAGGTTGGTTCCTTCGTCGGCGTTCACCGAGATGTAGGCTCGGCCGTTCCGAGTGTCGATGTCGATGTCGCCGTCGATGTCGGCAATGTCGAGCAGCTCCTCGATGTAGTCCGCGGCAATGTCGCCCTCGCGGTCGAGGTCGGCAGCGGGCGCCGACTCGGCGTCGCCGTCGACGTCTGCGGTGATGGGGGAGTGGACGGCTTCCTCGTCGGAAGGCGTGAACTCGGTCTGCACGTCGGTCATATCCCTACTTCTTTCCGGCCTGCTTCTTCGCACGGTTCTTATTCACCGGCTGCGCGCGCTGGGTCGTCACCGGCTTCTGCTGCTGCGGCACTTCATCCACTTGGAGGACGACGGCGCCGTCCTGCACGAGCTTGCCCTTACGAGCCAGGCGGGCCTCGCGCGCCTTGGCCGCGTCGGAGCCCGGGGTCGGCATGTTGCGGATCACCAGGAACTGCTGCCCCATCGTCCACAGGTTCGAGGTCAGCCAGTAGAACATGACACCGAGCGGGAAGGCGAAGCCGGAGAACAGGAAGACGAAGGGGAGCAGGTACAGCAGGATGCGCTGCTGCTTGAACTGCGGGCTCGCCTTGGTCTCCGGCGACATGTTCTTGGAGACGATCTGGAGCTGGGTGAGGAACTGCGATCCGGTCATGAGCACGACCATCGTCGCGGCGATGACCATGACGGCGACCTGCTGCGGGTGGGCGTTCAGCGCACCCTGGAAGCTCTGGTGCAGTGGCGCGACGCCGAACAGCGTCGAGCTGCCGAACTGTTCGGCGAGCGTCGCGTTCAGCGGGCCGACGCCGGCCTTGCCGCTCTGCGCGCCGTTGAGGACCTGAAACAGGGCGAAGAACACGGGCATCTGAAGCAGCAGCGGGAGGCAGGAGCTCAGCGGGTTGGTGCCCGTCTTCTTGTAGAGCTCCATCGTCTCGCGCGACATCGCCTCGCGGGAGAACTGGTCCTTCTTGCCCTTGTACTTGTCCTGGATCTTCTTGAGCTGCGGCGCGATCTCCAGCATGCGTCGCTGGTTCTTGATCTGCCGGACGAAGATCGGGATCAGTGCCGCACGGACGACGACGGTCAGACCGACGATGGACAGCACCCAGGTGATACCCGCCGCCGGGTCCATCCCCATGGTGCTGAACAGCCAGTGCCAGGCGACGAGGATGAGTTCCACGACCCATTTGATGGGCCAGAGGATGGTACCGATGATGTCCATGTCTGGGTGCTAGGCCTTTCCCTGGCTGGTGGCGACGACGAATCCGAACGGAGTGACCCGGTAGCGGCGCTTCTTCTTGAGGGGGACGTCATCGACCCCTCCGGCTGCCCACGGGTGGCAGCGGGCGATCCGGCGAATTCCGAGCGCGCTTCCAACGATCACCCCGTGCTCCTGAATCGCCTGCAGCGTATAGGCGGAGCACGAGGGGTAGTACCGGCAGACGTCGCCGTAGAGCGGGGAGATCACCGCGCGGTACGCCCGGAGCACCAACACGGCAGCGTTCCTCGGAGCGAGGAGCACTGCGGCGATCGCGGTGTTCATGGACGGACGTTGCCTTCGCTGGTGTCCCGCGGACGGCTGTCGCGCGGACTGGTGGTGTGGCGGCTGAGGAAACGGTCGGTGGCCCGCGAGACCTCACCGTGCAGATTAGCCCACGTCACTTGGGCGGAGGCTGGCAATGCCCGGATGACGATGTCCAGGCCTGCGCCGCCGGCGGGCGCCGACGAGAGGCGGGGGAGCAGTTCGTAAGCCGCAGCCTTGAGCCGGCGTCGCACACGGTTGCGGACGACCGCGTTACCGACCACCTTGCTCACGATGAAACCGAAACGCACCACGTCGGAGTCGCGATTGAACCGGACGTAGGCGATCATGCTCACTTCGTTGAAGCGCGCACCTCGTCGCACGGTCGCCCGGTACTCCGCGCCCCGCGTGATGCGATGGTTCTTCGCGAGCACGCGTCGCGCCCTGACCCGGAAGCGGCTCTGACCCGGAAAGGGTCAGGCCGAGAGCTTCTCGCGGCCCTTGGAACGACGCGCCGACAGGATGGCGCGACCGGCACGCGTGCGCATGCGGAGGCGGAAGCCGTGGGTCTTGGCGCGCTTGCGGTTGTTCGGCTGGAACGTTCTCTTGCTCATGTCTATCTCCGTGGTGGTCTCTTCACAGGCCGGTGCTGAATGGATTCGGCCAGCACGGGGAGGCCAGGAAAGTTTCTGGGCAGCCGAAACGGCTGAAGTCAACCTATTAAAGCTACGTCCTTAAGGCGACCCGGGTCAAACCGATCGTCCTGAAACCCTTGATTATGCACGGGATTTGCAGGAACCGAGCGAACGACGCGCCGGAGTATTCCTCGAACCGAATTTGATCCACACCTGTGGACAAGTTAGCGTGAACTCCTAAGTTATCCCCAGGCCATCCCAAAAAGGGCCGGAGATCGCTACGGTATTGCACACACAGCGGTGGATAACTCTGTGAATACCCACGGCGGCGTCCTTGCCGCCAGCCCAGCGCGAGTCACACGGGGGACGACTCGTCTCGCGTCGGGCCGACGGCATCCACGAATTTCGAAGACGGGGAACGATGGCAGGCGGCGAAGAGTCCATTTCTGCGGCATGGCAGAACGTGCTCGACAATCTCGAGACGGACGACCGCATCACACCCCAGTTGCACGGCTTCCTCAGCCTGGTCGAGCCCAAAGGCATCATGGCCGGAACCTTCTACCTCGAGGTGCCCAACGAGTTCACGCGCGGGATGATCGAGCAGCGCAGCCGCGTCCCCCTCCTCAACGCGATCGGCAACCTCGACCAGGCGCTCGAGGTCAACACTTTCGCGATCGTGGTGAACCCCGAGATCCAGCAGGAGTCGATGGCCGGCCCCGCCGAGCCGGAGCCCGCCCCCTATCTGGACGCCGTCGCGCCGATGATGGCGCCGCCGACCGAGATCACCGCGCCCCCGCGCAACGGCGACACCCGTCTCAACTCCAAGTACAGCTTCGACAACTTCGTCATCGGCCAGTCGAACCGGTTCGCGCACGCGGCCGCGGTCGCCGTCGCGGAGGCGCCGGCCAAGGCGTACAACCCCTCTTCATCTACGGCGACTCCGGCCTGGGCAAGACCCACCTCCTGCACGCGATCGGCCACTACGCGATGAGCCTCTACCCGGGCATCCGCGTGCGGTACGTCTCGAGCGAGGAGTTCACGAACGACTTCATCAACTCGATCGCCAACAACCGGGGCTCGTCCTTCCAGGCGCGCTACCGGAACATCGACATCCTGCTGATCGACGACATCCAGTTCCTGCAGCGCGCGGTCGAGACGCAGGAGGCGTTCTTCCACACCTTCAACACCCTCCACGACCACAACAAGCAGGTGGTCATCACCAGCGATCTCCCGCCGAAGCACCTGACGGGCTTCGAGGACCGGATGCGCTCGCGCTTCGAGTGGGGCCTGATCACCGACGTCCAGGTCCCCGACCTGGAGACCCGCATCGCGATCCTCCGCAAGAAGGCCCAGAGCGAGAAGATCCTCGTCCCGGACGACATCCTCGAGTTCATGGCGTCGAAGGTGTCGAGCAACATCCGCGAGCTGGAGGGAACGCTGATCCGCGTCACCGCCTTCGCGAGCCTGAATCGCACCCCGGTCGACATGCCGCTGGTTCAGACGGTGCTGAAGGACCTGATCACGCTCGACGACGACAACGTGATCGCGCCGACCGACATCATCACCAACACCGCGGAGTACTTCAAGCTCAGCGTCGACGACCTCTACGGCTCGAGCCGCTCGCAGGCGGTCGCCACGGCACGGCAGATCGCGATGTATCTCTGCCGCGAACTGACGAACCTCTCGCTGCCGAAGATCGGCCAGCTCTTCGGCGGCCGCGACCACACGACCGTGATGTACGCGAACAAGAAGATCAGCGAGCTCATGAAGGAGCGGCGCTCGATCTACAACCAGGTGACCGAGCTCACCAGCCGGATCAAGCAGAACCACCGCTACGGCAAGTAAGCCGGCGCACGGTCTCGACAGCGCGCCACGCCGCGGCGCTCGAGAAAGTTATCCACAGATCGATCCCCAGAGTGGGGAGAGTTCGTTATTAACACCTGGGGATAACTTGTGGAGAAGTTCCGGAAAGTCGCTCGATTAATGGGGACGAACGGTTCCCGGCTGTGAAAAGCCGTCGATCGGGCTGACGCTCGAAATCCTTGTCAACAGAGGGATTCCACCGGTCATCAACAAGTAACGAGGGTGTAGTTCCCGCTGATTGCAAGGTATCCACCGAGTTATCCACAGTTTCCACAGCGGTTAACACCATTAATGATTAATCCTTCTCAGTTAAGGCCGGCCGACAACCTCAAGCGCTTGCTCGAATGACAACTTCTGCGTCGAAGGCCAAGCGCTAGGATCGGTGTCGTTCGTATCCGAGCGCCGACCAAGGGGAGACTTCGTGAAGTTCCAAGCCAATCGGGATGTCTTCAGTGAGGCCGTCTCCTTCGCCGTGAAGCTTCTTCCCCAGCGGACGACCCTCCCCATCCTGAGCGGCGTTCTGATCGAGACCACGGACACCGGACTGCAGCTCTCGTCGTTCGACTACGAGGTCTCGGCGCAGACGGAGATCGCTGCCGAGGTCGAGGAGCCGGGTCGCGTGCTCGTCTCCGGGCGGCTCCTGGCCGAGATCGCCGCCAAGCTCCCGAACGCGCCCGTCCAGTTCTCGACCGAGGAGTCCAAGATCGTGGTCCGCGCCGGATCGGCGAACTTCACGCTGCTCTCCATGCCGGTCGAGGAATACCCGAGCATCCCGCAGGTCGGCGGCGACGCCGGACTCGTGCCCGCCGAGGAATTCGCCGAAGCCGTCGCCCAGGTCGGAGTCGCGGCTTCCCGGGACGATGTCACCCCGGTGATCACCGGCGTGCAGCTCGAGGTCGGGAACAACACGCTCGGCCTGGTCGCGACCGACCGCTACCGCGTCGCCGTACGCGAGATCGACTGGGACAACGGCACCACCTCCGGCGAGCCGCAGACCGCGCTCGTCCCCGCGCGCACCCTGACCGAGATCGGCAAGACCTTCGGCCACTCCGGGACGGTGTCCATCTCGATCACGAACCGCGACGACCGCGAGCTCATCGCGTTCACGGCGGACAAGAAGACCGTGACGTCCCTGCTGATCAAGGGCAACTTCCCGCCGGTGCGCCGGCTCTTCCCCGAGCAGGTCGACAACTACGCGGTCATGAACACCGCCGAGCTCATCGAGGCGACGCGCCGCGTCTCCCTCGTCCTGGAGCGCGAGGCAGCGCTCCGTTACACCTTCACCGCCGACGGACTGACGCTGGAAGCGATCGGCTCGGAGCAGGCGCAAGCATCCGAGAGCATCGACGCTCTCCTCACTGGCCAGGAGACGGTGGTTTCATTGAAGCCGCAGTTCCTGCTCGATGGTCTCGGTGCCGTGCACTCGGAATTCGTGCGCATCTCCTTCACCAAGACCGAGAACCCCAACAAGCCGGGCCCGGTGCTCATCACGAGTCAGACCTCGAAGGATCAGTCCGGTTCGGACTCCTACAAGTACCTGCTGCAGCCCAACCTGCTGCTGCGCTAGGACCCGGTCCCGCTCCACGAGAGAAGAAGGACAATCATGCACATCGGCCTCATCGGTCTCGGACGCATGGGCAACAACATGCGCGCCCGCCTGGAGAAGAACGGCATCGAGGTCACCGGCTACGACACGAATCCCGACGTGTCGGATGTGGCCACCCTCGCCGACCTCGTCGCGACCCTCCCGCTCCGCGGACCGTCTGGGTCATGGTGCCGGCCGGCGAGATCACCGACTCGGTGATCACCGACCTCAAGCCGCTGCTCGAGAAGGGCGACCTCGTCATCGACGGCGGCAACTCGAAGTTCACCGAGGACTTCAAGCACGCCGAGCAGCTCGCCCCGAAGGGCGTCGACTTCATGGACGCCGGCGTCTCCGGCGGCATCTGGGGTCTGGACAACGGCTACGGCCTGATGGTCGGCGGCTCCAAGGAGCAGGTCGAGCGCGTCATGCCCGTGTTCGACGCGCTGCGCCCGGAGGGCCCGCGCGACGAGGGCTTCGTCCATGTCGGAGAGGTGGGCGCCGGCCACTACGCGAAGATGGTGCACAACGGCATCGAGTACGCGCTGATGCAGGCGTACGCCGAGGGCTACGAGCTCCTCGACACGCGCAAGGACATCATCAAGGACGTCACCGGCACGTTCAAGGCGTGGCAGCGCGGCACGGTCGTGCGCTCCTGGCTGCTCGACCTCCTGGTGCGCGCCCTGGAGCAGGACCCGGAGTTCGAGCACATCGAGGGCTTCGTGCAGGACTCGGGCGAGGGCCGCTGGACCGTCGAGGAGGCGCTCAACAACGCCGTCCCCGTTCCGACGATCAGCGCCTCGATCTTCGCGCGCTTCGTCTCCCGCCAGAAGGACTCGCCCGCGATGAAGGCGGTCGCCGCCCTCCGCAACCAGTTCGGCGGCCACGCCGTGAAGGCTGTGGACTAACCCTCCTTGAGAGTTACACATCTTTCCCTGACTGATTTCCGCAACTATCGCACCGCGGATGTCCCGTTCGCGGCCGGCGCCAATCTGTTCGTCGGCCGCAACGGTCAGGGCAAGACCAACCTCGTCGAATCGCTCGGCTACCTGAGCACCCTCGGGTCGCATCGGGTGTCGAGCGATCAGGCGATGATCCGCAAGGACGCCGACGCGGCGATCGTCCGGGCACGCATCGAGCACGACGGCCGGGAGCTCCTGGTGGAGGTGCAGCTCAACCGCTCGTCGGCCAACCGCGCGCAAGTGAATCGCGGCGCGATCAAGCCCCGCGAGTTGCCGCGCTACTTCTCCAGCGTGCTGTTCGCCCCGGAGGATCTCGCGCTGGTCCGGGGGAGCCCGGCATCCGCCGCCGGTTCCTCGATCAGCTCCTGATCCAGCGGAGCCCGCGTTTCTCCGCCGTCATCTCCGACTATGAGCGCGTGCTGAAACAGCGGAACACCCTGCTGAAGTCGGCGCGCGCCTCCCGGGTGAAACCGGACCAGCTCGGGACCCTGGACATCTGGGACGACCGGCTGGTCGCGCTCGGCACCGAGCTCCTGGATGCCCGACTCGACCTGGTCTCCCGGCTGAGCGATCCCCTCGTCGCGGCGTACCGGTCGGTCGCCGGCGACGACCACCATCCCCGGCTCCTTCCGCAGCTCACCATCCGCGGCGCGCACGTCGACGACGAGGACGACGACGCCGAGACAGATGTAACCACCTCATCCGGTGACACCGCCGAGGTCTTCCGCGGCGCGCTCGCGGCCGTCCGACCGAAGGAGCTGGAGCGCGGCCTCACACTGGTCGGCCCGCACCGCGACGACGTGCTGTTCGAGCTCAACGGCCTCCCTGCGAAGGGCTATGCCAGCCACGGGGAGTCCTGGTCGTTCGCGCTCGCACTGAAGCTGGCCTCCGCCGAGCTGCTGCGGCGGGAGTCCTCGACAGGCGATCCCGTCCTGATCCTCGACGACGTGTTCGCCGAGCTGGATCAGGCTCGCAGGCGCATGCTTGCAACCGCCGTAGCCGGTTACGAGCAGGTGCTCATCACGGCGGCTGTCTACGACGACGTCCCGGAGACCCTCACCGCCCACACCGTGCGGATCGAGGCCGGGACTATCGTGGGATCGTGAGCGAGGCGTCGGCCGTCTACCTGCGGATGAAGGAGCTCTTCACGGGCACACCGTCGCGTCGGCGCGCGAAGCGAGCGGCGGACGACCCCTCCGCGTCGAAGCCGTTCGGCGCCGGCCGCGACCCCCGCGGGCTCGGCGATGTGGTCGACGCGCTCGCCCAGCAACTCGGCTGGACGGCGCCGCTGGCGAAATCCGACCTCCTGGAAGGTTGGGAGCAGCTGGCCGGAGAAGAGACGGCGAAGCATGCCGTTCCCGACCAGATCACGGACGGCGTGCTGGTCGTGCGCTGCGAGTCCACGGCCTGGGCGACGCAGCTGCGGATGATGCGCTCGGAGCTGCTCGTGCGCATCGGCGAGCGGTTCCCGGACGCCGACATCCAGTCGATCCGTTTTCAGGGGCCGGACGCCCCCTCCTGGAAACGCGGTCCCAGGTCGATTCCAGGGCGCGGTCCGCGCGATACTTACGGCTGATTGCACAAAAGAGGTCGCCCGTTCGAAGAAAACGCGTCAGATGGGCGATTTCGGGCAATCCGACTCCCTGCCCTTGGTAGAATGGAGAGTCACTGTCGAGTGCGGTCAGGAGCCAAATTTCATATGACGATGGAACCGAACAGGGCCGAGGCGGAACACGACTACGGCGCGAATGAGATCCAGATCCTCGAAGGTCTCGAAGCCGTCCGCAAGCGACCCGGAATGTACATCGGCTCCACCGGCCCCCGCGGCCTCCACCACCTGGTGTACGAGATCGTCGACAACTCCGTCGACGAGGCGCTCGCCGGCCACGCCGACAACATCGAAGTGACCATCCTCCCCGACGGCGCGGTCCGCGTGGACGACAACGGCCGCGGAATCCCCGTCGACGAGCACCCGGTCGAGAAGAAGTCGACGGTGGAGGTCGTGCTCACGATCCTGCACGCCGGCGGCAAATTCGGCGGCGGCGGTTACGCGGTCTCCGGTGGCCTGCACGGTGTCGGCAGCTCGGTCGTCAACGCCCTGTCGTCGCGGCTCGACGTCGAGGTCCACCGCCAGGGCTACGCGTGGCGCCAGAGCTACCGCGACGGTGTGCCGCAGGCGCCGCTCGAGCAGGGCGAGGCGTCCGACCGTACGGGAACGATCATCACGTTCTGGCCGAGCCCGGTGACCTTCGAGACCGTCGTGTTCGACTACGACACCCTCCGCACCCGATTCCAGCAGATGGCCTTCCTCAACAAGGGCCTGCGCATCTCCCTCAGAGACGAGCGCGCCCCCGAGGTGGAGCCGGTGGAGGGCGAGGTCGAGGACGAGGCCGAGGTGTTCGCCCCGCGCTCGGACGTCTTCCTCTACGAGCGCGGTCTGACCGACTACGTGCACTACCTCAACGCCGCGAAGAAGGCGGAGGTCGTGCACGAGGAGATCATCTCGTTCGAGTCAGAGGACAACGACCGCAAGATCGCGCTCGAGGTCGCGATGCAGTGGACGACGAGCTACAACGAGTCCGTCTTCACCTACGCGAACACGATCAACACCCACGAGGGCGGAACGCACGAGGAGGGCTTCCGCGCGGCGCTGACCACTCTGGTCAACCGGTACGCGCGTGAGAAGAACATCCTGAAGGAGAGGGACGACAACCTCTCCGGCGAGGACGTGCGCGAAGGCCTCACCGCCGTCATCTCCGTCAAGCTGTCCGAGCCGCAGTTCGAGGGCCAGACCAAGACCAAGCTCGGCAACACCGAGGCCAAGGCGTTCGTGCAGAAGGTCGTCGGCGACCAGCTCGGCGACTGGTTCGACCGCAACCCGAATCAGGCGAAGGAGATCATCCGCAAGGCCCTCTCCGCCGCCACCGCCCGCCTCGCCGCCCGCAAGGCGCGCGAGACCGCGCGCCGCAAGGGCCTCCTCGAGAGCGGCGGGATGCCGGGCAAGCTCAAGGACTGCGCGTCCAAGGACCCGACCCTGTCCGAGATCTTCATCGTCGAGGGCGACTCGGCCGGCGGCTCCGCCGTACAGGGCCGCAACCCGGAGACCCAGGCGATCCTCCCGCTGCGCGGCAAGATCCTCAACGTCGAGAAGGCGCGGCTCGACCGCGCCCTCGCGAACAACGAGGTGCAGGCCATGATCACGGCGTTCGGCGCCGGCATCGGCGAGGACTTCAACCCGGAGAAGGCGCGGTACCACAAGATCGTGCTGATGGCCGACGCCGACGTCGACGGCCAGCACATCACGACGCTGCTCCTGACGCTGCTGTTCCGCTACATGCGGCCACTCATCGAGCTCGGCTATGTGTACCTCGCGCAGCCGCCGCTCTACCGGCTCAAGTGGTCGAACGCCGAGCACGAGTACGTCTACTCCGACCGCGAGCGCGACGCGTTCCTCGCGGAGGGCGTCGCCGCAGGCAAGCGCATCCCCAAGGACAACGGGGTGCAGCGCTACAAGGGCCTGGGCGAGATGGACTACAAGGAGCTGTGGGAGACCACGATGAACCCGGAGACGCGCACGCTGCTCCAGGTCACGCTCGACGACGCGGCCGCCGCCGACGAGATCTTCGCCACGCTGATGGGCGAGGACGTCGAATCGCGCCGCTCGTTCATCCAGAAGAACGCCAAGGACGTGCGCTTCCTCGACATCTGAGGAAGCGCGACGACGAGACCCCACGGTCTGAGAAGAGAGCACTGTGACGGACGAGACCCCCACCGGCGAAGGCTTCGGCATCCACGGCAGGATCGACCAGGTCGACCTGCAATCGGAGATGCAGCGGTCGTACCTCGACTACGCGATGAGCGTCATCGTCGGGCGCGCGCTGCCCGAGGTGCGCGACGGCCTCAAGCCGGTGCACCGGCGTGTGATCTACGCGATGTTCGACGGCGGCTACCGCCCGGACAAGGCGTTCTCGAAGTGCGCCCGCGTCGTCGGCGATGTGATGGGCCAGTTCCACCCGCACGGCGACTCGGCGATCTACGACGCGCTCGTGCGCCTCGTGCAGCCGTGGAGCCTCCGCTACCCGCTCGCGCTCGGCCAGGGCAACTTCGGCTCGCCGGGCAACGACGGCGCAGCGGCCCCGCGGTATACCGAGACCAAGATGGCCCCGCTGGCGCTGGAGATGGTCCGGGACATCGACGAGGAGACCGTCGACTTCCAGGACAACTACGACGGCCGCACGCAGGAGCCGGCCGTCCTGCCCAGCCGCTTCCCGAACCTGCTGGTGAACGGCTCGGTCGGCATCGCGGTCGGCATGGCCACGAACATCCCGCCGCACAACCTCCGGGAGGTCGCGGACGGCGCCCTCTGGCACCTCGCCCACCCGGAGGCGCCGCGCGAGGAACTGCTCGAAGAGCTGATCAAGCGGATCAAGGGCCCGGACTTCCCGACGGGCGCGCAGATCCTCGGCATCAAGGGCATCCAGGATGCCTATCGGACCGGCCGCGGTTCGATCACGATGCGCGCCGTCGTCAGCATCGAAGAGATCCAGGGCCGCGTGTGCCTGGTGGTCACCGAGCTGCCGTACCAGGTGAACCCGGACAACCTCGCGATCAAGATCGCCGAGCTGGTGAAGGACGGCCGCGTCGGCGGCATCGCGGACATTCGCGACGAGACCTCGGGCCGCACCGGTCAGCGTCTCGTGATCGTTCTCAAGCGCGACGCGGTCGCGAAGGTCGTGCTGAACAACCTCTACAAGCACACCCAGCTGCAGGAGAACTTCGGCGCCAACATGCTGGCGATCGTGGACAACGTCCCGCGCACGCTCGCACTGGACGGCTTCATCACCGCGTGGGTCGACCACCAGATCGAAGTCATCGTGCGCCGCACGCGCTTCCGCCTCCGCAAGAAGGAGGAGCGCGCCCACATCCTGCGCGGCTATCTCAAGGCGCTCGACGCGCTCGACGAGGTCATCGCGCTCATCCGCCGGTCGCCCACCGTCGAGGACGCGCGCGAGGGCCTGAAGGGCCTGCTCGATGTCGACGACGTGCAGGCCGACGCCATCCTCGCGATGCAGCTCCGCCGGCTGGCCGCTCTGGAGCGCCAGAAGATCATCGAGGAGCACGACCAGATCGAGCTGGAGATCGCCGATCTCAAGGCCATCCTCGCGGACCCGGTGCGTCAGCGCACGATCGTCAGCGAGGAGCTCACCGAGATCGTCGACCGTTTCGGCGACGACCGTCGCACCGAGATCATGTTCGGCTTCGACGGCGACATGAGCGTGGAGGACCTCATCCCCGAAGAGGAGATGGTGGTCACGGTCACCCGCGGCGGCTACATCAAGCGCACGCGCAGCGACAACTACCGAAGCCAGCACCGCGGCGGCAAGGGGGTCAAGGGCGCCCAGCTCCGCGGGGAGGACGTGGTCGACCACTTCTTCGTGACGACGACGCACCACTGGCTCCTCTTCTTCACGAACAAGGGCCGCGTCTACCGCGCCAAGGCTTACGAGGTGCAGGAGGCCGGCCGCGACGCCAAGGGCCAGCACGTCGCCAACCTGCTCGCCCTGCAGCCGGACGAGGAGATCGCGGAGATCCTGGACATCCGCGACTACAAGGCGGCGAAGTACCTGGTGCTCGCCACCCGCGACGGCCTCATCAAGAAGACGGCGCTGGAGGAGTACGACACCAACCGGTCCGGCGGCATCATCGCGATCAAGCTCCGCGAGGACGACGAGCTCGTCTCCGCGCTGCTGGTCGAGGAGGACTCCGACCTCCTGCTGGTCTCCCGCAAGGGCATGTCCATCCGCTTCACCGCCAGCGACGAGGCGCTGCGCCCGATGGGCCGCTCCACCTCGGGCGTCATCGGGATGCACTTCCGCGGCGAGGACCGGCTGCTCGACGCGGCCGTCGTCTCCGACGAGGGCTACGTGTTCGTGGTCACGGAGGGCGGCTACGCCAAGCGCACGTCGGCCGACCAGTACCGCCTCCAGGGCCGTGGTGGTCTGGGCATCAAGGTCGCGAAACTGAGCGACGACCGTGGGGATCTGGTGGGTTCTCTCATCGTGGATGAGGACGACGAGGTCCTGGTGGTTCTTGCCAGCGGCAAGGTGGTACGCTCTGCCGTGGCCGAGGTACCCGCCAAGGGCCGTGACACTATGGGTGTCGTTTTTGCACGTTTCGCCGAGACCGACAAGATCATCGCTCTGGCGAAGAACACCGAGCGCAACCTGGATTCCCAGGAAGCCGATGCAGAATCGGTAGCCGACGATGAAACCGGTCGTGCCGGGAAGGATGAAGCCGTAGATGAGCAGTAGCGTCGCCGAGAAACTCGCGAGGAAGTCGACCCGACGACCCACGTCCGCCAAGCAGGTGCGGCTGAAGCTCGTCTACGTCGACTTCTGGTCGACCGTGAAGCTCTCGTTCCTCGCGGGCATCTGCCTGGCGATCATCGCGATCGTCGGCACATTCCTGATCTGGACGGTCCTCGACCGCACCGGCATCTTCGACCAGCTCAACGGTCTGGTGAAGGACGTCTCCGGCGCGAGTGGCGGCGACCTCCGCTCCGTGCTCGGCCTCGGTCAGGTCATGGGCTTCTCGCTGGTGGTGGGCATCCTCGACATCGTCGTGGTGACCGCGCTCGGCGCCGTTTTCGCGCTGCTCTACAACCTGTCGGTCAAGATCACGGGCGGTCTGCTCGTGGGCTTCACCAACAACTGAGCGCGGGCGGCACTCGATTTCGCCATCCGGGCTCAGATCAGGTACCCTCTAATCTGTTGCCCATTCGGGGATATAGCTCAGGCGGTTAGAGCGCTTCGCTGATAACGAAGAGGTCCGAGGTTCAAGTCCTCGTATCCCCACCATGTGTCGTGACGGACACCATCTCCCGGGGCCTTAGCTCAGTTGGTAGAGCGCCTGCTTTGCAAGCAGGATGTCAGGAGTTCGAATCTCCTAGGCTCCACAGTCTTATTTCGTCGCGAAGCCCTCGGGCCGAGCGTGCGCGGGCTCAGCTGCCCACCGCGCCTGGCGGTTCGATCGGCCGCGTAGCCACCGTGCTCGAGTAGGCGATGCTCGTCGTCACACTGCCGAGGGACCCGATCGTTCCGGAGACCTGCTCGAGGTGGCGCATCGATGTCGCGACGACCTTCAGGATGAAGCAGTCGTCGCCCGTGACGTGGTGCGCCTCCACGACCTCCGGAGTCGCGGCCAGCAGTTCGTGGAGCGGCTGGTACTGGCTGCTCGGATAGCGCAGCCGCAGGAACGCGAGGATGCCGTAGCCCAGCCGCTCGGGGTCGACGATCGCGCGGTAGGCCGAGATGACCCCGGCCTCCTCCAACCTCCGAATGCGTTCTGCGACCGCACTGTTCGACATGTGGACGGTACGGGCGAGTTCGGCGACCGACTGCCGGCCGTCGCGCTGCAGCTCGCCGAGCAGGGCGCGATCGACTCCGTCGGCGGCGAATGGAGGATTCACGGTCATGGCGCGATTCTGGCACGGAATTCCCGGTCGGACGGCCCGAACGCCGAGTATCGTCTGTTCAGATCGCGTTTGTGCCGCCCTACTGTTGTGTGCATGACGATGACGACCACGACCAGCGAGGCCGCGCAGCATTTCGCCGCGAAGCTCCGGTACGAGACCGACCCCTCCGATGTGCGCGCCGCGCAGATGGCGGGGGACCGCTTCGCACTGATCGACAGCCGCGGCGAGGCGGCCTGGCGCCAGGGCCGCATCGCCGGCGCGATCCACCTCCCGACCGCGGAGATCGGCAGGCGAGCGACGGAGGTCCTGCCGCTGGACATGCCGGTGGTGGTGTACTGCTGGGGCCCGGGATGCAACGGCTCGACCCGTGCCGCGCTGGCATTCAGCCTGGCGGGCTACGAGGCGCGCGAGCTGATCGGCGGCTTCGAGTACTGGGCGCGCGAAGGCCTCCCGGTCGAGGACGACCACGGGCCGGTCGTCCGCGGCGCCGACCCGCTGACAGCGCCGGTCGACGGGGTGAGCTGCGCCTGCTGACGGGGGTTACTTGAGCAGTCGTGACAGCACACGGTCGGCGAGCGGCTTCCCACCCGTCTGGCACGTGGGGCAGTACTGCAGCGTGGAGTCCGCGAAGATCACCTGGCGGATGGTGTCCCCGCACACCGGGCACGGCTGGCCTGTGCGGCCGTGGACGCGCATCCCCGACTTCTTCTCGCTCTTCAGCTCCGACGCGGCCAGGCCTTCCGAGCGTGCGAGAGCCTCGTGCAACGTCTCCTCGAGCGCGGCGTAGAGGCGGTCGGCCTCCTGTCCGCTCATCGATGCGGGCTTGAAGGGGGACATCTTCGCGACGTGCAGGATCTCGTCGGAGTAGGCGTTGCCGATCCCGGCGATCAGTGCCTGGTTGCGCAGCACGCCCTTGACCTGCGCGCGGCCTTGGGCGGCGAGGATGGCCGCGAACACATCCCGTGTGAACGCTGCGTCGAGCGGATCGGGGCCGAGGCGGGCGACGCCGGGGACCTCCGCCGGGTCGCGGACGATGGAGACGGCGAGGCTCTTCTTCGTGCCGGCCTCGGTGATGTCGAGGCCGGAGCCGTCGTCCAGCACCAGGCGTGCCGCGAGCGGTCCCTTGCTCGGGCGGCCGGTCGGCGGGGGCGGCGGAGTCTCACGCCAGCGGATCCAGCCGGCCCGCGCGAGGTGGATGACGACGTGGAGGTCGCCGGCCGCGATGTCGAGGAACTTGCCATGCCGGCCGACCCCGGTGATCGTCAGCCCCTTGAGCGCCTCGGGCGGGGGATCGAACGTCTTCAGCGCGGAGAACGCGACGATGCTGAGCCGATCGATGATGCGACCGGTCAGCCGCTCGCCCAGGTCGGCGGCGAGGGCGGTGACTTCCGGCAGTTCGGGCACCATCCCATACTGCCGCTCTCCACCGACGAGCGGCAGTAGGGTGTCGGAATGGACATCAGGGTCGCCGCCTACGGCGTCATCGTGGATGGGCCGCGCATCCTGCTCGCGCACTGGAACGAGAGCGGCCGCTCCGGGTGGACGCTGCCCGGTGGCGGGATCGAGCCCGGGGAGGATCCGCTCGACGCCGTCGTGCGCGAGATCGCGGAGGAGACCGGGTTCGAGGCCCGGGCGGAGGCGCTGCTCGGCATCGACTCGAAGATCGTCCCTGCCGAGGCGCGCTTCGTCCCGGACGCCGGCCCGCTGCACGCGCTCCGGATCGTCTACCGTGCGACCGTCACCGGGGAGCCTGAAGAACGAGCTCGACGGGACGACCGACGAGGCCGCCTGGTTCGCGCTGACGAGCATCCCGAACCGGCGGGTCGACCTGGTCGACGTCGCGCTGCGCATGGCCGGTCTCGGCGACCTGGCCCGACCGCTGCGCTGAGCCGCGATCAGGCCGTCCGCGTGACCGGGTGCGGCTCGGAGGGGATGATGATCCACATCGCGATGTAGGCGATGAACTGCGGTCCCGGCAGCAGCAGGGACAGCAGGAACAGGATGCGCACGGTCAGCGGCTTGAGCCCGAAACGGTTCGCGAGTCCGGCGCAGACGCCGCCGAGGATGCGGCCGTCGAGGGGTCGTTGCAGAGTGTTCATGACTCCAGCATCGCCATCACGAGACCGGAGTACTATCCGGGAAACCCCCGATTCGACCCTGGGGTCGGCTCCACCGGCGAGGGGTCTACTCCGCGGCGGGAGTCGTGGGCTCCTCGTCGGCGACCCACAGCTCGTCGTCGGCGCGGAAGGTCTGCCAGACGGCGTAGAGCAGTCCCGCCGCCGCGACGACGCCGAGGCCGACCGCGATGATCGTGCCGGCGCCGGGCCCCGAGTTGCGGCTCGCGGCGGACGCCTTCTTGGTGATCTCCTTGCGCGCCTTGGTGAAATCACCGGCGAAGGCGGCGCTGCGTGCGGCCCGCGCGTGGTCGACGACCGAGAGCGCGGTTCCGACGGCGGTACCGACGGCCGGAATCACGTCACCGACGAGACGGTCGCGCGCGACGCCCGCGTAGTGCCCCGCCGAATCCTTGGCCGACTGGGCCACCGGACGGACGTAGGACTCGTAGCCCTCGCGCACCCGCGGCGCGAGCTCTTCACGGGAGTAGTGGGCGGCCTGTCTGCGTGCCGCGGCTGCCAGAGCGTTGGCGCTCGCAAGCACGTCCTGCTGCTGCTCCCACAGCTCCTGCGCGTCACTCCGCAGACGGTCGAGCTCCTTCTGGCGCTTCCGTGTCAGGCTCATTCTGGACCTCCATTGCGTCGGCTGGGCGAACTCACTCCATCTTGCCACCGAAAGCCCTGAGGATGGCCCGAGAGCCGAAGAGGCTTCCCGAAACCCAACAGGGCCCTGTGCAAGAATTGGTGCCATGTCTAAGCACACCGCTGTCGCCACGCTCCACACTAACTACGGAGACATCAAGGTCAACCTCTTCGGCAACCACGCTCCGAAGACGGTCCGTAACTTCGTGGGCCTCGCGACCGGTGAGATCGAGTGGACGCACCCCGCCACGGGCGAGAAGACGAACAAGCCGCTGTACGACGGCGTGGTCTTCCACCGCATCATCCCGGGCTTCATGATCCAGGGCGGCGACCCGCTCGGCCAGGGCATCGGCGGCCCGGGCTACCAGTTCGACGACGAGATCAACCCTGAACTCGACTTCACCCAGCCGTACATCCTCGCGATGGCCAACGCCGGCATCCAGGGCGGGCGCGGCACGAACGGCTCGCAGTTCTTCATCACCGTGGCGCCCACCACGTGGCTTCAGGGCAAGCACACCATCTTCGGCGAGGTCGCGGACGACGCGTCCCGCAAGATCGTCGACAAGCTCGCCGAGCTGCCCACCGACGCCCGCGACCGTCCCCTCGACGACGTCGTGATCGAGTCGGTCGAGATCGACCAGGCCTGAGGCCTGCCGGGGGAGCGGGCGGAGAAGAAACCATGTCTCAGCCCGTCGACGCTCCGGCGAGCGTCTGCTACCGTCACCCCGATCGCGTCAGCCATGTGCGCTGCCAGCGCTGCGGGCGGGCGATCTGCGGTGAGTGTCGGACTCCTGCCGCAGTCGGAGTGATCTGCCCGGAGTGCATGGCGCAGCAGCGCGCCACGGCGCCGCGCACCCGCTCGCCCTGGGTGTCGCGGCTCACGGGCCCGGGCGCCCCGGTCGTCACGTACGCGATCATCGGCGTCTGCATCGTGGTGTTCATCCTGCAGAACCTTCCGATCATCGGCTCGCAGGTGACCAACTCGCTGCTGTACGCGGGCGCCTACTCGTACCCGAGTCAATCGCTGTCGCCGGCGCTCGCCTTCGAGCCGTGGCGGATGCTGACGTCGGTCTTCCTGCATGCGAACATCATCCACATCGCGCTCAACATGTACACGCTGTGGATCTTCGGGATGGCGCTGGAGCCCGTGCTCGGGCGTGCGCGCTTCCTCACACTGTTCCTGATCAGCGGCTTCGCCGGGTCGCTCGGCGTGCTGCTGATCGCGCCGGCCAACCAGCCCGTGATCGGCGCGTCCGGCGCCATTTTCGGAATGCTCGGCGCCTTCTTCGTGATCCAGCGGCGGCTCGGCGGCAACGGGATGCAGATCCTGGTGCTGGTCGGCCTCAACCTAGCGATCGGGTTCCTGCCGGGCATGAACATCGCGTGGCAAGCGCATGTCGGCGGTCTCGTCGGCGGAGCACTGGCGGGGCTGATCTACGTCGAGACGCGCATGCCGTCGCGGCGTCGCTGGCAGACGCCGCTCATCGTGGCGCTCTGCGCCGTGCTCGTCGGTGCGAGCCTGCTGCACTTCGTGTGACGCATACTGTCGGCGCCCGCACTTCCCCACAACGCGTGGATAAGTTATCCACAGCCTTATTAACAGTGGGGATAATTACACCGGTGTAACTCTCCACAGGCTTATTAACACTGGGGAGAAGCCGACTGCGGGGTGGTGGACCGTGGGGAGAACTGCTGTGGATAAGTGGAGAACAGTAGGGACTCAGCGCCAGCGGGTGGTCATCAGGAAGCCGATGAAGGCGATCCCGAATCCGACCAGGATGTTCCACGCGCCGAGAGCGGGGATCGGGTACTGGTTCTGGCTGACGTAGAAGACGATGATCCAGATGAGCCCGAGCAGCATGAAGCCGAACATGACGGGCTTGAACCAGACGGGGTTGGGGGCGTCCTCGCCGGTTGCGGCCGAGCTGCGCTCGGGACGGGCGGAGCGCTCGAGCTTGGTCTTGGACTTGGTGCGTGCCATAGCACACAAGTGTAGCGGGAGTGGTCTGAACGTTCGTGGCGACGAAGGCGGGCAGTTCCCGGGAAACACCCGGTTTGGCCGGGCTCCCTCCCGATTAGAATGTGTCATATGACCGAGCCTGCCGAGTCCGCTGAGCCCGAGCGCCATCGCGCCGGCCCGCGCCGCGCGGCCCGGACTCCCCGCCGCAAGCGAAGCGCCGGCGAGGTCGTTCTTACGGTGATCGGCGAGCTGCTCATCACGGCCGGAGTGCTGGTCGGCCTGTTCCTCGGCTGGCAGGTCTGGTGGAACAACCTCGTCCTGTCGGGCCAGCAGACCTCGGCGGCGGCGACGCAGAGCAAGAAGTGGATCGACGACGCGATCAAGGCACCGCGGCCGACGCCGACGGACCCGTCGTCTCCCGAGGCGGTCGACCCTCCCGTGATGGCGCAGCCCGCCGACTACGAGCCGTTCGCTGTGATCTACATCCCGCGCCTCGGGCCGGACTGGAAGCGCACGATCCGCGAGACGGTCGACGTCGAGAAGGTCCTCAACAGCTACACCGCCGGGGTCGGCCACTACGCCGGCACGGCGATGCCCGGCGCGGTCGGCAACTTCGCCGTCGCCGGCCACGACTCGGGCTGGGGCAACACCTTCATCGACCTGTCCAAGCTGGAGCTCGGCGACCGCATCTACGTGCAGACCAAGGACGGCTGGTACACCTACGTCTTCCGGAACTTCGAGTTCGTGCAGCCCACGCAGGTGCAGGTGATCGCGTCCGTGCCCCGTCATCCCGACGTCCAGCCCATCGACAGGCTCATGACGATCACGACCTGCAACCCGCCGTTCCACGCAGGCGAGCGGCTGATCGCCTACAACGTCTACGCGGGCTTCCAGCCCACGCAGGATGTTCCGAACGAGATCCGCGCCGCGGTGACGGGAGGCTGAACCATGTACGGAGCCCTGTGGCGCATCCTGCCCGGACCGGTCTGGCTGCGCATCGTCATCCTGGTGATCCTGTTCGCGGTCGTGCTGTTGGGACTGGTGACCTGGGTCTTCCCGTGGGTGGATTCGCTCCTCGGTCCTCAGGAAGGTACCGTTGGGCCGTGACCCGCGTACTCGTCATCGACAACTACGACAGCTTCGTCTACA
Source organism: Leifsonia sp. L25 (assembly GCF_050632895.1). The sequence goes on along the minus strand of NZ_JBODRZ010000003.1, from coordinate 1,698,826 downwards.
CGCTCAACGGCTATCTCCGTGAACTCGGCGCCGAGACCGAGGTCGTGCGCAACGATGACATCGCGATCGAGGACCTGCCGGCGCGTGTGGCGGAGTTCGACGCGGTGCTGGTGTCGCCCGGGCCGGGCAAGCCGGTCGACGCCGGGGTGTCCATCCCGGTCGTCGAGCTCGCGCTGCAGGCCGGGACGCCGCTGCTCGGGGTCTGCCTCGGGCACCAGGCGATCGCGGAGGCGTTCGGCGGCGTGGTCACCAACGCCGAGGAGCTGATGCACGGCAAGACATCGCAGGTCGAGCACGACGACAGCCTGCTGTTCGACGGCGTGCCGCAGCCGTTCACCGCGACGCGCTATCACTCGCTGGCGGTCGTGGACGGCACCCTCCCCGACGACCTCATCGTCACCGCTCGCACGGCCGGCGGCGTCATCATGGGGCTGCAGCACCGGGTCGCGCCCATTTACGGCGTCCAGTTCCACCCCGAGTCGGTGCTCACCGAGGGCGGCTACCGGATGCTCGGCAACTGGCTCGAGAGGGCCGGCCTCGCGGGCGCTGCGCAGGCGTCCCGTGCGCTCCACCCGCTTGTGAAGCTGGGCTGAGCAGAAGCACCTCCCGCTCGGTCAGCCCGAGCAGTAGGTGAGCCCGACCGTGCTCCCCTGGGGCACATCGCCCGGCGCGACCGTCTGCGTGTGGACCAGCGGCGCGCCGCTGTTCTGCTTGCAGGTGGCGTCGGCTTTCGGGTCGGCCGTCAGTCCGAGCTGCTGCAGCAGCGAAGTCGCCGCGGGCAGGGACTGTCCGGTGAGGTCGGTCAGGGTGACCTTGCCGCTCGAGACCGTGAGGCCGATCGCGTCGCCTTCGTGCGCGTTGCTGCCGGCGGCGGGAGAGGTCTGGATGACGACGTTGGCCGGCACCGTCGCCGAGTTCTGCGTCGTGACCGGGCCGAGGGCCAGCCCCGCGGTCGTCAGCGCCTGTTTCGCGGCGTCCTGCGTCATGTTGGTGAGGTCGGGCACGGACACCGCCTTCTTGCCCGTCGAGACGAAGACGTTGATGGTGTCGCCAGTGGCCACGACGATCCCGGCGGCCGGGTCGGTGCGGATGACCTGGCCCTGCTCGTAGGTGGAGCTGGCCTCCGTCGACTGCGTCCACTTGAGCTTGAGGTCTTCGAGCTGCTTCGTCGCCTTGTCGAGCGTCTGCCCGGAGAGGTTGGGGACTTGGCGGGAGCTGTCCGGCATGGTCGTGCTCGGGCCGATCCGCAGCACCCAGGCGAGGACGGCGACGATCACGACCGCCATCACAGCGATGCCCGCCCAGATCCAGATGACCGGTGGGCGGCGCTGGGTGCGGACCATCGTCTGGTCCTCCGCGAGCTGGCGGAAGGCCGCCTCCGGGCCGGAGACCGAGCTCGGCGGCGCTCCGAAGAGCGTCTCGGAGAACTCGTCGGGCTGCTTGTGGACGGGGACTCGCCCGGCGGCGGCCTCCTCCAGGTCGTGACGGAAGTCCGCGACCGTCTGGTAGCGCTCGAAGCGGTCCTTGGTGAGGGCGCGGGCGACCACGGTGTCCATCGCCGGAGACACCTTGGGATTCACGGTGCTCGGCGCGACGGCCGTCTCGCTGACGTGCTGGTAGGCGACGGCGACCGGGGTGTCGCCGCGGAACGGCGCCCGGCCGGTCAGCATCTCGAACAGGACGACGCCGGTCGAGTACAGGTCGGTGCGGGCGTCGACGGTCTCGCCTTTGGCCTGCTCGGGCGAGAAGTAGCTGGCGGTGCCGAGGACCGCGGTGGTCTGGGCGACCGTTGCGGAGGAGTCGCTGATGGCGCGGGCGATGCCGAAGTCCATGACCTTGACCTGGCCGGTCGTCGTGATCATGACGTTGCCGGGCTTGATGTCGCGGTGCACCACCCCTGCGCGGTGCGAGTACTCGAGAGCAGTCAGGATGCCCTCGGTGATGCGGACCGCCTCGGCGACCTGCAGCGGGCCACGCTTGATGAGATCTTTCAGAAGAACGCCGTCGACGTACTCCATCACGATGAAGGGGAGCTGGGCCTCGTGGCCGTTCGGCTCGCGGACCGTCTCCTCGCCGGCGTCGAACACCCGCACGATGGTCGGGTGCGTCATCCGCGCCGCGGCCTGGGCCTCCTGCCGGAAGCGCGTGCGGAACGCCGGATCCGTCGCCAGGGACGGCTTGAGCAGCTTGATGGCGACGGTACGGCCCAGCCGCGTGTCCGTCCCGCGATGCACATCGGACATGCCGCCGCGCCCGACGAGGTCGCCCACCTGATATCGGCCTGCGAGCAGGCGGCTATCTGGGCTCAAGACGGGCTCCTTTTCGGGTGGTGGCTGGTGGCTCCGGATAGTGTAGCGGGCCGACTCTGGATGTCTCCCCCGGGTGGGGGAGACCGGTCGCGTCAGCGCGGTGCGGCTCCCATCACGGCGACGGGAGCGATGTCGATCCGCCGGCCGGGACGACCGTGTAGGGCGTCGTGGGCGACTGGGCGGATTCCACGGACTCGCCCTGGTTGCAGAAGATCGAGTAGCTGAGCGTGTAATTGCCCGCGGCGGTCGGCGACCAGGTGAACTTGGAGTCGTTGACGGGAGCCTGCGGCTGCCCGTTGACGAACAGCCGGCGACCGGTGAGATTCTGGCCGGCCGGGCAGGTCGCCGAGCCGAATGACACGGTGATCTGCGAGTTGGCCGCTCCCTGACCGGACGGCGGGTTGGCGGTGACCGTGTCGCTCGGAGTCGGGATCGGCGTCACAGGCCCGTACACCTTGACCGTGATCGTCGTGCCCTTCTGCACCGGGCCGGTCGGGTTGACCGAGTACACCGTGTTGACCTGGCCGGCGGAGGACGCGGCGGAGCCGGTCTGCACGTCGGCGACCATCCCGACGCCCTGGAGCTTCTGCCGCGCCTGGTCTCCGGTCAGGCCGAGGTAGTCGCCTTCGTTGATCTGGACGGTGGTGCTCGTCTCGGTCGGCGTGGGGGTCGGGGACGGCGGTGGCGCGGTCGTGTGGACGACGGGCGGCGTCGTGGCCGTCGGGGCCGGAGTCTTCGGCTGCGCGAGCAGCGCGATGATCGTCCCGATGAGGACCAGTGCCAGGAGCGCGATCAGCGCGATGAGCGGCCAGGTCCACGGGCTGCGCTTCTTCTCCTCGACCGGCTCGTCGGTCTCCTCCTCTTCGACCACCGCTCCGGCAGCGGCGGCGGGCAGGACCGTGGTCGCCTGCGTCGGGGCGAGGTTGGGGGAGGTCATCAGCACGGTGGCGGCGTCGGCTGCGATCGCGGCGCCGAGCACGGCGGGCACAGACGCGGCCGCGGCGCGGACGTCGCCGCGGCGCAGGGCCTGCGCCGCACGCGCCAAGTGCGCCGCCGAGGCGGGACGGTCGGCGGGGTTCTTCGCGATGCAGGCGAAGACGAGGTTGCGGACCGGTTCGGCGACCGTGGGCGGCAGCTCCGGCGGCGCCTCGTTGATCTGCGCCATGGCGATGGCGACCTGCGACTCGCCGGTGAACGGGCGGCGGCCCGCGAGGCACTCGTAGGCGACGATGCCGAGGGAGTAGATGTCGGTGGTCGGGGATGCCGGGTGGCCCGACGCCTGCTCGGGCGACAGGTACTGCACCGTTCCCATGACCTGGCCCGTGGCCGTGAGCGGGACCTGGTCGGCGATGCGGGCGATGCCGAAGTCGGTGATCTTGACCCGGCCGTCCGGCGTGATCAGGAGGTTGCCCGGCTTGATGTCGCGGTGGACGAGCCCGGCGGCGTGCGCGGCGTGCAGGGCGGCGGCGGTCTGCGCGACGATGTCGAGGGTGCGGTCGGTGCTGAGGACGTGCTCGCGCTCGAGGATGGTGGAGAGCGCCTCACCGGGCACCAGCTCCATCACGAGGAAGGCGCTGCCCTCCTCCTCGCCGTAGTCGTAGACGTTCGCGATGCCTTCGTGGTTGACCAGCGCGGCGTGGCGGGCCTCCGCGCGGAAGCGCTCGAGGAAGCCGGGGTCGCCGAGGTACTCGTCTTTGAGGATCTTGATCGCGACGGTGCGGCCGATGACCAGATCGGTCGCCTGCCAGACCTCGCCCATGCCGCCGATCGCGATCCGCGACTGCAGCTCGTAACGTCCTCCGAAGGTGAGCCCTGCTGTGGGTCTCATTTATTCAGCACCGCCTCTAGTACTTTTTTCGCGATCGGCGCGGCGATGGAGTTACCCGTGCCGCTCTGACCCCGTCCACCGCCATTTTCAACGACTACCGCAACGGCGAACTGAGGGTCGTTCGCCGGCGCGAATCCTGTGAACCACAGGGTGTACGGGTCGGTCGCCCCGTTCTGCGCCGTCCCCGTCTTACCGCCGACCTCGACCCCGTCTATTCTTGCATTGCTCGCAACGCCGTGATCGACGCCGTCGACCATCATCTGCTTGATGGTGTCGGCGTTCTGCTGGCTCATCGGCTGCGAGAACTGCTGGGGCTGGAACGTCTCGATCGGCTGCAGGTCCGACGAGCGGATCGAGTCGACGAGGTTCGGCGTCATCAGCTTCCCGCCGTTCGCGACCGCGGCCGACACCATCGCCATCTGCAGCGGGGTGGCCCGGTCGTCCTTCTGCCCGAACGAGCCGAGCGCCCGCTCCGCGGGGTCGGTGTAGAGCGGGTAGACGCTCTTCTCGACCGGGATCGGGATGCTCAGGGGCTGGTTGAAGCCGAACTTGTCGGCCTGGTCCTTGATCACCTGCGGCTGAAGCTGCATGCCGAGCTCGGCGAACGGGATGTTGCAGGAGAGGATCTGCGCGGTCGCGATCGACACCGTCGCGCCGGGGCCGCAGGTGGTCAGCGAGTCGTTCTTGACGACGGTCGGGGAGCCCGGGAGGGGAGTGAGGCCACGTTCGGGAGCTGGCTGTCCTTGGTGAACTGGCCCGTCCCGAACGCGGCGGCGCTCATGACCGGTTTGAACGTGGAGCCGGGCGGGTTCAGGTTGCCGCCGATGGTGCGGTTGGTGAGCGGGCTGCCCGGGGCGGCGAGGAGCTGCTGGTAGGCCGTGTTGACGGCCGCGGTGTCGTGGGAGGCCAGCACGTTGGGGTCGTAGGTGGGCTTCGACACCATCGCGAGGATCTTGCCGGTCTTCGGCTCCAGCAGCACCACGGCGCCCTGGTAATCCCCGAGCGCGTCCCAGGCCGCCTGCTGCGCCTTCGCGACGATCGTCGTCTCGACCGTCGCGCCCTGCGGGTTCTTGCCGGTCAGGATCGAGTTGATCCGCTCGAAGAACTGCGCGTTGGAGGTGCCGGACAGCCGATCGTCGAGGGCGCCCTCCAGCCCGGTCGCCTCGCCGTTGACCGGATAGAAGCCGGTCACGGCCGAGTACAGCGGTCCGTTGCTGTACTCGCGCTGCCACTTGTACACGTCGCTCGACGGCACGGACTGCGCGATCGGCTGGCCGCCGACCAGGATCGCGCCGCGCTGGGCCGCATAGCTGTCGTTGCGCGCGCGGGTGTTCCGCGCGTCGGCGGCCAGGCTGTCCGCCTGGAAAGCCTGGAGGATCGACGTGGACACCAGGAGCGCCAGGAACATCACCAGCACGATCGTGCTGACCCGCTTGATCTCACGATTCATCGTTCAGCTCACCACCAGACGGGGTTGGTTGCGGACGGTGTCGGACAGCCGCAGCAGCAGTGCCACGATGATCCAGTTGGCCACGAGGGAGGAGCCTCCCGCCGCGAGCAACGGCGTCGTCAGACCGGTGAGCGGGATCACCCGCGTCACTCCGCCGATGACGATGAAGCACTGCAGGCCGACGGTGAACGACAGCCCCACCGCGAGCAGTTTGCCGAAGTCGTCCTGTCCGGCGAAGCCGATCCGGAGGCCGCGCGCCACGAAGATGAGGTAGAGCGCGAAGATCGCGAACAGGCCGGCCAGGCCGAGCTCCTCGCCGAGGCTCGCGATGATGTAGTCGCTCTGCGACACGGGCGTGACCCACGGCTGGCCCTGCCCGAGGCCGGTCCCGACGAGGCCGCCGTGCGCCAGGCCGAAGAGGCCTTGAACGAGCTGGAAACTGCCGCCCTGCGCGTCGTAGACCTTCTGCGAGAACGGGTCGAGCCAGTTCGCGAAGCGGTCGTGCACGTAGGGGAGGAGCTGGCTGGCGACGACCGCGCCGCCGACGATCAGCAGCAGGCCGAGGATCACCCAGCTGATCCGGGCGGTGGCGACGTACACCATCACGAGGAACAGGCCGAAGATGAGGAGGCCGGTGCCCAGGTCGCGCTGGAACACGATGACGGCCATCGACATCAGCCAGACGATCAGCAGCGGGCCGAGGTCGCGGGCGCGCGGGAAGCGGATGCCGAGGAACTTCCTGCCCACCATCGAGAGCGAGTCCCTGGCCTGCACGAGGTAGCCGGCGAAGAAGACCGCGAGGCAGAGCTTGGCGAGCTCGCCGGGCTGGAAGCTGAACGGGCCGATGCCGATCCACACCCGCGCCCCGTAGATCTCCCGGCCGATTCCGGGAAGCATCGGCAGGAGCAGCAGCACGAGCGCGGCGAGGCCGAAGATGTAGGTGTAGCGCTGCAGGACGCGGTGGTTGCGGATGACGACGATGACCGCGATGGCGCAGGCGATGGCGATCGCGGCCCAGGCGATCTGCTTGACGCCCGCGCTGTTCCAGCCGGAGTCCGCGAAGTGGATGTCGATCCGGTAGATCTCCGCGATCCCGATGCCGGTCAGGACCGTGGCGATCGGGAGCAGGAACGGGTCGGCCTGCGGCGCGACGAACCGCAGCGCGACGTGCATCCCGAGCACGAGCGCGGACAGGCCGGCGCCGAGGTAGACGAGCGTGAGGTCCAGGTGGCCCAGCGCGCCGAGCTGCACGAGGACGACCGCCGCGGCGTTGATGCCGCAGGCGATGAGCAGCAGGAACAGCTCGAGGTTGCGCTGCTTGGCAGGCAGGCGCAGCCGTTTGACCGGGCCGGTGGCCGGCCTGGCCTGCTTGCGCTCGCTCACGCTACTGTTTTGCGGCATCGGTCAACTGGTCCACGATCGCGCGGGCGGCCGCCAGGTCGTCCGCGTTGATGGTCTGCTGCACGAGCTGCTTGTCGTACTGCGGGAGGCTCTTCACTTTCACGTCCGACTCCTCGTAGACGTGCGAGAGCACGATGGGCCCGAGGTTCTGCTGCACGCCCTGATAGATCGCGACCTTGCCCGCGGGCGAGGGCCCGACGAAGAAGCGGGACTGGGTCCACTGGTACCCGAAGAGCACCGCGAGCACGATCGCGACGACGAGCACCGCCAGGCCGATCATCCAGGTGAGCCGGCGGCGCCGCGCGCGGCGCTCGTCTTCCTCGATCAGCTCGTCCAGGTAGTCGTCCGACTGCGGCTCGAAGTGCGTGGGGCCGGTGGCGGGCCGCACCGGGTGGAGGCGGAGGGTCGGGAGGCGCGTGGCGCGCGTCGTCGGCTTGGGCTCGCCGAAGTGGAGCGGCGAGGCCGCCGAGCCGACCGTGATCGGCTCCTTCACGACGTCGCCGCGGGCGACGTCCGCGATATCGACGATCACCGCGGTGACGTTGTCGGGCGCGCCCGCGTCGAGGCTCTGCTTGAGGAGCTTGTCCGCGACCTGCTTGGGGGCGTCGCGGGTGGCGAGCGCCGCGAGGAGGTCGTCGTGCTTCACGACGCCGCTGAGGCCGTCGGAGCAGATCAGCCAGCGGTCTCCGGGCCTGGTCGCGAGGATGAGGGTGTCGATCTCGGGGGAGGCGTCGACATCGCCGAGCACGCGCATCAGCACGGAGCGGCGGGGGTGGACCATCGCCTCCTCCTCCGTGATGCGGCCGCTGTCGACCAGCCGCTGCACGAAGGTGTGGTCGACGGAGACCTGGCTGAGCTCGCCGTCGCGGAAGAGGTAGATGCGGGAGTCGCCGATGTGGGCGATGGCCATCTCGTCGCCGACCCGCATCAGCGCGCTGACGGTGGTGCCCATCCCGGTGAGCTCGGGATGCTCGAAGACGGTCTCGGCGAGCAGCGAGTTGGCGGCGATCAGCGCGGACTGGAGGGCGAACTCCGCTTCGGGCGCCGTCTCGTACTCGCCGTCGGCCTCCTTGATGCGGTTGACCGCGATCGCGCTGGCGACATCGCCTCCCGCGTGGCCGCCCATGCCGTCGGCCACGACGAACAGCTCATGACCCGCGTAGCCGGAGTCCTGGTTGTTCGAGCGGATCTTCCCGACGTGGGAGACGGCCGCTGCCCGATTGCCTGCCACGGGTTACCGTCGCAGCTCGAACGTGGTCGTCCCGATCTTGATCGGGGTGTCGAGCGGGACCTGGGTCGGGACGGTGACGCGGCGGCCGTCGAGGAATGTGCCGTTGGTCGAGTCCAGATCCTGGATCATCCACTCGTCGTTCCACAGGAGCAGGCGGGCGTGGTGGGTGGAGGTGTAGTCGTCGCGGATGACCAGCCCGGACTCGCTGGACCGGCCGATGGTGATGGGGTCGCGGCCGAGCGTCAGCTCCGTGCCGGCGCGCGGCCCGGAGGTGAGGACCAGGCGGTGAGCCGTCTGGACGCTGGCGTTCGTGCCGCCGACGGCGGTGTTGGCGCCGGCCGGCAGGTTGGAGACGGGCGCATGCTTCATGACCGGCTCGGTCGGTCCTGCTGGGGCGGGGACGGGCGCGGGAGCCGCGGCGGGCGTGGCCGCCGGTGTCGGGAACGGCGAGGAGGCCGCCTGCGACTCCGGGAGCTTGCGCACGCGCTGACCGAACAGGTCGGTGCGGAGCGCGTAGACGATGCCGAACACGAACAGCCACAGCAGCAGCAGGAAGCCGAAGCGCAGCACCAGGAGGGTGAGCTCACTCGGGTTCACGATGCGCTCCAGAAGTTGTCGCCCTGCGCGGAGCCGGGAGCGCGCGTCGCTTGCGGGAGCACGCGGAAGACGATGCGGGTGCGGCCGATGGTGACGACGGAATCGGGTTCGAGGATCGCCTTCTTCACCGGCTGTCCGTTCAGCTGCGATCCATTGGTGGAGCCGAGGTCCTCCACCTGGGCGCGGTGGCCGTCCCAGGTGATCAGGACGTGCCGGCGGGAGATACCGGTGTCGTCCACCGTGATGTCGGCGTCCTGTCCGCGGCCGACGACCGTCCGCCCCCGGTGAGCGGGTAATGCCGGCCGTCGATGTCCAACACCGGCGTCCAGGCGACGTCGCCCTTCACGTTCTCGGAGTCGATCTCGAGCATCCCGACGGTGATGTCGGGGTCCTCCCGGAGGTCGATGGAGAGCCCGCCGGCGAACGCGTAGTGCTGGCTGGTGGCATGCTTCTGGGCGAACGCGATGAGCTCGTCGGTGAGCGCGGCGCCCATCGAGCTCATGCGCGTGTAGTCGGTGGGCGACATCGTCAGGATGAAGCGATTCGGAGCGAGCACCCGGTCCCGCGCGACCACGGCCGCCTTGGTGTCCATCTCCTTGCGGATGGCGCTGGTGAGCTCCACGGGCTGCAGCCCGGAACGGAAGGTTTTCGCGAACGCGCCGTTGACGGCGCGCTCGAGCCCCCGCTCGAAGTTGTCCAGAATGCCCACTAGTCTCCCGCTCCCGGCTTGGCCAGCTACATGCATGTTAGTCGGAACCCCCTGGAAGACACCCCCGCACGGCTGCCTCACAGCTCAAGACCGTTCTCAGGGCGCCGTGCGGATTCGTCCTCGAAGAGGCTGTCGTGTTAGTCTTCCTGGGTTCGCGCGAGTGGCGGAATTGGCAGACGCGCTGGCTTCAGGTGCCAGTGCTCGAAAGGGCGTGGGGGTTCAAGTCCCCCTCGCGCACGAACGAGAGGGTCGGGTCGACGGGAGTCGATCCGGCCCTTTCTTGTTGGTCGGCACACCAGGCCGGAGGCCGAGGGCGGCTACGGTCAGGCGTGGGGGGCTGCGGGAGTCGGTTCCGGCATAGTAGGACCATGACCTCCGAGGCCGCTGCCCACCCCAGGGTCGTCCTCGTCGCCGGGCCGCCCGGCGCCGGGAAGACGACCGGCTCACGGATACTGGCGCGCCATTACGGGTGGGCTTACCTGGATGCCGACACGATGTACCAGCCGATGCTGTCCGCCCTCATCCAAGCGGCCGGGTTCCCCGCCCAGGACCGCTCCCCGCAGACACTGATCCGCGCGGGTCGGAACCCAGGGAACGACGCTTTGGAAGCGGTCATCATCGATAACGTCAGCGCCGGCGTCAGCATTATTGCGACGAACACTTTCCGGTCGCGACTCAGCACACCCGGCTGGCTGGAGGCGTTCCGGGAGCGGGTGGCTGCTCACGGCGGCCGGGTGGTCGTGATCTGGGTGAGCGCGGCGGAACCGACCATCCGGGAGCGCATCCTCGCGCGCCAATCCTGGCGAGACGCGTGGAAGCTCGCCAACTGGGACCGCTGGGTGGTGGCCGCGTTGCGGCCGGCGCCTCGCGGGGTTGACGCCGTCATCACCAACGACGGTGACCGGTCGGCGTTCGAGGAGGCACTCCTCACCGCTTGCGACACTCTGCTCGGCGTGAGTCCCCGGCCACAGCGCACCGTCCTCGGATAACGGGGGCGGCTCGGATAGCGGGGGCGGCTCGGATAGCGGGGGACGGCGCCGACGATGTCGGGAGCGGCCCTTTCTGTTCTCTATGAAATGTCCCTCATCCGGGTGGCAGAACGGCGGGTCGCCGATCACTAGAGTGATCGCGCCGGGCAGCGTCGTAGCTCTCCGTGCTTGGTTTTGCGCGGAGGGGGAACACGTGGGGAAGCTGCGTCTACGGGTGGCGGTCGTCGCGATCGCGGCGGTGATCGCGGGAGTCGTGGGGTTCGGGACGCCGGCAGGGGCTGCGTCGACGGTCACCTGGTCGGGGGTGGCCTCCACCATCGACTGCTCCACCCTCCAGAGCGGCTTCTACCACTCGATGCACCTCACCGCGTCCCTCACCGGGCTGCCGGCCTCGGCGCAGTTCGTTGCCCGGGTCTACGACAGTGGCTCCGCTGTCGTCGGCGCCGACATCCCGGTGGCCACGGACGCTCAGGGCGCGGCCGCCATCGACACCGCGGTCTCCGGCTCGATCGTCTCGGGCGATCAGTACGGCGTGGTGGTCTGGTCGGGCACCACGGATGTCGCCGACACGATTGTGCAGACGACAACGTGCGCGTCGGGTGTGACCGCCACCGGGACTTTGACGGCGGACGCGGTCTGCACGAGCCGGTTCCTCGGGACGGCCAGCGACCTCGAGGACACGGCGTACCGCGTGCACGGCACCCTGACGGGCTTCGTCCCGGGGAGACCTACACGCTGGGCACCACGCCCACGTCCGGCAGCGCCTCGGCCGTCGCCGACCCGAGCGGCGCGGTCGCCTACGACCTCGTCGTCGGCGGTCCGCTGACGACGGTCGGCGCCGCCATCACCACGACCAGTCAAGCCGGCGCGGTCGGCCACTCGAACTGGGCGCTCGGGGATCCCTGTCCGGCGATGAAGACCTATCCGCTCAGAACGCCGACGAACTCGGACGTCAACGGAGACGGCCTGACCGATATCCTCGCGATCGACTACAGCGGAAACCTCCTCTTCTACCCGAACCTCTTGTCGCAGAACCCCGGCGGTCACCCCTTCATCTATGGGCGGGCGATCGGATCGGGATGGGGTCCGCAATTCGGCCTCCGGATGGAGGTGGCCGCCGACATCACCGGCGACGGCCCCGTGGAGATCGTCGCCGTGCGCACGGACGGAACGCTGGTCGCCTACTACAACAACCTCTACTCGAATGCACCGGGGATGCCGTACACGACGGCGACGGTCATCGGCAGCGGATGGCAGCCGTTCACCCACATCACGATCGGGGACGTGAACCACGACGGCTACGGCGACCTCATCGCGGAGCGGTCGGATCGCACGTACTGGCTCTATCTGAACCATTACGCCACCAACCCGGGCCACCTGCCCTTCACCTCCGGAGTCCGGATCGACGCCCCTGGGCCCGAAAACGCCTACGGGTACGCGGCCGTCGACTTCAACTGGGACGGTTACGCCGACCTCTGGAGCTACGGGGGCTGGCTGAACCCCAACCGCACTCCGGCGGGAAACAGCCAGTTCTTCGGGACCCCCTCTCCGTCACGAAGAACGCGTTGAGCGCCTTGAGTACGCTCACGCCGCAGACCGGCTGGTTGACGGGGCAGGTCACCGGGTCGGTCGTGCCCGGTCTCCTCGTGGTGAACCCCAACGGCGACGGGACTTTGCGGTACTTCGACGATCTGAGCGGGAGCGGGAACGACCCTCCCTGGATCATCGGCGACGGGTGGCAGCGATTCCGTCAGGTCATCCCGTGACGCGCCGTGGTGGATGGCGGCTGCGGGTGGCGGTCGTCGTGATCGCGGCGGTGATCGCGGGAGTCGTCGGGGTGTCGGCGCCCGCGAGTGCCACGGGGATCCAGTCGGCCGACTTGGCGGCGGCGATCGACTGCACCAGCCTGCAGGGCGGCTACTACCAGTCGCTGCACGTGACGGGGACCGTCACCGGCCTCACGGCGGCGGCCCAGTACACCGGCGACGTGCGCACCTCGACTCCCCCGCCAGAGTCGCGTTCGGCGCGGCGATCGTCGCGGATGCCCAGGGGACCGCCACGATCGACACGACGATCGCGGGCTCCTTCATCTCCGGCGGCGTCGACTTCTTCGAGCTCTTCTCCGGAGCGACGCGTGTGTTCGGGAAGACGGTCTCTCTCAACACGTGCGCATCCGGCGTCACCGTGACCGGAAAGCTGAGCGCGGACGCGATCTGCACGACGCGCTACGTCGCCCTCGGCGGCCAGGAGGCGGCCTCCACAAGTCGGATCCACGGGACGCTCAGCGGATTCGTGGCCGACGAGACCTACACCTTCACCGATATGTATGCCCCGTCCTACACCCCGGTCTCGGCGGTGGCGGACGCCAGCGGGTCGGTGCAGCTCGACTTCACGAGCAACGGTCTCGAAAATGCCGGAACCCTCATGGTGAGCACAACGAGCCAGTACCTGACCGTGGGCAGCGCGCAGCTCGTCCAGGCGGACCCGTGTCCTCCGATGTGGACGTCCTGGCCGTCGCGGCCCACCGCCACCGACGTCAACGCGGACGGACTCTCCGACATCGTGGCGATCGACTACACCGGACGGCTGCTCTACTTCCAGAACTCGTCGTGGGTGAGCTCCACGGGCGTCCCGTTCACTTCCTCGCAGACCATCGGTTCGGGCTGGGGGCCGCAGTTCGGCTTCCGTCTGGAGGCGACGGGCGACCTCACGGGCGACCAGTACGCCGAGATCGTCGCGGTCCGGTCCGACGGCGCTCTGGTCGCCTACTACAACAACATGAACTCGAACCCCGGCAGGCTTCCGTACTCGTCGGGGACGGTCATCGGCAGTGGATGGCAGGCCTTCACATCCATCACCTTCGGTGACGTCAACGACGACGGCTTCGCGGACCTGATCGCGCGGAAGTCGGACGGCACCGTGTGGCTGTACCTGAACCGCATCCTCAGCAACCCGGGGCACCTGCCGTTCAGCTCCGGCGTGCCGCTGACGATCCCCGGCCTGGCCGCCACCGACAGCTTCGTGACGGCCGATGTGAACGTGGACGGGTTCGCCGATGTGGTGAGCAACGGAGGCTGGTCGAGTGTGAACCGGACGCCCGCCGGCAGCCCTCAGATGTTCATCGACGATATGGGTCCGCAGAGCGGCGTCCTGAGCAGTCTCAGTGCGTCCGTCGCGCGGGCCGGTTGGGCGGCGGGGTGGTACAACTACTGGACGAACGACACGGGAGTCGTGATCGCCAACCCCAACGGGGACGGCACCCTCCTGTACCTGCAGGGCCTGATGGGCCCGAGTTGGGCCGCGACCACCAGGGTCATCGGCGACGGCTGGCAGAACATCCGGACGGTGCTCTCGTAAGGCGCACCCGCACGATCCGGTACCCGACCCCCACGACCAGCACCACGACGCCCGCGACGATCGAGACCACCGGCAGCGTCACCACCAGCACGAGGCAGCCCACCGCTCCCGCCACGGCCAGCGCCCGCGGATATCGGCGGTTCGCCCGGTCCTGCGTCCACGCCGACAGGTTCGCGACGAAGTAATAGAGGAGCACGCCGAACGACGAGAAGCCGATCGCGCCGCGGAGGTCGGTGACCGCGATGAGCACGCACACCACGAGGCCGAGCGCCAGCTCCGCGCGGTAGGGCACATGGAAGCGCGGGTGCACGGCGGCGAACCAGCCCGGGAGGTCCCGGTTGCGTGCCATCGCGAGGCTCGTGCGGCCGATCCCGGCGATCATCGCGAGCAGGGCCCCGAGGGCTGCGGCGGCCGCGCCGATCCGGATGACGATGCCCGGCCAGTCCGCTCCCGTCGTGTCGGCGACGGCGCCCAGCGGGGCCGGGGCCGACGCGAGTCCTGCGGGGCCGAGCGCATGAAGGGCGGAGACGGCGACCAGCGCGTAGACGACGAGCGTGATCGTGAGGGCGGTCGTGATCGCGCGCGGGATGGTGCGGGCGGGGTTCACGACCTCCTCGCCCATCGTCGCGATCCGGGCGTAGCCGGCGAACGCGAAGAAGAGGAAGCCGGCCGACTGGAGGACGCCGTAGACCGTCGGCGGCGTGCCGGGGGCCGACGCGCTCGCCGCGGTGTGCGTGAAGCCGATGACGACGGCCACCGTGAGGGCGAGCAGGGCGACCGCGACCAGGATGCGGGTGAGGAGCGCCGTCCGCGTGATCCCGAGCGTGTTGACGAGCGTCAGAATCACGACGGCGAGGATGGCGACGGGCTTCACCCAGGCGGCAGGTACCGCGTAAGTGGCGAACGTGATCGCCATCGCCGCCGAGCTGGCGGTCTTGCCGACCACGAACGACCACCCGGCGACGAAGCCGGGCCACTCGCCCAGCCGCTCGCGCCCGTAGACGTATGTCCCGCCCGAGGTCGGGTACTGGGCCGCGAGCTGCGCGGAAGAGGTCGCGTTGCAGAACGCGATGAAGCCGGCGACGACCAGACCGACCAGAAGACCTGCTCCGGCGGCCGCGGCGGCGGGCGAGAACGATGCGAAGATCCCGGCGCCGATCATGGAGCCGAGTCCGATCGTCACGGCGTCGCCGAGGTTCAAGCGGCGGGCCAGCGCGCCCGAGGTGGGGGAGGCGGGAGCGGTCACGGGTTGCAGCTTAGTCGTCGCGTGTTAATCGTAATTAGACAGTCCAGACTGCGCAGTCGTGACTGAACAGTTAGGCTGGCGAGGTGTCCGATCCCTCCGCCTCCTCCATCCGCGCCGCGCTCGACCTGCGCGTAGCCTTCGCGCGGCTCCGCCGCCGTTTGCGCGAGGTGGCGACAGAGTCCGCGGGGCTCAGCGCTCAGCAGTCGTCCGCTCTCGCGCGCATCGGCAAGGGCGAGGGCAGCACGGCCTCCCGGCTGGCCGAGCTGGAGGGCGTGCGGCCGCAGTCGATGGCGACCACGATCGCGTCGCTCGAGGAGCTCGGCCTCGTCGTCCGCGCACCCGACCCCACGGACGGCCGACGGCAGCTCGTCTCCCTGACCGACGCCGGGCGGGCTGCCGAGAGCGGCAACCTGGACGCCCGACGCGAGTGGCTGGCGCACGCGATGGAGGAGCGGCTGACGGAGGAGGAACGCCAGACGGTGCTCGCGGCGACGCTCCTGATCGAGAAGCTGGTGCGGCCGTGATCGACGTGATCGCCGCCAAGCCCGGTCCCGCCGACCGGTTCGACCGGCGGCTGCTCGCGCCGATGATGATCGGGGCGGTCCTCAACCCGGTCAACTCGTCGATCATCGCGGTCGCGCTGGTCCCCATCGCGACGGCGCTCGGCGCTCCGGCCTCCGAGACCGCGTGGCTGGTGTCGTCCCTCTACCTGGCGACCTCCATCGGCCAGCCGCTCGTCGGGCGGTTGGTCGACATGTTCGGGCCGCGGCGGCTGTCCGTCGCCGGCGCCATCCTGACCGGGATCGCGGGTGTCATCGGCGTGTTCGCGCCGAACATCGCGGTGCTCGTGATCGCGCGCGTCATCCTCGGCTTCGGCACCTGCGCGGGCTACCCGGCGGCCATGTACCTGATCCGCAGCGAGGCGACCCGGACCGGGATGCGGAGCCCGGCCGGCGTTCTGACCGCACTGTCGGTGACGACCCAGACCATCGCGGTCATCGGGCCGACGCTCGGCGGCCTCCTCATCCAGGTGGGCGGCTGGCGCGCGACCTTCGCGGTCAACATCCCGCTGGCGATCGCGTCGCTCGTGCTCAGCCTGCTCTTCCTCCCGAAGCGGACCGCGCTGGATGCAGCCCGCCCGCCCCGCGGCCGCCTCGACTACCTCGGTGTCGCGCTCTTCGCCGCCACCCTGGTGAGCCTCCTGCTCTTCCTCATGAACATCCACATCGCCCAGCTCTGGCTGCTCGGTCTCGCAGCGGTGTCCGGCGCGGCCTTCGCCCTGTGGGAGCTGCGCCGCTCCGACCCGTTCATCGACGTGCGCGTGTTCGCGGGCAACGTCCCGCTGCTGGTCACGTACGCGCGCAGCGTGCTCGCGGCGACGGTCTCGTACTGCTACCTCTACGGGTTCACGCAGTGGCTGGAGGGCGGCCGCGGTCTGTCGCCGGCCGCTGCGGGCCTCATCCTGCTGCCGACCTTCGGCATCGGGATCCTGGTCGCGTCGCTGTTCGGACGGAGGCCGGAGATCCGCTGGAAGCTCATCGTCGGCGCTGCCGGCCAGATCGTGATGGCGGTGCTGCTGCTCCTGGTGGGAGCGGAGGCCGCGCTCTGGTTCCTGGTGCTCATCGCGATCGTCACCGGTGTCCCGCAGGGGCTGGTGAACCTCGCCATCCAGAACACGCTCTACCATCAGGCCGACCCGACCCGGATGGGAGCGACGTCAGGGCTGCTGCGCACCTTCATGTACCTGGGCGCGATGCTCGCCTCGGCGGCGACCGGAGCCTTCTTCCATACGACTGCCGACACGTCCGGCCTGCACGACCTGGCCTGGTTCATGCTCGGCGCGAGTGCGCTGTTCCTGGTGATCACGCTCGTGGACCGCTCACTGCGCCGGGTGGACCGGCTCGCGACCGGCGCCGCGGAGGTGTGATCGCGCCGTAGAATCCTCACGTGTCCGAGGACGTCCCGGTGCTGAGCGAACAGCTCTTCGACGTGTTCGCGAGCGGGAGCTGGATCTTCCTGCCCGCCGGGCCCGCGCGCGGCGTCGCGACCGAGCTGGAGGCCGAGATCCTCGACGAGCAGTTCTCCTGGTGCGAGAACCCGCACCTCGGCGAAGGCTCCGGGCTCCTCGTCCTCACCTCCGCCATGAACGGCTGGATGCTGCTGCACGGCGCCACCGAGACGGTCGGCTGGGCCGCCGGCCTCCTCAGCGAGCAGCGGGACCTCTACCGGGCGACGATCGACGTGCGACTCCCGGCGATGAGCTGGAGCTTCCTGGAGCGCGGAGCCCCGACCCGCTCGGTCTCGGTGGAGCTGGGCGACGACGGCGACCTCGTGACCCGCACCTCCGGCCACCCGCTCCCGTTCGAGTCGGACGGGGTGGATCTCCCCGGCACGGGCACCGAGTACGACGCTTTCTTCTACCCGGTCGCCATCCTGGGCGAGCACGGCGTCACGCTGCACGACCTGGAGGTCGCCCTCGACCGGCCGAGCGTCACTCTGCGGGTGCGTTGACCCGGTAGCGCAGCATCACGGTCCCGGACCGGAAGGCGTGCTCCTCCTGCAACTCGAGGTGGAGCATGAGATCCGTCGGCAGTGCGGCCGTGCCCCCGCCGACGGACACCGGGACGAGGTAGAGCACGACCTCCTCGACCAGTCCGGCGCGGAAGGCCTCCGCAGCGAGCGTCGGGCCGCCGATCGACACGTCGCCGGGCGCAGCCTCCACCAGCGCCCGGACCGCGCCCGGATCGAACACCGGCTCGACCGTCGTGCGCGGCGTGGAGACGCCGGTGAGCGACGACGAATACACGATCTTGTCGGCGTCGCGCCAGATCTCCGCGTACTCGCGGATCACCTCCGGCGCGTCGCCGCCGCCCATGTCCTGCCAGACGCGCATGGTCTCGAACATGCGGCGACCGTAGAGGTATGTTCCGATGCCGCGCTCGCGGGCGTTGACGGCGGCGTGCACCTCCTCGTCGGGGGCAGCCCAGTCGAACGAGCCGGAGGTGTCGACGGTGTAGCCGTCGAGGGACGCGAGAGCCGAGAAGACGAGGGACATGCGGCGACTCTAGGCCCGCGCGGTCACGAGGGGGAAGGACTCAGTGCGGGAGGAGCACGGCCAGCGCCCGCAGCTCGTTCCCGAAGACCAGCGGCACGACCACGTCGAGCGCGAATCCGATCACGAGAACAAGCGACGCGGCGCCGGCCGCGAGGATGACCAGCGCGGAGAGCAGCCTGAGGTAGGCGTTGTCCGCCACGCCCGCGAGCGTTCCCCGTGCTCGCACCAGTCCCCCTGGTGGTGGCGGTGCTCCAGCGTGGTCATCGTCTCCCCCTCCTCGGCCGGCCCCTCGTCCGGCCGATGCGTGGCCGTCCGCTGGGCGGACCGGTCACGGCATCAAGTCAAGCGGGGGAGGGCGTGCCGGGCATCGGCCGATGGTCGGGAGGGGGTCATCCCGTGGGATGATCTGCGGCCACCGTGCAGCCGTACCCGGTGTCGGGCGCCTGCGGCACGTCGCCGGTCGCCGAGGCGAGGCGCCGGGCGAGCTGCTCGCGGCGGGCCTCCAGGACAGCGATCGCGGCCTCCACCTCGGCGAGGCCGTCGAGGTACGCCGTGACGGAGGCCGGGCACTCATCGCTGCGGGCGTGGCCCGAGCCGAGGCAGGCGATGAAGGGCGCGGCCTTCCCGGGCGGGATCCCGGTGGCGGCGAGCTCACGGATCTCCCGGACCGCCCGCAACTGGACGTCGTCGTAGTCGCGGTAGCCGTTCGGCAGCCGCTGCGGCGCGACGAGTCCGAGGCGCTCGTAGTAGCGCACGGCCTTCACTGTCACGCCGGCCCGGCCGGCCAGCTCGCCGATCTGCATGTCCCACCTCGCGGAGCCTGGATGATTCGCTCCGCCGTCAGCGTAAACCCTGACCCCTGGGTCATGGTCGAATCGCGCTACACTATTAGTTAGTGCCCTAACTACACGGGTCGGTGGGAGAGCAGAGAGAATGTCCGGACGCTTCGCGCAGTGGTACGCGCGCTGGAACGCCAAGCTGATCCGCGTGGCCGGCCCGGCCCAACTCGGCGCGGGCCACCCCGAGGGTCCCGACCTCCGCTCGCCCGCCGCGCCGTGCCCGATCTGCGGCCGGCCGATGACCGAGCACTCCGTGCTGCGGCCCGAGGGCCAGCGCGACGCGAGCCGGCTGGTCTGCCCAATCGCCGCCTGAGCGCCCACAGCCCCGCCTGAGCGTCCTGAGGAGTTCAGGGTTCCTTGACGGCCGCCGCGATGATCGTCCGCAGGCTCTCGCGCAGGTTCAGGATGTCGTCCATCGGCAGGCCGAGCCGTTCCACGATCCGCGGCGGGATCTTCTCCGCCTCGGCGCGCAACTCGCGGCCGGCACCCGTGAGGGTGACCTCCAGGGCGCGCTCGTCGGCGACGCTCCTCCTGCGCTCGACGTAGCCGTTGGCCTCCAGCCGCTTGAGCAAGGGGGAGAGGGTGGCCGGCTCGAGCTGCAGCGCGTCGCTGAGCTCTTTCACCGACCGCGGCTCGCGCTCCCAGAGGGCGAGCATGACCAGGTACTGCGGGTGGGTCAGGTTGAGCGGCTCCAGCACCGGCCGGTACAGCGCGATCACACTGCGCGCGGCGACGGCGAGGCCGAAACAGACCTGGTTCTCCAGGGCGAGGAGGTCTTCGGACACGTCGGTCATTCTAGGCTCCGGCCCTGTCGTCCTGCCTGATCACCCGGCCCGGGAGAACTCCGAGGCCCGCGCGATCCGATCCGGGGTGAGCGCGACGCCGGTGTAGCGCTCGAACTGCCGCGCCGCCTGCAGGGCGATGACCTCCGCGCCGGTGATCAACCGCTTGCCCGCCGCCCGTCCCGCGGCGACGAGCGGGGTCTCGGAGGGGAACGCGACGACGTCGAACACGACGGAGGCCCGCTGCACGAACGCGTCGCCGAACGCCCGCGCGGACTCGTCCGCTCCACGCATCCCGAGCGGGGTGACGTTCACGATCACGTCGAAGTCCGGCTCTGGCTCGCTCGCCGTCCAGGTGTACCCGTACTTCTCGGCCAGCGCCGTCCCGGCGTCCGCGTTCCGGGCCAGCACCGTCAGATCGTCGAACCCGGCGCCGCGGAACGCCGCGACGACCGCCTTGGCCATGCCGCCCGACCCGCGCACGATGACGCGCGACGCGGGATCGACCGCGTGCTCGCCGAGCAGCTGCGCGACGGCCTCGTAGTCGGTGTTGGAGGCCGTGAGCAGCCCGTCCTCGTTGACGACGGTGTTGACCGACTCGATCGCCAGCGCCGACGGCTCCAGGTTGTCGACCAGCGGGATGATCGCCTCCTTGAACGGCATCGACACCGAGCAGCCGCGGAAGCCGAGCGCCCGGATGCCGCGCACGGCGCCCTCCAGATCGTCGGTGGTGAACGCCTTGTAGACGAAGTTCAGGCCGAGCTCGTCGTACAGGAAGTTGTGGAACCGCGTGCCGATGTTGCTGGGACGGCCGGACAGCGAGATGCAGACCTGCATGTCCTTGTTCAGGATGGGCATGCGTCCATTGTCGCAGGGCGCCTGAACTCCTTCGCAGCCGCCCCTCATCCGACCGTTACGTTCACAACTTGACTACAACTCAGCGATCATTCACTCTTATCGCATGACCGCCACTCAGGGTCTTCCCCCGCGTGGCGCACGCAATCCCGGGTCGCAAGGCGCGCTGAGGCACTTGAACCAGGAGCGGCTCGTCGAGTTCCTCCTGGCCAACGGACCATCCACCCAGGCTGAGCTGGCGCGCGGGACGGGACTCTCCACCGCCACCGTGTCGAACATCGTCCGCGACATGGCGGCGAAGGGCGTCGTGGAGACCTCGCCGGTGACCTCCAGCGGCCGCCGCGCGCTGCTCGTGCAGCTCACCGACACGGGGGACATCGCGGTGGGAGTGGACTTCGGCCGCCGGCACGCGCGCATCGTGCTCGCCACCCTCGGCTACGAGGTGATCGCGGAGGAGGAGATGGCCTTGCCGCTCGGCTACGACGTCGCCGGCGCCGTGGGGCAGGCGGCGGAGTTGCTCGACCGGATGCTGGCCGCCGGCGGCCACGACCGGCAGGCCGTGCTCGCGGTCGGGATCGGCATCCCCGGTCCCATCGACCGGCGCACCGGCACCGTCCTGCAGGGTGCCATCCTCCCGGAGTGGGTGGGCGTGCGGCTGCGCGACCTGGTGGAGGCCTTCCGGTTCCCGGTCGTGGTGGACAACGACGCCAACCTCGGCGCGCTCGCCGAGGTGACCTGGGGCGCCAACCGCGGCGTCCGCAACCTGATCTTCGTCAAGATCGGCACCGGCATCGGCGCCGGGCTGATCCTCAACGGCCTGCCGTACTACGGGTTCCTCGGGATCACGGGCGAGCTCGGCCACACCCCGGTCACCGAGCAGGGAGTGATCTGCCGGTGCGGCAACCGCGGCTGCCTGGAGACCATCGCCTCCACGAGCGTGATGATCGAGACGCTCGGGCACGGGAACAACGCGCCGGTGAGCACGGCGGACATCCTCCGCCGCGGACGCGAGCGCGACCCGGCGGTGCTCCGCGTCGTGAGCGACGCCGGCACGGCGATCGGCCAGGCGATCGGCAACATCGCGAACGTCATCAACCCGGAGCTGGTGCTCATCGGAGGACCGGTGGTCGGGCTCGGGGACGCGCTCCTCGAACCGATCCGGCGCGGCATCCAGCACAACGCCATCCCGGTCATCGCCGAGACGACGATCGTGCGGATCTCATCGCTCGGCGACCGCGCCGAATCGCTCGGCGCCGCCGCACTGGTCATCCAGGGCGCCCTCGACGGCAGCGAGTAGCGCCCGACATTCGTGACGAATGTCGCGTTTGCGCGCGCCATTCGGGACATTCGTGACGAATACGGGATTCCGTTATGCATCCGTTGTCTTCACTATTTGACGCCAAGACTGAATTTAGCGTTTACTACTTAGGCGCAACCCACGCACCCGTACAGCTCGTACCCAGCCCGAACAGCACACCAAGGAGCGACGATGCCGTCGAACGCAGTCATCCTGCAGATGCGCGCCATCACCAAGGAATTCCCGGGAGTGAAGGCGCTCGAGGATGTCTCCCTCACCGTCCACGCCAACGAGATCCACGCCATCTGCGGAGAGAACGGCGCAGGCAAGTCCACGCTGATGAAAGTCCTCTCCGGCGTGTACCCGTTCGGGACTTATACGGGAGACATCGTCTACCAGGGCGAGGTCATGCGCTTCAGGGACATCAAGTCCTCCGAGCAGCGCGGCATCGTGATCATCCACCAGGAGCTCGCCCTCATCCCGGAGCTCTCCATCACCGAGAACATCTTCCTCGGCAACGAGCCGGGGCGCGGCGGCGTCATCGACTGGAACGAGGCCAAGCGCCGCGCAGTCGAACTGCTCGCGCGCGTCGGCCTGAACGACGACCCGGACACGCAGATCAAGAACATCGGCGTCGGCAAGCAGCAGCTCGTCGAGATCGCCAAGGCGCTCAACAAGGACGTCAAGCTCCTCATCCTCGACGAGCCGACCGCCGCGCTCAACGAGGCGGAGTCCGCCCACCTGCTCGACCTGATCGTGGGCCTGAAGCACAAGGGCGTCAGCTCCATCATCATCAGCCACAAGCTCAACGAGATCGAGAAGGTCGCCGACCAGATCACGATCATCCGCGACGGCCGCGCGATCGAGACCCTCGACGTCAAGGGCGACGGCGTGGACGAGGACCGCATCATCCGCGGGATGGTCGGCCGCACACTCGAGAGCCGCTTCCCCGAACGGACGCCGAACATCGGCGACGTGCTCTTCGAGGTGCGCGACTGGGTCGTCCAGCACCCGCAGGTCGCCGACCGGCTCGTGGTCAAGAACTCCAGCTTCACCGTTCGCCGCGGCGAGATCGTCGGCTTCGCCGGCCTGATGGGCGCCGGCCGCACCGAGCTCGCGATGAGCGTCTTCGGCCGCTCCTACGGCACCTTCGTCTCCGGCGAGGCGTACAAGGACGGCAAGCCGATCCAGCTCCGGACGGTCTCCGAGGCGATCGACAACGGCCTCGCCTACGTCAGCGAGGACCGCAAGGTGCTCGGCCTCAACCTCCTGGACGACATCAAGCAGTCGATCGTCGCGGCCAAGCTGAAGAAGATCGCCAAGCGCGGCGTCGTCGACGATCAGCAGGAGTACGCGGTCGCCGAGGAGTACCGGAAGAACCTGCGGATCAAGACGCCCGACGTCGACCGCGGCGTGAGCACGCTCTCCGGCGGCAACCAGCAGAAGGTCGTGCTGGCCAAGTGGATGTTCACCGACCCGGACATCCTCATCCTCGACGAGCCGACGCGCGGCATCGACGTGGGCGCCAAGTACGAGATCTACGGCATCATCCAGCAGCTCGCCGCGCAGGGGAAGGGCGTCATCGTCATCTCCTCCGAGCTGCCGGAGCTGCTCGGCATCTCCGACCGCATCTACACGATCTTCGAGGGGCAGATCACCAACGAGCTTCCGATCGCGGAGGCCACCCCCGAGACCCTCCTGAAAAGCATGACCTCGGCCAAGAAGAAGGCAACCCGATAATGACCACTCAGATCGAAGCGAAGAAGAAGTCCGGCGGGATCCGCGACCTCGGCAAGATGTTCGGCGGCGGCCAGTCCACCGGACGCCAGTTCGGCATCCTCGGCGCGCTCGTCGTCATCGTCCTGCTGTTCGAGCTCCTCACCGGCGGCAAGACCCTCGACCCGGTGAACCTGATCAACCTGGTCAACCAGAACGCGTACGTCCTGGTGCTGGCCATCGGCATGGTGATGGTCATCATCGCCGGCCACATCGACCTGTCGGTCGGCTCGGTGGCCGCCGTGGTCGGCATCATCGTCGCCCAGTCGATGACGCAGTGGCACTTCCCGTGGCCGATCGCCATCCTGCTCGGCCTGGTGGTGGGCGCCGCGATCGGCGCCTGGCAGGGCTGGTGGGTCGCCTACGTCGGCGTCCCCGCGTTCATCGTGACGCTCGCGGGCATGCTCATCTTCCGCGGCCTCAACCAGCTCATCGGAAACGCCAACACCATCCCGGTGCCGGACGGCTTCACGTTCATCGGCGGCGGCTTCCTGCCCGAGTGGGGGCCGAACACCGGCTACAACAACTCGACGCTGCTGCTCGGCATCGTCATCGCCGTGGTCATCGCGCTGCTCGAGATCCGCACCCGTCGCAGCCAGACCCGGATGGGCTCCGAGAAGGCGCCGCTCTGGGTGAGCGTCTTCAAGGTCGTCGTGCTCGACGCCGTCGTGATCTACTTCACCTTCCTGTTCGCGGGAGGCCGTGTCGGCACGTCCTTCCCGGTCTCTGGCATCATCCTCGGCGTCCTGATCATCCTGTACTCGTTCATCACCCGGAACACGATCTTCGGCCGCCACATCTACGCGGTAGGCGGCAACTCGCACGCCGCGGAGCTGTCGGGCGTCAAGATCAAGCGCGTCAACTTCTACGTGATGATGAACATGTCGGTGCTCGCGGCTCTGGCCGGCATGATCGCCGTCGCCCGCTCGGTCTCCTCAGGCCCGCAGGACGGCCTCGGCTGGGAGCTCGACGCGATCGCCGCCGTCTTCATCGGTGGAGCCGCGGTCTCCGGCGGCATCGGCACCGTGGCCGGCTCGATCGTCGGTGGTCTCGTCATCGCGGTCCTCAACAACGGCCTCCAGCTCCTCGGCGTGACCAGCGACTGGGTGCAGATCATCAAGGGCCTCGTCCTCCTGATCGCGGTCGGCATCGACGTCTACTCGCACCGCCGCGGCGGCCCCTCGCTGATCGGGCGCCTGTTCGGCGGCCGCGGACGCCGGGAGACCGCGGTCGACGCCGCCGGCGCGGAGCAGCCCGCAGTCCTCCCGACCTCCGACCCGGCCGAGGACTCGTCCCGGTCGCTCACCTCCTGACCTGCACCTCCATTTCCCGAACCCCGCACCATCACAACCAGAGAAAGAGATAAGAATGCGCAAGATCGCACTCGCGACAGTGGCTGTCGCTGCTGCCGCCGCGCTCGCCCTGTCGGGCTGCTCGAGCCGTGACGGCTCCGGAACCGCCTCGACGGCCTCCGGCTTCGCCAAGGACGCCTCGATCGGCGTCGCCCTCCCGACCAAGACGTCGGAGAACTGGGTGCTCGCCGGTGGCCTGTTCACCGACGGCCTCAAGTCGGCCGGCTTCAAGGGCGACGTGCAGTACGCCGGTGGCTCCGGTGTCTCGGACCAGCAGTCGCAGATCCAGTCGATGATCACCAACGGCGCCAAGGTCGTCATCATCGGCGCCGTCGACGGCGGCCAGCTCGCCGCGCAGGCCAAGGCTGCGCACGACGCCGGCGCGACCGTCATCGCGTACGACCGCCTCATCCTCAACACGAAGGACGTCGACTACTACGTCGCGTACGACAACGAGAAGGTCGGCGAGCTCCAGGGCCAGGCCCTCCTCGACGGCATGAAGGCCAAGTACCCGGGCAAGACCAAGTTCAACATCGAGCTGTTCTCGGGCTCGCCCGACGACGCCAACTCGAAGGTCTTCTTCGACGGCGCCATGAAGATCCTGCAGCCGAAGATCGACGACGGCACGCTGAAGGTCGTCTCCGGTGAGACCGACATCAAGCAGACCGCCACCCAGGGCTGGCTGCCCGCGAACGCGCAGACCCGAATGGACACCCTGCTCGCCAAGAGCTACGGCTCGGCCGAGCTCGACGGCGTCCTGTCGCCGAACGACACCCTCGCGCGCGCCATCATCACCTCGGTGAAGGGCGCCGGCAAGCCGGTCCCGATCGTCACCGGTCAGGACTCGGAGGCCGAGTCGGTCAAGTCCATCATGGCGGGCGAGCAGTACTCGACCATCAACAAGGACACCCGCAACCTGGTCAAGCAGGCCATCCAGATGGTCAAGGACCTGCAGGCGGGCAAGAAGCCGCAGACGAACGACGACAAGTCGTACAACAACGGCGTCAAGGTCGTCCCGGCCTACCTCCTCAAGCCGGTCATCGTCACCAAGGCGAACGCGGCGGAGGCCTACGCCAACGACCCGACCCTGGAGCCGCTGACCAAGTAGTCGGCGCCCCTCTCGGGCAGCAGTAGACAGAGCAGAAGGCCGGTCCCCGTTCGGACCGGCCTTCTGTGTCCCCCCTGGACAGTTCCCCCTGGGACTTCCCCCTCTGGCGGCCTGGCTCTCACCCTAGGACCACGCAGGAGGTCGCGGCATCAGGGCCACCACGGATATCCGCACCCGTGGTGACCCTGAGCGGAAGGGGCCTCCGCGGGCCGGACCGGGTCACAGAGTGGCGAGGACCTCGCCGATGCGGGTGACGTAGTCCTCGATCAGCGTGCCGGCGGCACGACCGTCGCGGCGCGCGGTGGCCTCGCGGAGCTCGCGGGCGAAGCGCTCGAGGGCGAGCGGGTCGAGGCGGCCGTGCAGTTTGCGGCCGAGCCGCCGGACCTGGGGGAGCACGTTGCCGAGCGCGCGGATCCGGACGTCGTTGTCCTCGATCCGCGCGAACGCGATCACGAGGTGCGCGAAGACGGTGACGAACCGTGCGGTGTCGTCGTTCGCCGCCGCCGTCGCGAGCTCGGCGTGGAGGTCGCCGATCAGCTCGTCGTCCTCGGTCTCCCAGAGCGGGAGCCCGCGCAGCGCGGCGCCGGCCCAGAGGTCGCCGGCGACCTGCACCGAGTCCAGGACGCCGCGGATGTCGAACTGAGCGACGCGCGTGAAGCGGTTGCGCTCCATCTCGACGAGGCCCTGCTCGGCGAGCCGATCGAGCGCGTGGCGGATGGGTGTGCGGGAGATCCCCAGCCACTCGACGAGGTCCGCGTCGCGGAGGCGCTCGCCCGGCTCGAGGGTGCCGTCCATGATGGCGGCTTCGATGCGTACATGGGCCTCTTCGGAGAGGGAGATCCGGGCGACGTGGTCGGTGGGCATTGGCATGGTCGGGTGCTCCTGGGGTAGTCGGTTTTCGGGGGTGGAACGGGCAGCTTGCTCTGGTCAGATGCTTACTGGTAAACTATAAATATACCAGAGCAAAACCGAGTTCACGAAACGAGCCCCCCATGACCCTCGAAGAACTCCGCGCGCGCTTCCCCTCGCTCGCGGCCGACCGACGTCTTCTCCGAAACGATGTCTACGCGGTACTCCTCGCCGGCATCCTCGCCGGCGACCTCGCACCAGGCGAGCGCCTCAAAGACGGAGAGCTCACCGACGCCCTTCGCGTCTCCCGCACCCCGGTGCGCGAAGCGATCGGCCGGCTGCAGCAGGTCGGGCTGATCCGCACGGCCCCCAACCGCTACACCCTGGTGTCGCCCCTCGATGTCCGCGAGATCGTGGACGTCATCGGCGTGCTCCGGCTGCTGATGCCTCCGGCGATCCGCCACGCCCTCCAGGGCGTCGACGTCGACACGGAGCTGGAGCTGACGGTCGTGGCCGAGCGGCTCGAACGCGAGACCGACGGGGCGGCAGACGCGTCGCCGATCGACGCGTTCCAGCGTTCGATAGCGGCCCTCCTGGCAGTCATCCCCGACCGCGTGCTCGCCGAGACGATCGAGAACCTCATTCCGCGCTTCGTCCGCTACGTCACACTGTCGGAGGAGGGCGCTGCGGCGGTCTCGCGGGAGCGGGTCCTCGACTTCGTCCGTGCCGTGGTCCGGGGCGACGAGAAGGCGGTGCCGATCCTGGACGCTGCGCTCGTCGAGCTCTCCGAGGTGCTCAGTCCGGGCGTCGGCGGAGCCGCCTGAGCACGGCCGCCGGGAACACCAGCAGCAGGAGTACCAGCACCAGCAGGATCCCGGCGCCCGCGACGATCGCCGCCGCGAGACCCAGCGTCACGTCGAAGACGAAGAACACCACGCCGGAGGTCAGCAGGGCCACCAGCCCCAGCGTGATCTTGAGCAGCCGGTTGGCGATGGCGACGGACTGCGTCTTCTCGTGATGCCGGAAGAGCTGGCGGTGCAGCGCGACGGGTGCGAGCCCGAGCGCCGTGGCGCCGGCGGCGAGCAGGACGAGGACGAGGTAGAAGCCCACTTGGAACGCGTCCAGCGTGCCGAAGCGCGCCTGGAACGCGATCGCGAGCAGGAAGCCGCTGATGAGCTGTGTGCCCGTCTGGGTCACCCGGAGCTCCTGAAGGATCTCGTTCCAGTTGCGGTCGGCGCGCTCCGTCGCGGACTCCGTGCGTCCGTCCTCCGGGTCGATGTCGTCCGCGCCAGGGGTCCGCGGGTCCGGTGTCTGCGGATCCGACATCTGGGTCATCGCTCCATCGTCGTCCGGGGAGGGGAGCCGCGCAACGGGTGGACGCCCTGCGCTCCCAGTGCCGCCCGGTAGAACCGCACGAGCTCCGCGGCACTGGGCCGCTTCGCCGCCATCGTCGCCGTGTCCGACCTGCGGGCGGCCATGTGGTGCCGCCACGACTCGGCGGCGCAGCGGTGGTCCCAGGCGACGGCCGCCGCGGCCTCGAGTGTGCGGCACCAGCCGATCAGCTCCCGCCCCTCCGAGCTCGGCGCCCAGGTGACCACGCGGTACCAGACGTCGGGCCGGTTCAGGTCGCCGAAGGCGAACCGGCGGACGACCGCGTACGGCGTCCCGAGGGCGCCCTGGCTCAGCACCCATTCCGACGGCTGGGCGTTCGCCACGGGATGCCAGGATGCGCTCACGTCAGAACGTTAGAGACGGCCGCCGACACCGGCTGCGCTCCGGGGCTGCGGGGCCGGGCGACCTCAGGTCAGCAGCCGGATGAGCGCGGCGACCACGGGCCTGTAGTGCTGCCCGGCCTCAGGTCAGCAGCCGGATGAGCGCGGCGACCGCGGGCCTGTAGTGCTGACCGGCCTCAGGTCAGCAGCCGGATGAGCGCCGCGACCGCGGGCCTGTAGTGCTGACCGGCCTCAGGTCAGCAGCCGGATGAGCGCGGCGACAACGGCTGCGGCCGGCACCACGACGATGAACGGCACGCGCAGCGCGTACAGCCCTGCGGCGATGGCGACCGCGGGGAGCCGCGCGTCCAGGTGCAGCGATTGGCCTGACCCGAATGTCTGCACGCAGATCAGCGCCGCGAGCAGCGCGGCCGTCAGGAGGTCGCTCGTGCGGGCGACGACCGGGTGGTCGAGTGTCTTCGGCGGCACGAGCCACCCCACGGCCTTGAGCGCGAGCACGGCGATCGAGCCGAGGAGGATGATGTTCCAGGTCGTCACGGCTCGACCTCCCGCTCCATCGGGATCGGGTCGGGATGCGGCCGGTCGTCGCCGCGGCCCAACAGGTTGAGGATGCCGAACACGATCGCGACGACCGCCGCGGCGAGCACCGGAAGCCCGGGCATGAGGAAGGGCGTCAGCAGGGTCGCGACGAACCCGGCGGCGACGGCGACCGCCTGGGTCTGGCGCGCCTTCAGCCTCGGCCAGAGGAGGCCGAGGAACGCCGCGGCCGCCGCCGCGTCCAGGCCGTACGCCTTCACGTCGCCGATCAGGTTGCCGAGCAGCGCCCCGGCGAGCGTCATCAGGTTCCAGCCGAGGTAGACGACGAGGCCGGTCACCCAGAACCCGATGCGCTGCGCGCGCGGCTCGGTCTGGGCGGTGGCGACGGCCGTCGACTCGTCGATGGTGAGCTGGGTGGCCGCGGAGCGCCTCCAGAATCCCGGGCCGATGATGCGCGACAGCCGGAGCGCGTAGAAGGAGTTGCGCACGCCGAGGAGGGCGGCGGACGCGATCGCCGTGCTGCCAGCGGCGACGCCGCCCGATGCGAGGATGCCGATGAGCGCGAACTGCGAGCCGCCGCTGAACATGACGAGGCTGAGGACGCACGCCTGCCACATGTCGAGTCCCGATGCGGTCGCGAGTGCGCCGAAGGAGATGCCGTACAGCGCCGTCGCGACGCCGACCGCCCAGCCGGAGCGGGCGGCCGTGCGCTCCTGTGCGGTTCGCTCTTGTGCGGTTCGCTCCTGTGCGGTGCGGCGGCGGCGTGCCATTCTGTCGAGACTAGCGGCCCGGGTCCGGCCTACTCGGCGGCGCCGGCTCCCGGCCGGAACAGCCGGGCCACGACGTCCTCCGCGGTCGAGTCGCCGAGCCTCCAGGGCTGGAAGATGACGCGGTAGATGATCGGGGCGATGACGACGTCCATCACGTCGTCTTCGGTGACCGCGGTCTCGGGGTGCCGTGCCAGCAGCATCCCGGCCTCCGTGCGCCGATTGCGGAGGCAGTCGGAGGTGCGCTCACCCGCCGCGCTCGCGCCGCCGCGCAGCAGGGCGGCGTTCACCGGCTTGCGGAAGTGGGCGACTATCCCGCGCGCCCAGTCGGTGAGGTCGTCGCGCAGGTCGCCGCGGTCGACGAGCGGTCGCTCGGGGTCGAGGTGGTACGTGGCGATGTCGTTGATGAGGGTCGGGAGGTCGCCCCAGCGCCGGTAGATGCTGGTCGGGTTCACCCCGGCGCGCTCGGCGATCATCGGGACGGTCACGCGCTCGCTGCCCTTCTCGCGGACGAGCTCTTCGACGGCGGTGCGCACGCTGTGGATGACCGCGGCGCTGCGTCCGCCCGTCCGCTTCGACGGTGTGGTCGTAGTCATGGGAATAGCTTAAAGCAAAAATCGTTGCTTTTTAGCACGTCCCACTCTATAGTCCGTTAAAGCAACGATTATTGCTTTTAGGAGGCCGAGATGTCCACTGCAGGGGAGAGCTGCCCGCAGCTTCCAAGCCCGACGCTCGTTACCGGGCCCATCGCCGTCGGCAGGCCGCGTTCCCGTTCGCTGCGACTGCGCCCGACCGCCGCGTTCACCGGCACCGCCCTGGCGTTCGTCGCCGTGGCGCTCGCCGTCGGCGCGCCCAGCCCGCTGTTCGTTCTGTACCAGCAGGAGTGGGGCTTCCCGTCCTGGCTGCTGACGGTCGCCTTCGCGATCTACGCGGTCACACTCCTGATCACGCTGCTCGTCGCGGGGTCGCTGTCCGACCACATCGGGCGCCGACCCGTGCTTGTCGGCGCGCTCGCGCTGCAGGTGGCGGCGATGCTCATGTTCCTCTTCTCGAGGGACATCGGCTCGATCATCGCCGCGCGCTCGGTGCAGGGCGTCGCCACCGGCGCCGCGATGAGCACCTTCACCGCCTCCCTGGTCGAGCTCGCGCCCGAGCGGCAGAAGAAGCTCGGCGCGACGATCGGCTCGACCGCTCCGGTCGGCGGGATCGCGCTGGGTGCGTTCTTCACCGGGCTGGCCGTTCAGTTCACCGCTCAGCCGACGACGCTGGTCTTCGTGACGCTGGCGCTGCTGTTCGTCGCGGGCATCCTCGTCGTGCTCGCGTCGCCCGAAACCGTGGCCGCCCGTCCGGGCGCTCTGCGATCGCTGACGCCCCGGCTGTTCATCCCGCGCGCCGCGCGAAGCGAGTTCGTCGGGGCGCTCCCGCTGTTCCTCGCGACCTGGATGCTCGCCGGGCTGTTCATCGGGCTGTCGCCGTCCATCCTGCACGGCGTCTTCCACCTGGACTCCGGCATCCTGAACGGCGCGATCGTCGCCGTGCCGCCCGCGGTCGGGGCGGTCGCCGGGTTGCTGCTGACCCGCGCGCCGGCCCGGACCACGACCGTCTGGGCGATGGCGGCGATCATGGCCGGGATCGCGCTGACTGCCGTCGGGATCGGCGCGGGCCTGCTGCCCGTGCTGTTCGCGGGCGCGGTCGTCGCGGGAGGCGGATTCGGCGCCGGGTTCTCGGCCATGCTGCGGATCATCGCCCCGCTCGCGCCGAACGACCAGCGCGCCGAGCTCTTCGCCGGGGTGTTCCTGGTGAGCTACCTGGCCTACGGCGTCCCCGCGCTGGCGGCGGGCGAGCTGATCGGCGTCGTCGGGCTGCTGCCCACCGCGCTCGGCTACGCGGCGGCCATCGCCGTCGCCGCTGCGGTCGCGATGGTGGTGCAGATCGTGCGGCTGGCCCGGGGAGTCCGCGCCGAGACGGCAGCCTCCGCCGAGCCCGTCCTCACGCCACGTCGATGAGCACCTTGCCCACGACGCCGTCCTTCACGGCGTCGTGGGCGGCGGCCGTCTCCGCCAGCGGGAAGCGCGTGATCGGGAGGCCGTGCTCGGCTCCCACGGGCAGCGCACCCGCCGCGACGGCCGCCGACACCGCCCGCACTGCGGCCGCCTTCGCCTCCGGCGCGACGGTGTAGGTCAGGACGAACTGCCAGCGCAGGTTCTTCTGCATCGACGGGCGGATCGGCATCGTCACCTCGGTCGAGCCGGGAGCGTCGGCGTACACGGCGATGGTGGCGCCCTGAGCAGCGACCCTGGCGTCGAGCTCGGCGTTGGCGCTGGCGTTGACCTCCACGATGATGTCGACGCCGCGCGGCGCGAGCGCGCCGATCGCCTCCGCCGTGTCCGGCTCGCGGTAGTTGACGACGTGGTGCGCTCCCGCGGCGCGCGCGAGCTCGGCCTTCTCGTGGCTGCTGACGGTCGCGATCACCGTGGCGCCCCCCAGACGGCGAGCTGGATGGCCGCGTGGCCGACCGCTCCGGCCCCTCCCGCGATGAGCACGGTGCGCCCATCGAGCGAGCCCGGGGAGAGCTCGCCCGCCGCGCGCTCGTGGGCGGTGAGCGCGCGGTGCGCCGTGAGCGCGGGGATGCCGAGCGACGCGCCGACGTCGAAGCTCACGCCCTCCGGCAACGGCACGACCAGATTCTCCGGGAGGACGGCCAGCTCCTGGGCCGTCCCGTCCGGCCGCTGGTACGCGGCGTCCCACACCCAGACCCGGTCGCCGGGACGGACCGTGGTGACGCCCGCGCCCACCTCGTCGACCACTCCGGCGCCGTCCTGGTTCGGGACCTGCGCCCGCGGGAGGTCCGCCGGGCCGCTGCCCTGCCGCGCCTTCCAGTCGGTCGGGTTGACGCCGGAGACGTGGATGCGGACGCGCACCTCGCCGTCGCCGGGGTGCGGCTCGGGGCGCTCGCCGAGGACGAGAACGTCGGAGTCGCCGGTCGCGGTGTAGCTCACAGCTTTCATGACTCAAGCCAACCACGGGAGGTGGGCCGTCGTCAGCCCGCGGAGCAGGCTCCCGAGCTGATCGGCGCCGAGCCGACGGAGCCGAGCACCGGGCGCAGTTCGTCCAGGGTGAGGGCGTAGCCGGTCTGCGGGTCGATGGTGGACCGGGCGAAGACGACGCCGACGACGTCGCCCGCGGAGTCGAGCAGCGGCCCGCCGGAGTTGCCGGGTCGGATGGTGCCGCGCAGCGAGTAGATCTGCCGCTCCACCGCGCCGCTCTGGTAGATGTCCGTCCCGCGCGCGGTGAGCTGCTCGCGGACGCGCTGCGGGCTGATGGTGAACGGCCCGTCACCGGGATAGCCCGCGGCGTAGGCCTGATCGCCCGAGCCCAGATTCTGCCCGAGGTGCAGCGCCGGCGCGCGGAGGTCGGTGACATCGAGCACGGCCAGGTCGCGCTCCGGGTCGAACGCCACGAGTGTGGCCCGGTCGACCGTCGTGCCGCCGGACTCCCGCACCACGACCGACGAGGCGCCGGCGACGACGTGCGCGTTGGTGACCACGCGGCCCTGCTGGACCACCCAACCGCTGCCTTCGGAGTCCACGCCGCAGGCCGGCTTGGACGCCAGCACGGTGACGGTGGACTGCTGCGACGAAGCGACGGCTGCCGGCACGTTCGCGTCGGGCGCGCCGATCGTCTTGATCGACTCGCCGCCCTCGAAGACCTTCGGGAGGCCGGCCCCGGCGAGCGCGTCGTCCACCGCCCCGAGCACGGTCGAGGAGGGGATCGGCGCGATGGTGTTGAGGGTGGAGACGACCTGTGACGAGTTGGCGGCCTGCACCACGGTCGCAAGGCTGGTGGCCATCGCGAAGCCGGCGATGAGCCAGACGACGACCGCCCAGGTGACGAACCCGAGGACCGCCCCGATCAGCGAGTCCACCCATTTGATCGGCCCGTGCCGCAGCACCTTGCCGATCACGGACGCCGCCGCGGTCGCCAGCGCGTACACGATGCCGGCGCAGGCGACCAGCACCACGGCGGCGACGATCGAGCGCTGGCCGACGCCGGTCAACCCGGAGGCGGCCATCCAGTTCACGACCATCGGTGCGAGCAGGAGGCCGAGCGAGAGCCCGACGCCGAGGCCGATGAGCGCCCCAGCGGCACGGATGGCCCCATTGCTCCAGCCCGCCGCCATCGCGAGGACGGCGAGCACCAGCAGCACGACGTCGACCACGATCTCCACGGCTCTCACGATGCCCCACCAGGCTGGGCGCGGGCTGGGGTACGGATGTACGGAACCGGAAACCCGTCTGTGCGTGGGTATATTACGAGGGACGCCGGGTTCCCGACCCGAGCGTGGAGGAGGATGCCGTGCCGAAGGGAGCGAACCTCCCGGCGATCGCCGCGTTCAACGAGACCGTGGTGCTGGACGCCGTGCGGCGCTCGGAGGGCGGCCTCAGCCGGGTGGAACTCACCTCGGTCACCGGGCTGTCCGCGCAGACGGTGACCAACGTGACGCGCCGGCTGCTCGGGCAGGGGCTGATCCGGGAGGCCGGCAAGCAGAGCGAGGGCAGCCCGGGCAAGCCGCGCACCCTGCTCCGGCTCGACCCCGCAGGCGCGTACGCGGTCGGCGTGCACCTGGACCCCACCGTCATCACCTGCGTGCTCCTCGACCTGGAGGGCGAGGTGGTCGACCACCTGCGTCGGCCGTCGCCGACGGACGGCGACGCGAAGGCGACGCTCGCCGTCATCCTGGACGCCATCCGCTCCCTGCTGGCGACGCCGGGCGTTGACGCGTCGCGGGTGATCGGCGTGGGCGTCGCCGCGCCGGGACCGATCGACGCGGACACCGGCGTCGTGGTGCGGCCGCCGCTCATCCCGGGCTGGAACGACTTCCACCTCCGAGAGGAGCTCACCGCCGCGACCGGCCTGCCGTCGCTGGTTGCGAAGGACGTGATCAGCGCGGCCGTGGCCGAGCGCTGGCGTGACCCCGCGGGCGCCAGCAAGGACTACGCGTTCATCTATTACGGCACGGGCGCCGGAATCGGCCTGGTGCTCGGCGGCGAGGTCTACACCGGCTCGACGGACAACGCGGGAGACGCCGGTCATGTGCTGGTGGACCCGGGCGGAGCGCTCTGCGCGTGCGGCCGCCGCGGCTGCTGGGGCGAGTCGGTGCGGCCGAACCGCCTGGTCATGCAGGGCCTGTGGGCGGGGGTGCTGCAGGCGCCGTCGGATGCCTCGGTCGTCGACGGCGTGGACCTTGACCTCGACGTGGAGACCGTCGATGCCCTGTTCACCCGCCTGACGGAGGCCGCCGACGCCGGGGATGAGCGGGCCGCCGCGATCATCGACCGCTCCATCCGCAACACGGCGTACTACCTGTCGAACCTCACAGCACTGCTCGACCTCGACCGGGTCGTTTTCGGCGGCCCGTCATGGTCGCGCGTCGAGCGGCGGTATCTCGCCCAGCTCGACGAGCGGCTGGCCGAGATCGACATGGGGATCCTGACCCATCCGGTGCTGTTGGAGGGGAGCGCTGTGGGGGAGGACGTGGCCGCGGTCGGGGCGGCGTGCCTGGTGCTGAACGAGACGTTCTCGCCGCGGGTGGGGCGAGGGTGAAACCCGTTTTAGTGTAGTTGTTCTAGTGCTAAGGTGCTAAATCTCAGACCGACAAGGGCTGTCGCTCGAGAGGAGATGCATCGTGATCACCAGAATCACGCGGGGACGCGCCAGGAGTGCGCTCGCCGTGCTGCTCGCCGTCGGGGCACTCGTCGCCGCATCCGGAGCGCCGGCCCAGGCCGCCCCGGATGACGGAACCTCGTCGGTCCGCGACTTCCTCGCCCAGTACGGCGCGGATGAAGCTACCCAGGACCGGCTGCTCGCCGAATATGGGTGGAGGTTCCCGATCCCGGGGCATCGGACCGCACGCGGGGGATCAGTGGTTGCAGCGTGAGCGGGAAGGTCTACAGCAACTGCAAGATCGACATGTGGGTGGGACTCGTTCAGATGGCCTTCCGTGCGTCGTACAACCTCGGCACGAACCAGGTCACGAACGCGTACGGGGCGGAGTACACGATTCTCACCGCGTGCAGCGCTTCGCCAAGTCTCAATAGGCCGGCCGCCAACATCGCGCGGCTGAACGTCGCGGCGCAGATGTGTGCCCTCCCATACGCCACCGTCTTCTGGCTGCAGCTTACGGTCAGCGGTGGATCCGCGCGAGTCAGTTGGAACGACAACTGAGGAGCGCCATGATCCTGTGGAACACTCTCGGTACCATCGGCATCGCGTTGACCGTGGGCGTCATCGTGCTCGCGGCGATCTGGCTTCGACGCCTGAGCAGGAAGTAGATACCGGGTACACCTCGGCCCCGACCCGCAACAAGCGGGCCGGGGCCGATCCGTTTCTTCGCCCCACCCGAGGGGAGACCACCGATTTCTCCTACCCTCTTTACTTGTAAATCAAATTGATTTATAAATTACGAAGAGTCCGCGGCATGGGAGCCGGAGGACCCCAATGCAAAGGAGCATCGATGAAGCGAAGCAGGGTTGTGGTCGCAGCAGTCGCCGCCGCCGCACTCGTCGCACTGGCGGGCTGTTCGTCGTCGTCCGGGGGTGGTGACGGCAAGACCATCAAGGTCGCCTTCCAGGATTTCGGGTCGGACATCATGGCCAACTTCATGAACAAGGCCAAGACCGACTTCGAGAAGGCCAATCCCGGCACCAAGGTCGACCTGGTGCCCATCAAGGCGGCCGAGAACGATTACTACACCAAGCTCGCGCTCATGAACCGGGCCGCCACCACCGCGCCCGACGTGATGAGCGAGGACACCTTCCTCATCCGCGCGGACGCGCAGGCCGGCTATCTCGCGCCGCTCGACTCCTACGTGTCCAAGTGGTCGGACTGGTCCAACTTCTTCGACAACGCCAAGGACGCAGGCAAGGGCGACGACGGCAAGGTGTACGGCATCCCCACCGGGACCGACACCCGCGGGCTCTGGTACAACAAGCAGATCTTCGCCAAGGCCGGCATCCCCACGCCGTGGCAGCCGAAGACCTGGGCGGACGTCATCAGCGCGGCCAAGAAGATCAAGGCCGCCGACCCCGGTGTCATCCCGCTCAACATCTTCTCCGGCAAGGCCGCGGGGGAGGCGAGCTCGATGCAGGGCTTCGAGATGCTGATGTACGGGGCGAGCGCGAAAGGCCTGTACGACGACTCGAACTCCAAGTGGATCACCGGGTCGAAGGCGTTCACCGACTCGCTCGACGTCATCAAGGAGGTCTACCAGGGCGGCCTCGGCCCGAGCCCGGAGATCACCAGCGACACCAACTACCAGAACACCGTCAACAACGAGCTGGTGCCGCAGGGCAAGCTCGCGATCAACCTCGACGGCTCCTGGGCCTCCAACGCGTGGCTGCCCACCGGCGCCACCCCGTGGGCCGACTGGGACAAGGTGATGGGCACGGCGAAGATGCCGACGCAGAACGGCGGCGCACCCGGCTCGGTCAGCCTCTCCGGCGGATGGACGTTCTCGATGGGCTCCAAGAGCTCGGCCAAGGACACGGCGTGGAAGTTCATCACCTTCGTGACCGACAAGCAGCGCTCGCTCGAGTTCAACATCAACACGGCCGGCATCCCGGTGCGCAAGGACGTCGCGAACGACGAGAAGTACAAGACGTCCAACCCGACGTCGGAGTTCTTCTCCTCGCTGGTCGCTGTCACCAAGTTCCGCCCGGCGACCCCGGACTACCCGAAGATCTCCAACGGCATCCAGGTGGCGATGGAGTCCGTGATGACCGGGCAGGCCACTCCGGCGCAGGCAGCCAAGACCTACGACGAGTCGGTCGTGGGCATCGTCGGCAAGGGCAAGACGGAGTCGAAGTAACGTGACCTCCACTCTGGATGCCGTCGGCTCCGACGCGCGCGGCCGGACCACCCCGGTCCGGCCGCCGCGCGGTCCGAGGACACGTTCGCGCGCACACGCCCGGCGGTCGGTCGCCCGGGCCGTCCCCCTCATCCCGGCCATCGGCCTGCTGGTCGTGTTCCTCGTCGGGCCGATCCTGTCGTCGTTCTACGGCTCGTTCACCAACATGTCGCTGACCGGCTCCTCGGCCGCGTCGGCGGAGTGGGTGGGCCTCCAGAACTACATCGACCTGTTCAAGAGCCCGGACTTCCCGGTATCGGTCTGGCTGACGCTGGTGTTCCTGATCGGCTCGGCGGTCATCGGCCAGAACATCGTCGGAATGGTGCTGGCCCTGCTGATGCGCAGCGGCAGCCGGTGGGTCGGCGCCCTCGTCTCGACCTTCGTGGTGGGCGCGTGGGTGCTGCCGGAGATCGTGGCGGCGTTCGCGTCGTACGCCTTCTTCAGCCAGCACGGCACGCTCAACGCCCTCCTCGCCGCGTTCGGGATCGTGGGTCCCTCGTGGCTGTTCGCCTTCCCGATGCTGTCGGTCATCCTCGCAAACACCTGGCGCGGCGCGGCCTTCTCGATGCTGGTCTACTCGGCCGCGCTGCAGGAGGTCCCGCCGGAGATCACCGAGGCGGCGGAGGTGGACGGCGCCAACGGGGCGAAGCGGTTCTTCCTCGTGACGCTGCCGATGATCCGGCGCAGCATCTCCACGAACCTCATGCTCATCACGCTGCAGACGCTCTCCGTCTTCACGCTCATCTTCGTGATGACCGGTGGTGGCCCGGGCAACAAGAGCATGACCCTGCCGGTGCTGGCCTACCAGGAGGCGTTCAAGTTCTCCGAGCTCGGTTACGGCACCGCCATCGCGACCATCCTGCTGCTCGTCGGGGCGGTCTTCGCGATCGTCTACGTGCGGGCGCTCAAGACGGAGGTGGACTGATGAAGCTCTCGTCGCCCAACGGCGTGGCCCTCAAGTGGACGGCCAACATCCTGATGCTGATCATCGGCGTGGTCTTCGTGCTGCCGCTGGTGTGGGTGGTGCTCGCCTCGTTCGACGGCAGCGCGACCCTCTCGGTCGCCTGGCCCAAGCAGTGGACGCTGGAGAACTTCCAGAAGGTGCTCACGCCCGAGCTGGCGTTCCTGCCACTGTGGAACAGCCTGCTGCTGTCGGCCGGGTGCGCGATCCTCACCGTGATCATCGCCGTGCTCGCCGCCTACCCGCTGTCGCGCTATCGCAACCGGTTCAACCGGCCGTTCCTCTACGCGATCCTGTTCGGGACCTGCCTGCCGATCACCGCGATGATGGTGCCGGTCTACAGCCTGTTCGTGTCGCTCAACCTGATCGACTCGCTCGGTGGGACGATCCTGTTCATGGCGGCGTCATCGCTCCCCATGGCGATCTGGATGACGAAGAACTTCGTCGACTCCGTGCCGATCTCCCTCGAGGAGGCGGCCTGGGTCGACGGCGCGTCGAGCATGAAGACCCTGTGGACCGTCGTCGTCCCGCTCGTGCGACCGGGGATCGCGGTGGTGTTCATCTACGTGTTCGTCGCCGCGTGGGGCAACTTCTTCGTCCCGTTCGTGCTGCTGCTCAGCCCCGGCAACCAGCCGGCCGCGGTGAGCATCTTCACGTTCTTCGGCCAGTACGGCGCGGTCGCCTACGGCCAGCTCGCCGCCTACTCGCTCATCTACTCCGTGCCCGTCATCGCGCTCTACGTGATCGTGTCCCGTGCGCTGGGCGGCTCGTCCGCGCTCGCCGGGGCCGTCAAGGGCTAGCCGTACCTCTTTATATATAGAAGGAGTCCTCTTTGTACCAGCAGAACCAGCTCGCCGAGTTGCGGGTCGACCGTTTCGTCCGCGAGCGCCTGACGCCCGCCCTCGAGCGGGCATCCGTCCCGGTGACCGTGGCGGCGTGGGAGGTGCCGGACGAGCCGGTGCCGTTCGCGCAGGCGGTGGAGGGCTCCTTCGAGCCGTTCGCCGTCGGGAGGCCGTGGGGGCGGCCGTGGGGCACGGTCTGGTTCCGCGTGACCGGGACGGTCCCGGCTGAGTGGGAGGTCTCTCCCGATGACGTGGAGCTGGTCGTCGACCTCGGGTTCACGGCAGGCCAGGTCGGCTTCCAGGCGGAGGGTCTGGTCTGGGCGACGGACGGCACGATCGTGAAGGCGCTGGAGCCGCTCAACAATTACGTGCGGCTGCAGGCGGCGCCGGGGAGTCCTTCGAGCTGTTCGTGGAGGCGGCCTCCAACCCCGACGTGGGGTCGGACTGGTCGTTCAGGCCGACGCCGGTCGGCCGCAAATCGACCGCGTCCACGGACTCCATCTACACACTGCGGCGTGTGGATGTCGTCCACCGCGACCGGGAGGTGTGGGAGCTGATCCAGGACATCTTCACCGTGCGTGGCCTGGCCGCCGAGCTCCCGGCGACCTCCCCGCGACGGGCGGCCCTGTTCGCAGCGCTGGAGGACGCGGTGACCGCGGTCGACCCGTTCGACGTCGGCGCGACGGCGGGGTCCGGCCGCGCCGCGCTCGCCGACGTGCTGGCGTCGCCCGCGGCGGCGACCGCCCACCGGGTGTTCGCCGTGGGCCACGCGCACATCGACTCCGCCTGGCTGTGGCCGGTGCGCGAGACGATCCGAAAGTGTGCGCGCACGTTCTCCAATGTCCTCGATCTCATGGACCAGGACCCTGACTTCGTGTTCGCGTGCTCCTCGGCGCAGCAGTTCGCCTGGATGCAGCGCTTCTACCCCGAGCTGTTCGAGCGCATCCGCGTGCGCGTCGCCGAGGGCCGCTTCGTGCCGGTCGGCGGGATGTGGGTGGAGTCGGACACCAACATGCCCGGCTCGGAGGCGATGGCCCGCCAGTTCGTGGAGGGCAAGCGGTTCTTCCTGGAGGAGCTCGGCTACGAGCCCCGCGAGGTCTGGCTGCCCGACTCGTTCGGCTACTCGGGCGCCCTCCCGCAGATCGCGCGCGAGGCCGGGATGGACCACTTCCTCACCCAGAAGATCTCGTGGAACGAGGTCAACCGGTTCCCGCACCACACCTTCGACTGGGAGGGCATCGACGGCACGCGGATCTTCACGCACTTCCCGCCGGTCGACACGTACAACTCCATCCTCTCCGGCGCGGAGCTGGCGCACGCCGAGCAGAACTTCGCCGACAAGGGACGCGCGAACACCTCGCTGGTGCCGTTCGGCTTCGGCGACGGCGGTGGCGGCCCGACACGGGAGATGGTCGCAGCGGCCGCACGCACAGCCGACCTCGAAGGGTCGCCGACCGTCCGGGTCGCGGCGCCGTCCGCGTTCTTCGCCGCCGCGCGCGCCGAGTTCGACCCGGCGCCGGTCTGGGCGGGCGAGCTCTACCTGGAGTTCCACCGCGGCACCTACACGTCGCAGGCGCGCACCAAGCAGGGCAACCGCCGCAGCGAGGCGCTGCTGCACGAGGCCGAGCTGTGGGCGGCGACAGCGGCGGTGCGGGCAGGCGCGGCCTACCCCGCCGAGGAACTGCGGGAGGCCTGGCGGACGGTGCTGCTGCAGCAGTTCCACGACATCCTGCCCGGGTCCTCCATCGGCTGGGTGCACGACCAGGCGGTCGAGAACTACGCCGCGGTGGCGCGCAGCCTGGAGGACGTGATCCGGAGGTCGCTGGCGGCGCTCGCCGAAACGGCGGACGCCGGCGGCGGCGACGCTGTCGCCAACGCTTCGCCCTACCGGGTGGACGGGATCGCGCCCGGGGGCATCGGCGTCCCGGCGCGCGGCTCCGACGCGCGGGTCGAACGAGACGGCGACGGCTTCCGGCTGGTCAACGATCGGATCGCCGTGACCGTCGACGCCGAGGGCCTCATCCCCTCGATCGTCGAGGTCGCGACCGGCCGGGAGGCCGTGCCCGCCGGCACGCGCGCCAACCTCCTCCAGCTCTTCCGGGACACCCCCACGCAGTGGGACGCCTGGGACGTCGACATCGAGTACCGGCTCGCCGGTGAGGATCTCACGCAGGTGGAGTCCCTCGAGGTCGTCTCCGAGACCCCGGAGGCCGTGTCGCTGCGCCTGGTCCGCCGCTTCGGCGCCTCCACGGTGTCGCAGACGCTGACCCTCGCCGCCGGATCGCTCGCGCTCGACATCGAGACCCACGTGGACTGGCACGAGCGCCAGCGGATGCTGAAGCTCGGCTTCCCAGTCGACGTCCACACGACGTCGGCGCGGTCGGAGATCCAGTTCGGGCACATCGACCGGCCCACGCACACCAACACGAGCTGGGACGTCGCCCGCTTCGAGACGAGCGCGCACCGCTGGGTGCACGTGGCCGAACCCGGCTTCGGCGTCGGCGTGGCAAACGACGCGACCTACGGTCACGACATCACCCGGCACGAGCGCGAGGGCGGCGGCACCTACTCGCTGGTCCGCCAGACCCTCCTGCGCGCTCCGCTCTTCCCGGACCCGGAGGCCGACCAGGGCGAGCACACGCTCCGCAGTTCCCTCGTGGTGGGCGGCGTGGACGCGGCGATCGAAGCGGGCTACCGGCTCAACCTCCCGCTGCGACCGGCCGCGTCCGCCGTCGAGCCGCTCGTCGCGTCCTCGTCGGCAGGGGTCGTGGTCGAGACCGTGAAGCTTGCCGAGGACGGCTCGGGCGACGTCGTCGTCCGGCTCTACGAAGCGCACGGCTCGCGGGCGGCGACCACGCTCGTCGTCGGGTTCCCGTACGAGCGGATCGAGCGCACCGACCTGCTGGAGCGCGCGACGGGCGACGCCGAGACGACGCTCGCGCTGCGCCCCTTCGAACTCGTCACGCTGCGGTTCGTCCGCGGCTGACCCAGACCGCCCGCCCCGGGCCGCGCGAACCCCGGGGCGGGCAACATCGCACGCCGGTCCGTCGCGCAGGCGGGCCGGCGTCGGCGCGCGCCGGGAGTCGACGGGTCGCGCGTCCCGAACTGGGGGCGCGAGACCCGTCCGACGCATTCCGTCCGCCCGGATATTCTTTCCAACGTGGCGGTCGGTATGTGGCGCAGGCGGGTGCTCGTGGTCGAGGACC
The DNA here is from genome assembly GCF_050632895.1 of Leifsonia sp. L25. The sequence continues at coordinate 1,655,844 of NZ_JBODRZ010000003.1, read as the reverse complement.
ATGCTCTGATGCGCTCGCTCGTGGCCGACGCCTTCGCCCAGCGCGGGTTCGAGATCACCACGGCGCCCTCCGCGGTGGACGCGCTGAGGCTCGTGGACGACGCCGATCCCGACCTGCTGGTGACCGACATCGACCTCGGCTCCCGGCCCAACGGCGTGGAGCTGGCGACGATCGTCCGCGAGCGCGCCCCGCACGTCGCCGTGATGTTCCTCAGCAACCTCTCGCGCGAGGCCGCCGCGGCCCAGGCCCGTGACACCGTCGAGGGGGCTTCGTTCGTCAACAAGGGCGCGATCGGCTCCGTCGCCGAGCTGGTCGACGCCGCGGAGGCCGTCCTGGCCGACCGGCCCGTCGAGCACCTGACCGGCGCGACCGGCTCGCAGGGCGCCCTGCTCCGGCTGAGCCCTGCCCAGCGCGAGACGACCCGGCTGCTCGCCGCGGGCCTCACGAACGCGGAGATCGCCCGCCGGCGCGGCGTCTCGGTGCGAGCGGTCGAGAAGAGCGTGGAGCGCGTCTTCCAGGCGCTCGGCCTCGGCGGAGACGACGGCATCGCCCCGAGGGTCGCGGCCGCGACCCTCTACACGGCGACGTTCGGCGATCCGGGGACGGGCTTGTGAACCGCGCGCTCGTCCCGTGGATCCGCCGCGCGGTCGAGCGTGCGACCGGGCCGGCGGCGATCTCGTGGTGGTCGTGGCTGGTGACGCTGCCGTTCGCGGTCACCGTGATGTCCGGCCTCCAGTACATCAGCGGCGGCCCGTGGGCGATCGCGTCGGTCGGTGCGCTCGAGCACGCCGCGGTCGGTGCGACGATGCTCGCCGGGTGGGCGGTCTTGCGCGCGACGCCGCAGCAGGCACGGGTCCCCGTCGTCTTCCTGGTGTTCGCGGCGATCGGGCTGCTGCGTCCCTTGCTGTTCCTCGCGTCCGGCTGGGCGCTGGGGATCCCGGTGGCCACGGGCGGCCTGGGCGGCCGGATCTTCATCAACGTCGTCACGACGATCACGACGCTCTCGTTGATCGCTGCGGCCGTCGACCTGGTGCGCGCCCACATCGGGGTCTACCGGCGGCTCCGAGGCGCCCAGCGGGCGGCAGCGCGCGACGCCGAACGCACGATCGTACGGATCGCCGAACTCCGGCGCTCTGTGCTCGAGACCGTGCTCGCGCGGCTCGATGACGCCGCGACCGCCGCCGCCGCGCACGGCATCCGCCCCGCCGATGCCGCGCTCCTGCTGCGCGGCCTGGCGCAGGAGGTCGTGCGGCCCGCCAGCCACCGGCTCTACACCGACGCGGTCGCGCAGGCCGAGGAGACCGTGATCGACGGGCCGGTGCGCGTGCGCGCCTGGGTCGCGTCCGTGCTGCTCGGGATGCGGCCGGCGCCCGCCCTGCCGCTGGCGCTCCTGTTCGCCGTGCTCGTGACCCCGTTCGGGATCGCGCAGCACGGCCTCCTGTTCAGTCTGACGCCGGTCGCGTGCGGCGTCGCCCTCGTCTGGACCGGGAACCTCGCGGTGCGGTGGGTCGTCGGACGGGTGCCGGCCATCCTGCGGGCGGCCGTGCTCCTCACCGGCTACGCGGTCATCGGTGTCCTCCTGAGCCTGACCACGAACCTCGTTGTGGAGTCGCTCGGCGGCGACCCCGACCTGGTGTGGATCGAGGCGATCACATATCCGGCGATCGCCTTCGGCGCTGCGCTCGTCGCGTCGCTGTCCGCACGGGTGCGGCGGGACCAGGCCGCCCTCGAAGCGGCCGTGCAGGCCAGCGTCCTGGAGGCCGCCGACGGCCGAAGCGCGCTCGACCGCGAGCGCGAGGGGCTCGCGCGGCTCCTCCACTCGGGTGTGCAGTCGGAGCTCATCGCTGCAGCGCTTTCGCTCGGCGCCCGGTCGGGGGAGGATGCCTCCGACGGCGTGCGCGAGGTGGTCTCGAACATCCGCGCCGAGCTCAGTGCCCACCGCAGCGATCCGGACGCCGCCGACCGGATCGCGGCGTTGGTCGAGAGCTGGGGTTCCGCCATCCCGCTGCGTGCGTCGTTCGGCGACGGCGTCTGGGAGAGGCTGCGCGAGGCTGCGCGAGCGGAGGCTGTGGTCGACGCGATCTCGGAAGGCCTCGCCAACGCGGTGCGGCACGGCGACGGATCGGAGGTCACGCTCGACGTGCTTCCGGCGGCCGGTGACGGGGTCTCGATCGTGGTCGTCTCGGGAGGGGCGCTGTCGACCGCCGCTCCCGGTATCGGGCTGCGTCAGCTCGCCGAACGCGGCGACGTCGAGTTGCGCGAGCTCGCCGGCCGCGTCGAGCTCGCGGTGGCTATTCCCTAGCATCGCGCCGGGGCGCCGAGCGCCGGTCGTACCAGCCGTACCCGGCCGGGTCTGAGTGGACTCGCAGGGTTACCTTCGAGGTGATCGGAAACCGCATCCGTGGTGGCCAGGGCAGGGGTGCTTCCGCGCGACCCGAACGCGCGGAATGCGCCCCGTCCCCGGCTTCGGCGTGATTTTCCGCGACCGTCGTTCATGCCCGAGTTCGCCCGCTTCGTCGGCGTTCCGCCCCGAATTGATGCGATCTATTCGTCTGCATTGATAGAACGTTCAGCGGAAATTTGATAAGAATGATCGGTACGCCTGAACGCGTCGTCCCCCCGCGGCGCTCGGACCCGACCGTCCCAGGCGAGTCATGTTCGTCCCAGGAAGGCCAGTTTGCCCTTGTCCTCTGCCCCGTCGCGGCCTCGCCGCAGTACTCAGGGACCCGTCGTCCTCGACGTGGACGCGCAGACGCAGGCGGTCGCCGACCCGATCACGGACTTCACGCGGGCCGAGTCGCTGGCCCCGGCTGCTCCGGTCGTCCCGGCGACGCCCACCGCACCCGCGCCGATGAGCCGGCGTGCCGCCCTGGAGGCCGAGCGCGCCCAGGCGCGCCGGTCGCAGGTCGCCGCGAAGGCAGCGCCGAAGCCGGTCGCGCCCGCGTCGCACCCCGTCGCTGAGGACGGCCTCACATCGCTGTTCGCCGAGCGCCTCGCAGCGGAGACCGCGGTCGAGAGCGTCGCCGCCGAGAGCCCGTCCGCCCGCCGTGGCACAGAGGAGCAGCACCGCGCGGTGCCGCGGAAGAAGCGCGTCGTCCGCGAGCGCGTCGTCGTCAAGCCCACCCGCCCGTCCCGCGCCGACCGGCGCGCCGCCGCCGCGCAGCAGTCGGCCGTCCCCGCCGCGCGGGTCGCCGCCGTCCCGCCGGGCGACGACGCCGCGAACCACCGCCACCCGCGCCGCGGCATCTATCGGAAGCTCCACACCGAGAGCCGCCACCGCCGCGGCTTCCACCTCTTCGTGCTCGTCGCACTGACCGCGTTCTTCGGCACCGCGTCGCTCCCGGCCTACGCGACGACGGGTGAGGCCTCCGTCGCCGGCGCCGCGCGCACCGCCCTCGCCGTGCAGACCCTGACCGGCGGCGACGCCACCGCGCAGGTCGTCTCGCGCGACGGCCTCGGAATCGCCGAGAGCCCGCAGGCCCTCGACTCCACCACCAACAATGCGGTGTCGCCCACCGTGCAGGCACTGGCCGTGCAGCTCATGGGTGCGGTGGCCGCGGGCCGTCTTGTCGGCTCCACGCCGGACCACATCCCGGAGATCGCGAACCTCGCCGAGGGCAAGGTGGTCCCGAACTGCGGCGTCGACTATCGCGTGCTGCAGGCCATCTCGGTCGCGCTGGACAACTTCAGCCAGGTCGGCATCAGCGACATCAACCGCAAGTGCACCGGCCAGATCGAGGGCGCGGGCACCAGCTCGGCGCACTACGCGGACGGCGGCGGCCACGCGGTCGACTTCTACCTCCTCAACGGCTCGGCCCTGACCGGCGGCGACGCCCGCTCGGTGCAGCTCATCCGCCTCCTCGACCCGCTGGTCCCCAGCGGAACCGGCCTCGGCCAGATCGGGTGCCGCTCGTCGATGAGCCTCCAGCATTTCGCTCCGTTCGACGACACCTGCAACCACCTGCACATCGACTTCCTGAAGTCCGACGGAGCGACGCTCAAGTACGGGTGATCGTGGCGCCGGTCCCGCCTCACCCCAACGGCATCGCCGTCCCCGACCCCAGACGCTTCATCACCAGGGTCGAGGTCATCCGCTGGATCCCCGGCAGGCCGCCCAGTTCCCCGTCGTACAGCTCCTGGTAGGCGGCCAGGCTCGGCGTGAGGATGCGCAGCATGTAGTCCGGGTCGCCGAAGAGGCGTTCCGCCTCGATCACGTTCGGGATGGCGACGACCGCCTCCTCGAAGGCGCCGACCGTGTCCGGGTCGGTGCGGCTGACCGTGACGAACACGATCGCCTCGAACGTCAGCCCGACCGCGGTCGGCGACACCACCGCGCGGTACTGCTCGATGACGCCGGACTGCTCCAGCTCGCGCACCCGGCGGTGGCACGCGGACAGGCTCAACCCCACCCGCGCGGCGAGTTCCGTCACACTGATGCGGCCGTCCTGCTGAAGCGTTGAAAGAATCTCCCGGTCAAGGCTGTCCACAGTGCACCATTCTCCCGCAGAATCGGCGATTCTGTCGCAGATATCGAAACACCTTTCGCGGATATTGCCGTAGCTTCTCCGACATGAATCCCGCACTGGTCGCGCAGTTCTGGACCATCGCCGTCCTGCTCGCGCTGACGCCCGGCGCCGACTGGGCGTACATCATGGGCGCGGGCGTGCGGGCGAAGTCGGCCGCGCCGTCGATCCTCGGGATGCTGACCGCCTACGCGCTGGTCCTCGCGGCCGTCGCGCTCGGTGTCGGAGCGCTCGTCACGCGGTTTCCCGTCGTCCTCACGGTGCTCACGCTCGGCGGCGGCGCCTACCTGATCTGGCTCGGAATCACGGCGCTCGTGAAGCGGTCCGAGCCAGTCGGACCGCACGGCGAGCCGATCGTCGGGAGCGCGACCTCCCAGTTCCTCCGCGGCGCGGGGTCTCCGGGATCAACCCCAAGGGCCTCCTCCTGCTGCTCGCCCTCCTGCCGCAGTTCACGTCGCCGACCGGCATGCCGGCGGCCGCCCAGATGCTGGTGCTCGGTGCGATCCACCTGGCCGACATCGCGGTGATCTACACGCTCGTCGCCCTGCTTGCCCGCCGACTGCTGCGCTCCCGGCCGCGGGCGCTCGCGATCGTGGCGAAACTGTCGGGGGCGATGATGGTGCTCATCGGGGCGAGCCTGCTGGTGGAGCGGTTCGTGGTGCGCTGAGGTTTCGCGGGCGGAGAGTTCGCATCGCCAGGACCGTCGTCAGGACGGACGCCGCCAACAGGACCAGGAACTGGGTGTTCACAGCGAACCAGATGAGTTCCTGGGCAGGCAGCATCTCGAATCCGTTCCATCCCGCCAGATCAGCTCGCTCGATCACGGCGCCGTCGATCGCGTACCACCACCATGCGAAGACGGCCGACGCGGCTGTCGCCACCAGCACGAGGATCCAGACCGCGATCGCTGACGCCCGGGACATCATGGGTTACAGCTTGCGGCAACTGTCGCGGCATATCCAACGTTGGGCCGGTTCTTGTCGAGATTCCAGCTCACCTTGTTCGGCACCCTGAAGCGCACGAAGTCCCAGTGGCAGAAGAACTGGTTGTACATGCTCCCGGTATTCGCGGATGGTGCGCGCTTGACGACCTCGTCCCACATCGCGAGTCCCGCCATGGTCGGTGCGCCCCACGCCCGGGCGTACCAGGACGGGTAGACCATAAGGGTATTACCGCTCCACGCTGCGTTGTCGACCAAGTTGATACCGAGCCAAGGATGGGCGACGACGGGGAAGACGGTGCGTTCGGTGAAGTCGACCACCTGCGTGAGCGTCGTGCCGTCGACTTCATAGCGGGTCGGAACGGCGGATCCGTTGGCATCCTTCGCCCGGGGGCGGCGACGTACAGGGCCGGCCTGCCGTGGACATCGGCGAGGTACACGGATCCGTCCTCCACCAAGTGGAGGATGTGAGGAGCGTCTGCGACGAGCTCGTAGGTGTACCGGCTGGGAGCGCTCGCATCAGCGATCACGGTGTTGATCTGGATGCTGCCGTCCGTTTGAACGATTGGGACGGTGACTGAGCCGTTGTTGTTGTCGTACGACACGATGCCTTGCTTCTCGGCGATCGCATCGTCCGCAGCATCGGCGAAGGGGAGAAGGATCTCGATCGTCTCGGCGTCTCCGTTGATCAAGATGCCCTCCTTCGCCTCGACCGGGACGGTGAAGTCGACACCGGCGAGCGTCGCCTTGATCGCGACGTCGCCGCTCGTGTCTGTGCGCACGGAAGCGGCGGCGTCGACAGTCGCGGGGGTCGCTGCGGCGACGAGCTCGAGCGCGTCGTCTGCCGGGCTGTCGGCGAAAACGGGAGCAGGGCCGGTGCTGGAGATCACGAGAGCAAGGCCGAGACTTGCTCCGACGATCAGCTGGGGAGGTGCGATTCTCATGGGGTGGCTCCTTCGTACGCGAATCACGGAGTCGTCAAGTGCCACTCTATGAAACCTTACATTGAAGCCATTGTTGCAGAAGTGAAGTGTAAAGTCCAGAATTTCATTGAACGCCTGACGACGGGCGGGGGTATTGCCGCAGACCTCAGAACAGGTTGAGCGCCGCCCACTGCAGCAGGATGACGGTCTTCCCGTCCACGATCCGTCCGTCGGCGACCATCGCCAGCGCCTCGTCGTACGCCACGACCGCCGGCTCGATCTCTTCGCCCTCCTCTGCGACGCCGCCCCCTCCGACGATCTCGCCCGGGCGGTACTCGGCCGCGAAGAAGTGGACGCGCTCGGTCACCGAGCCCGGGCTCATGAACAGGTCGAACAGGTGCCGGAGATCGCCCACCTGTACGCCCAGCTCCTCGGCGGCCTCGCGTCGGATCGCCTCCTCCGGCGCCTCCCCGTCGAGCAGGCCGGCGGCGGCCTCCACCAGCATCCCGTCCGGGTGGCCGTTGACGTAGGCCGGGAGGCGGAACTGCCGCGTGAGCAGCAGCGTGCGCGCCGACGGGTCGTACAGCAGCACGGTCGCGCCGTTGCCGCGGTCGTACGTCTCGCGGGACTGGGTCACCCACGACCCGTCGCGGCCGCGGTAGTCGAAGGTGGTCCGGCGGAGGACGTGCCAGCCGTCCGACACCACCTCCACGTTCGTGACGCGGACGTCGGCGTTGCCGGACGCCCCACGCCCGGTGCGATGCAGCCCGGTGCGGCCCCGGCTGTCCGGGGCGTCGTGCCCGGGTCGCGCGTCGCGTTCCGTGGATCCCTCACCGCTCATGGCAGGAGGGTATCGCAGCCCCATCACACCTCGGTCGCAGGCTCCCTCGGGGCTGGTGTCGCGGCATCGCTTCGCGCTGCCCCCAGCTCCACCGTCCGGATGTATGAACCGACCACCTCGCGTACCTCGACGCCGCCGCCCTGCCAGGTGGCGGGGTTGCGGCGGGCGATGGCCAGGGCGGCCTCCCTGTCGGCGGCCTCCACGATGCCGATGCCCGCGATGATCTCCTTGCTCTCGGTGTACGGCCCGTCGGTGACGCCGTCACCGCGGACGGAGGCCGCCTCCGTGAACGGCGCGAGCGCGAACGCCGCGGTCAGCGAGCCGTCGCCGATCAGGTCCTCCGAGTGCCGGTCGTGCTCGGCGAGCTCCTCGGGAGTGCCCGCGACGCCGTTCCCGTAGATGAAGATGGCGAACTGGGCCATGAGTGATCCTCTCTGTCGTCACCAGGACGTCGAACGGCGGAGAGCGGATTCGACGGCGGACGGTCAGCGCTGCGTACGCCGCATCGCCCGCATGGCCAGCACATCCCCCGCGTCGGCGTCCTCGGCCTTCGCGATCATCTTGTCCGACTTCAGCGGCAGCCCGACACCCTCGCCGACATCGACGCCCGCCAGGAACTGCCGCACGCGGATGATCTCCGAGTCGAACACGGCGCCGAGCAGCAGCACGACGTTGGCGATCCAGATCCACAGCAGGAACACGATGATCCCGGCGAGGGTGCCGTAGGTCTTGTCGTAGTGCCCGAAGTTCGCCACATAGAAGGCGAACAGCGCGGAGGCGACACCGAGCAGGACGATCGCGACGACGGCTCCCGGAGTCAGCCAGCGGAAGCGCGGCTGCCGCACGTTCGGGGTCGCCGAGTACAGCAGCGCGACCAGCAGCACCAGGGCGGCCACGACCACCGGCCAGCGCAGGATCGACCACGCGGTCTTCGCCGCGTTCCCGACGCCGAGGAGGTTCCCGAGGTCCGCGAGGAGCGGCCCCGAGATCACCAGCAGCACCGCCACGATGGCGATGAGGACGAGGGATGCGAGCGTCACCCCGAGCTGGACCGGGCGCAGCGCGAACGCCGAGCGGCCCTCCCGCACCCCGTACACCCGGTTGAGCGCGCGGCCGAAGCCGCCGACGTAGCCGGACGCCGACCAGATCGCGCCGACGATGCCGACCACGAGGGCGACGCCGGTCGCGGGCGACTTCGCGAGCGCCTCGATCGGAGCCTGGACGACGGTGAGCATTCCCGGCGCGAGTTGGTCGATCATCCCGAACAGCGCATCGATGCCCGACTTGCTCTGCCCGACGAGCCCGAGGACGCTGACGAGCGCGATCATCGCCGGGAACAGCGACAGCACCCCGAAATAGGTGAGCCCCGCCGCAAGGTCGGTGCACGACGCTCGGCCGAAGCTGCGCAGCGTGCGCTTGAGGATGTAGCCCCACGGCAGGCGGAGACGGGAGGCCTCAGCGGTCACGCGCGATCCCTCGTGCCACGAGAGCGGCCGCACCGGCCAGCACCGTCAGGAACACCGAGGCGGCGACGACGGGGTGCGACCGAATCTGTACGCGCACATTGAACGTGGCGAAGATGTCGTCGAGAGTGCCGGCGAGCTGGTCGCGCGTCTCCTCCAGTTCGAGCTTGAGCGTGTTCATCCCTTTGCCGGTCACGGCTGCTCCCCCTTCAGCGCGCGGGCATCCGCCTTCAGCTCCGCTCCGAGATCGTCCGGGACCGGCGGCATCCCGCGCTTGAGCATCCCCCGGCCGATCAGGGCGACGATGATCGCCAGCACGATCAGGATGCCCGCGACGATGAGCGCTGCGAGCCAGCCGGGGACGATGAGCGCGAACCCGAACACCGCGGCCGCGACGAGAACGCCGAGCGCGAAGAAGACGAAGACCAGGGCGCCGACGAGGAGGCCGACGCCGACCCCCGCGGCCTTCGCCTTCGCCGCCATCTCGGCTTTGAACAGGGCCAGCTCGGCGCTGAGCAGCCGCTTGAGCTGTGCCGTCGCGTCGCGTGTCAACTCCGGCAGTGGCCGGAGTCCGCGCGTGGTCCGGCGGCGCTCGCGGGGAGCGCGGCCTTGTTCTCGGTCATTGCGTGGCCTCCCTGGGTTCGCGTCCGAACGTACTCCACGGCGCGGGGCGAGCCTAGGGGAGTGCCCTTTCCGTGTGGCCCACGGCATGGTGCACACTAGTCGCATGAGCGGCATCGGCGGCAACGGGGCGGGCGGCGGATCTTCGGGCGTCGGGCCGGGGGAGTGCTCGTCGCGGTCGTCCCCGGCCAGCCGACCGCGGTGCTCGACGAGGCGGCGCGGCTCGCCGACGACCTGGACGTCCCGCTGGTCTGCGCCAACGTCGACCCCAACCGGTACCTGGTCTCCAGCTACGTGGACGGCACGGTCGTCGCGCTGCCGTACGACCCGGACCTCCCCGAGGTGGAGGACGAGACCTTCGACGCCGAGCTGGAGGCGGACATCCGCGCGGCCCTGAGCGGCCGCGGCGTCCCGTACTCCCTCAAGCAGCTCGCCGGCGACCCGGCCTGGGCGCTCGCCCGGCTCGCGGACGAGATGGACGCCCGGTACATCGTGGTGGGCACGCGGGAGGCCGGGCTGCGCGGGAGCCTCCGCGAGTTCTTCAACGGCTCGGTGGCGGTCCATCTCGCGCACCGGCAGCACCGGCCCGTGATCGTCGTGCCGCTGGCGCCGGTCAGCGGATCGCAGGCGCTGCCCTGGGAGGACCCGCCGGTATAGTGGTCCAGCGGCGATGGATCTCGCCGGGGCCGGACGGCCCGAACCGCGACGGTCGCTGATAGTTCCTGCGCTTCATTCCGAAGGGTGGATGCCGCGTGTCCGCGAGAACCCCGCTGCCCGTGCACCTGCACTGGCGCTCCGTCCTGCTCGTCTTCGCCGGCGGCGCGATCGGCACCACGGTGCGCTACCTGCTGTCCGCCGCCGTGCCGACAGTGGCCGGCATCCCGCTCATCACGCTCGTCATCAATGTGACCGGCGCGTTCGTGCTCGGCTGGCTGCTGGAGGCGCTGGCCCTGCGCGGACCGGACGCCGGGCGCCGCCGCGACCTGCGACTGTTCGCCGGCACCGGCATCCTGGGCGGCTACACCACCTACAGCTCGTTCGCGGTGGACACGGACGGGCTCTTCGCGGCGCACAACCCCGGCGGCGGCATCGGGTACGCGGTGGCGACGATCCTGATCGGCGCGCTAGCGTCGGTCGCGGGGATCGCGGCCGCGGCGGCGCTGGGACGACGCCAGGCACGCCGCGCAGGGGTCCGCCGGTGACGCCGCTGCTGGTGCTCGCCGTCGCGGTCGCGGGAGGCCTCGGGGCGGTGGCGCGCCTGGTGCTGGACGGGGTCCTGCGCAGCCTGTTCCGGATCAACTACCCGTTCGGCACGACGGTCATCAACGTGACGGGGTCGTTCCTGCTCGGTCTCGTCACCGGGCTGGCGCTCGCGCACGGCCTCCCGCCCGAGTGGAGGGCGATCCTCGGCACCGGGTTCCTCGGCGGGTACACCACGTTCAGCACGGCGAGCTACGAGACCGTGCGGCTGGCGCAGCAGCGGCGGTACCGGGCCGCGCTGTTCAACGGCGCGGGGATGCTGATCCTGGCGCTCGCCGCGGCCGGTCTGGGGCTGTGGCTGGGCGGGCTGGTCTGAGCGCCGCATCCCGGAGGCTCAGGCCCCCTGCTCCATCCACCACTCGGTGAACTCCTCGGCGCGCCCGTCGTCGGCCAGCACGACGACCCACAGGTTCGAGTAGGTCGGCCCGTCGCGGTAGTCGGTGACTCCCTCCACGAAGTACTGCGAGCCGTCCTGGCCGAGCAGCCGCCACTCGAAGTCGACCGATCCCGGGTCGTCCTGCGCGTCGAGCCAGCCCTCGACGATCTCGAGGTGGCCGTCCCACGGCTCGGCGAACGGCTCCGTGCGGTAGCTCGCATCCTCAGTGAAGAGCGCCCGGATGTCGTCGGGGTCGTTCGTCTCCCACGCGCGGCGATAGCGGTCGATCCAGGACGTGATCGCGTCGGCCATGTCCCCCGTTATACGCCCAGGCCGGGCGTGCCCGCCAGACTTGACAGCGCGCCGCTACGCTGCGGGAGTGGCCGCTACGCTGTGCGCATGGGGGGATCTTCCGCGAGTGGTCGGAGTTCAACGTCGCGGTGGCGGGGGCCGGCGCTGCGGTGGGAGGCCTGCTGATCCTCGTGTTCTGGGTGGCGCTGGTGGAGGTGCTGCGGTAGGTCGCCTGACGCCGGCCGGTCAGCTCCGGGCGAGCGCGAGCTGCGGCAGAGCGTCGAGCAGCGGCGCGAGCTCCGGGATGCGGTGCGCCTCCTGGAGGGCGCCCTCCAGCGCCTCGTCATGCACCGGGCGGGCGCTGTCGAGCAGCTCGTGGCCGCCGGAGGTCAGCTCGGTGTAGATGCCGCGGCGATCGTCCAGGCAGTCGATGCGGGTCAGGAGGCCGCGCTCCTCCAGCCGGTTGACCAGCCGGGTGGTGGCGGACGGGCTCAACGCGCTGGCGCGGGCGAGCTGCTGCATGCGCATGTGCCAGCCGTCCTGCCGGCTGAGGGCGTCGAGGACGGTGTACTCGACGACGGAGAGGCCGGCTCCGCGGGAGAGCGCCTTCTCCAGCTCGTTCTCGATGAAGTTGTGCAGTGCGGCGAGGGTGCGCCAGCCCTGCGCGCGCACCTCGACGGCGTCGTCGGCGATGCCCATCTTCGGCCTCCTCGGTCAGGTGTCCGGTTCGTACTTTCGTCGTGCTTGCGCGGAGTAATTGCATGTGCAACTATTTATGACGCGTCTGCAATTACTTAGTGTAGGCGGTCGCCCCTCCCGTCCCCGACTTTCCCAGGAGTTCTCCATGCCTGCTGGCCTGATCGCCCTCGCGCTGGGCGGCTTCGGCATCGGCCTCACCGAGTTCGTCATCGCCGGGCTGCTGCCCGAGGTGGCCGCCGACTTCCACGTCGACGCCGCCGCGGCCGGCTGGCTGATCTCCGGCTACGCGCTCGCCGTCGCCGTCGGCGCGATCGGCCTCACCGCGGCCGTCACGCGCCTCCCGCGCAAGACGGTGCTGCTGGGCCTGATGGTGCTGTTCATCCTCGGCAACGCGATCTCCGCCCTGGCCACCGACTATCCGACGATGCTCGCCGGACGCCTCGTCGCCGCCCTCTGCCACGGCGCCTTCTTCGGAATCGGCTCCGTCGTCGCCGCGAGCCTTGTCGACCCCAGCCGGAAGGCGCGGGCCATCGCCATCATGTTCACCGGCCTGACGGCGGCCAACGTCCTCGGCGTGCCGTTCGGGACGCTGCTCGGCCAGCAGTCCGGGTGGAGGTCGACGTTCTGGGCGATCACGGTGGTGGGCGTGCTGGCGCTGATCGGTGTGGCGGTGCTGGTGCCGGGCGTTCCGGCGGCGGCCGCCTCTTCCGTTCCCGCGTCCGGCCTCCGTAGCGAACTCCGCGCCTTCCGCTCCGGCCAGCTCTGGCTCTCGCTGGCGGCGACCGTCCTCGGTTTCGGCGGGATGTTCGGCGCCTTCACCTACATCGCCTACACGCTCACCGGGCTCTCGGGCTTCCCCGCGGCGGCGGTCCCGTGGCTGCTGATCCTATTCGGCCTCGGACTGTTCGCCGGGAACGCGGTCGGCGGCAGATTTGCCGACCGCTCGATCGACGGGACGCTGGTCGTCGTGCTGGCGGTGCTCGCGGTGATCCTCGGCGCGTTCGCGCTGGTCGCGGCCCAGCCGGTCGCCGCGGTCGTGGCCCTCGTGCTGATGGGGGCGTTCGGCTTCGCGACGGTCCCCGGCCTCCAACTCCGCGTCCTCCGCTCCGCCGACGATGCTCCGACGCTGGCCTCCGGCGCGAACATCGCCGCCTTCAACGTCGGCAACGCCCTCGGCGCCTGGCTCGGCGGCCTCACCATCGCGGCGGGACTCGGCTACGCCTCGCCGCTCTGGGTGGGCGCGGCGATGACCGTGGCCTCCCTCGTCGTCATCGCGGTCGCGTGGGCCGCCCGAGCCGGACACTTCCGGTCCGGTAGACAGGGGAGTACAGTCGCACCTGTCTCGAACGGAAGGCCGACGATCAGGGGGTGATCGTGTGGTGGATGTGCCCGAGCGGCGCTCCTTCATCACTCCCGCGCGGCTTCTGATCGGTTCGGTCGTACTCGGCGGCGGCATCGTCGCGCTGGGCCTGCTGTTCGGAGGCGGCTCCGCGAACGCGGCCGAGCCGCCGGCCCCGAACCCGCTGGGCGGTGTCGTCGCGAGCGTCGACTCGGTCGCGGCGGGGGTGGGGGATACGGCCGGTGCGGCTGTCGCGTCGGTGACGCCTGCCGCTCCGGTGCCCGTTCGGGAGATCGCGGCGCAGGTAGCCCGGCCGGTGGCGAGCGCGGTGGGGCAGGTGGCGGAGGCTGCGCCCGTGGAAACGGTCGTGAGCCCGGTCGCGCAGGCGGCGGATGGAGCGGTGGCAGCGCCGGTGGAGCAGGTCGCTCCCGTCGTCACGACGCCGGCCTCGGGCGCCGGTGCCTCGGCCCCGCAGACCTCCGCGCCGCGCCACGCCCTGGTGTCCACTCTTGGCGCGTCGGTCGCCCTGGTGACCTCCGCGCTCGCGGACCACCCCGTCAGCGCGGTCACCGCGCCGATCACGGCCACCGCCGACGGCCTCCTCGCCGGCGTCGCGGGAGCTGCGGTCGACGCCGCCCAGCCTCTCACGGTTGCCGGCGCCGCTGAGCCCGCGGCGGAGCAGTCCGCGATCCTCTCCGGCGACGCCCGGCCGGCCCGCGGCGTCTCCTCGCCTCCGGCGTCAGCGCGTGCGGCGACCGCGCTGCGTGCCGCTGTGCCTCCGTACGTGCCGGCCTCCGGGACGACCCCTGCAGCGAACTCCGCACTGCTCGGCGACGCCTCGCGCGGGGACTCCGACGCGCCGTCGCAGGGGACGCCCTCGGGCGTAATGGGCACGAGCGCGAGTGGCGGCCAGGCCGGCGGTTCCGGTTCCGGCGTCGCCGCGCTCGGCGGGAACGCGGCCTCGCTCCTGAGCGCCCTGAGTCTCTCTGCCGGCCTCCCCGCAGACGACGATCTTCCGTCTTCACCGGTCTTCGATCACGACAGCAGCCCCGACTGAGTGGTTCCCGTCCGCCCTGCGCAGCCGCGCAGCACGGACCCGGAACCCGAACTCCCGACCGGGAGTCCGACACTCACTCGAAAGGCTGAACGATGAACAAGTACGTTTCCCGAGGGTTGTGGTTCACCCTCTGCGTCGGCGGGCTCTGGCTCGCCGGCACCGCGGCCGCGAACGCCGCGGAATCACCGACGACAAGCGGGACAGGCGGTGTCGTGTCCGGCGACCAGGCCGTGATCGGCGTCACGGCGCCGGTCACCGCCACCGGCAACGGGATCGCCGTGCTCGGAGACTCCACCGCATCGGGCACGTCGGCCGCTCCGGCAGCCGCGGCCCCGGCGCCCGCCGTCACCACCAGCGGACTCGGGTCCGTGGCCGGCGGCGACCAGGCGCTGCTCAGCGTGTCCGTGCCGGTCACGGCGTCCGGGAACGCGGCGAGCGTGGCAGGCGACGCGACCAGCGGTACCGCGCCGGCGACCGCAGCGCCTGCGCCCGCGGCCGCCACGTCGGCGCCTGCGCCTGCCACGACCTCGGGTTCGGACGGCGTGCTGTCCGGTGCCCAGGCGCCGGTGGATGCGTCGGTTCCGGTGACCGCGACCGGCAACTCGGTGGCGGTGCTGGGCGATGCGGGCAGCGGCGGAACTCAGTCGGCCGCTCCGGCGTCGTCGGCTTCTGGCGCCGGCGCTTCTTCCACCGCGGGTGGGACCACACCGGGCGCGACCACCTCGGGCGCGAACGGTGTGCTGTCCGGCGCACAGGTTCCGGTGTCCGTGTGGGCTCCCGTCACAGCGTCCGGCAACTCGGTCGCGGTGCTGGGTGACTCGAGCACCGCGGGACCGCCGTCCGCCGCTCCGGGATCGTCCGCACCCGCTTCGTCTGGCATGACGACCTCGGGCGCGAACGGCGTGGGCTCAGGGGTGCAGGTTCCGGTGTCCGCGTCGGCTCCCGTGACCGCGTCCGGCAACTCGGTCGCCGTGCTCGGCGATGCGAGCTCCGCGGGTGCGGTGACCGCTCCTGCCGCATCGGGCGCGGTCTCGACGCCCGTCACCACCGGTGACGGCAGCCTCCTCGGCGGCGTGCAGGTGCCGGTCGGTGTCGCGCTTCCGGTGGCGGCGGGTGCCGACGCCGTCGCTGTCGGCGGGAACTCGACCACCGGTGCCGTGACCACTCCGGTCGCGTCCGGTGCGACGGCCACCGGTTCGGCCATCACGGGGACGGGCAAGGCCGGCGGGACCGCCGGGCCCGGAACCATCACCGGGACGGCGACCGACCCGGCCGCGATGACCCCGGCCGCGATGACCCCCGCTGCCCTGGCCTCGACCGCGCTGGGCTCGGCCGCGCTGGGCTCCAGCGCGCTGGGCGCGACCGCTGCCGGCTCATCGATGCTCGGATCCTCCGGGCCGGGCGCCTCCGTGCTGGCGTCGACCGGTTCGGACGCGCTGACCATCGGGTCGATCGCAGCACTGCTGGCGATGCTCGGAACCGTGCTGTTCTTCGGAGCCGCGAACAGGGAGCGCCGCCACCACACCCGGTGACGGAGGCTCTCGCACGCTGCGACAGGGCTGGGTCGGTCTCCGGACCGGCCCGGCCCGTCGCCGCGCGCGTCGGCAGCGGATGCGCCGCCGATCCTGCGATCAGGCCCCCGGGGCTCGCACTCTCAGAACCCGATCGGGCGGCCCGGCGTCAGCGGCGCCTCGCTCGCGGCGAACATCTCCCCGCGGTTGTACTCGGCCTCCCGCCGTTCGACCTCCGCGATCAGGGCCTTGTTCAGCATCTCCGACCAGCTGCTGTCCTTCTCCTCGAAGGATGTCGAGCGGTAGGCGGCCCTGGCGCGGTTGCGCAGCGTCTCGGACAGGTAGAACGTGACCGTCGTCCTCCGGGCCGTGGTCAGGGTGCCGGCGACGGCGGTCAGCCGGTCGGCCGTCTCCTCCGGGCATTCCTCAGCGAGCGCGGGCTCCGCCTCGACATCCGGGATGGCCGGGGAGAGATCTTGAAGAGTCACGAACGCACCTCGCAAAATACCGCATGTGTCATCTACTGGCAACATACTACGTGACGAGCCTGCGTGAGACCAGCGAGGGAGGCGGACGGCCGCCTCAGCGCGACAGTCGCTCGACGATCGCGCCGAAGAGTTGCGGCCGTGCGGTCGCGGTCGGAACGATTCGCGGACGGAACGGCGACCGGGCGGCGACCACCAGCCCGGTCGTCAGCATCCGGAAGTCCCGCGTCGTCGCCCGCCATGCGCGCTCGTACTGCTCCGTGTTCCCCGCGCGCACCGCCGCGACGGCGGCGCGCGCCTGCGCGAACCCGACCCGCATCCCCTCGCCGGTGAGCGCGTCGACGTACCCGGAGGCGTCTCCGGCCAGGAGCACGCGGCCGGAGGCCCGGGAGCGGGAGCGTTGCAGGAGCGGTCCGGCGCCGCGTGCGTCCGTCACCGGCTCCGCGCCCTTCAGGCGGTCGGCGAGCTCCGGGATCGTGGCGATCGCCGCCGCCTGGTCGAGCGGGCGGGGGCCGAGCACGGCGACTCCGACGGTGTGGTCGTCCACGGGGGTCACGTAGGCCTCCACGAGGGGAGACCAGTGCACTTCCACCAGATCCGTCCAGGGCGCGACCCCGTAGTGCCGTCGCAGCCCGTAGCGCCTGCGGACGGCGTGCTGGGCGCGGCCGTCCAGCCCGAGCAGCCGCCGGACGGGGGAGTGGAGGCCGTCGGCGGCGATCACCCACGGCGTGTCGATCGTCTCCCCGCCGGCGAGGCTCAGCTCCACGCCGTCGCTGCGCTGCGACAGTCCGGACACCCGCCCGCGGAGGACCGGCGTCCCCAGCTCGGCGGCGCGGCGGGCCAGTTCGCGGTGCAGCACCGTGCGGCGGACGCCGCGTCCCGGCCGTTCGGCGAAGCGGTGCTCGACGCGGCGTGAACCATCCAGGTAGGCGATCCCGTCGAGCCGGTGGCCGGGCGGGTCGACCCCGATGCGATGGAGGGCGGCGAGGGCGCCCGGCATGAGGCCCTCCCCGCAGGCCTTGTCGATCGGGTCGTCCCGCGGTTCCACCACGACGACCTCCATGCCCGCGAGCCGCGCCTCGATGGCGCACGCCAGGCCGATCGGACCGCCGCCGACCACGACGAGCCCGGCCGTCGTCATGCGGAGGAGGCGGAGGCGGGCGCGGCGGCAGGGGAGGCGAGCGCCCGGTTCTCGCACGGGATCCGGAAACCCAGCAGCAGCGCCGCGTTCAGCACGGTGAACGCAAGGGCCGTGATCCACGCCGTGTGCACGAGCGGGAGGGCGAACCCCTCCACGACGACGGCGACGTAATTCGGGTGGGGCAGCCACCGGTACGGCCCGCGGTCCACCAGCGGGAGGCCGGGGACGACGATGACGCGCGTGTTCCAGCGCGGGCCGAGGGTGGCGATGCACCACCAGCGCAACGCCTGGCTCGCCAGCACCAGCACCAGCATGGGCCAGCCGAGCCAGGGCACGAACGGCCGGTCGAGCAGCCAGACCTCGGCCAGGCAGGCGAGCAGCAGGCCGGTGTGCAGGGCGACCATCGGCGGGAAGTGCGCACGACCGTACTCGACGCCGCCGCGGGCGAACGACCAGCGCGCGTTGCGCGCGGAGACCACGAGCTCGGCGATCCGCTCGGCGCCGGTGGCGAGGATGAGGACGGTGTACCAGATCACGCGGCCGAGCCGATCGCGCGGGCCGCGTGCGCCGCTGCGGTGGGCTCCGACCCCGCCGCCCACCGCAGCAGCACCAGCTCGCTGGTCACCCCGGGCCCGAGTGCGAACAGCAGCCCGACCGTCCCGGCCGGGTGCGCGTCCAACTGCTCGGCCAGCACGTGGAGCACGGCCGCGGACGAGAGGTTGCCGACGCGCGCCAGCGACCTCCAACTCGCCTCGAGGGCGTCCGCCGGCAGGTCGAGCGACCGGGCGAAGGCCTCCAGCACCTTCGGACCGCCTGGGTGCGCGGCCCACGCGCTGACGTCCGACACCTCCAGATCGTGTTCGGCGAGGAGACCGCGGGCGTCGTCGGCGAAATTGCGGTCGATCACGTCCGGCACGCCTGCGCTCAGGACGATGCGGAAGCCGGTGCCGCCGATGTCCCAGCCGATCACGTTCTCCGTGTCGGGGTAGATGTGGCTGCGGGTGTCGACCACCTCCGGGCCGGGGAGGCCGAGCTCGCGGGCGCGGTCGTCGCCCGCCATGACGACCGCCGCGGCGCCGTCCCCGAAGAGCCCGCTCGCGACGATGTTGGCCATCGAGTCGTCGCGCGCCTGCACGGTCAGCGAGCACAGCTCCACCGAGAGCAGCACCGCGATCTCGCCGGGATGCCCGGCCAGGTAGTCGTGCACCCGGGCGATTCCGGCGGCGCCGGCGACGCAGCCCAGCCCGAAGCTCGGCAACCGCTTGACGTCGGGCCGCATCCCCAGCCGCTGCACGAGCTGGGCGTCGATGGAGGGGGCGGCGATCCCGGTGACGGAGGTGAAGAGGAGGTAGTCGACGTCGGTGGCGTCGAGGCCGGCCGTCGCGAGCGCTTGGGTCACCGCACATTCGGCGAGCGTGGTGCCCTCGGCGATGAAGAAGTCGTTGGACTCCCGGAACGACCCCAACGAGCTGTACTGCTCGAGCGGCATCACGAGACTGCGGGTCTCGACCCCGCTGGAGGCGTGGATGCGCCGCATGACGGCCTGCCGCTGCGGGTCGCTGGTGATCATCGCAAGGAGCGCGGCCGTGATCTCGCCCTGGCTGTAGCTGCGGGCGGGCAGCACGGGCGCCACAGCGACGATACGGCTCACAAGCGAAACGTACCACCGGGGTGGTTCCCGGGTGTGAGGTTGCGGTGAACTGTCAGAACAGCGGGCAACGCTCGGCAGCATCGCTGCGCACTTCTCCTGTACCCCACCGCTCAGCGCCGCGAACGCGTCGGCGGGGACCCGAACTCAGCGCTGCGCGCCGCGCACGACCTCCACCAGCGGCTCGAACAGGGCCTCACCGCGCTGCACCCCCATGACGTCGTCCACGATGTCCTCGGGGTTCGCGCGCTCGAGCAGCTGCTGCAGCTCCACGCTCTGCGTGTCCTCGGGCACGTCGAAGTGCAGCGCGGCGCCGATCGCCGTGAGCAAGGCCGACGGCACCCCGCCCACGTGAGGAGCCACTTGTTCACAGTGCTCCTCCAAGCCTCGAAGGTATGGTCCGTATTCGAAATCCGATCCACACGATGACAATGTACTGACCAGCGTCGCCGCCGTTGCTGTTGTAATGAGAGCAGTCGCGAACCTGCGCCGGGGTGGACGTTTCATCTCGACAGCTACTTCACGTTGTCGAGTTCGGTTTTGATGAGGTCCTGGTAGTGCTCGGCCTGTTCTACCAGCGCCTTCATTCCGTCCGTCGAGATCGAGGCTTCGATCGTGCGCTGGACCCATTCGAGGTTGTCCAGGTGGTAGAAGGCACGGGGATTCGAGAGATTTCGCATGTCGTACTTTGCTTTGGGGGCGTCGTAGCCGCGGCCTACCATCACCGAGATCACCGTCACTTTCGTGTGAAATGCGGTGGCGAGAACGGCAATGATCGCGGTGTCAGTCTCAATCCGCTCGATGCCGTCATCACTGAAGGTGTACGTGACACCATCGTTCTCAATTAATGGTCGCGATTCCTCGGCGCAGCGCGCGTTGACGCCCTGGGCCGCCAAATGAGTAGCCACTCGCTCGCAGTGCCGCTCCAAGCCACGAAGATACGGTCCCCGGTCGTAGGTACTCGACAGGCCACACGACGATAGAAGGCTGATCAGTATCGCCCCAACAAAAGCAGCCGCGAGGCCGCGCCGAGATGTGCGTTTCATCTACGCAGCTCTTCTTCCAAGAACTGCAGATACGTTGCGAGGCCGTCCCTTTTGAGTTGCTGGTAAGCCTCGAGCTTCTTCGAGAAGAGCTCGAGGGGTAATTCGTATCCTGCGGCCATTCCGACTTGCAGCCGTCGATAGCCAGACATCTCCTCGTCCCCGAGGTTGTACGACTCCACCTCTTTCGCGAGAACGCTCTTGAGTCGCTCGAAATCCCCACCCCCCAGTGAGTCGATCATCTCCTGCGCCCTGTTCGTCTCCCCGCTGGCGAGCTCGCTGTTGTAGCCGCCCATCGCCTGCAGTACGGAAGCGCCCGGCTTCAGGGAGCGCTGGTAGATGTTGATCATGTCGGTGTCCGACTGCATATCGTCCCGACCGAATTCAGTAACGATGTCGCCCTTGTAGCTCGCGAACTCGTTGAGCTGCCCCGCCATGACGAAGTCCATGAAGCCTGCTGGCGTTGCTCCGCGCTGCGTCGTGAAGATCGCGAGCCCCACCAGTTCGTGCGCGAAGTCTTTCCTGCCCGAGCTGCTCGCATCGGCGTGCTGCCGGTTGACTGCTGCCACCAATGCGTCCACGTCTTTCGCGGTCAGCCCGAGCCCCGCGAAGTACTCCTTCGCGTCCCTGAGCGAACCGGTGCCCGCCGTGATCGTCCACCGTGTCGCCCGGTAGCTGCCGCAGAGCGCTGCCATCATCGCGAGGAACTCGTGCTCGTCGGTGTGCTCCCCGGACTTCAGGTACAGGCTCTGGGCCAGCAGAATCTTCGCCGCCTCCGCCTCGGTGAAGCCGTACAACTCCATGAGGGTCTCAATCGAGCTTTCCCGTGTGGTGACGTTCGCGCCGTTCAGCGCTCGGATCAGGGCCAGGTTCACGCCGTTCGTGTAGTAGGTGCCGTCCGCTTCCACGGCCACGTTGTTCAACTCGATCGCAGCCTGCGTCGCCAGTTGCATGACCTGCAGGCTGTCGGAGAAGTAGTTCGACACGTCGGCGACGAACCACTCGAGCTTCTCGATCTTGGTCTTGTGCTCGCGGATCGTGTTCTCGAGGCGCTCCCTGAGCCGCTCGAGAGCCTCGTTCCGCAGGGCGAGACCGGGCAACTCGCCCGTGACGAACGCCTGGACCTGTCTGAAGAAATCCCTGTTCCGTTCGAGTTGCTCTTCCGTCAGACGGAGTTGCTCTTCCGCGGTCGCCAATCCCGTTGTGAGGTCGTCCAGGTCGAGGTCGCCGTGTTCCGCCACGACGGAGTGCGCGTGCTCGTAGGAGGTGAGCTCGGCTTGGATGTCGTCAATGGCCTGACCGAGCTTCGCGATCGCGGGAACGATCAGATCGCCGAACAGCCCGCGCCCCGCCGTGTACGCCGCCCCCTGCAACACGCCGGCGTCAAGGTGCGTGATGAGATGCTGAGACCCGGAATTCAGCCGATCGACGATCGCGTGTGCGACCGAAACGTTGTTGCGCATCGCGCTGATCAGATTGCTCGAATCGGCAACGCCGAACTTCACTCCCACGGCAACGCATTCCTTTCGCGCATCAGACGTTCTCGTTCATCGTCGAGAGCCAGCCTCACCTGAGAACTCACCCGAGTGAGTTCCTCAGACGACTCTTCGACGTACCGATCGACGTGGAATAGCAACTCCTGCTGCGCGCCACGTTCCCCCGGGTCGGAGAGTGACGATTCCCGCCGGCGCGCCACCGCGTGGAACTGCTCCTGAAACTGCTCCAACGAACGCTGGTACGCGCCTCGAACCTCGGAGAACTCGTCTTCTCGCCGCTCGACCTGGGCGATCTGCGCGGTGAGCTCGACGCGTTCGTTCGCACTCCTGTCCGCACTCACGCGGCGCTCTCCCAACGCGCGGCGTCTGCGACATCACGCTTCTCGATACTGCTCGCCAGCTCGGGGAACTTGTTCGCCTGCCCCAGCACCGCAGCGCAGAACTGACTGACTGTACGGAACATCTGGTTCGTCACCTCGCGGCCCGCGTCCATCCCGGAGATCCCCGTGGTCGAACCGAAATCGACCTGCTGATCGGTGTGACCGGACGTGTCGATACCGACCAACTCGTTGACGGCGGCATCCGCATCGACAACGCTCGAACTGACTTTCCCAGACGACATGAGCCCCCTCGTCGATCGGCCAGGACGCGCCTTACTCTTCGGCGAGTCCCGACTATAGATTTTAGATGCATGAAGGCTAGCCTGCGGAGGCGCGAAGATCCAGAGAAGACTTCACGCCACGTCATGGGCCGCTACGCTCGGCCTCATGCGCGCCTTCCTGATCCTGCACGGCTGGGGCAACTTCCGCCCGCCCGGGCACTGGCAGTACCAACTCGCCGCCGCCCTTCGCGAGCGCGGGGAGCGCGTCGTCTACCCGCAGCTCCCGGACGCCCAGCGGCCCGACCAGGAGGCCTGGCGCACCGCCGCGGCGGCGGCACTCGACCAAGCGCGCGCGGACGACGCCCTGGTGACCGTGATCGCCCACAGCCTCAGCGCCACGCTCTGGCTCGGCGCCCGACCGGACGACGCCGACTCCGGCCGATCCGTCGACCGCGTCCTCCTCGTCGCTCCGCCGTCGCCCTCCTACCTGCGCGAGAACGCGGAGGTCGCCGCTTTCGCCGCCCTCGAACCGACGCGGCCCGCAGCCGAGACCCGCATCGTCGCGTCCGACGCCGACCCGTGCAATCCCGAGGGCGCGCGCGTCGTCTTCGCCGAGCCGCTCGGCATCCCGCTGACGACGATCCCGGCGGGCGGCCACCTCACGCCCGCGTCCGGATACGGATCGTGGCCGTCGGTTCTCGACTGGTGTCTCGACCCGACGGCCACGATCGTCCCGCGCTGAGCGGAAGTGAAAGGGGCGAACTCAGAGCATCGCGCCGCGCACGACCTCCACCAGCGGCTCGAACAGGGCCTCACCGCGCTGCACCCCCATGACGTCGTCCACGATGTCCTCGGGGTTCGCGCGCTCGAGGAGCTGCTGCAGCTCCACGCTCTGCGTGTCCTCGGGCACGTCGAAGCGCAGCGCGGCGCCGATCGCCGTGAGCAAGGCCGACGGCACCCCGCCCACGTACTGCACGTAGTCGGCGGCTGGCCCGACGAAGCGGTCGTTGCGGCTCAGCTTGCGCAGCGGCTCGCGGCCGACGCGCGTCACCTCGTCCACCAGGTACGGGTTGCGGAAGCGGTTCAGGATCGTCGCGCGGTAGGCGGCCAGCTCCGCCGGGTCGAGCCCGTGCTTGGCGCTGAGCGCGGCCGACGTCTCCGCCAGGGCGGCCTCGGTCGCCTCCAGCACGGACGGGATGCCGATCGCCTCGCTGATGATGGTCGCTCCCGCCAGGAAGCCCGTGTAGGCGACGGTGGCGTGCCCGGTGTTGACCGTGAAGAGCTTGCGCTCGATGTACGGCCCGAGGGAGTCCACGAAGTGCGCCCCCGGGATCGGCGGCACGTTCCCGTTGAACGGGCTGCGGTCGACCACCCACTCGTAGAAGGTCTCCACCGTCACGTCGATGCCCGCGTCCGGCGCCTGCGCGGGCACGATCCGGTCGACGGCCGTGTTCGCGAAGACCGCGCGGGAGGCCAGCTCCTCGCGCGTGTCGTCGTCGGGGAGGCCGTCCATCAGCTCGGCCGCGAGCAGGTCGGTCGCGCCGATCGCGTTCTCGCACGCCATGACGGCGAGACGCGGGGCGTCGGCCGCCCGGGCGGCGAGACCGCGCGCGATCACCGGCGCGACGAAGCGCAGGATACGCGGCCCGACCGCGGTCGTGACGACGTCCGCGGTCGCGATCTCGGCGACCAGCGCGTCCTCCGCGGTGGCGCTGTTGATCGCCCGGAAGCCCGTGACGGTCTTCGTCCCCGCATCGTCGCCGACGAGGTGGACCTTGTACGAGTCCGCCGCGTCGAGCGCGTCGATCAGTTCGGCGTTGACATCCGCGAACACCACCTCGTACCCGGCTTCGTGGAGCAGGAGCCCCACGAAGCCGCGGCCGATGTTGCCCGCGCCGAAGTGGACGGCTTTCATGCGAGACCCCGTCTCAGTCGTTGACGTCGCCGAGCAGAGCGAACAGGGCGTCCGCGTCCGGCGCGTCGATGAGCTGCTGCACGTCGTCCTCCTCCGAGAAGAGGATGGCGATCTTGCTCAGGATGTCGAGGTGCTCGTTGTTCCGGCCCGCGATGCCCACGACGAACCGCACCTCCTCGCCGCCCCAGTCGAGCGGCGAGGAGTAGCGGATGAAGGAGAGCGCCGAGCGCACGATCTCGTCCTTGGACTCGTTGGTGCCGTGCGGGATGGCCAGGCCGTTCCCCATGAAGGTGGAGACGGTGGCCTCGCGCTGCGCCATCGAGTCGACGTACCCCGGCTGCACGGCGCCCGCCCTCACGAGCAGCTCACCCGCCTCCCGGATCGCGTCCTCCCGCGTGGTCGCGCTGCCCGCGGCCACGACGTTCGCCCGGTCGAGAATCGTGTCGGTCATTTGGTGGCGTCCTCCGTAACGGTCTGCTGCTTGGCGACGAGGTCGACGACCTCGTCGTACCTGGGGCTGTTCATGAAGTTGTCGACGGACACGTGGAGCGAGTCCGGCGACTGGCCCTTGGCCCGGTCGGTGAGCTCGCGCTGCGTGATCACCAGGTCGGCCGAGCCGTCGAGGTTGCTGATGGCCTGGTTCGTCACCGTGACCCCCTCCACGCCGGCCTTCTTGATCTTGTTCCGCAGCACGGATGCGCCCATCGCGGACGAACCCATCCCAGCGTCGCATGCGAACACGATGTTGCGCACCAACCGGTCGGTGCCGTCGCCCTGCGCGTCGCCGGCGTCGTGCTCGCCCTCCTGGACCAGGCCCTCGAGGATCGAGGACTCCTTGCCCTTGTTGGCCTCGGTCTGCGCCACGGCGGCGGTGAGGTCGCCGGCGTTGCCCGCGGCCAGGTCGCGCTTGCGGCTGGCCCGCAGGATGATCGAGGCGACGATGAACGACACCGTCGCCGCACCGATCACCGAGAGGGTGACGCCCACGATGCTGTTGGCCGGCGACTGGATCAGCACGGCGATGATCGATCCGGGGGAGGCCGGAGCGCGCAGGCCCGAGTTGAAGGTCACGTTGATCGCGATGCCGGTCATGCCGCCCAGGATCGCCGCGATGACGATCATCGGCTTCATCAGCACGTACGGGAAGTAGATCTCGTGGATGCCGCCGACGAACTGGATCAGCGCCGCCCCGGGTGCGCTCGCCTTCGCGATGCCGAGACCGAAGATCGAGTAGGCGATCAGGATGCCGAAGCCGGGGCCGGGGTTGGCCTCCAGCAGGAACAGGATGGACTTGCCCTGCTGCTGCGCCTGCTCGATGCCGAGCGGGGTCAACACGCCGTGGTTGATGGCGTTGTTGAGGAAGAGCACCTTGCCCGGCTCGATCAGGATGCTGGCGAACGGCAGCAGGTGCGCCGCGACCAGCCAGTTGACGGCGTTGCTCAGGACCGAGCTCAGCCATTCGACGAGCGGGGCGATTCCGAAGAACGCGCCGATCGACAGGAGCATGCCGACGATGCCGGCGGAGAAGTTGTTGACCAGCATCTCGAAGCCGGCCTTGATCTTCCCCTCCCAGAGGCTGTCGACCTTCTTCATCACCCAGGCGCCCAGAGGGCCCAGGATCATCGCACCGATGAACATCGGGATGTTGGACCCGACGATGACACCCATGGTCGCGATGCTGCCGACCACGCCGCCACGGACGCCGTAGACCATGCGGCCTCCGGTGTTCGCGATCAGCAGCGGCAGCAGGTAGGTGATCATCGGGCCGACGAGGCCCACGTACTGCTGGAAGGTGTGGCCGCTCGGGTCCTGGGCGAGCACGGTGGCCGCGCCGCTCCAGCCGATCTTGGCCTGATCGCCGAAACCGCCCAGGATCCCGCTGATCGCCCAGCCGGCGTTCTGGAGCCAGCCGGTGGCGATGAACAGGGCCGTGATGAACCCCCAGGCGATGAACGCCGGGATGTTCGGCATGACCATGTTCGAGAGGAAGGTCCCGAAGCGCTGCACGTGGACGCGAGCGCTGCTGGGCTGCCTCGGCGTCGTCGCTGTCGCCGATGTCATGATGGTGCCTCGTTTCTGTGTCGGTCCTGCCGAGGCAGGTGGGGGCCCGCCTAGGCAGGCGGGTGGGCGAACCCGGCGGCCGTGGTTCGGACGGCCTCCCGGGCTTCGGCCGCGCCATCGGCGGCCAGTGCTGCCTCGGCCAGGGCTCTCGCCTGGTCGAGGGTGTAACGGGTGAGGGACAGCCGCACGTCGGCGAGGGCCGCGGGCGACATCGAGAGCGTCGTCGCGCCGAGGCCGACGAGCACGACGGCGAGCAGCGGGTCGGCTGCGGCCTCGCCGCAGATGCCCACGGGCTTGCCGTGCGCGGCGCCCGCTGCACCGACCTCGCCGACGAGGCGGAGGACGGCCGGGTGCCACGGGTCCTGGAAGCCGGCGACCGAGCCGAGGAGGCGGTCGGCGGCCATCGTGTACTGGGTCAGGTCGTTGGTGCCGATGGAGGCGAAGGCGGCCTCCTCGAGCACCCGGCCGGCCAGCAGCGCGGCGGAGGGGACCTCGACCATGACCCCGACGGTCTTCAGTCCGAACTCGGTGGCGAGCGTCACGAAGTACCGGGTCTCCTCGACCGTCGCGACCATCGGAGCCATGACCCAGAGGTCGGCTTCCGTCCGGGCGTCGGCCTCGGCCAGGGCGGTGAGCTGCTCGCGCAGGATGTCCTCGTTGGCGCGCAGGGCGCGGATGCCGCGCAGCCCGAGCGCCGGGTTGTCCTCGTGCGCGTCGTTGAGGAACTCCAGCGGTTTGTCGGCGCCGGCGTCGAGGACGCGGACGACGACCTTCTTGCCGGGGAACGCCCGCAGCAGCTTCACGTACTGCTCGCGCTGCTGCTCCACGGTCGGGGCCATGCGTGCGTCCAGGAAGAGGAACTCGGTGCGGAACAGGCCGACGCCCTCCGCTCCCGCGTCGACCGCCTTCTGCGCGCCCTCGGCCGAGCCGAGGTTCGCCAGCAGCGGGATCGCGGTGCCGTCGGCCAGTGCGCCGGGCTCCAGACCGCCGGAGAGGGCGGCATCCCGCTCGGCGATGCGGCGGCGGGCGTCCTCGGACTGTGCCGCGGTCGGCGCGACGGTGACCGTGCCGGCGCCGGCGTCGAGGATCACCTCGGACCCCGCGGCGAGGTCGTCCGCCCCGGCGACGCCGACGATCGCGACGATCGCCTTCTCGCGGGCCAGGATCGCCGTGTGGGAGGTCGGGCCGCCCTCGCGGGTGACCAGGCCGAGCACCTTCGTCAGGTCGAGCAGCGCCGTGTCGGCGGGGGCGAGGTCGCGGGCGACGAGGATGTACGGCACGTCCGACTCCGGGACGCCCGGCGCGGGCCGGCCCTCCAGGGCCGCGATCACCCGCTGGGCCACGTCGTCCAGGTCGGTGGCGCGCTCGCCCATGTAGCCGCCGAGGCCGATGAGCATGTCACGGAACACCCCGAATCCCTCGAACACCGCACGCTCGGCGGTCGTGCCGCCGTCGATCCGAGAGGCCACGTCGTCGGCGAGGGAGGAGTCCTCCGCCATCATCGACTGGGCCTCCAGCACGTCCGCCGCGGTGCCGGACACCCGGCCGGCGCGCTCGCGGAGGTCGGCGGCCACCGTCGCGACGGCCTGTGCGACGCGGGCCTTCTCCTCGTCGGGGGTGCGGGTGCTGGGAGCGGTGTCCGGCTCGGGGAGCGGGTCGGACATCCGGAGCACGGGGCCGATGGCGATGCCCTGGCCGATGCCGGCGCCGGTGAGCGTCCAGGCGGTCGCGTCCGTTGTCGTATTCGTGGTCTCGGACATGATCAGGCGTCGTGGTCCGTGGTGAGGATCTCGGCCAGATCGTCGAGAACCGCCTCGGCGTTCGGGGCGTCGGTCGCCAGGACGATCTTGTCGCCGTGGTCGATGCCCAGCGAGATCACGCCCAGGATGCTGCCGGCGTCGACCGTGCGACCGCCCTCCTTCGACAGCGACACTTTCGCACCGGAGGCGCCGACGGCCTCCACGAAGAGCTTGGCGGGACGGGCGTGCAGCCCGTGGGTCGATCCGACGGTGATGATCCGCTCAGCCATTGTTCCGGTCTCCTTCGTTCTCGGGTGGCACCATACGCTGCGGTTCCGCGGTGCCATCGGCTCTCATCGTGCCCCGGCCTTCGCACTGAGGGCCAGATCCAGCGCGAGAGCGCCGTCGAGGGCGGCGGGCGACACGGGCGGGAGGACCGCGACGGCGGTTCCGGTGCCGGCGGCACGGGCGCGCAGCCCGGGGACCGCGGCCTCCAGGTGCGCGCCGACGAGGACGACGTCCACCGCGGCGAGCGAGTCGAGCTGGCTCGCGCTGCCCGCGGCGACCTGCACGTTCAGTCCGCGAGCGGCCGCGGCGGTGCGGAGCTTCACGGCGACGAAGGTGCTGGAGGCGCCCGCGCCGCAGACAACGATGATCTTCATCGACCTCATGCCTTTCGGGTGGAACGGGTGGAACAGGGTGGTCCGGTGGATCGTGACCATGCTCCGCCCGGCGGTCGGGCGAGGGCCAGGAAGGATTCTTCCTGGGGGGCGGAAACACGTGCGGGGGCACCTCCGCCCGCGCCACGGCCGTGGTTGACTCGGTTCCGGAAAGGTGGCTCTGCTGGTGGCGCTCTCGGCGAAGCAGACGAGGATGCTCGACATCCTGTCGCGTCGTGCTGCCTGGGTGACGGCCGCCGAGCTCGCGCAGGACCTGGGTGTGACCTCCCGCAGCATCCGGAGCTACGCCGCCGCGCTCGGCGAGCTGGTCGAGTCCGGGCCCAACGGGTACCGGGTGAAGGGCGACGCCTACGCGGCCTATCTGGCCGACGTTCCGGAGGCCTCCCCGTCGGCGGGGTCGCCGCAGGAGCGCCTCGCATTCCTCGCCCGGCGGCTGCTCGACGAGCCGGAGGGGATCGACGTCTACGAGACCGCCGAAAGCCTGTTCGTCAGCGACTCCACCATCGAGTCCGACCTCACCCGGGTCCGCAGCCTCCTGGCCGACACGGAGCTGGAGCTCGACCGGCACGGTCCGGTCGCGCGGCTGAACGGGCCAGAGATCGCGCGGCGCAAGCTGATCAGCCGGCTGTTCCGGGACGAGACGCGGCAGGGTGTGGTCGACGTGTCGCGCATCCAGGAGGCGTTCGCGTCGGAGGGTCTCGCCGCGTTCAAGTCCGATCTGGTCGAGATGCTGGACGCGCGCGGGTTCTTCGTCAACGAGTACGGCATCAACGACGTGCTGCTGCACATGGCGGTCGCGCTCGACCGGGTCGCCAAGAACCGGGTGCTCCCGGCCGCAGGTGCGGCGGAAGCGGGGAGGCGCTGCGCGGCCTGGCGGACGACCTGGGCGGGCTCGTGCGCACGCACTTCGACGTGGAGCTCGACCCGACCGAGCTGCGCTACCTCGCCATCCTGCTGCGGACGCGGGTCATCGCGCCGGGAGCGCGGGCGGACAGCGTCGCCGAGTTCGTCAGCGACGACGACCTCGCCACCGTGCGCGGGATCGTGTCGCGCGCCTCCACGGAGTACCTGGTCGACCTCCGCGACGAGGACTTCATCGTGCGGCTCACCCTCCACGTACAGAATCTGGTGGCGCGGGCGCACGAGAACACGTACTCCCGCAACCCGCTCACCCGGTCGATCAAGAGCTCGTACCCGATGACGTACGAGCTGGCGGTGTACATCGCGAGCCGGCTGCAGGCGGCGGAGGGGATCGCGGTCAACGACGACGAGATCGCCTACATCGCGATGCACGTCGGCGCCTACCTGGAACAGCAGTCCCGCCGCCGGGATGCCGTGCGCACCGCGGTCGTCTGCCCGAACTACTACGACATGCACATCCTGCTGCGCGAGAAGCTGGAGAGCGCGCTCGGAGACGAGCTGGACATCGTGAGCGTCATCACCTCCACCGACGCCGACTGGTCAGCGATCGACGCAGACCTGGTGCTGACCACGATCGACCCGCGGGGACGGCGGGAGAACACGGTCATCGTGCAGCCGTTCCTCACCGCGACGGACGTGGAGCACATCCGGCAGTCCGTCGCGCGCATCCGCCGGCAGCGCCGCCGCGCCGGCATCAAGAACGAACTGCTCGAGTACTTCGACGAGAGCCTGTTCCTGCGCAACTTCTACGCGCGCGACGCGATCACCATGATCCGTGCGCTCGGCGACCGGATGATCGCGGCGGACGCGATCGGCCGCGACTACGTGGAGCAGGCGGTCGAGCGGGAGCAGATGTCGTCCACGGCGTTCACCGACACCCTCGCCGTGCCGCACGCCATGACCATGAACGCCAACCGGACGGCGATCGCGATCGTCGTCAACGACACCGCGATGGACTGGGGCGACGCGCGGGTGAACGTGATCGCGTTCATCGCGTTCTCGGAGGGCGGTCGCGCGGCGTTCCAGACGGTGTTCGACCAGTTCGTGGAGGTGTTCTCCGACCGGGAGGCCGTGCTCGGGCTGATCCGGCGCGCCGACACGTTCACCGCCTTCATCGACGAGCTGGTCCGCATCATCGACGCCTAGCGCCGCCCCGCGACATTCGTCACGAATGTCGCGTTCGCCGGCGCGATTCACGAGATTCCGCACGAGTGTCCCGGCGCACATTCCGCACGAATGTCGCGTTTGCGGCCGCGATTCGCGACATTCGGCACGAATCGCTCGGCCGCCGGAGACGGCGAAAGCGCCGATCAGTTGGCGGTGACGAGGTACGTCACGGCGACGCCGGGGGTGCCGATCGCGACGGTGTACTTGTCGTTCTTGTAGACGGCCTTGCTGTCGGTCGCGCCGGGCTGGACCGTGTAACCGGCCTTCTCGAGGGCGGCCTTCGCGTCGGCGAAGCCGTTCTTGTCCTTCGGCTGGACGGTGACCGACCAGCCGTCGTTGTGGTCCCCGTTCGCGACGAGCACGGTGCCGGCGACGATCGGGACGTCCGACTTCGGGAAGTCGGAGGGAGCGATTTGGAGGTCGCCTCCTGGGCGGCCGACGCCGACGGCGTCGAGCTGGAGCCGTTGCCGCTGCCGGAGCAGCCGGTGAGTGCGGCGATGGACAGTGCCGCGACGAGGGCGGCGGGGACGAGCGATCTGCTGTTGGTGCGCATGATTCTTCCTAGTGCTGTATGCGGTGCGGTAGTACAGCACTCCAGCCTACTGCGCAGCCTCCGATGGTCCCGCTGCGGGGCCTCCGGCGCTCCCGCTCAGCCCAGCAGCAGCGTGCTGAGCTGGTCGGCCGAGTGCACGACCGCGATCGCGCCCGCCGCCTCGGCCGGGGAACCGTAGCCCCACTCCACGAGGATCGTCGGGATGCCGTGCTCGCCCGCACCCTCCACGTCGTAAGCGCGATCGCCGACCATCACGGTGTGGTCGAGCGCGACGCCCAGCTCGCCCAGGCGGCGCAGCGCGTCCGCCACGACGTCGGCCTTGGCACTGCGACTCTCGTCGTCGGTGGCGCCGGCGATGACGTCGAAGTACTGCGCGAGCTCGAAGTGCTCCAGGATGCGCGTGGCCTGGGTCTCGGGCTTGCTGGTGGCGACGGCGAGTGGGATGCCGGCCGCGCGCAGACGCTGCAGGAGGCCGCGGATGCCGGGGAACACGGCGCTGTCGAATGCGCCGTTGGCCGCGTAGTCCGCGCGGTAGACGGTGAGGGCGGCGCGGGCGCCCGCCTCATCGAAGCCGGCCATCGCCTGCAGCGAGTCGAGCAGCGGAGGCCCGACGTACTCCACGAGTTCGGCGGCGGTGGGGACGGGGAGGCCGAGCGCCTCGAACATGCGCACCAGGGAGGACGTGATGCCGGGTGCGGAGTCGGTGAGCGTGCCGTCGAGGTCGAAGAGGACGCAGGTCCAGGTGCGCGCGACGGTCGCGGGCGCGTCGGTGGTCGTGGTCGGGTTTGTCATAGCCGTCCAATGCTATGTGAGATGTACGAATGTATCGTCAGTGCTCGCTGAGAGCGGTCTCGATGTGCGAGCGCGCGACGACCATGGTGTGCGCTGCTCCCGGGTCGAACTGCACGGCCACGAAATCCGCACTGGCGATGTAACCGAGGGCCTCGGCGGCCGGGACGATCACGGCCTGCACGCGTGTGCCCTTGCCTCCCGCGGCCCCGACGGCGTTGCGCAGCGCCTTCATCGACGTGAACAGCGGCAGCACCGGCTCGCCCGCGGTCGACTGGATGGTCCGCAGCCGCACCTCCCCGGCTCGGACCCGGTGACGTCGACGACCAATCCGCCTGTGGTCGCGGCGGTGAGGAGGGTCTCCAGGTTCTCCATCGTCGGCTCCGCCGCGAGGGCGGTGAGGGCCTTGCGGACGGGGCCGTTCTCGTAGGTCTGCGGGAAGCGTCCCGCGGGGGCGGCCATCAGAACAGCCTGCTGTCGCTGTCGTCCAGCCCCCGCATGGCGTCGTAATCGAGCACCAGGCAGCGGATGCCCCGGTCCTCGGCCAGCGTTCGGGCCTGGGGTTTGATCTCCTGCGCCGCGAACACCCCGGACACCGGAGCCAGCAGCGGGTCGCGGTTCATCAGCTCGAGATAACGGGTGAGCTGCTCGACGCCGTCGATGTCGCCGCGGCGCTTCAGCTCGACCGCGACCGAGGCGCCGCGCTCGTCGCGGGCGAGGATGTCGACCGGGCCGATCGCGGTCATGTACTC
Organism: Leifsonia sp. L25; assembly: GCF_050632895.1. Next base: position 1,623,009 of record NZ_JBODRZ010000003.1, on the reverse strand, counting down.
GCGGCGGACGAGCACGTGGCCGTCGCCGAGGAGGTGGATCTGCTCGGCCAGCAGCTTCTGAAGGTGCGCCTCCACGCCGTCCTTCTGGAGCCCGGGGTCGACGCCCAGCTCGTGCGCGGAATCGCTGAGCACCTCGTGGATGGAGACGATGAGCATGTCGGCCGTCTTCGCCTGGGTGACGCGCCAGACCTCGGTGATCCCGGCCTCCCGCTGCAGCTCGTCCGGCTCGTCGACCGTGAGCGTGCAGGGCGGGCTCATCCAGTTGAGCGGCTTGTAGGAGCCGCCGTCGGAGTGGACGAGGAGGCTGCCGTCGGCCTTGAGCATGAGCAGGCGCTTGGCGAGCGGGAGGTGGGCGCTCAGGCGGCCGGCGTAGTCGACGGAACAGTTGGCTATCACGAGGCGCACCGGTCAAGTGTACGGGGCTGGCAGGATGTGGGAATGGCCCACGACCTCCTGATCGGCACCTATACGCAGCGCCTCCCGCACGTCGACGGTCACGCCGAGGGGGTGCTCTCGGCGCGGTTCGACGGCACGGCGGTCGTGGACGTGGCCGTGGCGGCCGCGGTGCCCAACCCGTCGTGGGTGGCGGTGTCGGCCGACGGCTCGCACGTGTACGCCGTGGAGGAGACCGGTCCGGACGGCGGCGTCTCTGCGTTCGCGCGCCTCGCGGACGGCTCGCTGCGCCCGCTCGGCCGGGTGCCGAGCGGAGGCGACTCTCCCGCGCACCTGGCGCTGCATCCGTCCGGGCGGTTCCTGCTGACCGGCACCTATGTCGGCGGCACGGTCTCCGTCTTCGGGCTCGAGGACGGCGCCATCGGCGAGCGCACGGCCTTCGTCCAGCACGAAGGCCACGGCCCGGACCCGGCGCGGCAGGAGGCTCCGCACGTCCACCAGCTCTCGGTCGACCCGGTGACCGGGGAAGTGGTGGTGGTCGACCTCGGTCTCGGCGAGGTGCGCTGGTACGCGCTGTCCGAGTCGGGATCGTTGACGCTGCGGCCGGAGGCGACCGTCGCGGTGGGCGCTGCGGGTCCGCGGCACCTGGCGTTCCATCCGGACGGCCGGCACGCCCTCCTCGTGAACGAACTGGACAGCACCCTCGACGTGCTGCGGCGGGAGGGCGACCGGTTCGAGCGGGTGGCCTCGTCCGGGACGCGCGGGCCCTCGGCGGCGGGTTCGAATCTGACCGCGGCCGTGCGGGTGACCGCGGATGGCGGCACCGTGCTGGTCACGAACCGCGGCGATGACACGATCGGCGTGTTCGCGTTCGACGCCGAGGCCTCGGAGCTGGAACTGGTGGACGTCGTGCCCGTCGGCGGGCGCGCGCCGCGGGATCTGGTGATCTCCCCGGAGGGGGACCGGGTGCTGGCAGCGTGCCAGGACAGCGACGAGGTGAGCGTGTTCGCGTTCGACGCCGCGTCACGCGCCCTCCGCCGACTCGGCTCGTCCCCTGTGCCGACCCCCGTCTGCCTCGCGTTCGCCTGACCGCCCGCACCACGCACCCGGCACCCTGCACAGGGCCGAGTACCCAGATTCTCCGCCTAATCGGGCGTTTTCGCCTGATTTCGTGCGTACTCTCGGGTCGGGCGGCGGGGTCAGTCTTCGACGGGTGCCAGTGCTCGGGCGCGCCTCTGGGCGGCCGGGCGCACGGCCGGCGCGGCCAGGAACGACGCGATCAGCAGCACCAGGATGAGGTAGAGCGCGTTCAGCAGCCCGAACTCCTTGCCGAGGAAGCCGATCAGCGGAGGCCCGACCAGGAACGCGCAGTAGCCGATGATCGCCACCGCCGAGACGCGCGCGGCCGGGTTCTCCGCACCCTCCGACGCCGCCGACATGCCGAGCGGGAAGCCGAGCGAGACGCCGAAGCCCCAGAGCACGGTTCCGATCACGGCCACCCACAGCGGGCCGCCGAGGATGAACAGCAGGAGGCCCGCCACGCCCATCGCGGCCGTCACGCGGATCGCAGCGACGCGTCCGACGCGGTCGACGATCGGTCCGCCGAGCACGCGGCCGAGCGTCATCGCCGCGACGAAGAAGCCGAACACGATCGCGCCGGTGGAGTTCGACTGGCCGTGGCCGTCGACCGTCGCCAACGCGATCCAGTCGTTCGCCGAGCCTTCGCCGAACGCCATGCCGAGCATGACCACGCCGATGAGGATCAGTCGCCAGTCGCCCCAGACCGCCAGCGACGCGCGCAGCCGCTGACCGAACGGGATGCGCGGCTTCTCGGCCGTCTCGTCGCCGAGGTCGGCCTCCCGCGGGATGAAGCGGATGGCGACCAGTGCAACCACGACCAGCACCACGGCGATGAAGGAGAGGTGCCACACGACGCCGATGCGGAGGGCGGCGGCGGCCGCGCCCATCCCGGCTCCGAGCACCGTGCCCAGGCTGAAGAAGGCGTGCATGAGCGGCATCAGGGTCTTGCCGATCTCGCGCTCGACCGCTGTGCCTTCGACGTTCATCATCACGTCGACCATCCCGTTGCCGAAGCCGAGCAGGATGAGGCCGACCGCCACCATCGGCACGGCGTGGAACACCGTCGAGCCGAAGCCGATCGCCAGCGTGCCGATCGCCACGATCACGAGGGCCCCGACCATCCCCTTGTGCGGGCCGAAGCGCACGAGCACCAGCGATGACACCGACAGTCCGATGATCGCGCCGGCCGACATCCCGAGGATGAGGAGGCCGACCGAGGACGGGTCGCGCCCGAGGCCGAGGTCGTCGCGGACGCCCGGGATGCGGGCCACCCACGTCGCCATCGCGAGCCCGCTGAGGATGAAGATCACGAAGACCGCGTTGCGCCAGGTGCGCAGTTCGCGGCGGCTGCGGGTCGTCGTCGGGGTCGGCTGTGACATCGGTCGTCCTGGGAGGAGCGGGGCCGCGCGCGGCCGGCGGGTTCTGGTGGGGGAGCGGATTTCGCCACTCGAATCGTTTCGATCGAAACGATTCGACTAAGCTACCACACGTGAACGACAGCAGCACACCCCTCGCGGGCGCCCGGCCGACGCTGGCCGCCGTCGCCCGCCTGGCCGGTGTCTCCAACTCCACCGCCTCGCTCGCGTTCTCCGGCACGGGCCCCGTCTCGGACGCCACACGGGAGCGCGTCCTCGACGCCGCCAGGCAGCTCGACTACGCCGGGCCCGACCCGCGCGCCCGCTCACTGCGCCGCGGCAGGTCGGGGATCGTCGGCGTCGTGATGGAGGAGCGGGTCGGCGACGCGTTCCGCGACCCGATCAAGATCGCCCTGCTGGACGGCATCTCCGACGAGATCGCCGCCGTCGAGGCCGGCCTCCTCATCCTCACCGACGCGGGGGAGACCGCCCAGCGCATCGAGGACGCCCCGATGGACGCGGTGGTGCTGGTCGGCTGCAGCCCCCGCCTGGACGAGTCGGTGGCGATGCTGCGCCGGCGGGGCATCCCGCTCGTGGCGATCGAGGGCGACCCGGCCGACGACGTCCCCTCGGTCGGCCAGGACAACCGGGAGGCCACGCGCCTCGCCGCTCAGCACCTCCACGACCTCGGCCACCGAGACATCGCGATCGTCACCCTTCCGCTCCGGCGGGATCGCGCTCGCGGACCGCTGACGCCCGCGGTCGTGCGCGGCAGCAGCTCCACCACCGCCACCGAGCGCCTCGCGGGCGCCCGGGACGTGTTCCCCGATGCCGGCGGCTGGACGACCCGCGGCTCGTTCGTGGAGGAGGGCCGCATCGCCGGAACCGCGCTCCTCTCTGACCCGTCGCGCCGCCCGACCGCGGTCATCGCGCAGAGCGACCTGCTCGCCGCGGGCGTGATCCGCGCCGCGGAGGAGCTCGGCCTGCAGGTCCCGACCGATGTCAGCGTGGTCGGCTTCGACGGCGTCCGCGTCGACGGGCTGTGGCCGTACGACCTCACGACCCTCGTCCAGCCCGCGGTCGAGAAGGGCCGCGCCGCCGGCCGCGCGATCGTCGAGATGCTGGAGGGCAGGCCGGCGCACCCGATGTCGTTCACGAGCGAGTTCCACCGCGGCAACACGACGGCGGAGCCGCGGGCGTAGGTCCGGCGCGCTTCACCTCCGCCCTCCCTCGGACGCCAACGGAGGACTCCCGCCACTCCCACCCCCGAAACTCCTCCGTTCACTGCTTTCGGCCGGCGTGCCGCGACCGATCTCCTCCGCTACCGACGTCCCACCACCCGCCCCGCATAGGGTGGACCCCATGGACCTCGAAGCCCTCTACCGCGACCTCCACGCCCACCCCGAGCTCTCCTTCCAGGAGCACCGCACCGCCGGCATCGTCGCCGGGCACCTGTCCGCCCTCGGCCTGGAGGTGCACACCGGAATCGGCCGCACCGGCGTCGCCGGCGTGCTCCGCAACGGCGACGGCCCGACCGTGCTGCTGCGCGCGGACATGGACGGGCTGCCCGTCCGCGAGGAGACCGGGCTCCCGTGGGCGTCGACGCAGACCGCGCCCGGCGACGACGGCAACCCCGTGCCGGTCATGCACGCGTGCGGCCACGACATCCACATCACCTGCCTGCTCGGCGCCGTCGAGCGTCTCGCCGGGACGACGGACGACTGGTCGGGGACGCTCGTCGCCGTGTTCCAGCCGGCCGAGGAGCACGGCGGGGGAGCGGACGTGATGGTCCAGGACGGCCTCTACGCGAAGGTCCCCGCGCCGGACGTCGTGCTCGGCCAGCACGTCACCCCGGCCCCGGCCGGCATGGTGGGCGCGCATCCCGGCGCCGCGATGGCCGCCGTCGACGCCTTCGAGGTGACCCTGCGCGGACGCGGCGGCCACGGCTCCCGCCCGGAGACGACCATCGACCCGGTCGTCATGGCGGCTTCCGCGGTCATGCGCCTGCAGACCGTCGTGGCGCGCGAGATCGCCCCGCAGGACACCGCGGTCGTCACCGTCGGCACCCTCCACGCCGGCACCAAGAACAACATCATCGCGCCGTCGGCGACGCTCGGGATCAGCGTCCGGAGCTTCGACGAGACGGTCCGCACGCGCGTGCTGGAGGGCGTCGACCGCATCCTCCGCGCCGAGCTGCAGGCCAGCGGCTCCCCGCACGAGCCGATCACGGAGTGGGGCGAGCGCTACCCCGTCACAGTGAACGACCTGGAGGCCACGGCCCGCGTGAACGCGGCGTTCGCGTCCGAATTCGGTGAGGAGGCCGTCCTCCAGCCGGGCGCACTGTCCGGAAGCGAGGACGTCGGCAATCTGGCGACTGCGGCGGGCGTCCCGCTCGTCTACTGGATGCTCGGCGGGGCCGACCCGGAGACTCTGCGGGCTGCGATGGAGGCGGGAACGGTGGACACGGACATCCCGTCGAACCACTCGCCGTTCTTCGCGCCGGTGGCGCAGCCGACGATCGATGTGGGTGTCCGCGCCCTCGTGACGGCCGCCCGCGAGTGGCTGGCCTGAGACGCGCCACGACATTCGTGCCGAATGTGGCGTTTACCGCCGCCTGAGCGGCGCTTCATGCCGGATGTCGTGACGCCTCCAGCGGCGACGGTCGTGACTTTCGGCACGAATGTGGCGTTTCGCACCGCGTGAGGCGCGATTCGGCACGAATGTGCGGACGGGACGCTGCCGCTACCGCTCGGCGCCGGGACGCATCCACGCGCGCCCGCGCGCCCGCAGGCCGAGCGTGACCGCCCGCGCACCCAGGTACCCGAACGCGAAGGCTGCCGTCAGCGCCGAGAGGCCGCCGACATCGGCCCAGCCCCACGTCACCACCGCGAGCGCGAGCGGCACGAACACCGCGACGTTCAGCACCCCCGTCAGCGCCAGATACCGCGCGTCCCCTGCGCCGATCAGCACACCGTCCAGCACGAACACGTAGCCGCCCAGCGGCGCGCTCACCCCGATGATGGCGAGCGCGGCCGGCAGCAGCGCCGCCACGGACGGGCTGCTCGTGAACAGCCCGGCCGCGACCGGGCTGAGCGCGACGGTCGCAGCCCCCAGGACCACGCCGGCGCCGAGCCCCCACTGCACGCACCGGCGCAGAACCTCCCGGACGTCGTCGAGCTCCCCGGCCCCGAGGCCTTTGCCGACCAGCGCCTGGGCCGCGATCGCGAGCGCGTCCAGCGCGAAGGCGAGCGTCGCGAACACGGTCATCGTCACCTGGAACGCCGCGAGCTCGTCCGGCCCCAGCCGCGTGGCGCAGAACACGGCCAGCATCATCGCCGCCCGGAGGCTCGCCGTGCGCAGGAACAGCCATCCACCGGCCCGCGCGGTCCTGCCGATCCCGGAATGGTGCGGCAGCAGCAGGGAGCCGACGCGTCGCGCGTGCCGGCCGACGATGACCGCGTACACCACGACCATCGCCCACTGCGCTACGACGGTGCCGAGCGCGGACCCGGCGATCCCGAGCCCGGCCAGGTAGATGAAGCAGAAGTTCAGCACGATGTTCGCCCCGAACCCCGCGACAGCGACCACGAGCGGCGTGCGCGTGTCCTGCAGGCCGCGCAGCAGCCCCGTCATCGCGAACACCAGCAGCATGGCCGGGAGCCCGAGCATCGAGATCGCGAGGTAGGTCTCCGCCTCGGACGCGACCTCCGCGGACGCGCCGAACAGCCCCACGAGCAGCGGGGAGGCCGCCCAGCCGGCCGCCGCGAGCACGATCCCCAGCGCCAGCCCCAGCCAGCTCCCGTCCACGCCGGCGGCGACCGCCCCCGCTCGTCGCCCGCGCCGAGCCGCCGCGCGACGGCGGGAGTGGTCGAGTAGGCGAGGAAGACCATGAGCCCCACGATGGTCTGCAGCACGGCGCTCGCGATCCCGGGCCCCGCCAGCGGTGCGACGCCCAGATGCCCGACCATCGCCGAGTCGGCCAGCAGGAAGAGCGGCTCGGCCACGAGCGCGCCGAGTGCGGGGACGGCGAGACGCAGGATCTCGCGGTCGAGCGGGCGGCGGGGGAGGACGTTCACGGCGGGGACAACGCTATCGCGAGGGGGTGACAGGCCCCGCTACCATCACCTGATGCGCCTCACCATCCTCGGCACCGCATCCCACTACCCCACGCCGGCGTCCCCCTGCTCCGGCTACCTCCTCGAGCACGGCGCCGCCTCGGTCTGGATCGACGCCGGGCCCGGGACCCTCGCCGAGCTCCAGCGTCACCGCTCGCCCGCCGACCTCGACGCCGTCTGGATCTCGCACGCGCACGCCGACCATACGGCCGATCTGCTCCCGCTCTTCTACGCTCTCGCGTTCGGCGACCTCCCGGGCCGCCCACCGCTCCGGGTGGTCGGGCCGCCCGATCTGCGGGCCCGGCTCGTCGGGTTCCTCGGCGCCCGCGCCGCCGGCGACCTCGATCGCGTCTTCGCGTTCGAGTCGCTCGCCGATCGACGGGGCCGGCGCGTGAGCGACCTCGACCTCGCCTGGGAGGCCGTCGAGCACGACGTCCCCGCCTGGGCGCTCCGCGCGCGGGCCGATGACGCCTCCCTCCTCTTCACCGGTGACGCCGCGCCGTCCCGCGGTCTGACCGCGTTCGCGGCCCGGTGCGATCTGATGCTCGCCGAGGCCGGCGCGGACCGGCCGGACGGCAGCCACCTGACCCCGGAGGATGCCGGCGCCCTCGCCGCGGACGCGCGCGTCGGGCGTCTCCTGCTGACGCATCTCGCCCTCGGCCTCGACCCCGCCGAGGCGGTCGCGCGCGCCTCCACACGTTTCGACGGCCCCGTCGCGTCGGCGCATCCCGGCGACGTCGTGTCGGTCGGCCCGGTGTCGGTGGCTGTTCCTACAGTGGAGGGATGAGCCACCTGATGCCGGAACTGCTGTCGACCTGGTCCTGGCGTCTCGAGCGGGTCCGCAACGGGCGCACGGTCCTCACCAAGGGGCAGGCGGCGTCGGCGCGCACCGACCTCCTCCACGACCGGTCCGCGCATCCGGCCGACTACTCGGGCTATGAGGAGGAGTACAGCTCGGCCGTCGACGCGCTGGGCGTGCTCGCGCAACAGGCCAACCGCAGCGACGACCTGCTGGCGGTGCTCCGTTCCGAGCGGCGGCCGTCGGACGCCCCGGCGCGTGAACGCTACGCCACCGCCCCCGACACCGCTGGGGTCCGGCGCGACTCCCTCGCCGCCGAGCACGATCGCGTCCCGGCGGGCCTCCCGGAGGCTCTGGACCAGTGGGTGCACCGGCTCATCCGGTACCGCAGCGGCGCCAAGGTGATCGCCCTGATCGAGGCCGCGCGTGCCGAGATCCGCCTGCGCAACGAGGCCGACCTCAACCCGGGCGCGTACCGCAACGCGACCGCAGCGCCCTACTTCGGGAGGGTGATGCGGGAGCTCGGCGAGATCGCGACAGCGCAGCGCCCGGGAGTCCACCTCTCACGGCGCGGCCTCCACCGCGGGCTCGTCGACGACTCGTTCCTGTGAGCCGGACGTCCGTGCGGCGCCGTCGTCCGGCGTCGTGGCCGGTCGCTGCGGTCGCGCTGCTGCTCGCCCTCGCCGGAGCGGGAGGCTACGCTGCGCTGAACGGCGGACGCGCACCGTCCGCGCCGGGTACGGACGCCTCGTCCGGCGCGATTTCGACCCTCGCCTCGCCGCCCGGCGCGCGGTCGGCGGCCGGCCTGCTCGATGCGGCCGGTGCCCGCGCCGCGCTCGCGCAGCTCCCGGTGAAGGGCCGTGCCCCGGCGACCGGGTACGACCGCGTTGCGCGCTTCGGTGAGGCCTGGCTCGACGTCGACAAGAACGGCTGCGACACCCGGGACGACATCCTCGCCCGCGACCTCGCCGCAGTCAGCCGGCGCGCGGACTGCGCGGTCCTCACCGGCACCCTGAGCGACCCGTACACCGGCCGCAGCATCGCGTTCGCCCGCGGGGTGCAGACGTCCGCTCTCGTCCAGATCGACCACGTCGTGGCGCTGCTCGACGCGTGGCAGACCGGCGCCCAGGGCTTGAGCCAGGAGGCGCGCGTCCAACTCGCGAACGACCCGCTCGAGCTGCTGGCGGTGGACGGGGCGACGAACCAGGCGAAAGGTGCGGGAGACGCGGCGACCTGGCTGCCGCCGAACCGCGGATTCCGATGCGAGTACGCGGCCCGCCAGGTCGCCGTGAAGGCCAAGTACGGACTGTGGGTGACGGCCGCGGAGGGTGCGGCGCTGAAAGGGATCCTGGCCGGGTGCTGACAGCCCTCCGCGCCAGGCGGGTGGCTGGTCCGGCCCTTCCGCCGATCGCCTGCCGAGCGCCGCGCCGCCGTCGCGTCGACGGCGTCTCGGGCCGCGACCGGCCGCTACGATCAACGCATGCAGCAGCCAGAGCGCATGATCCCCCGCCGGTCCGGCGTCACCGCGGTGCGCCGGTGACGCCCGCCGAGGCGGCCGGCCTGCTCGGACTCCCCGAGAACGCGACCGAGGCTCAGATCACCGAGGCGTACGCTGCGCATGTCGCGACCGTCCCGGAGAGCGATGTCACCGCGGTCGACGCGCTCGCGCGGGCGCGGGACGCTCTGCTCGCCGGGGTCCGTTGGCAGCCGCCGCAGAGCACCGGTGCGCCGCAGGGCTGGGGGACTCCGCAGAGCGGGACGACACCGATCGGGCTGGCGCCGCAGCCGGGATATCCACCCCGCCTGCCCGCCGCACCGTACGGCGCGACTCCCCAGCAGCCCGCTTACCCGACACCCCAGCCGCCCGCCGCACCGTACGGCGCAGCTCCCCACCGGCCCGCTTCACCGACACCCCAGCCGCCCGCCGCACCGTACGGCGCGACGCCGCCGCAGCCCGTCTACCCGTACCTGGCCTCCCTCCCGGCCGCCGGCGTTCCGGCCGCCGGCGTTCCGGGACCCGGCGGCCCCCAGCAACCGCCGTACCCCGGTTATCCCCACCCCTCCGCCTACCCCGCCCGGCCTCGCAGACCTCTCTCCAACGGCGCCATCATCGGCATCGCCCTCGGCGGCACCGCCGTGCTCCTCGTCGTCCTGCTCGTGGCGGTCATCGCCCTCGCCGGCGGCGCCCGAAGCGGTCTCGCGAACAGCGCCTCCCGGCACGGTTCCGCCGCTGCGCCGTCCACCGCCCCGTCGAGCGGCGACCCCTCGGCGGCCGACCAGAGCTACGTCATCGACGGCGTGACGATCCAGCCCGAGCAGGGCTGGACCTTCCTGTTGACCTCTCCGCGCGACTGTCCCGGCGCCGAGGTGATCGTCGGGTTCGCGGACACCGTCGACGGCGACTCGATCGATCAGCACACCGAAACCGTGCCCCTGAAGGCAGGCGTCCCGTACACCTACACGGTCCCCGACACCGCCTCCACGCATCAGTACGCCGGCATCGACGACCTGCAGTGCATCCCGACCTGATGCGCATCGCGCCGGCGCCGTCGACGTAAGGATTCCGTAAAAGTTTTCACAAATTACTGAATTAAGCGTAGAGTCACGCCCATGACCACAGTGATTGAGGCCTCGGGCCTCGAGAAGCGATTCGGCCGGGTCCGGGCACTCGACGGACTCGACCTCACCGTCACCGAGGGTGAGGTCCACGGATTCCTCGGGCCGAACGGCGCAGGCAAGTCGACCACCATCCGCGTCCTCCTGGGCCTCGCGCGCTCCAACGGCGGCACCGCCCGTGTCTTCGGCGACGACCCCTGGCGGGACGCCGTCACCCTGCACCGCCGCATCGCCTACGTTCCCGGCGACGTCAGCCTCTGGCCGAACCTGTCGGGCGGCGAGGCCATCGACCTCCTCGCCCGGCTCCGCGGAGGCACCGCCGACAAGGCGGTCTACGCCGAGCGCAAGAAGCGTCTGATCGACGTGTTCCAGCTCGACCCGACCAAGAAGGGGCGCGCCTACTCCAAAGGCAACCGGCAGAAGGTCGCGCTCGTCGCCGCCTTCGCGACCCCGGCAGACCTGTACATCCTCGACGAGCCGACCAGCGGGCTCGACCCGCTGATGGAGGCCACCTTCAACGCCGAGATCGCCCGGATCGCCCGGGACGGCGCGACCGTCCTGCTGTCCAGCCACATCCTCTCCGAGGTGGAGCAGCTCTGCGACCGGGTCAGCATCATCCGCGAGGGCAAGACCGTCGAGTCCGGGACCCTGGATGAGCTCCGCCACCTGACCCGCACCGAGATATCGTTCGCGGCCGACGGGATGACGGACGAGCAGCTCGCCCGCATCCCCGACGCCCACGACCTGCGCACCGACAACGGTCGCGTGAAGTTCACCGCCGACAGCGACGGCCTCGCGCCCGTCCTCGCGGCGCTCGCCGACCTGAACGCGAAGAGCCTGACCGTCGCTCCGCCGTCGCTGGAGGAGCTCTTCCTCCGCCACTACGGCGACGAACTCGCCGGCGTCACCGAGCTGGAGGCGGAGGCGAAGGGGCGATGAGCACCACGACCACCGACCGCCCGGCCGCACGCGCCGGGCACACCGCCGTCCCCGAACGCGGACGCGTGGCGACCCTCGGCGTCCTGCTCAGGCAGCGCCTGCGGCGCGACCGCTGGCAGCTCCTCATCTGGATCCTCTGCATCGCGTTCCTCGCCCTGTTCTCCGCGGCGAGCATCGACTCGACGTACGGGTCGGCGACCGGCCGAACGGAGCTGATCCGGCTCGCGATCGCGAACCCGACGGTCCTCGTCCTCCGCGGGCTCCCGCAGGGCACCGGCCTGGCGGCGGTCACGTTCTTCGAGATCTATACGTTCCTCGCGTTGCTCGCCGGCCTGATGAACACGTTCCTCGCCGTGCGACACTCCCGTGCGGAGGAGGAGTCCGGCCGCGCCGAGCTCGTCGGCTCCACCCCTGCCGCTCGGCTCACGCCGACCGTCGCGACGGTCGTCCACGGCGTCCTCGCGAACATCGTGCTCGCGTTGGCCACCGGGGTCGGCTTCACGGCGGCCGGCCTCCCGGCGTACGGCTCGCTCGTCGCGGGAGCAGCGGTCGGCGGGGCCGGTGTCGCCTTCCTGGCCGTCGGCCTCCTGCTCGCCCAGGTGATGAGCACCTCGCGCGGCGCGAACGGCTACGCCGCCGCCATCGTCGTGCTCGCCTGGGTGCTGCGCGGCGTCGGCGACGCGATCGGGACGGTCACGGGCGCCGGCACGACGATGGTCTCCGGCTGGCCGACCTGGCTCAGCCCGATCGGCTGGGGCGAGCAGTTCTCGCCGTATGTGCGGAACGACTGGACGCCGCTGCTCCTGCAGCTCGGCTTCGCCGCCGTTCTGATCGCGGCGGTGTTCGGCCTCCAGGCCGTGCGCGACTCGGGTTCCGGGATCGTCCCGGAGCGCGCCGGCCGGCGGAACGCCCTCCCGACGCTGAACGGCCCGCTCGGCCTGGCCTGGCGCCTGCAGTGGCCGACCATCCTCGGCTGGGCGATCGGCGGCCTCCTCACCGGTGTTCTCGCGGGCGCGCTCGGCAGCGTGGTGAGCTCGTCCATCGCGAACGACCCCAGTCTGGGCAACATCCGGGACGCCGTCGGGCACCTGGGCGCCGGCGGCTCCGGCCCGATGACGGCGCTGTTCCTGTCCGCGATCATGTCGATCGTCGGCGTGCTGGCCGCGGCGTGCGCGGTGCAGGCGGTCATCCGGCTGCGCCAGGAGGAGGTCGGAGGCTCGGCCGAGGTCATGATGGCGACCCCGGTCTCCCGGGTGCGCTGGCTGCTCGACTTCGTGCTGGTCGGACTGATCGCGATCGTGCTGGTGCTGCTGGCGGCGGCGCTCGCCGCGGGCCTGTCGGCGACGGCGGCGGGGGAGAAAGCGTCAACTTTCAACGACGCGTTCGCCGCCGCAGCCGCGCAGTTCCCTGTGGCGCTGGTCTACCTCGGCGTACTGACGCTGGTCTTCGTGCTGCTGCCGGGCTGGACCGCTCCGGTCGGTTGGGCCGCGCTCGGCGCCGGCGCCTTCATCGGCATCTTCGGCGCCCTGATCAAGCTCCCGGACTGGCTGCGCCACGTCTCCCCGTTCGCCGACGCCCCCGTCGTCGTCGGGAAGGTCGATTGGACCGGTGGATACTGGATGTTCGGCATCGCGGTCGTCGCGCTCGCCGCCGCCGCGGCCCTGATCCGCCGCCGGGACTTCGCGATCGGGTAGGGACGGGTATGGCCAGGGACGAACGGGCTCTGACGGAGATGATGGAGCACTCCGCGGCGGTGCTGACCGCTGCGGGGTTCCCGAAGATGCCCGCGCGCGTGCTGATGGCGCTCACGGTCACGGACTCGGCAGGACTCACGGCCGCGCAGCTCGCCGAACGGCTGGACGTGAGCCCGGCCGCGATCTCCGGAGCGGTCCGCTACCTCCAGACCCTCGGGATCGTGCGGCGCCTGTCGCAGAACGGCAGCCGCCGCGACCTCTACCAGATGCCGGCGGACTGGTACGCCCTGATGGTCCGCAACAGCCCCATCTACGGCGTCCTCGCCGACCAGGCGGAAGCGGGCCTCGCCGCCGTCGACGACCCCGACGACCCGGCGACCGAGCGCCTGCGCGACATGGCCGGCTTCTACCGGTTCATGCAGGCCAGGCTGCCGGACATGCTGAACGAGTGGGAGCAGATCCGGGCGTCGCGGGACGCGTGAGGGGGCACCCGTTCCGTGCCCGAAGTCGTGAGGACGATCTCCACCTCCCGACTTGCGAAGGCATAAATATCACACTAGTGTCTGACGTGCGTCCCTGCGGACGTCACGCCGCCCTGGCTAGGGGAGGCGGCGTGGCCGGTTGCCGAATGGGTCTCACACTGGCCGGCCCGGGCGTTGCGAGGGCGGAAAAGGGGGCTCTGCGCGAGCGCGGGTCACGGCCGAGCGGCTTCGGGAGACCGCTGCCGCACCGTGGATCCGTTCGGCGACCGGCGTGCCTCGCTCGCCGGCTGTGAACATCTGAAATGCTAAAGCTCGGACTCACCAGGGGGATCGACATGCGTTTCACCACTCCGGCCCAGAAGGCGCTGGTGGTCGCGGTGCTGCTCGCGGTCAACGTCGCGCTCGCGCTGCTCTTCGACGCGCTGCACTCGGAGCCGGCCTCCATCGTGCTGACGATGCTGCAGGTCGCCGGGTGGTACATCGTCTCCCGGATGTTCCGCGGGCCGGGGAGTCCCTGCGCGCGGCGCGCCCCTGGTGGCGGATGACGAACCGGCCGCTCCTGTCCGGGGTCCTCGGGATCGGCTACGCCCTCCTCGCCGTGGTGAACATCGGCTTCTCCCTCGGCGGCTTCGGCAGCGTCTCCGGGACGGTCTCGATCCTCGCCGAGCTGGTCCTGGCCGCGCTCTTCCTGAACTCGTACGCCTGCCTCCGTCCCCGCCGCACCACGACCGTGCAGGCGCCGGCCCGGCAGCATTCCCGCCCGTCCGTCTCCGGCGGCGCGCGCACCTGACAGGCGGGGCGCCCGCGCCGTAGGCTGGGGCGCATGACGCTCTCCTCCGGCATCGCCACCGACGAACTCGATCCCTCGATCCGCCCGCAGGACGACCTGTTCCGGCACGTGAACGGCGCCTGGATCAGCCGGACCGAGATCCCGTCCGACAAGGCCCGCTGGGGCTCCTTCATGGAACTCGCGGAGAAGTCGGAGGCAGCCGTCCGGGAGATCGTGGAGGCCGCGCAGTCGGCTCCGGAGGGGACCGAGGAGCGCACGTTCGGCGACCTCTACACGAGCTTCCTCGACGAGGATCGCGTCGACGCGCTCGGCGTCCGGCCGATCGAGGCGCAGCTCGCCATCGCCGACGATGTCGCCACCATCCCGGAGTTCCTGAAGACCCTCGGCGAGCTGGAGCGGCACGGCGTCGGCGGCATCTACCAGCTCTTCGTCGACAACGACCCGGGCGACCCCAGCCGTTACCTCGTCTTCGCCGAGCAGGCCGGCATCTCTCTGCCCGACGAGTCCTACTTCCGGGAGGAGCGGTTCGCGCCGATCCGGGAGGCCTTCGCCGCGCACGTGCAGCGGATGTTCGAGCTGGCCGGCTTCCAGGACGCCCCCGAGCGCGCGCAGCGCGTCTACGACCTCGAGGTGGAGATCGCCGCCCAGCACTGGGACAACGTGACCTCCCGCGACTCGGAGAAGACCTACAACCTGTTCTCGTGGGCCGACGCCACGGCGCTGTTCGGCTCGGCGGGCCTGGACGACTGGGCCGCCGGCCTCGGGGCCCCGCAGGGGCGCTCACCGAGATCGTCCTGCGCCAGCCGTCGTTCACCTCCGGCGTCGCCGGGCTCCTCGTCGAGGAGAAGCTGCAGTCCTGGAAGGACTGGCTGGCCTGGCAGATCATCCACGACTCCGCCCCGTACCTGACCGGCGACTTCGTCGACGCGAACTTCGACTTCTACGGCCGTACCCTCACCGGCACGCCGGAGATGCGCGCCCGCTGGAAGCGCGGCGTCTCGCTGGTGGAGGGCGTGATGGGGGAGGCCGTCGGGAAGATCTACGTGGAGCGGCACTTCCCGCCCTCGGCCAAGCAGGCGATGGACGCGCTGGTCGCCAACCTGATCGAGGCGTACCGGCAGAGCATCCAGACGCTCGAGTGGATGGGCGAGGATACCCGCGAGCGCGCGCTGGACAAGCTCGGCAAGTTCACGCCCAAGATCGGCTACCCGGTCAAGTGGCGCGACTACTCCGCGCTTGTGATCGACCCGACGGACCTCGTCGGCAACGTGCGCGCCGCCGCGCTGTTCGAGTTCAACCGCGAGCTGAACAAGATCGGCAAGCCGATCGACCGTGACGAGTGGTTCATGACCCCGCAGACGATCAACGCTTACTACAACCCCGGCTTCAACGAGATCGTCTTCCCCGCGGCGATCCTGCAGTACCCGTTCTTCGACGAGGGCCGCGACGCCGCCGCCAACTACGGCGCGATCGGCGCGGTGATCGGCCATGAGATCGGCCACGGCTTCGACGACCAGGGCTCCAAGTTCGACGGCGACGGCAAGCTCGACGACTGGTGGACCGCTGCCGACCGTGCCGCGTTCGAGAAGCGCACCGGCAGCCTCATCGCCCAGTACGACGCCCTCGCGCCGGCGCAGGTGCCCGACCACCACGTCAACGGTGCCCTCACCATCGGCGAGAACATCGGCGACCTCGGCGGTCTGGGCATCGCCTGGAAGGCCTACCTCCTCTCGCTCGGCGGCGAGGAGCCGCCGGTCGTCGACGGCCTCAGCGGCGCTGAGCGCTTCTTCCTGTCGTGGGCGCAGGCCTGGCAGCAGAAGGGCCGCGACGAGGAGGTCATCCGCCTGCTGGCGATCGACCCGCACTCGCCGAACGAGTTCCGCTGCAACCAGATCGTCCGCAACATCGACGCCTTCTACGACACCTTCGGGGTCACCGACGGCGACGCGCTGTGGCTCGAGCCGGAGGAGCGCGTGACCATCTGGTGAAGCGCCGGCGACCGCGCGAGAGGGATCGCCCCACCACCCTCCGGGCGGGGTAACATCGTCCCTATCGCGCCGAGGGTTCCGCCCTCGCCGCGACGCGGTTCGGGGGACCGCGGCATTGCCCGATGCCCCCGACTCGGAAGAAAGACGCACCGCGACCGTGACGATCCAGACCCCGGAGACCGACCACCGCCGCCGGCACGCGAGTGCACGCCGTGGCCGGCACCGCGGGTCCGTGCCCGCCGCCCCCGAAGTCTTCAGCCGCGGCTTCGAAGCGCTCGGCCGGCTGGCCGTGCAGGGCGTGCAGGTCTCGGCGCGCGCGACGGACCTGTCCACGGGCGAGGTGCTCTTCTCGGTCGACGACCACGTGGTGATGCCGACGGCGAGCATCGGCAAAGTGCTGCTGCTGGTGGAGGTCGCCGCGCGCCTCCAGTCGCACCAGCTCAGCCCGCTCGCCCAGCTCGACCGCGCGCCGCAGGACATCGCGGGTGAGTCCGGAATCTGGCAGCACCTCCAGGTCCCCGCCCTGCCGGTCGCGGACCTGGCCGCGCTCGTGGGTGCGACGAGCGACAACCTCGCGACCAACGTCCTCCTGCGCCGTGTCGGCCTGGAGGCCGTGAGCGCCCGCACGGAGTCCCTCGGCCTCACGCGCACCGCCCTCCTCGACCTGGTCCGCGACCACCGCGGCCCGGACGACGCCCCGCAGCTCTCGGTCGGCAGCGCCAACGAGCTCACCTGGCTGTTCTCGGCGCTGGCCCGCGGGGAGGTCGTGGACGCGGCGACCAGCCGCCAGGTCATCTCCTGGCTGTCCCTGAACAGCGACTTCTCCCTGGTGTCGAGCGCGTTCGGCCTCGACCCGCACTCCCACCGCCACCCCGAGCACGGCATCCTGCTGGTCAACAAGACGGGCACCGACGCGGGAGTCCGCAGCGAGGTCGGCGTGCTGCGCGGGCCGCGCGCGGGGGTGACCTACGCGGTGTCGACGTACTTCGACGACACGGCGCTGCCGGCGCGGCTGGCGGTCATCGACGGGATGCGGACGGTGGGGCTGGATCTGCTGGAGTACGTGTTCTGAGACGGGTCACCGCGCCGCGATGAACGCATCCTCCGCCTCGTAGTCGAACCACCGGTCCGCCTGCGCACGCTGTGCCAGCGTCGGGAACGCCTGCTCCCAGTCCTCGCCGCGACGCTCGGCAGCGCGTACCTCCCGCACGGCCCAGTCGACCGTCATGGCGCAACCGTACGCCGGAGCGGACCGTGGCTGCAGGACCGGAGTCTGCCGTCAGCAGAGCCCTCGCCTCAGCGGCACGCTCACCCCAGCAACGTCCGCGCCAGCGCCAGATACTCCCGCGCGTTCGCGTCCGGGAGGTACGCCCGCCCGATCGCGTTGCCGATCGCCGGCAGCGACACCGCGTCGGGGTACGCCAGCCACAGCGTCTCGTACGTCGGATTGAACTTGCTCTTGAATGCGAACAGCGATGCGAACCCGTAGGCCGGCTCCAGCGTCCTGGCCAGGAACGCGAGCAGTCGATCCATCACCGCCGGCCCCTCGTCTTCGGATTCAGCGGACGCTCCCACCGGCTTCGTCGCCAGCGGTGCACCGGACAGGCTCAGCACCTCCACGCCCTCACCGCGCATCCGCTGCGCCGCCGACGCGATGACGAACTCCATGATCCCCGGGATGCTCTTGTCGGCCCGGCGCATGAAGTCGATCGTGTAGCCGACGACCCGGCCGTCCCGCCAGCTCGGCAGCCAGCTCGTGACCGCCTGGAGGTCGCCCTGCGGGTTGTAGGCGAGGTAGAGCCGCACCTCAGGGTCCTTCAGCTCCGCCATCCCGCCGAGGGTGAAGCCCATCTCGGGCAGCTCCTTCTCGGACACCCACTGCTCGCTGAGGGCGACGATCTGGTTCTGCTGGATCGGCGCCAGCTCGGCCCACGTCGTCCACAGCGTCGAGATGCGCTCCTTCACCCCGCGGTTGTGCGCCTGGCGTACCTTCTGCCAGGGCTTGCCCTGCATGTCGAAGGTCTGCGGGTGCATCAGCGTCTCCTCGCCGACCGACACGCTCTGCCAGCCGAGCGACTCGAACACCGGGAGGAACGCGCCGTGGATGCTGTAGAACGCGGGCGTCCAGCTGTTCGCGTCGCAGAACCCGATGAAGTCGATGATGGTCTGCTCGGCCCGCGCCGGCCGGCACACCGGGTCGGACAGGGTGACAGCCACCCCGTTGATCACCCGGTAGGCGACGGCGGCCTCGCCGTCCTCCGAGAACCAGTACACGTTGTCCGGCCAGGTCCCCATGAAGCCCAGCGTTCCGCCGCCGCCCGCGCGCAGGAGCTCGCGGTAGTGCAGCTCGTCGCCGACCGTCCGGCCGGTGGAGGTCGCCCGGTACAGCCGCATCGTGCCGATGACGAAGATCGTCCAGAACACCGGCCCCACCCCCTGGTAGAGCAGGAGCGTGAACGACGATGTGGGCACGATCACCGGGCCCAGCACGGACTCGAAGCCCGACGGCACGAACCGGCGGAGCATGGACACGAACACGTCGCCGATGGAGGCCTCGGGCACGAACGACGACAGCGTCCCGAGGCCCGAGATGAGGTACAGGACCGCCAGCAGGGCGAAGGCGACGACCGCCAGGATCGTGAAGCGCACGACAGCGTCCCGCGGAGCGCGGATCTGGAACTGCCGCCGTGTCGCCACCAGCAGTGCGATCGACGCCAGCGGCACCAGCAGCGTCGCCGCCAGCCAGAGCAGCACCTCGATCGCGGGCGCGAGAGCGTCGATACTGTCCACGTTGATGGTGATCTCGCCACCGGGCAGCGCCGTGAAGGGGAGAAGGATCATCGCCGCGTTCACCACGATCCCGAGCAGCCACGCGAAGTGCCGGCCGCGGCGGAGGCCGATGGCCGTCACGATGAGCAGCACGAGCGGCAGCAGACTGAGCAGCAGCGGGCCGACGCCCTGCACGGCGACGGCGGCGAGTTCGTCACGGCAGTTGGTCGTGTCGGCGGCCTTGCACGCCGCCAGCACTGTCGCCGCGGCGACCTCCCGATGCTGGAACAGCGCCGAGACGAACGAGAGCGGGCCGAGGCCGCCCGGCGGCAGGAGCGCGGCGAGCGGGCCGATCGCGGTGATCGCGACGATCGCGGCGACGAGGTTGCGGGTCTCGGCGTGCGAGCTGCGCCGCATCCTGTGCAGGCGTCCACGCCGCAGGACGACCCCGAGCGCGAGGCCGAGCAGCGCCGCGAACAGACGGTAGACGTTGTTCTGGTCGCCGTTGTAGAGCACGAACATGACGACGGTGGCGAAGGTGAGCAGCCGGATCCGCCGCCGCCAGAGGGTCGTGGCGAAGGCGCTCGCCGTGACCAGCGCCCCCACGATCCCGATGGTCGGGTCCAGGGTGAAGTCGAACTCGGTGGCGTGCGCGAGGATCTCGCCCCCGTTCGCCGCCGCCCACTGGCCGAGCACGCCGAGCGTGATGCCCAGCACCCCGGTGACCAGGAACGCGATGATGAGACGTACGGTGCCGAGCAGCCGTTCGGCCGCGGCGAGCAGCGTCAGCGCCAGCAGGAACGAGATCGCGAACTGGATCGGGTCCTCCGGCACGAAGAGCGCCGTGACCGGCGTCCACCAGTACCCGGCCCGGATGGTCGTCGGAACGCCCGCCGCCCAGACCAGCGAGCCGCCGCCGACGCTCGCGGCGCTCCACAGCGTTCCGGTGGTGATGGAGGTGGCCAGCACGACCACGGCGAGCGTCACGCTCGCGGGCGCGATCTGCAGGTAGGCGCGCAGCATCGCCCACGCCGGGGGCCGCCCCGGGGGCGGATCCGCCGGCGGCGCTGGTGCGGTGTTCGTGGGAGCCGTGCTCATCGTGTCTCCGTCGCGGTGGCCCCCACCTTAGCGGTCGCCGCCCGTTCCCGGAGGCGGCACCTGCTTCGCGGGGGCGGAAACCCGCTCCCGCGCAGGGTCAGATCTCGCGCAGCCGCTCCGCGAGGTAACGGTCGAGACCCTCCAGCGGGATGCGCTCCTGCTTCATCGTGTCGCGGTCGCGCACGGTCACGGCGTCGTCCTCCAGCGAGTCGAAGTCGACCGTGACGGCGAGCGGCGTGCCGATCTCGTCCTGGCGCCGGTAGCGCCGGCCGATCGCACCCGAGTCGTCGAAGTCGACGTTGCGGCGCTTGCGGAGCTTGTCGGCGAGGCCCCGGGCGAGCGGCGACAGCGCCTCGTTGCGGGACAGCGGGAGGACGGCGACCTTCACCGGCGCGAGCCGCGGGTCGAGGTGCAGCACCGTGCGCTTGTCGGTGCCGCCCTTGGCGTTCGGCACCTCCTCCTCGTCGTACGCGTCGACCAGGAACGCCATCAGCGCGCGGGTGAGTCCGAAGGACGGCTCGATCACGAACGGCACGTAGCGCTCGTTCTTGTTCTGGTCGAAGTAGCTGAGGTCTTTGCCGGAGTGCTCGATGTGGGTCCGCAGGTCGTAGTCGGTGCGGTTGGCGACGCCCATCAGCTCGCCCCACTCGCTGCCCACGAAGTCGAACTTGTACTCGATGTCGATGGTGCGCTTCGAGTAGTGCGCCAGTGCGCCTTCCGGGTGCTCGAAACGGCGGATGTGGGTCGGGTCGATGCCGAGGTCGACGAACCAGTCCCAGCAGAGGTCGATCCAGGTCTGGAACCACTCCTCGTCGGTGCCGGGCTCGACGAAGTACTCGATCTCCATCTGCTCGAACTCGCGGGTGCGGAAGATGAAGTTGCCCGGCGTGATCTCGTTGCGGAACGCCTTGCCGATCTGGCCGATGCCGAACGGCGGCTTCTTGCGGGCGGCCTGCAGCACATGCGCGAAGTCGGTGAAGATTCCCTGCGCGGTCTCCGGGCGCATGTAGTGGAGGCCGGACTCGTCGTCCACGACGCCGAGGAAGGTCTTCATGAGGCCGGAGAACTGCCGGATCGGCGTCCACTGGCCCACCTTGTCCGGGTGGTCGGGGTCGGCGATGTCGTCGAGGCCGTTCGCCGGCGGGTGGCCGTGCTCGGCTTCGTACGCCTCGAAGAGGTGGTCGGCGCGGTACCGCTTGTGGGTGATGAGCGACTCGGTCAGCGGGTCGCTGAAGACCTGCACGTGACCGGAGGCCTCCCACACGGCGGTCGGCAGGATGATCGCCGAGTCGAGGCCGACCATGTCGCCGCGGCCGCGCACGAAGGCGTTCCACCACTCGCGCTTGATGTTCTCCTTGAGCTCCACGCCGAGGGGGCCGTAGTCCCACGCGGACCGGGTGCCGCCGTAGATCTCGCCGGAGGGGAAGACGAATCCGCGGTGCTGCGCCAGCGTGATGACGGAATCCAGTCTCGACGGTGCGGCCATGGGTGCTCCCTAAAGGTGCCGGGTGGTGGGGGACCCGTCCATCCTACTGAGGATGCGCCGACCTCACCGGCCCGCGCGGAAGTCGTCCTCCAGGATCGCGAACACCGCGGTGTCCGACCACTCGCCCTTGTAGATCTCGCTCCCGCGCAGCAGCGCCTCCTGCGTCATCCCGATGATGCCGCACAGGCGTGCCGACGCCTCGTTGCGGGCGTCGAGCTGCGCGAAGACGCGGTGGCCGCCGAGGGACTCGAAGCACAGCTCCAGCAGCCGCGTCGTCGCCTCGGTCGCGTAGCCGCGGCCGTGGACTGCCGGGTGGAACACCCAGCCCATCTCGAACTTCGCCCACTCCGCCTTTTTGAGGAACAGGCTCACGTGGCCGATCACCCGGCTGTGGCCGCCCTCCGGGTCCGGGAGCTCGACCGCGTACACGATGCCGTCGCCGTCGTGCGCGAGGCGGTTCATCGCGATGCGCTTGCGCAGGTGCTCGGCCGACTCGTCGTGGTCGTGCACCTCCCAGTAGAGGTACCGGGCGACGTCCTTCAGGCGCTCGAACTCGTGCCCGTTCTCCAGGTCGCCGCTGTTCAGCGGGCGGAGCAGCAGCCGTTCGGTGCGCAGCTCCTCCGCGGCGTACGGCAGGCCGGTGGCGGCGTGCGGCTCGGTGGCGGTGATCGTGGCCTCGTCGCTCACGTGTCCTCCTCTGGTGGGTGCTCCTGGACGGACGTCAGGAGGCGGCGGTCTCGTCGTCGACGGCGCGGAGCGCTTGCGGTCGGAGCGCATCCTCGACTTCCACGCCGAACAGCGCGGATGCCGCGTCCACGAACGCCTGCGCATCACCGTTCCTGGCGAGTTCGCGGGCCCGCACCGACGGAGTGTGCAGCAGCACACCGGCCAGGTGCCGGAGTGCCTGCTCGGTCTGCTCGGACGAGTCGCCGCGGGCGCGCGCACGGGCGATCTCCGCGTCCAGGATGCCGAAGACGTGGGTGCGGAGGGCGACCAGCGCAGGCGTGACGGCCTGCTCGGTGCTCTGCGCCGCGAACTCGGCGGCGGCGGCGCCGACGAGCTGCCGGGCGTCGGCTGCGGCGTTCAGCTCCTCGACCGGCGCGTGGATGCTGATGGTCTCCAGGTCGAGCAGCTCGACGCCGCGCAGCTCGGCGACGGCGGGGTCGACGTTCCGGGGAGCCCGAGATCGATCACGAGGCGGCGCTCGGCGGCGTCCGGCGCCGCGATCGCGTCCGCGACCAGCGCGCGGGTGATCACGTGGTCGGTGACGGCCGAGCAGGTGACGACGAGGTCCGCGGCGCCGAGGGCCTCCAGGAGGTCGTCGGATTCGACCGGGATGACCTCGTGCGACAGGGCGAACTTCGCCGCGCGACCGGTCGGCGAGAACACCTGCACGTCGACCACGCCGCGCTCGCGCAGCGCGGCCAGGCTGGCGCCGGCGTACTTGCCGGTGCCGACGAGCAGCACGCGCACGGCCGCCCAGTCGCTGATCCGGCTCTCCGCCAGTTCGAGCGCGAGGCGGACCATCGAGCGGCCGGCGGTCATGATGCCGGTCTGGTTCTTGACACCGCGGGAGGTGCGCGACGCGATCTGGAAGACGCGCTCGAGGTTCCCGGTCACGGTGCCGGACGTTCGTGCCGCCTGGAGGGCACGGCGCACCTGGCCGGCGATCTCGCCCTCCCCGACCACGACGGACTCGAGGCCGCTGGAGACGGAGAAGAGGTGCTCGGCGACGGCGTCGTCGCTGTAGACGGCGCTGGAGGAGCGGAGGGTCTCGGCGTCGATGCCGCTTGCGGCGGCGACGGTCTCGATCACGTGCTCCGTGGTCGCGTCCGCGGCGAACGGCTGGGCCTCCACGTCGAGGTACGCCTCGAAGCGGTTGCAGGTGGCGAGCACCACCGAGCCGGCGACGATCCCGTGCTGCTCCGCGAGTGCCGCGGTGACGGCCGGCGCATGGCGCTCGAGCCGTTCGAGGAGGTCGAACGCCGCAGTGCGGTGGCTCGACGAGAAGCAGAGAAGCACGGGTGAAAGGATACGCTCGGCGTGGTCGAGACTCGAATCGAGATACCCCGCCCTGAGCCTGTTCGACAGGATTCCCGGGGGATTGGCAGATTCGGCCCTGGCAGAATCATCGGGTGACCTCCCTCGACCCGACCCACCCGCTCTCCGAAGGCCGAACCGCGGACAGCCGCCTGATCCGCTCCTACCAGGGTGAGCGCCAGGAGACCGTCCCCGTCTGGTTCATGCGCCAGGCCGGGCGCTCGCTGCCCGAGTACCGGGAGCTGCGCGTCGGCACGCGCATGCTCGACGCCTGCCTCGACCCCGCGATGGCGAGCGAGATCACGCTCCAGCCGGTGCGACGGCACGGCGTGGACGCGGGCATCTTCTTCAGCGACATCGTCGTGCCGCTGAAGCTCGCCGGCGTGGCCGTGGAGATCCAGCCCGGCAAGGGGCCGGTGTTCGAGAGCCCGGTGCGCACCGCCTCCGACGTCGCGCGGCTCGAGGAGGTCGACCCCGCCTCGCTCGGAGCCGACACGTTCGCGCCGATCGCCGAAGCGGTCCGGCTGACGACGGCCGAGCTCGGCGACACTCCGCTGATCGGCTTCGCCGGCGCCCCCTTCACCCTCGCCGCCTATCTCGTGGAGGGCGGCCCGTCCAAGGACCACATCCGCGCCCGCACGCTGATGCACGCCGACCCGGAGACCTGGGCCCGCCTGATGGCGTGGAGCGCCGACGTGACCGGCGCCTTCCTCCGGGCGCAGCTCCTGGCCGGCGCGAGCGCTGCCCAGCTCTTCGACTCCTGGGCCGGGTCGCTGTCGCTGCACGACTACGTCGAGCACGTCGCCCCCGCGTCGGCGCGGGCGCTCTCGCACATCCGCGACCTCACCTACGAGGTGCAGCAGCCCCCTGTGGCCGGCGTCGACGCCGTCGGGGACGCACCCGCGAACGGCGAGCCGCTGGTCCGCAACGTGCCGATCGTGCACTTCGGCGTCGGCACCGGCGAACTGCTCAAGGCCATGCACGAAGTGGGCGCCGACGCGGTCGGCGTCGACTACCGCACGCCGCTGGACGAGGCCGCCCGCCGGCTCGGGCACGTCGTTCCGGTGCAGGGCAATGTCGACCCGGCCATGCTCGACGCGCCCTGGGAGGTGCTGTCCGCGCACGTCGTGGACGTCCTGGAGCGCGGCCGGGAGGCGCCGGCGCACGTGCTCAACCTGGGCCACGGCGTCCCTCCGGAGACCGATCCGACGGTGCTGACCCGGGTGGTCGAGCTCGTCCACGGGTGGCGGGCATGACCTCCGAGCCCCTCGACGCCGCTGTCCGAGATCACGACGCGGTGACGGAGAGCATCCGGCACGCGGTGGAGGCCGCGCCGACGCGCATCGCCGTGATCGGCGGCGGCGTCTCCGGACTCGTCGTGGCACGCGAGTGCGCCCGCCCGGGCTTCGAGGTCACGGTGCTGGAGGCCTCCGACCGCGTCGGCGGCTCGGTCGCACCGCTGGAGCTCGGAGGCATCACGGTCGACGCCGGCGCCGAGAGCTTCGCCACCCGCGGCGGCCACGTCGCCGCCCTGCTGGCCGATCTGGGCCTCGCGGACGACGTCGTCGAGCCGAACCCGGCGGGCGCGTGGGTCCGCAACGGCACGCGCACCGTCCCGCTGCCGAAGGCCGGACTGCTCGGCATCCCGAGCTCCCCGCTGGCGACCGACGTCGTCGCCGCGATCGGCTGGGGCGGCGCGGTGCGCGCCTATCTGGACCGGGTCCTCCCCGTGCTGAAGATCGGCCAGGAGCGCAGGCTCGGCACCTTGGTGCGCAAGCGGATGGGGTCGAAGGTGCTCAGCGAGCTGGTGTCCCCGGTCGTGACCGGCGTGTACTCGGCCGACCCCGACGACCTCGACGTGGAGGTGGTGGCCCCGGGGCTCAACGCAGCGCTCACGCGGCTCGGCTCGCTCTCCGGCGCCGTGGGCGAGCTGCGGTCGGCGGCCAAGGCGGGGAGCGCCGTGGGAGGCCTCCGCGGGGGGATGTGGCGTCTTCCGGCGGCGCTCGCCGCGGACATCGGGGCACGAGGCGGGACCATCCGCACCGACGCGACGGTCGTGTCCGTGAGGCCGTGGACCGCACCCGACCCGGAGGACGTCGCCGCCGTCGCGGTGGAGGCCGCGATGGCCGATGCCGTCGACGAGGCCGCGCTCGACGGCCTGGCGCTCGCGGGGCAGCCTCCCGCGGAGCCGGCTGAGACTGCCGCGGAACCCGCCGCCGTGCGTCCCGCCCGCTGGACGGTGACTCTCGCCGACGGCTCCGCGCTGGACGCCGACGCGGTCGTGCTCACTGCACCCGCCGACGCGGCGCTGGCGCTCCTGCCCGACATGGACGCCGCCCTCGGCGAGCTCGCCGCTCTCGACTGGCCTGCCGCGTCCAGCGTCGAGCTGGTCACCCTCGTCCTCACCGACGACCGGCTCGGCGCCGCGCCGCGCGGCACCGGCGTCCTCGTCGCCGACGGGCCGGATTCCGGCGTCTCCGCCAAGGCGATGACGCACTCCAGCGCCAAGTGGGCGTGGGTCGCGGAGGCCGCCGGCCCCGGCCGCCACGTCCTGCGGCTCTCGTACGGCCGCGCCGGCCGAGCGTCCGAGACGCCGGCGCTGTCCGACGCCGAGCTCCGTGCGCGCGCCGTCGCCGACGCCGCAGCGCTGCTGAATATTCCGCTCACGGAATCCGCTGTCTCCGCGTTCGCCCGGACCCCCTGGACGAATGCCCTTCCCTATGCGACAGTGGGGCAGCGGGAGCGCATCCAGCGCGTCCGCGACGGAGCTGAGAACGTCGAAGGGCTCGAGGTGACCGGCTCCTGGTTGACCGGCACCGGTCTCGCGTCCGTCATCCCGGATGCGCGCCGGGTGGCGGAACGGGCCAGGGGTCTACGCTGGAAGGCACTGACCGACGACCTGGAGGGGTAGGACGGTATGCGGGGCAAGATTCTCTTCGTGACGGGCGCGGCGATGGGCTACGTGCTCGGCACGCGCGCCGGTCGCAAGCGTTATGAGCAGATGAGGTCGGCCGCACTCAAGGTCTGGGAGTCGCCGGGGGTGCAAAAGCAGGTGAACGCCGTCGAGGACTTCGTCGCGGAGAAGATCGGCGAGGCGCCCGAGGCCCTTTACATCACCGTCAAGAAGGCCGTCGTCCGGGCGAACGACCGTCGCAAGGAGTCCCGAGCGGATTCCGCCAAACCGGGGGTGGCCGTCGTCCCCGTCACGCGGGATGATCCAGAAGCGAGCGCTCCCGGCGCGCGCTGATCGCGAATGGATGGAGATGGTGCGGGTGTCACGGAAGGGCGGGCGAACCGGATGACCGATCGGGTACGCGCCAGGTCCCAGTCGCTGGGCGAGCTGATCGCGTCGCTCCCGCGGCTGCTGATCCAGCTCGTGAAAGCCGAGCTGGTCAACCTGCGGGCCGAGTACGCCGAGAAGGCGAAGTATGCCGGGATCGGCATAGGGCTCTTCGTCGTGGCCGCGGCCTTCCTCTTCTTCGCGCTCGGCGTGCTCGTCGCGGCGGCGATCCTCGGGCTCGCGCTCGTGCTGCCCGGCTGGGCTGCCGCGCTCATCGTCTTCGGCGTCCTCCTCGTCATCGCGGCGATCCTCGTGCTGGTCGGCGTCGGCTCGCTCAAGCGGGTGGACGGTGCGGCGCCCAAGGAGACCATCGCCAGCGTCAAGACCGACATCGATGCCGTGAAGGGGTTGGGCAGATATGACAACTGACCGCAACGGTGTCGAGAAGGCCCGCGCCGACCTGGCTGCGACCATTGACGCCATCCAGTACAAGGTCAACGTGCCCGCGCGGGCGTCCGAGCGGTTCCGGAGCCTCCGCGCCGAGAACCCGATGGTGCTCGTCGGCCTGGCGGTCGGGGTGGCCGTCGTCGTGGGAGGCGCGGTCTGGGGGATCGTCGCCGCTTCCCGTCGCTGACGCCGCGCACTCGGGCCGCGGCGGCGCGCCCGGTTTTTGCCTTCTCAGCTTTGCGAGGGAGACTGTCGGTATGAGTACCCCGGCTGCCGTACCGGCAGAGTCGACCGCCCCCGAAGACACCACCCCCGAAAGCCCCAGCGGCTTCACGCTGTGGGCCGTCCTGCGCCGGGACCCCGCCCGTCCCGACGACCTCGACGGCACCGACGTGCCGAAGGCCGTCCAGGAGCTCGAAGGCGTGATCGCCGATATCGAGCTGCAGGGCGTCGTCACCCGCGGGCTCTACGACGTGAGCGGCCTCAAGGCCGACGCGGACATCATGATCTGGCTGCACGGCCCGGAGGCCGAGGCCCTGCAGTGGGGCCTCCGCCAGCTGCGCCGCACCCGCCTCTTCACGGCGTTGCTGCCGACCTGGAACGCGATGGGCGTGCACCGCGACGCCGAGTTCAACCGGCAGCACGTCCCCGGCTTCCTCCGCGGCAAGGAGCCGAAGGGCTGGCTCTGCGTCTACCCGTTCGTGCGCAGTTACGAGTGGTACCTGCTGCCGGACGAAGAGCGGTCGCAGATGCTCGCGGACCACGGTCGCAAGGGCGCGGCGTTCCGTGGCGTCCTGGCCAACACTGTCGCGGCGTTCGCCCTCGGCGACTACGAGTGGATCCTGCCGCTGGAGTCCGACGAGCTCACCGACCTGGTCGACATGATGCGCGACCTCCGCTACACCGAGGCCCGCCGCCACGTGCGCGAAGAGGTGCCGTTCTACACCGGCCGCCGCATCCAGCCGGCCGAAGTGGTGGAGGTGCTGCAGTGACCGGGGCCGACCTGACCGGGGCAGACCTGACCGGCGCCGACCTGACCGGGGCCGACCTGACCGGCGCCGAGGCCGTCCCGCGCGTCCTCGGCGCGACGGACGCCGCCGCGTCCGGTCCCGAGCACGTGACCGAGCCGGTCGCCTACGACGCGATCCTCCTCGCCGGCTTCGGCGGCCCGGAGGGTCAGGACGACGTCATCCCGTTCCTCCGCAATGTGACGCGCGGCCGCGGCATCCCGGAGGAGCGGCTGGAGGAGGTCGCCCACCACTACCGCCACTTCGGCGGGGTGAGCCCGATCAACGACCAGAACCGCGAGCTCAAGGCGGCGCTGGAGGCCGAGCTCGCCTCGCGCGGCATCGACCTCCCCGTGCTGTGGGGCAACCGCAACTGGGACCCGTACCTGGAGGACGCCCTCGCCGAGGCGCAGGAGCGCGGCCTCACCAAGCTGATCGCCATCGCGACGAGCGCGTACTCCTCCTACTCGAGCTGCCGCCAGTACCGCGAGGACTTCGCCCGCGTGCTGCAGGAGAAGGGCCTGGAGGGCACCATCCAGATCGACAAGGTGCGCCAGTTCTTCGACCACCCCGGATTCGTGGAGCCGTTCATCGAGGGCGTGCGCAACGCCGTGGACGAGCTGCGCGAGCGCATCCCGGGCATCGACCCGGCGACCGAGATGCGCATCCTCTACTCGACGCACTCCATCCCGTCGACGGACGCCGCGAAGTCCGGCCCGGCCACCCGCGGCTTCGGTGAGGGCGGCGCCTACGCGGCCCAGCACCTGGCCGTCGCCGAGGTCGTCTCGCAGGAGGCCGCCGGGGGCGTCATCGGCTGGGACCTGGTCTACCAGTCCCGGTCGGGCCCGCCGTCGATGCCGTGGCTGGAGCCCGACATCAACGACCGCATCGCGGAGCTTCCCGCCCTCGGCGTCAAGGCCGTCATCATCGTCCCGCTCGGTTTCGTGAGCGACCACATGGAGGTGCTCTGGGACCTCGACAACGAGGCGATGGAGACCAGCGAGGAGAACGGCCTGGTCGCCGTCCGCGTGCCCACCCCCGGCACCCACGCCCGCTATGTGAAGGGCCTGGTCGACCTCGTCCTGGAGCGCCGCGACGGCGTCCCGGTCGAGCAGCGCCCGGCGCTGACCCCGCTCGGACCCTGGTACGACGTGTGCCGCCCGGGCTGCTGCGAGAACGTCCGCCTCGGCTTCAAGCCGGCCGCCGCGGGGCTCGCGCCGTGAGCGGCACGGTGAGCAGGGCCGAGGGCGCGTCCGCGCGACGCGACGGTGTGCTGCGCATCGGCACGCGGGGCAGCGCCCTCGCGGTCGCTCAGACGACCGCGGTCGCCGAGTCGATCGCCCGGGCGACCGGGCTCGACATCGAGCTGGTCACCGTCACGACGCACGGCGACACCTCGCGGGAGTCGCTGTCGGAGCTCGGGGGCACCGGCGTGTTCGCCACCGCGCTGCGAGAGGCCCTGCTCGCCGACGGGTGCGACCTCCTCGTCCACTCGCTCAAGGACCTGCCCACCGCGCAGGCGCCCGGGCTGGTCATCGGCGCCGTGCCCAAGCGGGCGGACGCCCGTGACGCCCTGTGCGCGCGCGACGGACTCACGCTGGAGACGCTGCCGGAGGGCGCGAAGGTGGGCACCGGCTCGCCGCGCCGCGTCGCGCAGCTGAAGTCGGTCCGTCCCGATCTGGAGGTCGTGGACATCCGCGGGAACGTGGACACCCGGCTCGGACGGGTCGC
Organism: Leifsonia sp. L25; assembly: GCF_050632895.1. The sequence goes on along the minus strand of NZ_JBODRZ010000003.1, from coordinate 1,592,900 downwards.
CGAGGGCGACCTCGACGCCGTCGTGCTCGCCGCCGCCGGACTCGGCCGGCTGGGACGCCTCGACGCGGTGACCGACTTCTTCCCGCTGTCGCAGGTGCCCACGGCTCCCGGCCAGGGCGCGCTCGCGCTGGAGGTCCGCGAGGGCGAGCAGAACGGCCGCGGCGACGTCGCCCGCGCGCTGAAAGCCGTCGACCACGCGACGACCCACGCCTGCGCGTCCGCCGAGCGCGCGGTGCTCGCAGGGCTCGAGGCCGGCTGCGCCGCCCCGATCGGCGCATCCGCCCTGGTGGACGACGGCTTGCTCTTCCTCACCGCCACCGTGTACCGCCCGGACGGGACCGAGCGGCTGACGGCCTCCCACGCCGCCACTCCGGACTCCTTCGGCCTGGCCGACCTCCACGAGGCGGCGCGCGACGTCGGAGCCCGCGTGGTGGCCGAACTGCTCGGCGCGGGGGCCGCCGACCTCGCCCCGCTCGGGAGCGCATGATGACCCCCACCCCGTCCTCCCCGAAGCCGCTCGCCGGCTGGCGCGTGATCGTGCCCCGGGGCGGCCCGTGGGGCGACTCGGTCGCCGCCGACCTCCGCGCCAAGGGCGCGTCGCCGGTCGTGGCGCCGATGATCAACTTCGCTCCGACAGCCGACGCCCCGGCGCTGGAGGCCGCCCTCGCGCGGCTCGCGGACGGCGGCTTCGACTGGGTGACGGTCACCAGCGCCACCACGGTCGACGTGCTCAGCGCCGCCCGCGCGGTGGTCCCGCCCTCCACCCGGATCGCGGCCGTCGGCGAGACCACAGCCGCCGCGCTGGCCGCCGCCGGGTACGCCGTCGACCTGGTCCCGTCGGAGGAGAACTCCGCGCGCGGACTGCTCGCGGAGTGGGAGGCCGCGACCGAGGGCGTCGTCCCGCTGCGCATCCTCACGCTCCGCTCGGAGATCGCCAAGCCCCTCCTCACCGAGGGGCTGCGTCGTATCGGCCACGACGTGGAGTCCGTGGTCGCCTACCGCACCGTCGGCATCCGCGTGCCCGAGAACATCGTCGCCGACGTGCGCGAGGGCCTGGTGCAGGCCATCCTCGTCACGAGCGGCTCCGTGGCCGAGCAGGTGCAGGTGCAGCTCGGCCCGATCCCCGAGACCACCCTCGTCGCGGCCATCGGTCCGCAGACCGCCCGCGACGCCCGGGAGTACGGCCTCCGCGTCGACGTGATCGCCGCCCAGCGCACCGCGACCTCCCTCATCGAGGCCGTCGCCGCCGCCGCTCACCCCACCACCGCCTGACCCCAGCCATCCGTTCCTCACTTCCTCCCGCAACACGCCGGGCGGAGGCGGGAGAAAGTGCGGAAGCGATGGCTCCACACGGTGAGCGGGCACCCAGCGCCGCGGGCGTAGGCTGGGGAGAGTGAGTGAGTTGCATCCCGTTGTGCGGCCCCGGCGCTTGCGGCAGTCGCCTGCCATGCGCCGTCTGACGGCCGAGACCCGCCTCCATCCGGCCGAGTTGATCCTGCCGCTGTTCGTGCGGGAGGGCGCCTCCGAGCCGCAGCCGATCGCCTCCATGCCGGGCGTCGTGCAGCACAGCCTCGACTCCCTGAAGCGCGCGGCCGTGGAGGCCGCCGAGGCCGGCGTCGGCGGCGTCATGCTCTTCGGCGTCCCCGAGACCCGCGACGCGGTCGGCACCGCCGCGACCGACCCCGACGGAATCCTCAACGTCGCCACCCGCGCCCTCGCCTCCGAAGTGGGCGACGCGCTCGTCGTGCAGACCGACCTGTGCCTGGACGAGTTCACCGACCACGGCCACTGCGGCGTGCTCGACGGCGAGGGCCACGTCGACAACGACGCCACGCTGCTGCGCTACCGCGACATGGCGATCGCACAGGCGGAGGCCGGCTCCCAGTTGCTCGGCCTCAGCGGAATGATGGACGGCCAGGTCGCCGCCGTGCGAGACGTGCTCGACGCCGCAGGCCGCACCGACGTGGTCATCCTCGCCTACGCCGCCAAGTACGCCTCCGGCTTCTACGGCCCGTTCCGCGAGGCCGTCGACTCGCAGCTCTCGGGCGACCGCCGCGCCTACCAGCAGGACCCGGCCAACCGCCGGGAGGGCCTGCGCGAGGCGCAGCTCGACCTCGACGAGGGCGCCGACATCCTCATGGTGAAGCCGGCCCTCAGCTACCTCGACGTCCTCAGCGACGTCGCCGCCATCAGCGACGTGCCGGTCTGGGCCTACCAGGTCTCCGGCGAGTACGCGATGGTGGAGGCCGCAGCCGCCAACGGCTGGATCGACCGTGAGCGCGTCATCGAGGAGACCCTGATCGGCACGCGCCGCGCGGGCGCCGACGCCGTGCTCACCTACTGGGCGACCGAGGTCGCGGGATGGCTGCGATGAGCGACTTCTACAACACCGATTCGTCCAACACGGGCACCCAGGACCTGCAGGGCCTGGCCGACGACGCCGCTCTGGGTGACATCAACCTCGCCCAGTTCGAGCGCGCGCAGCGCGTGATCCCCGGCGGCGTGAACTCCCCGGTCCGTGCCTTCCGCTCGGTCGGCGGGACGCCGCGGTTCATGGTGTCCGCCCACGGCCCCTACATCGTGGACGCACAGGGCCGCGAGTACGTCGACCTCGTCGCGTCGTGGGGACCGGCGATCCTGGGCCATGCGCATCCCGCCGTGATCGACGCCGTGCAGGCGGCCGCCGCGCGCGGACTCTCGTTCGGCGCCTCCACGCCGGCCGAGACCGAGCTGGCGGAGGCCGTGCTCGGCCGGGTGCCGTTCATCGACAAGCTGCGCCTGGTCTCCACCGGCACCGAGGCGACCATGACCGCGATCCGGCTGACGCGCGGCTTCACCGGCCGTCCGCTGCTGATCAAGTTCGCCGGTCACTACCACGGCCACTCGGACAGCCTCCTCGCCGAGGCCGGCTCGGGGCTCGCGACCCTGTCGCTGCCCGGCTCGGCCGGCGTCACCGAGGCCACGGCCGCGCAGACCCTGGTCCTCCCGTACAACGACCTCGACGCCGTCCGCGCCGCCTTCGAGGCGAACGGACCGGACATCGCGGCCGTGATCACCGAGGCCGCCGCCGCGAACATGGGTGTCGTCGCCCCGGACGAGGGATTCAATGCGGCCCTGACCGATCTCGCGCACGAGTACGGCGCGCTGCTCATCCTCGACGAGGTGCTCACCGGCTTCCGCGTGAGCGAGGCGGGCTTCTGGGGTCTCGACCGCAGCTACACGCCCGACCTCGTCACGTTCGGCAAGGTCATCGGCGGCGGGATGCCGCTGGCGGCCCTGGGGGGCCGGGCGGAGCTCATGGACTTCCTGGCGCCGACCGGCCCGGTCTACCAGGCCGGCACTCTTTCGGGTAACCCCGTCGCCGTCGCCGCCGGCCTCGCCACCTTGGAGCACGCGGACGAGGCGGTGTACGACCGGCTCGATGTCGTGGCAGAGACGCTCTCGAGTGCGGTCTCCGACGCCTTGGCCGCGGAGGGCGTCGCCCACCGTGTGCAGCGCGCGGGCAACCTGTTCAGCTTCGTCTTCGGCGACTTCGCGGCCGCCCCGCGGACGTACGCCGAGGTGCAGTCGCAGGAGGCGTTCCGCTACCGGCCGTTCTTCCACGCCATGCTCGACGGGGGCGTCTCGCTGCCGCCGAGCGTCTTCGAGGCGTGGTTCGTCACGGCCGCCCACGACGACGCGGCCGTTGCGCGCATCCTGGAGGCCCTCCCGGCCGCCGCCCGGGCAGCGGCTGCCGCCACCCCCGCCTGACGCACGCCCCTCGACTCACTCGTCGGCGGCGGACGGAGCGCGTGAGAGGGACTCGACGTACGTGTATGTCGCCGAACCGGGCCAGCCGTCGGCGTCGATCAGCGCGTAGACGTCGAAGTTGAGCGCCCCGCCGCCACCGGCCGCCCGTCGCAGCGTGCGCGGCGGGATGTCCGACGACGCCCGCACCGTCACGGTCTGCGGATCCACGCCGGAACGCAGAAGGCGGGCGTGGAAGGTGGTGGTTCGGGTCACCGGTCCACCTTCTCACACCCGCCCGGAGCGCTGCCCGGCTAGCCTTGCCCGTGCGTTTCGCGCGAGCGGCGGGACAGCGAGTCGATGATCACGGCGAGCAGCAGGACCGCGCCGGTGATCATGAAGCGGTACGACGAGTCCAGGTTGAGCAGCGTCAGGCCGTTCGAGATGGACTGGATGACCAGGATGCCCAGCAGCGCCGACCACGCCGATCCGCGGCCTCCGAAGAGGCTCGTTCCGCCGATGACCGCCGCGGCGATCGCGTTGAGGTTCGTGTCCGTCCCACCGGATCCCGCGCTCACCGAGGCGAGGCGGGCCGCGGCGAGCAGGCCGCCGATCGCGGCGAACGTCGAACACAGGATGAACACGCTGATGAAGATGCGGTTCACCTTGATGCCGGCGCGGCGTGCCGCCTCCACCGAGCCGCCGACCGCGAACACCGAGCGGCCCCACTTCGTGCGCGTCAGGAAGAAGTTCATGATGATCACGAGGATCACGAAGAACAGGAACATGGCGCCTGTGCCGCGATCGGTCGAGAGGTACCAGACCGCGATGCAGAGCCCGACGAGCAGCAGCCCCGACTTGATCAGGACGACCGCCATCGAGCCCTCGGAGAGGCCCGCGTTGCGACGGCGGACATTGCGCCGCCAGTCCGACCAGAACATTGCGAGCGCGGCGATCACGGCAAGCGCGTAGGCGGCCCACGGCGGGAGGAAGGTCTGCTGCGCGAACTTCACGATCCACGAGTCGTAGGGGATGTTGATCGAGCTGTTGGGTCCGAGGATCCAGAGCTGCACGCCGAGGAAGCCGAGCAGACCGGCCAGTGTGATCACGAAGCTCGGCACGCCGAACCGGGTGAACAGGATGCCGTAGAGGAGGCCGATCACCGAGCCGGCGAGGATGGCGACGATGACGGTCAGCGCCAGCGGCCAGTGCAGCTGGGTGAACGCGACGCCGAGGATGGCCGCCGCCACACCGCTGACCGAGCCGACCGACAGGTCGATCTGGCCGAGCAGCAGCACCAGCACGATGCCGATCGAGATCGTCCCGATCGCGGCGCACTGCAGGGTGAGGTTGACGAGGTTGTTCGCGCTGAGGAAGTTCGGGTTCAGGATCTGGAACACGAGCCAGATAACGATCAGCCCGACGACGACGGGCAGCGAGCCGAGGTCGCCGCCGCGCACCCGGCGCCCGAAGGCGCGCACCGCACCGCCCAGGCCCTCCTCGCGGATGAGGCGCTCGTCCTGGAGGTCGGCCGCGAGCTGGGCCGGAGTCTCTGGTGCCTTGGTCATCAGGCGTTCCCTTCGCTGTTCTCGATGCGCTCCACGCGCTCCTCGATGCGTTCCGCCCGCTGCGCGACGACGTTGTCGGTGGCGCCGGTGATCGCCGAGATGATCTCTTCGTAGCTGACGTCGGGGACGCGGAAGTCCCCGTTGTTGCGGCCGAGCCGCAGCACGGCGACCCGGTCGGCGACCGCCTGGACGTCGGCCATGTTGTGGCTGATCAGAATGACCCCCAGCCCGCGCTCGCGCAGCCGCTCGATGAGGTTGAGCACCTCGGCCGTCTGGGCGACGCCCAGTGCCGCGGTCGGCTCGTCCAGGATGACGACGCGCGGGTCGCCGATCAGCGACCGGGCGATGGCGACGGTCTGCCGCTGGCCTCCGGAGAGCGACGCGACGGCGATGCGGACCGACGGGATCCGCGCCGACAGCTGGCGCAGGAGGCTCCACGACCGCTTCTCCATCTCTTCCTCGTCGAGCGTTCCTCGGGTGATCTCCCGACCGAGGAAGAGATTGGACACGACGTCCAGGTTGTCGCAGAGCGCGAGGTCCTGGAACACCGTGGCGATGCCCAGCCCGCGGGACGCCGCGGGCGACGGGATGCTGACGTCCTGACCGTCGAAGCTGATCGTCCCGGCGTCCTGCGGGTGCACTCCCGCGAGGATCTTGACCAGGGTGGACTTCCCGGCTCCGTTGTCGCCGACGAGCGCGACGACCTCCCCCGGGTAGACGTCGAGGTGGATGTCGGTGAGCGCCTGCACGGCTCCGAACCCCTTCGACACCCCCCGTAGCGAGAGGACGGGCTGTCGGCTGGACCGCTCCTGGTCGGTCACAGGGGATTCCATCGTCACGGCGTTCTCCTTCGGGCCTGACGCGATGCTGTCGCGTGGTGCTGGATAGTGCTGTCTTGGCTAACTGTATGGCGGAACCACCCGGCCCGAGGATGCGGATTCCGCGCCTCGGGCCGGGTGGCCCCTGGTGGTTCGACGACTACTTGATGCCGTACTTGTCGCACGCCGCCTTGTAGTCCGGGGTGCAGATCTTCGCGGCGGAGTCGGGCCCGTAGAACTGGTCCTTCACGACCGTGGACTCGATGTTGTCGGTGGTCACCGCGACCGGGGTCAGCAGGATGGACGCGATCTTCGCGCCGCCCGCCGTCGCGACCTCGGTGGTCTGCTCGGACGGCTTCTGGCCCTTGGTCAGAGCGATGGCGAGGGTCGCCGCCTGCTCGGCCTCCGGCTTCAGCGCCTTGTAGACGGTCATGTACTGGTCGCCGGCGAGGATGCGCTGGATGCCCGCGAGCTCAGCGTCCTGACCGGTCACCGGGGGAGCGGGCTCAGGTTGGCCGCCTTCATTGCCGCGATCGCGCCACCGCCGGTGCCGTCGTTCGCCGCGTAGACGCCCTTGATCTGGCTCTTGAACTGCGAGACCTGGCCGGACACCCAGTCCTGGGCCTTGGCGGGGTCCCATCCTGGTGTGTCGAACTCGGCGAGCACCTTGTAGCCGCTGGAGTCGATGACGCTGTGCGCGCCCTTCTTGAAGAGGGTCGCGTTGTTGTCCGTCGGCGAGCCGTTGACCATCAGGATGCCGCTGCCCGAGGCGACGTTGTCCTTCTTCAGCTTGTCGACCAGCGCGGTGGCCTGCAGCTTGCCGACCTTCTCGTTGTCGAAGGAGATGTAGTAGTTGAGGTCGGGGCTGTTGATGAGGCGGTCGTAGGAGATGACCGGGATGTTCTTGGCCTTGGCCTCGCCGACGATCGACGCGGCGGCCTCACCGTCGAACGGGTCGAGGACGAGGACCTTCACGCCCTGGGTCAGCATGGACTCCGCCTGCTGCTGCTGCTTGCTGGCGTCGCCGTCCGCGTTCGCGTACAGCACGGTGCAGCCCGAGCAGAGCGACTTGACCTTCGCCTCGAAGTAGGGCTTGTCCGCCGCCTCGTAGCGCGCGGTGACGGAGTCGGGGAGGAGGAGACCGATCTTGGCGTTCGCGGCGCCCGACGCATTGTTCGTCGAGGTGTTGCCGGAACCGTTCGAACAGGCTGTGAGGGTGAGGGCTGTGGCCAGGATCGCGGCGGACACCATGACCGCTCTCTTGGTGGCGATCTTCATTGAAAAACCTCCGATTCGAAGCCGCCGACGTTGGCGACTGGGTTGAGTGTGTCAGGGGCCGCCGCTTGGCGTCAATACTTGAAGTCAAGCTTTCGATAACGGTTCGTCACGGACGGGGGCCAACGGGGGACACCGGTTCGTCGCGGTCTCAGACCTCGACTCCTCCGCTCGTGAGCGAGATGCTGTCGACCGCGTGGGCGACCGCGCCGAGGGTGGCCGCCCGGACGCCGAGCTGGCCTTGGACGATATCGGGCATGAGGTCTTCGTTCACGATGATCGAGCGCTCGACCGCGTGGCGCATCGGGCCGAGCAGCAGCTCCCCGGCGCGGGCGAGCTCCCCGCCCACCACGACCCGCTCCGGGTCGAGCAGGTTGCACAGGTTGGCCGTCGCGATGCCGATATGCCTGCCCGCGTCGGCGATGGCCCGGATGCAGCGCGCGTCCCCGGCCATCGCCTGGAGGACGACATCGCCGAGCTTCAGGCTGCCGAGGTGGTCGCGCAGCTCGTCCAGGATGGCGGGGCCGCCGGCGATGGCCTCCAGGCAGCCGCGGTTGCCGCAGCGGCAGAGCGGGCCGTTCTCCCGGATCGTGGTGTGGCCGAACTCGCCGGCGACGCCGTTGTTCCCGCGGAAGAGCTGGCCGTTGAGCAGCAGGCCCGCGCCGATCCCGTCGCCGACCTCGAGCGTGATCGAGGTGCGCTTGCCGCGCCCCGCCCCGAGCCGGGACTCCGCGAGAGCGGTGAGGTTGGCGGCGTTGTCGATGAAGACCGGGCGCTTCACCCGGCGCTCCAGAGCGTCCGCGATCACGACGCCGTCCCAGCCGCGCATGATGCCGCTGCGCGCGATCGTGCCGGTGGCCCGGTCGAGCGGCGCCGGCACCGCGAGCCCGACCGCCAGCACCTCGTCACGGGAGGCGTCGACCGAGTCGAGCATGTCGTTCAAGAGCAGCGCGACCTTGTCGAGCTCGTTGTCCGCGCGGTGATCCTTGGCCAGCGGCATGTGGTTCTCGGCGACGACCGTGTTGGCCACGTCCGCCAGCGCGACCCGCAGGTGCCGGGTGGAGAAGTGGACGCCGACCACGAGCCCGAGCGCGTGCGCGAGCGTGACGTGCTGGGCGCGCCGGCCGGAACGGATGCTCTGCGCCGTATGCAGCACGCCGGAGGTCGAGAGCTCCTTGACGATGTTGGAGACCGTGGCAGGGGAGAGCCCCGTCGCGCCGGCCAGCTCCACCTGGGTCAGGCCGCCGTGCTTCTTGATGGCGTCGACGATCCGAGCCCGGTTGGCTTCACGAAGTGAAGTCTGCGAGCCCGGAGTCCGCCGCTGCGTTGCCACGACGAGAAGGATACATGCCGGTGCGGTTTGCGAATCATGAGAGTCCTGCGACCCCGTGCGGCCGCCTTTCGCGGCCCTCCAAGCCAACGGTTACGGGTTTGTGAGATTCACGACCCCCGTCGGCCGCGGTCGGCGGGCAGGATAGACCTATGGCCGACCTGCACGTTCACCCCGACCGCCTGGAGATCCACCTCACGCGGGCCGAGAAGGTGCTTTCCGTGCGTCGGGAGGATCTGGTGATCCCGCGCGAGAGCATCCGATCGGTCGCGATCACGGAGGACCCGTGGATCTGGATCCGCGGCATCCGTGCTCCGGGAGCCGCCGTCCCGCTCACGCTCTCGGTCGGGACCTGGAAGTTCCACGGCGGCAAGGACTTCCTGCTGATCAAGGGCAAGCAGCGCGCCGCTGTGGTGGTCGACCTCGACGGCGAGGAGTTCTCGCGCGTGATCGTGTCGACGCCGCACGCGGCGAAGCTCGTGGAGGCGCTCCGCGTGGACGTGGGCGAGATCCCCGCCGACGGGGAGATCATCGACTGACGACCGGGGCTCGCTCGCGGCTCACCCCGCGTGCGCGACCGAGAACAGCACGAGTCCGACCAGCGGCGGCAGCCCCTGGAGCAGGGCCGCTCCCCAGAACCGCCGGCCCGTCGTGAGCAGCACGATCGCGGCCAGGACCATGCAGGTCCCGGTGAAGAACATCAGCCCGAAGCCGACGTGGCGCAGGGTCGTCCAGTAGAGCACCAGGCCGACCGCGGCGCCGCCCGCGAGGAACAGGTTGTAGAACCCCTGGTTGTAGGCCATCGGCCGCACCACGTCGGCGTCCCGCTGCGTCGTGAGACCGAATCGCCGCCAGACGCTCGGCGACGACCAGAGCATGCTCTCCATCGCGAAGAACACGAGGTGCACGACGGCCGCGATCGCGATGAGGACGGAGCCGAGGATCGTCATGGGGGAGACTACGCTGCGTGGTGATGGAATCGCTGCAGGCATCCTGCGCCATCTCCGGGGGTGGACCCGCCGGGATGATGCTCGGGCTGATCCTCGCCCGCGCCGGGCTCGACGTGGTCGTGCTGGAGAAGCACGCCGACTTCTTCCGCGACTTCCGCGGCGACACCATCCACCCGTCGACAGTGGGCGTGCTCGGTGAGCTCGGGCTGCGGGACGCGTTCCTCGGCCTTCCGCACACCAGCATCCGCACGCTCGACGCCGTCGTCGACGGCACCCGCCTGCATCCGATCGACTTCGGGAGGCTGCCGCCGCCCGACGATTTCCTCGTGCTCGCACCGCAGTGGGACTTCCTGACCTTCCTCGCCGGGCAGGCGGAGCGGTATCCGAACTTCCGGCTGCTCATGCGGACCGAGGCGACCGGGCTGATCCGCGACGGCGACGTCGTCCGGGGGTTGTCGGCGCTCGGCCCCGCCGGCCCGGTGGAGGTGGAGGCCGACCTCACGGTCGCCGCCGACGGCCGCGACTCCGTCCTCCGTGCCGCCGCGGGCCTGCTGCCCCGGCGATTCGGCGTGCCCATCGACGTCATCTGGTTCCGGCTCCCGAAGGCCGCGCAGGCCCAGCCCTCGACGCTCGCCTACCTCGGCAACGGGGCGATGGTGATCACGATCGACCGCGGCGACTACTTCCAGGTCGGGCTCGTCATCGCGAAGGGCGGCATCGATGAGTTGCGCACGGCCGGCCTTCCGGGCTTCCGCTCGGCCGTGGCGGGAGCCGCGCCGTTCCTGCGCGAGCCGCTGGAGACGATCACCGACTGGGAGTCGCTCAAGCTGCTGAGCGTCCAGGTCGACCGGCTGCCGCGTTGGTACCGGCACGGCTTCCTCGCCATCGGGGACGCCGCGCACGCGATGTCCCCGGCCTTCGGCGTGGGTGTCAACTACGCCGTCCAGGACGCCGTCGCCACCGCGAACGCGCTCGCCGTCCCGTTGCGGGACGGCCCCGTCGACCTCCGCCTCCTCGACGCCGTGCAGCGTCGCCGCCTCCCGCCGGTCGAGTGGATGCAGCGCATCCAGCTCGCGGCCCACCGTCGCATCACCCGCCGCCCCGGCGACGGTCCGCTGCTCCCGCCCGCGCCGTCGCCCGCTCTGCGCCTCGCGATCGCCGCGGCGACCCCCGTGGCGCAGCGCCTGAGCGCGCGCGTGATCGGGCGCGGCCTCCGCCCGGAGTCGGTGGCGCCTTCGCTGCGCTGAGCGCAGGGCTACGAGAACAGCATGAGCACGATGCCGATCAGCGGAAGGATGCCCTGGATGAGCGCCGGACGCAGATATCCGCGCCCGGTCGTCACGAGCACGATCGACGCCGCGAGCATGCTCCCCATCGTGAAGTAGATGAGCGCGAGTCCGGCAGCGTGCGCCCCCACCCCGAACAGGATCAGCCCGAGGACCGCCCCGATGGCGAGGAACAGGTTGTAGAACCCCTGGTTGTACGCCATCGGCCGCGTCGTGTTCGCCGCTGCCTGGTCGGCGACGCCGAAGCGCTTCCACACGCCGGGCCGCACCCAGCCGACGCTCTCCATGACGAAGATCCCGACGTGGAGCGCAGCAGCCAGCGTGACGACGACGGTCGCGAGGACGATCATGCGGTCAGCCTAACGGCTGAGACGCGCGTCAGGCCCGAACCTCGACGACCGTCCGCCCGCGAAGCCGTCCGGCCAGAATGTCCTCCGCCGCGGGAATGGCCTCGGCGAGCAGGATGAATCGCGTCATCGCGGCGAGGGCCTCCTCGTCCAGGTCGGTCGCCAGCCGCCGCCAGGCCGCCTCGCGGAGGGCGGCAGGGGCCTCCACGGAGTTGATCCCGACCAGCGTCACCGCCCGCAGGATGAACGGCATCACCGTGGCCGGGAGGTCCGGCCCCTGCGCGAGCCCGCACGCCGCGACCGTTCCGCCGTACCGGGTCTGGGCGAGCACGTTCGCGAGCGTGTGGCTGCCGACCGAGTCCACCGCCGCGGCCCAGCGCTGGCTCTGAAGCGGCCGTCCCTCCATCGCCAGCTCGGCACGGTCGATGATCGCGCTCGCCCCGAGATCGGTCAGATACCCCTCCAGCTCCTCCGGTCGCCCCGTGGAGGCCGTAACCGGATAACCGAGTTTCGCCAGCAGGGCGACCGCGACCGACCCGACCCCGCCCGCCGCTCCCGTGACCAGCACGCTCGACCCGGCGGCATGCACAGCCTCCGGCTCGATCCCGTTGCGCTCCAGCGCGAGGACGGCCAGCATCGCGGTGAACCCCGCGGTCCCGATCGCCGCCGCCTGCTCGGAGCTCAGAGCGTCCGGGACCCGGACCAGCGCCTCGCCGCGCACCCGCGCGCGCTCGGCCAGGCCGCCGTGGTGACCCTCCCCGATCCCGTCTCCGTTGAGCACGACCCGGTCACCCGGTCGCCACCGCGGATCGTCGGAGGCCTCCACGACGCCCACCAGGTCGATGCCCGGGATGAGCGGCGACACCCGCGCGACGCCCGGCTTCCCGGCGATCGCGAGCCCATCCTTGTAGTTGAGGTCGGAGAACTCGACGGCGACGGTCACGTCTCCCGGCATGAGGAAGGCGTCGGTCAGCCGCCGCACCTCGGCGGTGTGCGCGAGGATGCGGGAGCCCTCCTTCTCCTGTTCGATGACGATGGCGCGGAAATCGGACATTGGCTCTCCTCGGTCGGTGCACTCAGGGTGGGGTGGAGGTCGGTCTCGGGGGACCCGACGGGCGGGACGCGGGTCGTCCGACCCGGTCAGTTCAGCGTGGGGACATCCCTCGGCAGCTCGCCGCCCGCGTACAGCTCCGCCGCGGTCCGCTGCAACTCGGCGAGCGCCACGCGCTGTGTCCACGGCCCGTACGAGACGCGGGCGACCCCCAGCTCGTGCAGTCGCGCCGGCGGCAGCGAGCCCGGGACCGCGATCACGCTCAGCTTCCGCACCCCGAGCCCCGCGACGAGTCGCGTCACCGTCTCCTCGTCCAGTCGCCCCGGCACGAACACGCAGGTCGCGCCCTCGTCGAGGAACGCCCGCCCGCGGCGGATCGCCTCCTCTGTCTTCTCCTCCGCCGTCGGGTACGTGTTGCGCAGCCACGCGTCCGTGCGCGCGTTGAGCGCGAACGGCACCCCCTCGCCGTCGGCCGCGGCGACGGCCGCCCGCACGTGCGCGACGGCCTCCTCGAACGGGCGAACCTGGTCCTCCAGGTTCGCGCCGACCGCGCCGACGCCGATCGCCCGGCGGATCGTCTCGCCCGGGTCGCCGTAACCGGCTTCGAGGTCGGCGCTCACCGGGAGGTCGGTGGTCGCCACGATGCGCCCGACCATGTCGAGCATCAGGTCGAGCGGGATGTTCTCGCCGTCCTCGTACCCCAGTGTCGCCGCGATCGAGTGGCTCGCCGTCGCCAGCGAACGGGTCTCCGGGAGGGCGGCGACGGCCTTCGCGCTGATCGCATCCCACACGTTGACGACCTGCAGCAGTTCGGGGGCGTCGTGGAGGCGGCGCAGCTCGGCGCCACGTTCGGTGATGGAGGTCATGACGCCACCCTACGACCCGGGCCCGGCGCGCTCTAGGATGAGCGCATGGCGGGGGCCGTTGAGCCGGAGGGACCGCCGCGGGTGCAGCCCGCGGCCGGTGATGGAGCGCCGTCCGAGTCCTCGTCACGCGGTGCGAACGGCCCTGCCAAGACGCTCTCCGCCACGGGTCGGCGGGTGTCCGTCAACGCCGTGGTCGACAACCTCTTCTTCGTGTTCGGGGGCGTCGCGGCCGTCTGGCTGGCGTGGCTCATCGTCACAGAGAGCTTCTCGTGGGGTTGGTTCCTGCTCCTGTTCTTCATCGTCTTCTGGGTCGTCCTCGCCTACCTGGTGCTTCCGCGCCTGCACCGCATCCTCACCCAGATCTACGTGCCGGACTACTTCATCGGCCGGGCGCGCACCAGCGACGGCCTCCTCGGGGACCCGATCAATCTGGCGCTGCTCGGGTCGGAGGCGCAGCTCGACCAGGCGATGATCGAGGCCGGCTGGACGCGCGCCGACGACGTGACCGCCGCCTCCAGCCGCCGCATCATCACCTCGACGCTGCTGCGCCGCAGCTACGATGAGGCCCCGGTGAGCCCGCTCTTCCTGTTCGGCCACCAGCAGGACGTCGCGTACCAGCAGGAGGTCAAGGGCAACCCGGCAAAGCGCCACCATGTCCGATTCTGGCGCTGCCCGGAGGGCTGGCTGCTGCCGGGCGGTCACCGTGTCGGCTGGCTGGCGGCCGGGACCTTCGACCGCACGGTCGGCTTCTCCCTGTTCACTCTCCAGATCACGCACAAGATCGACGCGAACACGGACATCGAGCGCGACCACATCGTCTCGACGCTCGCCGCCGCGGACATCGGCGTGGAGGTCGCCGTGATCCGCGACTTCTCGTCCGGCTATCACGCGCGCAACGGCGGCGGCGACGCCATCGAGACGGACGGCGACCTCCCCGTCGTCGACCTGTCGGGCGTGCTGGTGGAGCCGCGCGCCGTCGCGGTCGCCGCCGACGCGGACCAGCGCCGGCTCACCCGTGCCGAGCGCCGCCCGGTGCCGACGACGCTCGGCTTCCTGCTCATGCTGCTGCGCGTGCTGGCGGGCGTGCTGACCGTGGTGCTCACCGTGCTGGCCTGGCCGCTGTTCATCCGGTCGGAGCTCGTGTCCAAGACCGGCGCGGCGCTCACCGCCTCCGAGCAGCAGAGCGCCGACCTGGTCTTCGGCATCGCGATGGGTCTGTTCGCCGCCGGCCTGGTGTTCTACATCGCGATCGCCCTGCTCGTCTTCACGGGGAGCAACTGGGCGCGCATCGTCGCCATGTCGTACAGTGCGCTGCTGATCGTCCTCGCCGCGATCGACTTCTTCAACGGCGGCGAGCAGGTCACCCTCCGCACCAACATCCTCGGCCTCCCGCTCGACATCCTGGTGGTGCTCGCCCTGTCGTCCCAGCGCGCACGGCTGTGGGCCCGGCGCCCTCGGCCGCGCCGGGGAAGAGGACGGTCCTCCGCTCGACGTGCCGCGGGATCGCCGATCGCCGCACCTTCCCCTCACATCAACTTCTTCCCGTCCGTCCCTCCCGCCTTCAATGCCGACTCCTCGGCGTCCAGGAACGCGAGCACCGACCGCACCGCCGGCTCCTGATACCGTCCTTCGGCGCGCGCTTCGAGGACCGCCTGCCGCTCCGCCACGATCATCGACCGTCGCAGCTTGCGATACGCCAGCGGAGCCGCGACCTCCGCGTCGGGCGCCGGATTCTCCAGCGCCTCCGAGAGGAACACGGCGTTGATGCGCAGCCGCTCGATCACCCGTTCGTCCTCCTGGCCGGTCACCTGCGACTCCAGGTGCTCCAGCCCGGCCGCCTGAGCCTCCGCGAGCAGCCGTTCCATCTCACCGGCCTCCTGCGCGAAGTCCGGGGGCGGCAGCCTCAGCCGGCGGATGACCCACGGCAGCGCGAGCCCCTCCAGCAGGGTCGCCACCACCACGACGAAGGCCAGGAACTGCAGGAACTCCCGGTGCGGCGTCGACGCCGGCAGCAGGAACACAGCGGCCAGCGTCACCACCCCGCGGATCCCGGCGAACGACACCGCGATCCCGGTCGGCCAGGTCCAGCCCCGCTCGCGCAGCCGCTGCGGACCGTTCCGATACAACGCCGTCGTGCCCACCATCCAGAGGAACCGCGCCAGGAACAGCGCCAGCAGCACGGCGATGCTGATCCAGACCGTCTGCGCCACCGTGATCCCCGAGCGGAACGCCGAGTTCAGGATGCTCGACAACTCCAGCCCGATGAACAGGAAGACCGCGTTCTCCAGCAGGAACTCGATCGTCCGCCAGTTGATCGTCTCCGCGATGCGCGCCTCCGCCGTCTGGATGGTGGGGGAGCGGTACCCGAGGTACAGCCCCGCGACGACGACCGACAGGATGCCCGAACCGTGCAGGAACTGCGACGGGATGAACGCCAGGTACGGGGTGATCAACCCGATGGAGGTGTCCAGTACGGGCGACCGGAGCTGCTTGCGGATGAGGGAGAGCACCCACCCCACCAGCAGACCCATCCCGATGCCGACCACGACGGCGATCACGAAGTCGCCGGCAATGGCCCACGGGTTCACGACGCTGACGATCGCGGCGATGCTCGCGTTGAGCGCGACCAGGGCGGTCGCGTCGTTCAGCAGGCTCTCGCCCTCCAGCACGGTGACGAGTCTGCGGGGGAGGTGCACCCGCCCCGCGATCGCGGTCACCGCCACTGTGTCCGTCGGCGCCACCACCGCTCCGAACGCGAAGGCCGCCCCGACGGTGATAGCCGGTACCACCAGCCACGTCGTGAACCCGACCACGACGACGGTGAACACGACCAGCCCGACTGAGAGCAGGAGGATGCCGTCGCGCCGGGCACGCACGTCGACGATCGAGGTCTGGATGGCCGCCGCGAACAGCAGCGGTGGCAGCAGCCCGTAGAGCACGAGCTCCGGCTCCAGCGCCACATGGGGCACCCCGGGGATGAACGAGGCGATCGCGCCCACGACCACCAGCACGACGGGCGCCGACCAGTTGACGCGCCGCGAGAGGCCCGTGACCGTGACCGTCACCACGACGAAGGACACGATCCAGACGATGGTGATGACCGGATCCATGAGGTTCATCTTGGCCGCAACGCGAAACGGCCAGCAATGGTTCCCACGAATCGGTGGAGAACGCGCCGAGCCCGGAGCCTGTGGAGGATTACCGCCGTGTCACGCAGCGTGCGCGGCGCACTCCACGACGTCGCACTCCCCGCACACCACAAGCTGCTCCCGGCATGACGGATCGCTGCAGTTCCGCATCCGGTCCGTCGCCGCGCCACATCCCGCACAGCGCCCGATCACCGCGGCATGGTCCGAGAACCGCACCGACCCGCGCCCGTCGAACACGTACAGCGACCCCTCCCACAGTCCGTCGTCGCCGAAGCGCTCGCCGTAGCGGACCACGCCGCCGTCGAGCTGGTAGACCTCGCCGAATCCGCGAGACCGCATCAGTCCCGACAGCACCTCGCAGCGGATGCCGCCGGTGCAGTACGTCACGACCGGCTTGTCCTTGAGGTGGTCGTACCGCCCGCTGTCGAGCTCGGCCACGAACTCGCGCGTCGTCGCCACCTCGGGAACGACCGCGCCGCGGAACCGCCCGATCTCCGCCTCGAACCGGTTGCGCCCGTCGAAGAAGACCACGTCCTCGCGCGAATCCAGGAGCGCGTGCAGCGCGTCCGGGTCGAGCCGCTCGCCTCCGCCGACGACGCCCGACTCGTCCACCCGAAGCTCGGCGGGCGCCCCGAACGACACGATCTCCTCCCGCACACGCACCGACAGCCGCGGGAAGTCCAGGCTGCCGCCCGACTCGTCCAACCCAGACCCCTCGCTCCACTTCACGTCGAGGTCGTGGAACGACGCGTACTCCTTGGTCTTGCGCAGGTATCGCTTGAGCGCACCGAGCTCGCCGCCCAGCGTCCCGTTGATGCCGTCCTCGGACAGCAGGATGCGACCGCGCAGCCCCAGCGACTCGCAGAGGTCACGTTGCCACAGCCGCACCGCGTCCGGGTCGGGCAGCGGCGCGAACGCGTAATAGAGGAGGACTTTCGCGACGGGCACCGGGGGATGCTAGCAGCGGCGACTGCGAGAACAGACAGATTCGTTAGCCATCCGTTCAGCGGAATGGACCAGAGTGGTTGCATGCGAACCATCGTCATCCTGCCCACGTACAACGAGCGGGAGAACATCGGGCCCGTGGTCGGCCGGATCCGCGCCTCGGCGCCGGAGGTCGACGTGCTCGTGGTCGACGACGGTTCGCCGGACGGGACGGGCGAGATCGCGGACGCGCTCGCTGCGACCGACGCCAACGTCAAGGTGCTGCACCGCGCCGGCAAGGAGGGCCTCGGCGCCGCCTACCGGGCCGGGATGACCTGGGCGCTCGACGCCGGTTACGACGCGGTGGTCGAGATGGACGCCGACGGCTCGCACCGGCCGGAGGAACTGCCCTCCCTGCTCGCGGCGCTCCGCCGGCTCCCACAGGGCGAGGCGGCGGACGGCGCCGACCTCGTGCTCGGCTCGCGCTGGGTCCCGGGCGGCGGCGTTGTCAACTGGCCCGCGCGCCGACGGTTCCTCTCCAAAGGCGGCAGCACCTACTCGCGCCTCTGGCTGGGCGTGCCCGCGAAGGACGTGACCGGCGGGTATCGGGCGTTCACCGCCGACGCGCTGCGACGCATCCACTTCGAGAACGTCGAGAGCCAGGGCTACTGCTTCCAGATCGACATGCTGCGCCGCGCATACGACGCCGGACTCAGCGTCGTGGAGGTGCCGATCACCTTCGTCGAGCGCGAGCACGGCGTCTCCAAGATGAGCGGCGGGATCGTCGCCGAGGCCATGCTCCGGGTCACCGGCTGGGGAATCGTCGGCCTCCCGCGCCGCTTCCGCCGCCGTCCCGTCCCCGCGACCGTCACGGAGACGACGCAGCGGGCGTAGCGTGAGCGCTATGTCGAAAGATCCGCTGGAGCGCTTCGGCGCCGTACCTCAGTTCACCGTCACCAGCGACGACGTCGCCGACGACCGCCCGCTCGACCGCGCGCAGTGGGGCGCGGGGGGAGGGGAGGCGACGTCTCCCCGCAGCTCTCCTGGAGCGGGTTCCCCGCCGAGACGAAGAGCTTCGCCGTCACGATCCACGACCCGGACGCCCCGACCGGCTCGGGTTTCTGGCACTGGGCCGTCTACAACATCCCGGCCTCGGTGACCTCGCTGCCGTCCGGTGCGGGCGCCGAGGGCGGCGCGAACCTTCCGGGGGCGCCGCGATGCTCTCCAACGAGCTGCGCTCGAAGAGCTTCACCGGCGCGGGACCGCCGCCCGGAACCGGCACGCACCACTATCACATCGTCGTGCACGCGCTGGATGTCGACCACCTCGACCTCGACCCCGAGTCGACGCCCGCCGTCCTCGGCTTCAACGCCCACTTCCACTCGCTGGGCCGAGCCGTCGTCACCCCCATCGCGACCGCGGGCGACATCTAGCCAGCCCGGCGGCGCGGCTCGGCTCAGTGCTTGACGCCGGTCAGGGCGAGGATGCCGCCGAGACCGATCATCATCACGCCGCCGGTCGCGCCGAGACGTTCGACGCGCTTCGGGGACCGTCCGAACCAGGCCTGGGCGGTCCCCGCGGCGAGCGCCCACACACTGTCGAACGTCAGCGCCAGCAGCAGGAAGACGATGCCGAGCTCGAAGAGCTGCACCGGGATGCCACCCGCCCGATAGTCGACGAACTGCGGCAGCACCGCGACGAAGAAGACCAGCGACTTCGGGTTGGTCAGCCCGACCAGCATCCCCTCGCCGACGATGCGCCAGTGCGAGCGCCGCGGCGGCGTCGCCTCGTGGGTCACCGCGGTGTGCCTCCGGTGCCGGATCGCCTGCACCCCGAGATACATCAGGTACGCCGCTCCCGCGAACTTCACGATCGTGAACGCCACCAGCGACTGTGCGACGAGCGCGCCGATCCCGAGCGAGACGGCGACCACGAGCGGCAGCATCCCGAGCGCGTTGCCCAGCACGCTGAGCAGGCCGCCGAGCCTCCCGAGCGCCAGCGAGCGCCCGATCACGAACAGCACGCTCGGCCCCGGGATCACGATGAGCGCGATCGACGCGAGCGCGAACGCGAGCAGGGAGGACGCCGGGACCATAGCAGGAGCGTAGGGGAGGTAGGTTCGTAACGTGAAGCTCCACAACGTCCGTGTGCACAGAAGCGATGAGAATCTCGCCCGTCAGGACCAGCTCGCCTGGAAGATCGCGGAGGTCGCCGCCGACCCGGTCGAGGTCGACTCCGGGGTGGCCGACATGGTGATCAACCGCGTCATCGACAACGCGTCCGTGGCCGCCGCGTCGCTGACCCGCAGGCCGGTGGTGTCGGCCCGCTCGCAGGCGCTGGCCCACCCGCTGCCGACGGCGCAGCTCGAGGAGTTGACCGCCTCCACCGAGCACCCCCAGGACGGCTCGACCGTCTTCGGCGAGCCGCAGACGACCAGGGTCAGCCCCGAGTGGGCGGCCTGGGCGAACGGCGTCGCCGTCCGCGAGCTCGACTACCACGACACCTTCCTCGCCGCCGAGTACTCGCACCCGGGCGACAACATCCCCCCGATCACCGCCGTGGCCCAGCACGCCGCCCGTGCGTACGGACTGACCGGCCGCGACCTGGTGCGCGGCATCGCGACCGGGTACGAGATCCAGATCGACCTGGCGAAGGCGATCAGCCTGCACGCCCACAAGATCGACCACGTCGCCCACCTCGGGCCGTCCGCTGCCGCGGGCATCGGCACGTTGCTGCACCTGCCGGCCGAGACGATCTTCCAGGCCATCGGCCAGGCCCTGCACACCACCACCGCCACCCGGCAGTCGCGCAAGGGCGAGATCTCGAGCTGGAAGGCGCACGCGCCTGCGTTCGCGGGCAAGATGGCCGTCGAGGCGATCGACCGGGCCATGCGCGGCGAGACCAGCCCGACCCCGATCTACGAGGGCGAGGACGGCGTCATCGCCTGGCTGCTCGACGGTCCGAACGCATCGTACGACGTGCCGCTCCCGGAGGCAGGGGAGGCCAAGCGCGCCATCCTCGACTCCTATACCAAGGAGCACTCCGCCGAGTACCAGGCGCAGGCCTGGATCGACCTCGCCCGCAGGCTCCACAAGGAGCACCCGGAGGCCGCCGACCCCGAGCGTGTGGAGAGCATCGTCATCCACACCTCGCACCACACCCACTACGTCATCGGCTCGGGCGCGAACGACCCGCAGAAGTACGACCCGACCGCCTCGCGCGAGACGCTGGACCACAGCATCCCGTACATCTTCACCGTCGCCCTGCAGGACGGCGGCTGGCACCACGTGGAGTCCTACCTCCCGGCCCGCGCCGCCCGCCCCGACACCGTCGCACTCTGGGCCAAGGTCACCACGACCGAGGACCCGGAGTGGACTCGCCGCTACCACTCGATCGACCCGGCCGAGAAGGCGTTCGGCGGCCGCGTCGTCATCACGCTCGCCGACGGCCGTGTGATCGAGGACCAGATCGCCGTCGCCGACGCCCACCCGCTCGGCGCCCGGCCGTTCGCCCGCGCCGACTATGTCGCCAAGTTCCGCTCGCTGGCGGCCGAAGTGCTCGAGGAGGCCGAGATCGAGCGCTTCCTCGCGCTGGCCGAGCGCCTCCCCGAGCTGTCCGCCGCCGAGCTCGGCGGCCTCACCATCACCGCGCGCCCCGGCCTGCTGGCCGGCGTCCCCGCGCCGAGAGGACTGTTCTGATGCTGTACTCCACCGTTCCCGCGCACGAGAAGCGCGCGGCGTTCCGGGCGCGACTCGCGTCCGGCGAGCTGGTCAGGATGCCGGGCGCCTTCAACCCGCTGAGCGCGCGCCTCATCGAGCGCAAGGGCTTCGGGGGCGTCTACATCTCCGGCGCCGTGCTCTCCGCCGACCTCGGCCTCCCGGACATCGGGCTCACGACGCTCACCGAGGTGGCCGGCCGCTCCGCCCAGATCTCGCGGATGACCGACCTCCCGACCCTGGTCGACGCCGACACCGGCTTCGGCGAGCCGATGAACGTCGCCCGCACGGTGCAGACGCTGGAGGACGCCGGGGTCGCCGGCCTCCACATCGAGGACCAGGTGAACCCCAAGCGCTGCGGCCACCTCGACGGCAAGCAGGTCGTGGACGAGGACACCGCGCTCAAGCGCATCCGCGCAGCGGCCGACGCCCGGCGCGATCCGAACCTGCTGATCATGGCGCGCACCGACATCCGCGCCGTGGAGGGGCTGGAGGCCGCGATCGACCGGGCCAAGGCGCTGGTCGACGCGGGTGCCGACGCGATCTTCCCGGAGGCGATGGCCGACCTGTCCGAGTTCGCGGCGATCCGGTCGGCCGTCGACGTGCCGATCCTCGCCAACATGACCGAGTTCGGCAAGAGCGACCTCTTCACCGTCGACCAGCTCCGCGACATCGGCGTGAACATCGTGATCTGGCCGGTCTCGCTCCTTCGTCTGGCGATGGGGGCCGCCGAACGCGGCCTCGACCAGCTCCTGGAAGGCGGCACCCTCGAGCCGCTGCTCGGTTCGATGCAGCATCGCGCCGAACTGTACGACCTGATTGACTACGAGGGCTACAACGCGTTCGACACATCGGTGTACAACTTCGAGGTGCGCCGCTGAGCACTGCTCACAGCCGCGTCCACACCAGTCACGACCAGCACAGCAGCGAAGGAGCAGCACAATGACCGACCCCGAGATCCACAAGGGCCTCGCCGGCGTCGTGGTGGACACCACGAACATCTCGTCCGTGAACCCGCAGACCAACTCGCTGCTGTACCGCGGCTACCCGGTGCAGGAGCTCGCCGCGAAGTGCTCGTTCGAGGAGGTCGCCTGGCTGCTGTGGCACGGCGAGCTGCCGACGGCCGAGGAGCTGGCCGGGTTCCAGAAGCTGGAGCGCGGACTGCGCCGCCTGGACGACAGAACCCGCCGCGCGCTCGACGACATCCCCGTCTCGGCGCACCCGATGGACGCCCTGCGCACCGCGGTCAGCCAACTCGGCGGCCTCGACCCGACGCTGGAGCAGACCGACGGCATCCTGGATCCCGAGCTCAATCTCAGCCGCGCCATCCACCTCTTCGCCCAGCTCCCGACGATCGTCGCCTACATCCAGCGCCGCCGCCGCGGCCTGGACCCCGTGGAGTCGCGGGACGACCTCGATTACGCCGAGAACTTCCTCTGGCTGACGTTCGGCGAGGTCCCGGACGACGTGGTCGTGCACGCCTTCCGCGTCTCGCTGGTGCTGTACGCGGAGCACTCCTTCAACGCCTCGACGTTCACCGCGCGCGTCATCGCCTCCACACTGTCGGACGTCTACTCGGCCGTCACCGGTGCGATCGGCGCCCTCAAGGGGCCGCTGCACGGCGGCGCGAACGAGGCCGTCATGCACGCGTTCGACGAGATCGGCAGCGCGGACCGAGCCGAGGCGTGGCTGGACGACGCCCTCGCCGAGAAGCGCAAGATCATGGGGTTCGGCCACCGCGTCTACAAGAACGGCGACTCGCGCGTCCCGACGATGCGGGCCTCCCTGGAGGCCCTGGTCGAGCACTACGACCGCCAGGACATGCTGGACCTCTACGACGCGCTCGAGAAGGCGATGGGCGACCGCAAGAACATCAAGCCGAACCTGGACTACCCGTCCGGCCCGGCCTACAACCTGATGGGCTTCGACACCGAGACCTTCACCCCGCTTTTCGCTGCGGCCAGGGTCACCGGCTGGACCGCGCACATCTTCGAGCAGTACGCCGCCAACTCCCTCATCCGCCCGCTCTCCCTCTACACCGGCCCCGCCGAGCGCCACCTCCCCTGACCCCGCGCCCGCCGCCCCTCCCACGCAGTCAACGGAGGAGACCCGCCCCATCCCGGGCCGGATCTCCTCCGTTGACTGCTTTCCAGCCTCCCGCGACCCCGGATCTCCTCCGCTGCCAACGCCGCCCGCCGTGCACACAACGGAGGAGACCCGCCCCGGATCTCCTCCATTGACTACCTTCTCCGGCCGCGCGCGCCCTGATCTCGCTGTCACCGCCACAGCAGCAGCGCATCCCCCTGCCCGCCGCCGCCGCACAGCGCCACCGCCGCCCGTCCGGACCCGCGCCGCGCGAGCTCATGCGCCGCGTGCCCGGCCAACCGCGCCCCCGACGCCCCGATGGGATGCCCGAGCGCGATCGCGCCGCCGTGGATGTTGACCTTCTCCGGGTCCAGCTCGAGGTCGGCCGTCGACTGCAGCGCCACCGCTGCGAACGCCTCGTTGATCTCCACCAGGTCCAGATCGTCGACGCCCCAGCCGGACCGCTTCAGGGCCGCGTTGATCGCGTTCGACGGCTGCGAGTGCAGCGAGTTGTCCGGCCCGGCGACCTGTCCGCTGGCCCCGACGACCGCGAGCCACTCCAGCCCGAGTCGCTCGGCGTTCTCCCGCGACGTGAGGATGAGCGCTGCCGCTCCGTCACTCAGCGGCGACGAGTTCCCCGCGGTGAGCGTGCCGCCCTCGGCGAAGCTCGGCCGCAGCCTGGCGAGCACCTCCGCCGTCGAGTCCGGCCGCACGCCCTCGTCGGCGGACACGACGACAGGGTCGCCTTTGCGTTGCGGGATGCTGACCGGCGCGATCTCCTCGGCGAAGATGCCCGCGGCCGCCGCAGCGCCAGCGCGCTGGTGCGACGACGCGGCGAACGCGTCCTGCGCCTCCCGGGTGAGGCCGAGCTTCTCCGTGTAGCTCTCCGTCGAGGCGCCCATCGAAATCTTGTCGAACGCATCCGTCAGCCCGTCGTAGGCCGCCGTATCCAACGCTTCGAGTGAGCCGTACGTCCAGCCCTTCCGCGAGCCGGGCAGGATGTGCGGCGCGTTCGTCATGGACTCCTGGCCGCCGGCCGCGACCACCGTCGCCTCGCCGGCGCGGATGAGCCGCGCGGCGTCGATCACGGCGGCCAGCCCGGAGAGGCACACCTTGTTGATGGTCGTCGCGGGCACATCCCAGCCGATCCCGGCGCCGATGGCCGTCTGCCGGGCCGGATTCTGGCCCGCGCCGGCCTGGAGCACCTGCCCGAAGATCACCGTGTCGATGTCCGACGCCTGGAGCCCGGACTGCTCGATCGCCTTCCGCAGCGCGACGGTGCCGAGCTGCACCGCGGTCTGGCTCGCGAGCGCGCCGGTCACCTTGCCGAGCGGTGTGCGCGCGGCCGAGAGGATGACGACATCGTTCGGACGGGGTTCGGGGAGGGTGGTCATTGCGGGGCGACTCCTTCGTCTGCGGATTCTCTCCACCCATTGTCATCCACAGGTGGAGGCCGCTGGCCAGTTCTCCACAGATTGAGACGATCGGCCACGAAGCACCCCATCGGCTTCCTAGCGTGGACGCATGTCCGAGCCGGAAGAAGCAGAGGAGCCCCTTGCACATGTACCCCAGCACGACCGTCCACGGGAGCGGATGCGCCGGCTCGGCGTCGGTTCGCTCACCGACCCCGAAGTCCTCGCCCTCGTCCTCGGCTCAGGCCAGACCGGCCGCAGCGTCCTCTCCCTCGCGCGCTCCATCCTGGCCCGCTGCGGCGGATTCCCGGGGCTCGCGACGATGGACTTCGCCCGGCTCGAGACCCTGCCGGGAGTCGGTCCCGCCACCGCCGGCCGGCTCGTCGCCATCATCGAGATCTGGCGACGCGCCGGGCGGTCCTCCGCTTGGACCCGGCTGGTCGATCACGAGGCGATCGCGGAGGTCGTGCGTCCCGAGCTGCTGCACCGCGACAGCGAGCGCTTCATCGTGGTCGTCGCGGACCGTGCCGCGCGGCCGCTGGAGATCGTCCTCGTGCAGGACGGCGGTGTCGACGAGCGCTCCATCCAGCCCGCCGACATCCTCCAGGCCGTGCTCACCCGCGGCGGCCGGTCCTTCGCCGTCGCGCACAACCATCCGTCGGGATCGCTCGACCCGTCCGTGGCCGACACCGTGCTCACTCGCAGGCTCGATCAAGCCGCGGCCACCATCGGGCTCCGCTTCCTCGGCCACATCCTGGTGGCCGGCGAACAGTGGACCGCGCTCTCGGCTACGGGGTCAGTCGCGTCGGTCCGCGGAAGAGATAGGTCGTCTCGCGCAGGTTGGCGAGGTGCAGCATCAGCATGAGCACGCGCGCCAGCCCCATCCCGAACCCGCCGTGCGGGGGATGCCGTAGCGGAACGTCGCGAGCACGTCCTCCAGCTCCTCCACCGAGAGGCCCTTGTCCACCGCCTGCTCCTCGAGGATCTCGACGCGGTGCTCGCGCTGGGCGCCGGTGGAGATCTCGACCCCGTTGAAGATCAGGTCATAGCTCTTGGTGATCGACGGATCGTCTGCGTGACGCATGTGGTAGTACGGGCGGATGCTCGACGCGTAGTCCGTCAGGAAGACGAACTCGTGGCCGTAGGTCTCCTTCACGTACGCGGAGATGCGGCGCTCGCCCTCCGGGTCCATGTCGTCGTCCGCGCGCGGCACCTCATAGCCCTGCTCCGCGACGATGCGCTTGGCCTCGGCGAGCGGGATGCGCGGGAACGGCGTGGTCGGCACGGTGACCTCGACGCCGAACAGCGCCTCGATCTCCGCGCCGTGCTTCTCCTTGACCGCCGTGAAGCCGGCGACGAGGAGGTCCTCGTGCACCTTCATGACGTCCTCGTGGCTGTCGATCCAGCTCAGCTCGGTGTCGATGCTCGTGAACTCCGTCGCGTGCCGGCTGGTGAAGCTGGGGTCGGCGCGGAACGCCGGGCCGATCTCGAAGACGCGCCCGAACCCGGCCGCCTGCGCCATCTGCTTGAAGATCTGCGGGCTCTGGGCGAGGTAGGCGGTCGTCTCGAAGTACGGCAGCTCGAAGAGCTCGGCGCGCGACTCGGACGCCGACGCCATGAGCTTCGGCGTGTGGATCTCGATGAACCCGTTGTCCACCCAGTACTGGCGCATCGCGTGCTCGAGCGTGGTCTGCACCCGGAAGATCAGGTTGTGCTTCGGCTCGCGGAGGTCGAGGAAGCGCCAGTCCATGCGCTTGTCGATGCCGCTGTCGGCGGCGATCGGCGTCTCGGGGATGGCGGCCGTCTCGACTTCGAGGGTGCTCAGCTTGATCTCGATGCCGCCGAGCTTGACGCGCTCGTCGTGCTTGAGCTCGCCGGTGGCGCGCACGAACGACCCCTGCGACAGACCGGAGATGGTGGTGGCCGGCTCGTCGGCGACGACGGCGCCGTCCTCACCCACGGTGCGTGGATTGACGAGCTGCACGGCTCCGGACTCGTCGCGCAGCACGACGAACTGCACCTTCTTCTGGTCCCGGACGGTCTCGACCCATCCGGCGACGTTCACGGGGCCGTCGGGCAGGGCGGCCAGGTCTTTGATCAAAACGCGTGCGGTCACGATCGACAAGCCTACCGCCCGCTCATACCGCCGCAGAGGGCTGGCAGCAGGTCGCGCGCTCCCACGCTCAGTGAATTCAAGGCAAGGCGCTCCGTAGACTGGTGCGGTGGTAGCAAGCCAGGTACATCTCGTCCGTCACGGAGAGGTGTTCAATCCCGACGGCATCCTGTACGGCAGGCTGCCGGGTTTCGGGCTGTCCAAGCTCGGCCATCGGATGGCGCAGGCCGCCGCCGACGACCTGGTCGCCCGCTCCCGCCCGGTGTCCCTGCTGCGTATGTCGCCGCTGCAGCGCACCCGCGAGTCGATGGCGCCGATCGCGGCGGCCTTCGGTCTGGAGCCGGAGGTCGACGAGCGGATCATCGAGCCCACCAACCACTTCGAGGGCACCAACATGCGGCGCGCCCTGAAGAACCCGGTCAACTGGCCGTTCATCGTCTACCCGCCGCGACCGAGCTGGGGCGAGGCCTACACCAGCATCGAGAAGCGGATGAAAGAGGCCGTCGACGCCGCGTTCGACTCGGTCGAGTCCGGCGACGTCGTCCTGGTCAGTCACCAGCTCCCGATCTGGGTCATGCACCTCTCGGCGGCAGGGGAGCGGTTCCCGCACGACCCGCGCAAGCGGCGCTGCGCGCTCTCCAGCATCACCACCTTCGAGCGGACCACCGAGCCGGCCCCGGCTCCCCAGCCCCGTCCCGGCGAGGCGCCGGTCCCGGTCGATCCCGACGCCCCGCCCGTCGTGCGCGTGGTGGAGGTCGGCTACGTCGAGCCCGCCGGCAGCCTCATCAACGCGGCGACCGATGTGGGGGCCGTGTGACCTCCGCTCGACGCCGCCTGGCGCTCCTTCTTCCCGCAGCCGCCGCGGCCACCGCGCTCCTGCTCTCGGGCTGCACCTCCAACGACGCCCTCGCCACCCAGTACCGCTCCGGAAACGGCCAGAACTACATCGCCGGCGACGGCAGCGTGAGCGAGTACGCAGCGGCCGATCGCGGCGCTCCCGTCGCCTTCTCCGGCAAGCTCGCCGACGGCACTGCGGTGTCCTCCAAGGACTACGCAGGAAAGGTCCTCGTCGTGAACTTCTGGTACGCGGGCTGCCCGCCGTGCCGGGTGGAGGCGCCCGACCTCGAGTCGCTGTCGCAGAAGTACGCCGCGCAGGGAGTCAGCTTCCTCGGCGTCAACCTCTACGACTCCGCGAGCACCGCGGCCAGCTTCGAGCAGGACAAGGGCGTGACCTACCCGTCGGTCCTCGACCGCGACACCGGGTCCGTCCTGCTCGCCTTCAGCAAGACCGTTCCGCCCAAGGCCACGCCGACCACCATCGTGATCGACAAGCAGGGCCGCGTGGCCGCCCGCATCCTCGGCGCGATCCCGGACAAGAGCATCCTCGACTCGCTCATCTCCGACGCCGTGGCCGGGAAGTGACCGTGAACGTCGGTCAGATCGTCTTCAGCGGCCAGCTCCTGCTCGCACTTCCCATCGCTCTCCTCGCGGGCCTGGTCTCGTTCGCCTCCCCGTGCGTGCTCCCGCTCGTGCCGGGCTATCTCGCCTACGTCGGCGGGATGAGCGACCCGGGCGCCAAGCGCGACCGCAGCCGGGTCCTGACCGGCGTGGCTCTGTTCGTCCTCGGTTTCGCCGTGGTCTTCATCGCCTACGGCGCCGCGTTCGGCGCGCTCGGCCTCTGGCTCGTCCGCTGGCAGGAGGTGGTCATCCAGGTGCTCGGCGTGCTCGTCATCGTGATGGGCCTCGTCTTCATCGGGCAGTTCTCCTTCCTGCAGCGCACCTTCAAGCCGACGTGGCGTCCCGCGACCGGCCTCATCGGGGCCCCACTGCTCGGTGTCGTGTTCGGCCTCGGCTGGACCCCGTGCATCGGCCCGACCCTCGCGGCGATCAGCGCGCTCAGCGTCGGAAGCGGATCGCCGTGGCGAGGTGCGCTGCTCGGGCTCTTCTACTGCATCGGCCTCGGCATCCCGTTCCTGCTGGTCGCCCTCGGTTTCGACTGGGTCGCCGGCTCGGTGGCCTTCCTCAAACGGCACATCCGGGTCATCAACATCATCGGCGGCGCGCTCCTCGTCGTCATCGGCGTGATGATGGCGACCGGCCTGTGGACCGCCATGATGTCCCAGTTCCTGGGGGTGATCTCCGGCTTTGTCCCGGCCATCTGACCACATCGACGTCGCTCCTCCTCGGGAGGACCCGGACGTCGTCCAGCCCAAACTCGGCCCGCTCGGCTGGGTGCGCTGGGCCTGGCGCCAGCTCACGAGCATGCGCACGGCGCTGTTCCTGCTGCTCCTGCTCGCCATCGCCGCCGTCCCCGGCTCGCTGTTCCCGCAGCGCGGCGCCGACCCGAACGGCGTCACCAAGTACTTCAGCGACAACCCGCAGCTCGCGCCGGTGCTCGACAAGTTCCAGCTCTTCGACGTCTACACGTCGTTCTGGTTCTCGGCCATCTATCTGCTGCTGTTCGCCTCGCTGATCGGCTGCATCATCCCGCGCACCGCGCACCACTTCCGCGCCCTGCGGGCCCGGCCGCCCCGCACTCCCGTCCGGCTCACCCGGATGTCCGCCTTCCAGGCACGCATCCTCCCCGCCGAGCTCCGGGCCGACGCTCCGGAGCCGATCGAGGCGGCACGCCAGGTGCTGCGCCGCTCGCGCTACCGGGTGGCCCTGTACCAGGACGCGCGATCCACGTCGGTCTCGGCGGAGCGCGGATACCTCCGCGAGACCGGCAACCTCGTCTTCCACATCGCCCTGCTCGGCGTGCTGTTCGCCGTCGGCATCGGCGGAGGCTTCGGCTACACCGGCCAGAAGGTCGTCGTCGTCGGCCAGAGCTTCGTCAACAGCCTGCCGTCGTACAACTCGTTCAATCCGGGGAGGTTCTTCTCCGACGGGTCGCTCGAGCCGTTCTCGATCCGGGTCGACAGTCTGGACGTCGCGTACGAGACGAAGAACCCGAACGCCAAGGGCACCCCGCTCGACTACACCGCGAAGGTGACGACGGCCGGTCCCGGAGACGCCTCCGGGACGTCGACGATCAAGGTGAACGAGCCGCTGGCGATCGGCGGCACCAACGTCTACCTGCTCGGCAACGGGTATGCGCCGACCATCACCGTCCGCGATCCGAAGGGCAAGGTGGTGTTCAGCGACTCGGTGCCGTTCATCGCCGAGGATGCGCAGCTCACCTCGCTCGGCTGGGTCAAAGTGCCGGACGGACTCCGGGAGCAGGTCGGCATGATCGGCTTCTTCTACCCGACCGTGGGCAAGAGCGCGACCGCTGCCGGCGCCCTGACCTCGACCTTCCCCGGCCTGAACGATCCCGTCCTCAGCCTCAACGTCTACGCCGGAGACCTCGGCGTGGACACCGGCGTCCCGCAATCGGTCTACAGCCTGAACACCGACAAGATGACCCAGCTCGCGGGGCCGGGCACGAAGACCAAGGCGCTGCAGTTGAAGCCGGGCCAGACCGTCGAGCTGCCGAGCGGGCTCGGCACGATCTCGATGAGCGACGTGAAGCGCTACGCGTCGCTCGACGTGCACCACGACCCCGCCCAGGGCTGGGTGCTGCTCTTCGCGATCCTCATCCTGGGCGGCCTGCTCACGTCGCTCTTCGTGCCGCGCCGCCGCATCTGGGTCAAGGCCGTCGAGAACCCCGACGGCTCGCTGACCCTGGAGTACGCTGGCCTCGCCCGTGGTGAGGACCCCAACCTCCTCGCGGCTGTGACCGCCGTAGCCGACGAGCACACCGCACTCCTCACCCGAACCCCGACGAATTAGGCTTGCACTCGTGACCGAAACCCTGTCCCAGTTGTCCACGGTCTTCATCTATGTGGCGATGGGGTTCTACGCGGCCGCGTTCATCGCGTTCGCGCTCGACCTCGCGCGCAGAGGAGCCCGAGCCACGGCCGCCGAGGCCGCGGTCGTCCCGAGCGCCGTCGCGCGCAGGGCGGAGGTCGCCCAACCGGTGGGAGCGACCGCCGCACGGATCTCCGCGTCCGGCGGAGGGGTCGAAGCGCCTCCAGCGACGCCGCCGTCGTCCGCGCTCGGCCGGCTGTCCTCCCGGATCAGCACACGACTCGAGGACGACGTGATGAACGGCGCCGCCTCGTCGGCGTCGATCAAGTGGGCGTTCGGCCTCACCATCGTGGGCTGGGGCGTCCACCTGATCGCGACGGTCCTCCGCGGCATCGCGGCGGACCGGGTGCCGTGGGCCAACATGTGGGAGTTCTCGATGACCGGCACGCTGGTCATCGTCGGGGTCTTCCTGGTGGCGAACCTCAAGTGGGACATCAAGTACCTCGGCACGTTCATCATCGGCCTGGTGCTGGTGCTCCAGGGGATCGCGTTGCTCCGGTACTTCGTCCCGGTGGTTCCGCTGCAACCGGCGCTGCAGTCGTACTGGCTGGTGATCCACATCATCGTCGCCGTGCTGGGCACGGCGTTCTTCGCGCTCGGCTTCGCGCTGTCGGGGCTCCAGCTCTTGCAGTACCGGCGCGAACGCCAGATCGAGGAGTCGCGACCGCAGCAGTTCCGGTTCCTTGCGACCCTTCCCAGCGCCGCCGCTCTGGAGAACCTGGCGTACCGGATCAACATCGTCGGCTTCATCGCCTGGACCTTCACGCTGATCGCCGGAGCCATCTGGGCCGAGAAGGCGTGGGGTCGGTACTGGGGCTGGGACACCAAGGAAGTCTGGACGTTCATCATCTGGGTCATCTACGCCGGCTACATCCACGCGCGGGCGACCCGCGGCTGGCGCGGATCGCGTTCCGCGTGGCTCGCGATCATCGGCTTCGCCGCGGTGCTCTTCAACTTCGGCGTCGTCAACGTGTTCTTCCACGGACTGCACGCCTACTCCGGGCTCGGATCCTGATCGGATTTCGCCCTTCCGCACGACGCGGTCGCCCCTCCGGGCGGCCGCGTTTGTGCGTTCCTGGGGCCGACTTCCGCGGAATCACGCGGATCTCGGCCTGCGACACGCCCGGGATGTCCGCGGAATTTGCGACGCCCCGGAGGCCTGCGTAAAGTACTTACTTGTCACCCCAAAGGTGCGGGAGAGCGGAAGAGCTCCCCGGCCTCAAGCAGGACCGAATCCTTAGCCTAGCGGCAAAACTCAACTTGAAAGAGTTGCTTTGCTGCGCTTAGGATTAACACCCCACTCACTGAGCAGGTCTAACCGGTTCGGGTCGTGTAAATCGGATGTATCCCACGATGGATGAACGAAAGAGCGCGAAACGGCCGACTTGACAAACTGACTGAGAGTGGTAAGGTAGAGAAGTTGCCTCACAGAGAAGCCCGAGAGGGTTGAAGGTGAGAGCGTCCGATCCTTGAGAACTCAACAGCGTGCACAATGTCAAATGCCAAAAACCTCGGCATTGACTCGAAGACCTCGGTCTGAAAGTCGATGCATGAGATTCCTTTGGATTAGAAACAGAATGTCAGTAGATATTCGAAACTAGTCAAGACAAACTCGCGGGAGACGAGATATTTCCTCTCTGACCCCGCACTATGTTTCCAGTCGCTTGCGACTCGGAGCTAAACATTTATGGAGAGTTTGATCCTGGCTCAGGACGAACGCTGGCGGCGTGCTTAACACATGCAAGTCGAACGATGAACCTGGAGCTTGCTCTAGGGGATTAGTGGCGAACGGGTGAGTAACACGTGAGTAACCTGCCCTTGACTCTGGGATAACCTCCGGAAACGGAAGCTAATACCGGATATGACGCACGGAGGCATCTCCTGTGCGTGGAAAGAACTTCGGTCAAGGATGGACTCGCGGCCTATCAGGTAGTTGGTGAGGTAACGGCCCACCAAGCCTACGACGGGTAGCCGGCCTGAGAGGGTGACCGGCCACACTGGGACTGAGACACGGCCCAGACTCCTACGGGAGGCAGCAGTGGGGAATATTGCACAATGGGCGCAAGCCTGATGCAGCAACGCCGCGTGAGGGATGACGGCCTTCGGGTTGTAAACCTCTTTTAGTAGGGAAGAAGCGAAAGTGACGGTACCTGCAGAAAAAGCACCGGCTAACTACGTGCCAGCAGCCGCGGTAATACGTAGGGTGCGAGCGTTGTCCGGAATTATTGGGCGTAAAGAGCTCGTAGGCGGTCTGTCGCGTCTGCTGTGAAAACCCGAGGCTCAACCTCGGGCCTGCAGTGGGTACGGGCAGACTAGAGTGCGGTAGGGGAGAATGGAATTCCTGGTGTAGCGGTGGAATGCGCAGATATCAGGAGGAACACCGATGGCGAAGGCAGTTCTCTGGGCCGTAACTGACGCTGAGGAGCGAAAGCGTGGGGAGCGAACAGGATTAGATACCCTGGTAG
The DNA here is from genome assembly GCF_050632895.1 of Leifsonia sp. L25. The sequence goes on along the minus strand of NZ_JBODRZ010000003.1, from coordinate 1,559,970 downwards.
TCCACGCCGTAAACGTTGGGCGCTAGATGTGGGGACCATTCCACGGTTTCCGTGTCGCAGCTAACGCATTAAGCGCCCCGCCTGGGGAGTACGGCCGCAAGGCTAAAACTCAAAGGAATTGACGGGGGCCCGCACAAGCGGCGGAGCATGCGGATTAATTCGATGCAACGCGAAGAACCTTACCAAGGCTTGACATATACGAGAACGGGCCAGAAATGGTCAACTCTTTGGACACTCGTAAACAGGTGGTGCATGGTTGTCGTCAGCTCGTGTCGTGAGATGTTGGGTTAAGTCCCGCAACGAGCGCAACCCTCGTTCTATGTTGCCAGCGCGTAATGGCGGGAACTCATAGGAGACTGCCGGGGTCAACTCGGAGGAAGGTGGGGATGACGTCAAATCATCATGCCCCTTATGTCTTGGGCTTCACGCATGCTACAATGGCCGGTACAAAGGGCTGCAATACCGTAAGGTGGAGCGAATCCCAAAAAGCCGGTCTCAGTTCGGATTGAGGTCTGCAACTCGACCTCATGAAGTCGGAGTCGCTAGTAATCGCAGATCAGCAACGCTGCGGTGAATACGTTCCCGGGCCTTGTACACACCGCCCGTCAAGTCATGAAAGTCGGTAACACCCGAAGCCAGTGGCCCAACCCTTGTGGAGGGAGCTGTCGAAGGTGGGATCGGTGATTAGGACTAAGTCGTAACAAGGTAGCCGTACCGGAAGGTGCGGCTGGATCACCTCCTTTCTAAGGAGCATCTGGCACCCTCGGGTGTCCAGGCGCCGGATCTGAGCGAACGTCTCAGCCGGTTAGCTCATGGGTGGAACATTGACATTGGTGCGGAGCCGAATGGCTCGAACTCAGTACGTCCCTCGGGATAGGAAAAGTTCGGACCCGGAAGCCCTGCACATGCACGCTGTTGGGTCCTGAGGGACCGGGCCTCATCCAATCGGATGGGAACTGGACCTCTGGACCTTTTCTGGTCGGCCATAACTGGGCCGGCGGAGAAGGTACCGCCCGTACTTTGAGAACTACACAGTGGACGCGAGCATCTTAGATTCGAACCTTCGGGTTCGAATCACATAGATCACAGTACTTATGTACTGATAGATCATTGGTCAATCTGCTCATCTTCGGATGAGTCGATCGATTCTATAAACTCATGTGATTTCAAATTTCTAAGAGCAAACGGTGGATGCCTTGGCATCTGGAGCCGAAGAAGGACGTAGTAATCTGCGATAAGCCTCGGGGAGCTGATAAACGAGCTTTGATCCGAGGATCTCCGAATGGGGAAACCCCGCTGGGCCCGCAAGGTGACCCAGTGACTCCCGCCTGAATATATAGGGCGGGTAGAGGGAACGTGGGGAAGTGAAACATCTCAGTACCCACAGGAAGAGAAAGCAAAAGCGATTCCGTTAGTAGTGGCGAGCGAAACCGGAAGAGGCTAAACCGATCATGTGTGATAGCCGGCAGGCGTTGCATGGTCGGGGTTGCGGGACTTTTCAGCAGCTTCTGCCGAACTGCAAGCGTTACAAAGGATCATAGGCGAATGGTATTGAAAGGCCAGTCATAGAGGGTGCCAACCCCGTAGCCGAAATGGTCCAATGGCGCGAAGAGTATCCCAAGTAGCACGGGGCCCGAGAAATCCCGTGTGAATCTGTCAGGACCACCTGATAAGCCTAAATACTCCCAGATGACCGATAGCGGACAAGTACCGTGAGGGAAAGGTGAAAAGTACCCCGGGAGGGGAGTGAAATAGTACCTGAAACCGTTTGCTTACAAACCGTTGGAGCCTCCTTGTAGGGGTGACAGCGTGCCTTTTGAAGAATGAGCCTGCGAGTTAGCGATATGTGGCGAGGTTAACCCGTGAGGGGTAGCCGTAGCGAAAGCGAGTCTGAATAGGGCGATTCAGTCGCATGTCCTAGACCCGAAGCGAAGTGATCTATCCATGGCCAGGTTGAAGCGACGGTAAGACGTCGTGGAGGACCGAACCCACTTAGGTTGAAAACTGAGGGGATGAGCTGTGGATAGGGGTGAAAGGCCAATCAAACTTCGTGATAGCTGGTTCTCTCCGAAATGCATTTAGGTGCAGCGTTGCGTGTTTCTTGCCGGAGGTAGAGCTACTGGATGGCCGATGGGCCCCAAAAGGTTACTGACGTCAGCCAAACTCCGAATGCCGGTAAGTGAGAGCGCAGCAGTGAGACGGTGGGGGATAAGCTTCATCGTCGAGAGGGAAACAACCCAGACCACCAACTAAGGTCCCTAAGCGCGTGCTAAGTGGGAAAGGATGTGGAGTTGCACAGACAACCAGGAGGTTGGCTTAGAAGCAGCCACCCTTGAAAGAGTGCGTAATAGCTCACTGGTCAAGTGATTCCGCGCCGACAATGTAACGGGGCTCAAGCACGCCACCGAAGTTGTGGCATTGACATTATTGGTAGGCCTTCGTGGTCCAGCCGTGTTGATGGGTAGGAGAGCGTCGTGTGGCGAGTGAAGCGGCGGTGTAAACCAGCCGTGGACGCCACACGAGTGAGAATGCAGGCATGAGTAGCGAAAGACGGGTGAGAAACCCGTCCTCCGAAAGACCAAGGGTTCCAGGGCCAGGCTAATCCGCCCTGGGTAAGTCGGGACCTAAGGCGAGGCCGACAGGCGTAGTCGATGGACAACGGGTTGATATTCCCGTACCGGCGAAGAACCGCCCAAGCTAATCCAGTGGTGCTAAGAGTCCTAATCCTGGACACGGATCCCTTCGGGGTGAAGGTCCGGGCCTAACGCTCGACCCCATGCTGGTGCGGCTAGCGTATTAACAGGTGTGACGCAGGAAGGTAGCCCAGCCGGGCGATGGTTGTCCCGGTGTAAGTGTGTAAGCCGAGAGATAGGCAAATCCGTCTCTCACATAGGCCCAGGCACGATGCGTAGTCTTCATTGACGAAATGGGTGATCCTATGCTGCCGAGAAAAGCATCGACGCGAGGTTCAAGCCGCCCGTACCCCAAACCGACTCAGGTGGTCAGGTAGAGAATACTAAGGAGATCGAGAGAATCGTGGTTAAGGAACTCGGCAAAATGCCCCCGTAACTTCGGGAGAAGGGGGGCCTGAGGCGTGAACGGACTTGCTCCGGGAGCGTTTGAAGGCCGCAGAGACCAGTGGGAAGCGACTGTTTACTAAAAACACAGGTCCGTGCCAAGTCGCAAGACGATGTATACGGACTGACGCCTGCCCGGTGCTGGAAGGTTAAGAGGAAGGGTTAGCTTCGGCGAAGCTCAGAATTTAAGCCCCAGTAAACGGCGGTGGTAACTATAACCATCCTAAGGTAGCGAAATTCCTTGTCGGGTAAGTTCCGACCTGCACGAATGGCGTAACGACTTCCCAGCTGTCTCAACCGCGAACTCGGCGAAATTGCACTACGAGTAAAGATGCTCGTTACGCGCAGCAGGACGGAAAGACCCCGTGACCTTTACTACAGCTTGGTATTGGTGTTCGGTGTGGCTTGTGTAGGATAGGTGGGAGACTTTGAAGCGGGCACGCCAGTGTTCGTGGAGTCATTGTTGAAATACCACTCTGGTCACTCTGGATATCTAACTTAGAACCGTAATCCGGTTCAGGGACAGTGCCTGGTGGGTAGTTTAACTGGGGCGGTTGCCTCCCAAAAAGTAACGGAGGCGCCCAAAGGTTCCCTCAACCTGGTTGGCAATCAGGTGTCGAGTGTAAGTGCACAAGGGAGCTTGACTGTGAGACTGACAAGTCGAGCAGGGACGAAAGTCGGGACTAGTGATCCGGCAGTGGCTTGTGGAAGCGCTGTCGCTCAACGGATAAAAGGTACCTCGGGGATAACAGGCTGATCTTGCCCAAGAGTCCATATCGACGGCATGGTTTGGCACCTCGATGTCGGCTCGTCGCATCCTGGGGCTGGAGTAGGTCCCAAGGGTTGGGCTGTTCGCCCATTAAAGCGGTACGCGAGCTGGGTTTAGAACGTCGTGAGACAGTTCGGTCCCTATCCGCTGCGCGCGTAGGAAATTTGAGAGGATCTGACCCTAGTACGAGAGGACCGGGTTGGACGAACCTCTGGTGTGCCAGTTGTTCCGCCAGGAGCACCGCTGGTTAGCTACGTTCGGGATGGATAACCGCTGAAAGCATCTAAGCGGGAAGCCGGCCTCAAGATGAGATTTCCATGCCTTCGGGCGAGAGGCTCCCAGCTAGACTACTGGGTTGATAGGCCGGATGTGGAAGTGGGGACTAAAGACCCATGGAGCTGACCGGTACTAATAAGCCGATAATTTGATAATCACTACTCTCATGTCGTTGTAAGGCTGGCATGAGGGGAAAGAGATTGCCCGCGTCCACTATGTGGTTCTCGATGTACGGTCGAGAACTGATTCAAGCGAAGCTTGATCGTTCACTTTGATACATCAATAGTGTTTCGGCGGCCATAGCGAGAGGGAAACGCCCGGTTACATTCCGAACCCGGAAGCTAAGACTCTCTGCGCCGATGGTACTGCAGGGGGACCCTGTGGGAGAGTAGGACACCGCCGGACTTCTTTGTGAGATGGCCACCCAGTGATGGGTGGCCATTTCGCGTTAACGGCACTTTTTCGCGCGGGCGGTTCCCAGCGCGATCCACGCACATATGCTGGGCGGAAACCCCGGCACCCGACAGGAGAAGTCGTGAGCGATACACCGGCAGACGACGACAGGACGTCCGCCTCGAGCGGCAGCGACCGCGGTCGAGGCTCCGGTCGCCCACGCAACGGCGCGGGCCGCGATGGCGACCGCTCCGGCGGCGCTCCGCGACGCGACTCCGGTCAGGGCTACGGCCGTGCCGGTGACGGTGGTGACCGCAGGGGCGAGTCCGGCGGCTCTTCGCGCGCAGGTGGTCCGAGCCGGCCGAGGGATGGCCAGTGGGGTCGCGACGGTCAGCGCGGCGGAGCCCAGCGCAGTGACGCGCAGGGTCGCGGGGCACACACGCGTGACGGCGACAGCCGTGGTGGCCAGCGCCGCGACGACCAGGCCCGTGGTGGTCAGTACCGTGACGACCAGGCCCGTGGTGGTCAGTACCGTGACGGCCAGGGTCGTGACGGCCAGGCGCGTGGTGGTCAGTACCGTGACGGTCAGCGCCGCGACGGTGACAGCCGTGGTGGTCAGTACCGTGACGGCCAGGGTCGTGACGGCCAGGCCCGTGGTGGTCAGTACCGTGACGGTCAGCGCCGCGACGGCCAGAGTGGCGGCGGTCAGTGGAACCGCGAAGGTCAGCGTCGAGACGGCCAGGGCGGCGGCGGTCAGTGGAATCGTGGCGGCCATGGCCGCGACGATCAGGGCCGTGACGGTCAGCGTCGTGACGCACAGTGGAACCGCGATGGTCAGCGTCGAGACGGCCAGAGTGGCGGCGGTCAGTGGAACCGCGAAGGTCAGCGCCGCGACGGCCAGGGCGGTGGCGGTCAGTGGAACCGTGACGGGGCGAGCCGTAGCCCTCAGGGCAGCGGCGGCCAGCGCCGTGACGGTCAGCGCGGTTACGGCCAGGGTCGTGACGGACAGCGCCGCGACGGACAGCGCCGTGACGGCCAGGGCCGCGAGGGTCAGTGGAACCGGGACGGCCAGGGCCGCGACGGGCAGCAGGCTCGAGGCGGTCAGCGTGGCGGTTCCTGGGACGCGACGCGTTCGCGTGACGGGGCAGGATCCCGCGGTTTCGCCGGCGGCCGCGACGGCTCCGGTTCCCGGGGTGGACAAGGCTCGCACGGTGGCCGCGACGGCCGCGCCTCCGGCGCCGGTGGGTCGAGAGGTTACGGTCGCTCGGACGACAAGCTGTGGACGAGGGACGGCGCTCCCGCGCGCGGTGATCGCGCCGCCCGGGAGCACGAGTACGAGCTGGACGCCGAGGCGGCGCTCGCTCGCGAACTCCGGTCGGTGCGTCCGCGCCACGACGACCCCGACCTCCCCGCGGATGTCGAGGCGCGCGACCTGCCGAAGGAAGCCCGCGTCGAGCTGAAGACGCTCAGCAAGGACAACGCCGACTGGGTCGCACAGCACCTGGTCATGGCCGGGCGCCTGATCGACAGCGACCCCGAGCTCGCGCACCTTCACGCCTTGTCGGCCGCGCGCCGTGCCGGGCGCATCGGCGTCGTGCGCGAGACCCTCGCCATCACCGCCTACGCGACCGGCGACTTCGCGCTCGCGCTGCGCGAGCTGCGCACCTACCGCCGGATCACCGGCTCCAACGACCAGATCGCGCTCATGGTCGATAGCGAGCGTGGGGTCGGCAGGCCCGATCGCGCGCTCGAGCTGGGGCGGTCGATCGACCGCGGCGCACTGCCGTCCGACGTCCAGGTCGCGCTGGCGATCGCCATGTCCGGCGCCCGGTTGGATCTGGGACAGGAGGAGGCCGCACTGGCCGAGCTGGAGATCCCGCAACTCGACCCGAACCGTGCCTTCACCTGGAGCTCGGACCTCTTCCACGCCTACGCCGAAGTGCTCGAAGCCCTCGGCCGCGACGCGGAGTCGGCGACCTGGCGCGAGCGTGCCGAACGTGCGGAGCTCGCGCTCGAGGAGGCCCACGCCGACGCGGAGCTCGAGACCGTCCACGTCATCGAGGAGGAGTTCGAGCCGGCCGTGGTGATGGACGACCTCGGCCCGCTGGAAGCGGATGAGGCGGACGACGAGTTCACCGACGCCCTGCCGGCCCCGGACGAGGCTGCGCTCGATGAGACGACCGGTGAAGGCGCCGCGCCGGAGAACGCGAACGACGAGACCACGGAGGACGAGCCGCACGATGGCGCTGTTTCGACGGACGAGTGAGACTGTGACGCCGCTGACCGGTGTCGATCTGGTGCTGGCCGATCTCGACGGGGTCGTCTACACGGGACCGAACGCCATCCCGCATGCGGTCGACAGCCTGAACGACGTGGCTGAAACCGTCAGGGTTGGTTACATCACCAACAACGCGTCGCGCACCGACGCGTCCGTGGCGGCGCACCTGAACGAGCTCGGGCTCCACGTCGAGCCGCGGGACGTGGTCACCTCACCCCAGGCCGCCGTGCGGCTGCTGAGCCAGCACGTTCCCGCGGGGTCCACGATCCTCGTCGTCGGCGGCGACGGACTGGAGGACGAGGTCCAGAAGGGCGGGTTCTCCGTCACGCGCTCGGCCGATGACGACCCGGCCGCGGTCATCCAGGGCTTCTCGCCCGACATCGGCTGGGCGCAGCTCGCGGAGGCGTCGTTCGCTCTGCAGGGGCGCACCGACAGCGAGCGTCCGTGGATCGCGACGAACACGGACTGGACCATCCCCGTCGAGCGCGGCATCGCGCCGGGCAACGGGACGCTGGTCTCCGCCGTCCACACTGCCGCCGGCCGGCTCCCGCTCGTCGCGGGGAAACCGGAGGTCGCGATCTTCGAGGAGGCCATCGCGCGGTTCCACGCGACCAAGCCGCTCTTCATCGGCGACCGGCTCGACACCGACATCCTCGGCGCCAACCGCGCGGGGATCGACTCGGTCCTCGTGCTCACCGGGATCGACCGCGCCAAGCAGCTCCTCGCGGCGGACGCAGAGTCGCGGCCGACCTACATCCTGGGTGACCTGCGCGGGCTGGGCGAGCCGTATCCGACGGCGAAGACCGGGAAGAACGGCGCGGTCACGGTCGGCACATCGACCGTCGCCATCGACGGCAACGACGTCCGCATCCTCAGCGAGGGCGACGATGAGCTCGACCTGCTCCGGGCGGCGTGCCGCGCGATCTGGGATTCGGGCCGCGCGATCTACGGCCTCGAGGTGCCGGAGCGGCTGTACGGCTGACGCGTCCGGCATGTACGGCGGCCCCGCCTATCGAATCGGGCGACCCGGCCCTCCGGCGGACCGCCGTCAGAGCGCTGCCGCGTGCTCCACGATCCGATGACAGCGGCGTACGCGGTCGAGCCACCAGTCCCTGCGCTCGTCCGGCGCGGCAAGGCGGTCGAGCTGCGCGGTCGACACCCGAGGGCGGATGACGGGGATCGCACCGTCCACCGGCACGAGCGGCGTCTCCGCGACATCGTCCTCGAACAGCGCGACGGTGCCGAGACCGCAATCGAACTCCAGGTCGGGCACCGCCGCGGCGAGGTGGGCGCCCATCGCGATGCCGACCGAAGTGTCCAGCGCGCTGGAGACGACGACCGGGAGGCCGGCCTCCGCCACGATCCGCAGCGCCGAGTGGATGCCTCCGAGCGGCTGAGCCTTGATGACGAGCAGGTCCGCGGCTCCGGCGCGCGCGACTTCCAGCGGATCGCTCGCCTTGCGCACGCTTTCGTCGGCGGCGATCGGGATGTCCATGTAGCGCGTGCGCCGGCGGATCTCGGCGAGCTCCTCCACGGTCGCGCAGGGCTGCTCGACGTATTCGAGGTCGAACGGCGCGAGCGCGTGGATGGCGTGCTCGGCCTCGTCCACGTTCCACAGGGCGTTCGCGTCGACGCGGACGCGGCCTTCCGGACCGAGGCGCTCGCGGACCGCCCGGACGCGGGCCACATCGTCGGCGAGGGTCTGGCCGGGCTCGGCGACCTTCACCTTGGCGGTGCGCGCTCCCGGATACCGGTCGAGGACGGCAGGCACGTCGGCCGCCGCCACGGCCGGTACGGTGGCGTTGACGGGGATCGTGTCCCGCAGAATCGCGGGGGCGCCACGCCAGCCGAAGTCGATCGCGGCGTGCAGCCAGGCGGCGGCCTCCTGGTCGTCGTACTCGACGAAGGGGAGAACTCGGTCCAGCCCTCGGGACCCTCGAAGAGGACCGCCTCGCGGACGGTGATACCGCGGAACCGCGATCGCATCGGGAGCCGGACGACGCGGGCTGTCCCTAACAGGTCGGCGAGTTCGGGCAGCATTCCACCAGTTTGGCACGCGACCCGATTTCATAGTGGGCCCGACCGTAGGCTTGTGGCATGGCTTCGGCAGTATCAGACCTCTTCGACCCAGCGGTGTGGACGGACGTCCCCGGATTCGGGGAGCTCACGGACATCACCTACCACCACGACGTGAGCGGGCGCATCGCGCGGATCGCGTTCGACCGCCCCGAGGTGCGCAACGCCTTCCGCCCGCACACTGTCGACGAACTGTATGCGGCACTGGAGGACGCCCGCACGAACCCGCGGATCGGCGTCGTGCTCCTGACAGGCAACGGGCCGAGCCCGAAGGACGGCGGTTGGGCGTTCTGCTCGGGGGGCGATCAGCGCATCCGCGGCCGGGACGGATACAAGTACGCCGAGGGTGAGACGGCGTCCGGCATCGACGCCGCGCGCGGTGGCCGGCTGCACATCCTCGAGGTGCAGCGGCTGATCCGGTTCATGCCCAAGGTCGTCATCGCTGTCGTCCCCGGGTGGGCGGCGGGCGGCGGTCACTCGCTCCACGTGGTGTGCGACCTCTCCATCGCGAGTGCCGAGCACGGGAAGTTCAAGCAGACCGACGCGGACGTCGGGTCGTTCGACGCCGGTTACGGGAGCGCGTACTTCGCGCGACAGGTCGGTCAGAAGTTCGGCCGTGAGGTGTTCTTCCTGGCCCGCGAGTACTCGGCGCAGCGCGCGTACGAGATGGGTGCGGTGAACGCGGTCGTTCCGCATGCCGAGCTGGAGGCGACGGCGGTCGACTGGGCGCGGGAGATCCTGACGAAGTCGCCCACGGCGATCCGGATGCTCAAGTTCGCCTTCAACGCGGTTGATGACGGGATGGTCGGGCAGCAGGTGTTCGCGGGGGAGGCGACGCGGCTGGCGTACGGGACCGACGAGGCGGTGGAGGGGCGCGACGCGTTCCTCGAGAAGCGGGAGCCCGACTGGTCGCCCTTCCCGTGGCAGTACTGAACGGGTGCGGATGACCGGCGGGTTCGCGATGTATTCAGTGGTGGGCGCCAGGTGACACGACAGTATCGTGTGGTCGACGCACGCCGGACGGGGAGCTCTTCGCCGCGCTGAGGGAGGCGCTGACCGAGGGCGGGGCGGCGGTCGTTCCGCGGAACGGAAGCGGCGAGGGAGCAGGTCCCGGTCGGAACGGGACGGAGGGAACCGGGCCGAAGGACGTGGGACGTGCGGGCGGCGGCTGGCCGCGCGACACGGAGCGGGCTCCGCAGAACGTCGCGCTCGTCATCGAGACGTCCGGCTCGACGGGCGTGCCGAAGCGGGTCGCGCTCTCCGTGGACGCCCTGCTGGCCAGTGCGGCCGCCTCGGCCGGCGCGATGGGTGGTCAGGGACAGTGGTTGCTCGCCCTCCCGGCGCACTATGTCGCCGGAGCGCAGGTGCTGGTCCGTTCGCTGGCGGCGGGAACCGAGCCCGTCGTCTACGGCGAGGGGCACTTCGATCCACTGCGGTTCGCGGGGCTGGCCGGCGAGCTGACCGACGGCCTTCGCTACACGTCGCTCGTACCCGTGCAGCTCGCACGGCTGGTCGACGCGGCCGAGGGCGGCGCCCGGGAGGTCGGGAGAGCGTTGCGCAGGTTCGACGGCATCCTCGTCGGCGGGCAGGCGCTCGACCATCGCCTGCGCGAGCGGGCCGAAGCGCTGGGGGCGCGGCTCCTGGCGACGTACGGGTCGAGCGAGACGGCGGGCGGCTGCGTCTACGACGGGGTGCCGATCGGCCCGACCGTGGTGCGGGAGGTGGACGGCCTGCTCGAGATCAGCGGGCCGACGCTCGCAGAAGGCTACCTCGGCGACCCCGAGCGGACGGACGCCGTGTTCCATCAGGAGGACGGCGTCCGGTGGTATCGCACGGGTGACCTCGGGGAAGTGCGCGACGGGCGCGTGGCCGTGCACGGGAGGTCGGACAACGTCATCATCTCGGGTGGCGAGAAGGTGCTGCTCGACGCCGTCGAGCGACTCGTCCGCTCGTGGGACGGCCTCGAAGACGCGGTCGTCGTCGCGGCCGAGGACACGCGCTGGGGGCAGGTCCCGGTCGTCGTCACGACAGGCCGTGCCGAGCTCGCGGCGCTCCGGAGCGCGATCGCCGAACGGCTCGGGCGCGCAGCCGCGCCGGCCCGGATCGTGACCGTCGCCGAGCTCCCGCACCTCAGCAGCGGCAAGCCCGACCGGGTCGCTGCCGCGCGGCTGGCGCGTGGCGACACGGTCGAACGGCCTGGGGGATAGCGGTTGTTGTTACGATTCGCACTGTGATGAGCCAGAACAACCCTCGAATGCAGCGGATGGCGCCACCCCCGGCGCGCGGGCCTCGTGGCGGCAGGAGCGCACGCCCTGGCGCCAAGGCCTCCGCCGTCCGTCCGGCCACGGCAGCGGACTGGATCGCCGGCGCGCGACTGCGAACGCTCCCGCTCGCTGTCGCTCCCGTGCTCATCGGTGTCGGTGCGGCGAAGGTGATCGAAGGCGCGGGCATCTGGCACCCGATCCGCTCGCTGCTCTGCTTGGCGGTCGCCGTGCTGCTCCAGATCGGCGTCAACTACGCCAACGACTACTCCGACGGCATCCGCGGCACGGACCAGTACCGGGTCGGGCCCGGGCGCCTCACCGGTTCGGGCAAGGCTGCGCCCAAGAAAGTGCTGACGGTCGCGCTCACGTTCTTCGGGCTCGCTGCGGTCGCGGGACTCGTCCTCGTCCTGCTCACGCAGCTCTGGTGGGTGCTCATCGTCGGGGCCGCGGCCATCGCGGCCGCGTGGTTCTACACGGGGGCAAGCGTCCCTACGGCTACTACGGGCTCGGCGAGGTGTTCGTCTTCGTCTTCTTCGGGCTGGTCGCGACGGCGGGAACGACCTACATGCTGGCCAAGACGGTCAACCAGGAGGCCTGGCTCGGCGGCGTCATCGCCGGACTGATCGCGTGCGCGGTGCTCATGGTCAACAACATCCGCGACATCGAGCCCGACCGGCTCGCCAAGAAGCGGACGCTCGCCGTCCTGCTCGGCAACACCGCGTCGCGGATCGTGTTCTGCGTTTTCCTGCTCGTGCCGTTCGGCATCCTCGCGGTGCTGGCGCTGTTCTACCCGTTCGCGTGGTTCGGGATGTTCGCGCTGCTCGCCGCGCTGCCGGCCTGCGTCATCACGCTGTTCGGCAGGTCGCCTCGCGAGCTCATCACCGCGCTGCAGCTCACCAGCCTCACCGGGCTGCTCGTGGCGATCGCGCTCGGCGCGGCCTACGCCTTCTGACCGGGAGCGTTCCGACCGTGCGCCTGCGCGGCGTCGATCGCGTCGTCCTCGGCGTCGTCCGCTGACGGAGCCGGCTTGTCGCGGTGGCGCGCCGCGTACAGGTCGGACGCGACGGCGTGACGCTGCTTGGCGAGCAGGATGTACGAGAGGCACAGTCCGATCAGTGCTGCGGCGATGACCGACGCGTACCAGACGATGCCGAGCAGAAGCAGGATCGCGAGCGGCACCGCGAACAGCACCAGGCGCAGCACGGTGTAGGTCAACCAGGAGGGAATCCGCTTCACCCTCCCAGCTTAGGCAGGCCTCCTGAGAGTTACGATGTAGCCATGGTTCGCCTCTGGATAGTCCTCGGCGTCGCAGCCGCGGTTTTCTACATCTATTCGGTGGCAGACTGCGCTCTCTTCGACCGTTCCAGGGTGCGTGGCCTACCCAAGCCCGTGTGGGTGCTCGTCATCGTCCTGTTCCCGATCATCGGCGGGATCCTCTGGTTCCTGATCGGCCGCGGCCGACGACGCGCGGAGGTCGCCCGCAGGGTCAGCGCCCCCGACGACGACCCCGCGTTCCTCGGTAAGCTCCGGATCGACCACGACCAGGAGGAGCGCATCCGCCGGCTCGAGAAGGAGCTGGCCGACCTCGACGACAACGGTCCCGACGACCAGACCGGCCGACGGGATGGGTGACCCGCGGGTCTCGGAAGAGCCCGCGGAGGTGGAGGCGACCGGCAACCCGGCGACCGACTACGCGCTCGCGCTCCTCGCCGGCTTCGTGGAGGCCGGGGTCGCCGACATCGTCGTGAGCCCCGGATCGCGATCGCAGGCGCTCGCGCTCGCCGCGGCCGAGCTCGAACGTGCGGGGGCCGCGCGGCTGCACGTGCGGATCGACGAGCGCGTCGGCGGCTTCCTCGCGCTCGGGCTGACCCGCGAGACCGGCGCCCCGACGGTGATCGTCACGACCAGCGGCACGGCGACCGCGAACCTCCATCCGGCCGTGCTGGAGGCCCACGAGGCCGCCATCCCGATGATCGTCGTCACGGCCGACCGGCCGAGCGAGCTGCGCGGCATCCGCTCCAACCAGACAACGCGCCAGGACGGCCTCTACGGGACCGTCGTGCGTGCCAGTCACGATGTCACGGCGCCCGTGGGCGCGGACGGCGAGCCCGAGGAGGCGCGGGCGCTCGCGCGTTCCGCCGTCGAGGAGGCTGTGGGCGCAGCGACTGCGGATCCCGGGCCGGTGCACCTCAACGTCGGATTCCGCGAGCCGCTGTCGGTCGCGGTTCCGCCCGTCGGGGGACTCGTTCGCGGCGCCCTGCCCGCGACGGCCGGACCGGCGGCGCTGGGCCGGGAGGTCGTCGAGTTGGCCGGCGGCCCGCTCACGGTCGTCGTCGCCGGCGCGGACGCCGGGGCCAAGGCCGCCGAGCTCGCCCGCACGGGCGGTTACCCGCTGCTCGCGGAGGTGTCGAGCGGCGCCCGGTTCGGGCCGGAACTGGTGGTCGCTTACCGCGAGCTGCTCCGGGACGAGTCCTTCGGCGGTCGGGTCGAGCGGGCCGTCGTGTTCGGGCATCCCACGCTCAGCCGCGAGGTCCCCGCCTTGCTGATGCGAGACGACGTCGAGGTGCTGGTCGTCGCGCCGACCGGCCGCGAGGCGTACAACCCGGGCCGGCGCGCCAGGGTCGTGGGGGTGTCAGGGCACCCGCAGGCGTCGACCTGCGCAGCCCTGAGGTGCGCTCGTGGGTCGGGAGCTGGGTCTTCGCGAGCCGGCGCCTGACGGAGGAGGTCGAGCGCGCCGCAGACCCGACCGCCTCAGCCCCCGACGTCGAGAAGGCGCGCTCGTACGAGCCGGCCGACGCGCTCGCGTTCGCCCGCGCCGAGCTCGCCGCGGTCCGCGCGCCGATCACCCGGCCGCTGCTGGCGGAGGCGCTCTGGCGCTACACGTGGCCGCACGACCGGCTCGTGCTGGGAGCGTCCCGCCTCATCCGCGACGCCGACCGGCTGGTGCCGGGGAAGAAGATCGCGGTGCACTCCAACCGCGGGCTCGCGGGCATCGACGGGACGATCGCGACGGCCACGGGCATCGCGCTCGCCGCCGAGGCGCGGGCGAGGCAGGTCGGCGCCGCCGCGGGCGTCACGCGCGTGCTCCTCGGCGACCTCGCGCTGCTGCACGACGTGGGTGCGCTGCTCGGCGGGGCCGGGGAGGCGCGCCCGCACCTCCAGGTCGTGGTCGGCAACGACGGCGGCGGGACGATCTTCGACGGGCTGGAGGTCGCCGCGACCGCGCCGGTCGAGGCGTTCGACCGGGTGCTGTACACACCGCAAACGGTCGACCTGTCGTCGCTCGCGCGCGCGTACGGCTGGGAGTACGCGGTCGCGCGCACCAAAGGCGAGCTCGACCAGGCGCTGTCGGCGCCGCCGGCCGGGCCGAGCATCCTCGAGGTGCCGCTGCCTCGCTGAGCCGCCCGACCGTGGGGGCCGGCGGTGCGAGTCTCCCTACAGGCTGTCCGGGTCCAGGTTCAGCGCCGTCGACGCGAGCAGATACTGATTGCCGCCGTCGCCCGGCAGGTCCGGGTTGAGCCAGAGGAGCCACTCCACCGGGATCCCGAAACGCTCCGCGACCGCCGTGGTCGTGTCTCCCTCTGCGACCTCGTAGCGTCTCGGGGCGCCGCTCGCGGTCGTCGCCGTCACGGCGCCGGCAGCGTTGGGCCGGGCTCCGGAGTCGACCGGGTGCACGTTCGACGCGCGGACCGGCACCGACCAGCGGACCGTGTCCACCGCGAGCACCTTGTCCGGGCCGAGCTCCTGCGGGACGCCGTCGAACGACGTAGCGGAGGAGTACGTGACGAGCGTGCCGAGATAGGACGGCTGGCCGGCGCCGCCCAGCAGCGCCGTGGAGGCCGCGGCAGGGGCGGAGGTGGGGCCGCCGAGCTGATGGTCCCCGACGCCGTGGTAGGTCAGGCCGTCGCCCACGCGCGGTGCGATGTCGATGAAGGTGACCGACACCGGGACGGGGACGGTCGAGGTGAAGTTCGAGTATTGCGCCGAGTAGGTGTTGTCCCCGTTCGAGACCACCCGGTAGTGGAAGTGGATGCTGCCCTTGGGCGACGCGACGCTCGCCTCCGCGACCACAGTGCCGGCCGGGACCGACGTCAGCGTGGGTGCGGGAACCGGCGTGGGGGTGGGGGTGGGGGTGGGGGTCGGGGTCGGCGTCGCGGTGCCGTAGCTGCGATCGTCCGCCATCGGAGTCGTGGTCGGCTTCGGCGTCCGCGAGTGCGTGGGCGCAGAGCCGGGTCCGCCTCCGCCCGCGAACAGCGCGCAGCCGGCGAGCAGGGAGACGACGGCGACGCTTGACGCCGCCGCGGCCACCGTCCGTCGAGCGCGTGCGCGAGCGCCCTTCGACGCAGTGAGACCCCGGAATATTCGATTCAGCACGATTTCCCCTCGCAGAACCCTAGCGGGCTTGGAGAGGGTCCACAACGAAGATGAGGGGGCTTGGCGTATCACTAACATGACCGCGTGCACATGATCTTCCGGACGATGCTCCACGCGTTCCTCTCCCGGTTCGGCGCGCGCCTGGGCCACTGGGATGTGGCGCGCACCCGCTTCCGGGTGCTGCCGACGGACCTCGACATCCTCAAGCACATGAACAACGGGGTGTACCTGTCGATCGCCGATATCGGACGGTTCGACTTGCTGCGCAGGAACGGCGTCTGGGCGATCTTCGAGCAGCGCGGCTGGTATCCGGTGGTCGCGTCGGAGACGATCTCGTTCCGCAAGTCGCTGGAGCTCTGGCAGAGCTTCGTGGTCGAGTCGCGCATCCTCGGGTTCGACGAGAAGGCCGTCTACGTCGAGCAGCGGTTCACGGTCGACGGCGAGATCTACACCCAGGCGTTCATCCGCGGCCGTTTCCTGAAGCGCGGCGGGGGTGTCGTCTCCATCGAGGAGCTGTTGGAGGCCGTCGGCCCGGCGCCGACCGACGTCAGCGTCCCGGAGTGGCTGCTCGAGTGGGGCTCGGACGCCGCGCTGCCCTCCACGCGCGCGGATGCGCCGAGCGTCTGGGCCGAGTGAGCCCGGCCGCTCAGGCCGGACCGAACGCGAAGACACGTTCCGGGTCGTACGTGGCGCGCACCTCGGTGAGCCGGGCGCTCACATCGGCCGGCCAGGAGCCCGCGAACGTGGCCTGGTCGGTCAGGTCGGCCGCCCAGTTGACGTTGGTGACCGCGGAGATGCGGTGCTCCAACGCGCGGGTGATCGCCTCGGCCGCCGCGGGCGCGGTGGTGCCGAAGGTCGCGGGATCGGCGGCGATGGCGCTCAGGGTGTAGCCGCTGGCGCGTCCGCCCACCGCCGTTCCGTCGTCGGTGTCGCGCCCGGCGGCGCCGCCGAGCTGCCGGATCTCCAGGGCGAGGAACGGCGAGTCCACCCGCGGCCCGGCGACGTCGAACAGTGCATCACCGTCAGCGGCGTCGAGGTCGTCGAGCATGAAGCCGCGGATCCAGGCCGGCGAGCCCTCCTCGGGGTCGTTGTGGATGGTCGCGACCGCGGTGGTCGGGATCACTCCCACGAAGTCGAGGAAGATCGGCGCGGCGGCCCGGATGGGCGCGAACAGACGCTCGCCGTCCGCGGCGTCGCCGGGATAGGCGAACCGGACGCTGAGAACCGTGCGCCCGCGCAGTGGCGGCGGTGGCCCGTCGACGTCCGGCACGCGCAGCAGCACGACGGAGGTCGTGGCCTCCTCGCCGAGCGAGCCCGCCCAGTCGACCCAGGCGCGGAAGGCCGGCTCGATCGCGTCGCCTTCGAAGAACACGCTGCCCGCGTAGAGAGTGGTGAGCGGCACCAGCTCCAGCGTCATCTCGGTGACGACCCCGAGGCCGCCCTTGCCGCCGCGGAGTGCCCAGAACAGCTCGGGGTGCGAGTCGGCGTCGGCCGTGACGACCTCGCCGTCCGCGGTGACGACGCGGAAGCCGCGCACCCAGTCGGCGGTGAAGCCGTGCGTGCGGGCCAGCGGTCCGAGGCCCCCGCCGAGGGTGTAGCCGACCGCGCCGACGCTGGTCGACGACCCGGTGACCGGGGCCAGCCCGAACTCGGCCGCCGCGGCGATGACAGGAGCCCAGCGGACTCCCGCGCCCAGCCGGACGAGCCGGGTCGCGTCATCGACGTCGATCGTGTCGAGCGCGCGGGTGGAGACGATGAGGCCGCCGACGATGGCGGACTCGGAGCCGTGGCCGGTGGCCTGGACGCGCACGGGAAGGCCCTGCTCGCGGGCGAAGCGCACCGCCTCCGCGACGTCCTGCTCGTCGGCGACGGCGACCACCACGTCCGGGTCGTGCCGGACGGTGGGATTGAAACAGACGACTTCGGCGGCGAGCCCGTCGTCGCCGCGCAGGTAGACGGTTCCGTGGACGCGGTCGCGGAGGCGCGCGACGGCGTCGGCTTCGATGTGGATCCCCATGAGGAGAAGCTAGGGGAATCCACCGACAGGCGACCAGACCCGTCCTCGGCGCCACGGTCAGCCGCGTGACGTAGCATGCCGTGCATGACCGCCGTGCTCCCCGCCGACGCCCCTCCGGGCGGCCCGTGGAGACCGTGTACCGTCCGGAGGGGCCGCTCGACCTGTCCGGCACGCTGGGCCAGCTCGGCCGCGGGCCGTACGACCCGACGACCACCTGGGACCTCGGCGGGATGTGGCGCACCTGGCGCACACCGGAGGGGCCGGCGACCCTGCGCGTCCTCCGGCCCGCGCCCGACGGCAGCATGGCGGCCGCGGCGTGGGGCCCGGGCGCGCACTGGGTGATCTCCGCGGTGCCCGGGCTGCTCGGCCGCGGCGACGACTGGTCGGGCCTCGACGTCGCCTCGCACCCGCTGCTGAGGCAGAGCCTCCACCGCAACCCGGGCCTCCGGCTGACGCGCACGGGGCTCGTGCTGGAGGCGCTGCTCCCCGCGATCATCGAGCAGCGCGTCACCAGCCTGGAGGCCTACCGGTCGTGGGCGCGGCTGCTGCGCTGGTACGGCGAGCCGGCTCCCGGCCCTGCGCCCGAGGGGATGCGGGTGGTGCCGACGCTCCAGCAGTGGCGCGGCATCCCGTCGTGGGACTGGCACCGCGCCGGGGTGGACCCGCGGCGCGCGCGTGCCGTCCAGGCGGTGCTCGTGCTGGCGCCGTCGCTGGAGCGCGCGATCGGATCCGCCGCTACCCTCGACGCCGCGGAGACCGCCCTCCGCACCATCTCAGGCGTCGGTCAGTGGACCGCGGCCGAGACCCTGCAGCGCTCGCACGCCCATCCCGACCTGGTCAGCGTCGGCGACTACCACCTGGCGCATCAGGTGGGTGAGGCCCTCACCGGCTCGCGCGTGGACGACGACGGGATGCTCGAACTCCTGGAGCCGTGGCGCGGCCATCGTCAGCGCGTCGTGCGGCTGATCCTGGCCAGCGGGTTCCGGTTCCAGCGCCGGGGACCGCGCGTGTCCCTCCAGGACCACCGCTGGCACTGAGCGGGGCCGGCGCGACGCCGGAGCGCTCAGCCGGTGGTGCCGTCCCGCTGCGCGAGGAGGTGCTCGGCGCGGATGTCGTGGTCGAGTTCGCGGCACAGCGTCTCGTAGTGATCGCGCATCGCCGGGTAGTAGTCGTCCCAGTTCGGCAGCGGCTTGCCGTTGTGCGCAGCGACGAGGCGGTCGAGGTAGTAGTCCCACCCGATGCAGTAGTCGGCCGAGGTGCCGATCGCGCGCAGCCGCTGGCCGAAGGTGACGGTCGTGTGGCCGCTGGCCTCCGTCAGGTGCACGAACATCACGAGCGAGTCGGGGGCCTTGCCGACGTCGACGTGGAGGCGGTGCGGGGCGTCGCAGAGCATGACGGCCACGTTCTGCCACTCGGCGTCGTCGCCCTCCGCGTTCATCCGGAACTTGACGGCGCCGGTCGAGCCCGTTCCGGTGTACTCGCCGATCCACTCGGCGAGCCGAGGCGATCTGCTGAAGTACGTCCACACCTCCTCGATCGGAGCTTTGAAGATGCGGTCGAGCACCACGTACACTCCGTCGTCCTTGCGTACGAGTCGTCCTGTCGGCTGCGGCATCATGATGACCTCCTGCAGAGTCCCCCTCGTGCTCCACACACTAGTCACCGGTTCCCGATTCCGGCAGGGGCCACGCCTGGGCGTCGTGTGCGAGTCCTTCCAGTCCTCGCAGGCGCCGGATCAGCCCTCCAGGACCGCCATCGCCGCGTTGTGGCCGCCGAGCCCGCTCACCGCGCCGCCGCGGCGGGCTCCCGATCCGCAGAGCAGGATGCGCCCGTGCCGGGTCGCGACGCCCCAGCGCTCGGCCGGCGTGCGCAGATCGTCGCCGTCCTCGGCGAACGGCCAGGACAACGGGCCGTGGAAGATGTTGCCGCCCGGCATGTTGAGAGCGTGCTCGAGGTCGCGGGTGGTCTTCGTCTCGATGCACGGGTTGCCGTCGCCGTCCGTGAGCAGGAGGCCCTCGATCGGCTCGGCCAGCACCGAGTTCAGGGAGGCGAGCACGGCGTCCTGGAGCCGCTGGCGGGTTGCGTCGTTGTTGGCCTCGGTCAGCCAGCGGTCGGGGGTGTGCAGGCCCAACACCGTGATGGTGTGCGCTCCGCTCTCGGCGAGCTCGGGGTCCAGGATGCTCGGGTCCGCGAGCGTGTGGCAGTAGATCTCGCACGGCAGCAGCTCCGGCATCACGCCGCGCAGCATCCCGTCGTGCGCGGACTCGAGTTGGGTCAGCGTCTCGTTGATGTGGAACGTGCCGCCGAACGCGGCCGCGGGGTCCACCGAGGCGTCGCGCAGCTTCGGAAGCCGCTTCAGGAGGAGGTTGACCTTGACCTGAGCGCCCTCGGCGCGCGTGCGGGGCGGGTCCGCGGGCTCGCCCAGGAGGCCGTCGAGCACGTCGGGGGCGACGTTGACGAGCACGGTGCTGCCGTCGACGCGGCGCTCGTGGCCGTTGCGCGTGTAGGAGACGGAGCCGTCCGGGCTCATGGAGGTGACCTCTGCGCCGGTGACGATGCGTGCGCCGGCCTCGCGGGCGACCCGGGCGAGCTCGCCGGTGACGGAGCCCATGCCGCCGACCGGGACGTCCCACTCGCCGGTGCCCTGACCGATCACGTGGTACAGGAAGCAGCGGTTCTGGGAGAGGTCGGGGCTGTCGACGCTGGCGAAGGTGCCGATCAGCGCGTCCGTCGCCGCGACGCCGCGGACGAGGTCGTTCCGGAGGCGCGACTCGATGAAGCCGCCGATCGGGCGCTCGATGAGCGCGTCCCACAGCTCGTCGTCGCCGACGAGGGCCTTCGCTTCGCTGCGGGTGAGCAGGGGTTCGGTGACGGTCGGCCAGAGCGCGCGGGCCACGGCGCCCGTCGACTCGTAGAAGCGGTCGAACGCCTCGGCGTCCTCGGCGGCGCCGATCCGGGCGAAGGACGCGGCGGTGGCCTCCGCGTCGGTGTTGTCGATGAGGAGGCCGGCGCCGTCGGGGTCGCCGGGAACGGGCGTGTAGGAGGAGTACCGTCGCCGGGCCAGCCGGATGTCGAGGCCGAGGTCGTCGATGATCCGCTGCGGCAGAAGGCTGACGAGGTAGGAATACCGCGACAGCCGGGCCTCCACGCCGGGGAACGCTTGGGCGCTGACGGCGGCGCCGCCGACGTCGTCCAGTCGTTCGAGCAGGATGACGCTGCGTCCTGCTTTGGCGAGGTAGGCGGCGGCGGTGAGGCCGTTGTGCCCGCCGCCGACGATCACGACATCGTGGCTCGCGGCGGGGGCGGATACGGGTTCGGTCATGGCTTCGAGCTTATGAGGGGCGCTGGAGTTCTGGAAGGCACGGGCGCGGCTCACGCGGATTTATGTGCCGGTCCCGGAGCCGTTGTGATCGTGCTCAGCGCCATGTGATCGTGCGCAGCCCGACGCAAGCGCGTCCAGGGTTACGGGATGCGCTCGGGCTCGGGCTCGGTGACCTTCACCCGGGGAGCGAACACCGGCACTCGCCTCGTCGTCCGCCCCGCTAGCATTAGAGTGTCAAGTGCCAGAGGCTAGATGTGTCGGCTCGAGAAGGCCTCCGCCCAGGGCGTAGAAAACCGGATAAATCTAGTATAATAATGGTTTATGCTGAACGATGACATCTTGACGTTCCGTCGCCAGTTCCTCCTTACATCGGGAAAGACGGACGAACTTCCCGGCTGGCCGGTAGTTTCCGTGCCGGGGCATACCCTCTACAGCCACCCCGAACTCGGTGTCACGGTACATGAGGACAACGAGTCGGGTGTTGTCCTGCTGCTCCTCGGCTATGCCATCGACCGCGACCGGCCCCGGGCCCGGGATGCCGACATCCTCGCGACTCTCGCCACCGCGCGCCGGGAGGGACGATTCTGGCCGGTCTTCTCCGACCTGTCCGGCCGCTTCGTGCTATTCGTCTTCGACGGCGACGAGATCGAGGCGATGCACGATCCCTGCGGGCTGCGGGCCGCGGAGTACACCTACGTCGACGGGTTCCACGTTGCCTCCCAGTCGAACCTGCTTTCCCTTGTCGCGTCGGTCGCCCGCGGCAAGCGTTACCAGCAGTACATCACCTCGTACTACGGCATCAACGTCCGCGAGGACCACCTGACCGCCGACACCACTCTGTTCGACGACGTCGACCGGCTGACTCCGAACCACGTGCTGAAGGTCGGCGAGCGCAGACAGGAGCGGTACTGGCCGGTCGAGCCTTTGCGCATCGGCGGCTCGGCGACCAAAGACGTCGCGGCGGAGGCTCTCGGGATGCTGCGCGCGTCGATCGCTGCGGCCAAGGAGCGGTTCTCGCTGGCGCTGCCGCTGACGTGTGGCGTGGACTCGCGCTCGCTGCTGTCCGCGGCCAGCACGCAGCTGGACGGGATCTGGACGTACACCATGCTCTACCGGTGGCTTCAAAACGGATCGCCGGACCTCGCCATCCCGCGCTCGATCCTCGGCCGCCTCAACCACGAGCACCACGTCTTCGACGCCAAGACACCGCCCCCGAAGGCGTTCCTGGACCACTACCGGGCGAACTCCCCGATGGCCCACCCGAACGACGCGACCATCGCCTACGGGCTGTCCCGTGCCTTCCCGCCCGGATTCGTCGGGGTCAAGGGCAACATCGCCGAGCTTGTGCGCTGCTACTACAACACCGACGGTCTCCCGCTGGACATCCGCTCGGTCAAGGACATCCTCGACATCATCCCGCACTGGGAAACGGTGCCCTTCATCGTCGAGTCGGTGCAGCGCTGGTACGACGCCAGCATGCCGGTGTCGCGCGAGCTGGGCTGGGACCTGGACCTCCTGTTCCACTGGGAGCACCAGATCGGCACCTGGCAGGCGCAGAGCCAGCTCGAATGGGACATCGCCCAGGAGGTGTTCACCCCATACAACGACCGCCGGCTGCTCACCCGCATGCTCGCGGCGCCCCCGGGCGACCGCATCCCGCCCGTCTACACGCTCTTCCGCGAGCTGATCGCTATGGGCGAGGGTGACCTGCTCCGGGAGCCGATCAACCCGTCTCTCAAGACCGAGACAGCCAGGCGCTTCTTCTGGCGCGCCAGGACTCGCGCGATGCGCGACATGAGGAAGATGCTGCGCCCCTCCTACACCCGCCGGTAGCACGCGGCGGCTGTCCCGCGTGGAAGATCCGTCGTATGCCTTCCGCGATCACTCCGCCCCGCGGTATGCGCGATTGACTCGCGCGCTGAGGATATGCGCCTTGCTGGCAAGCGTCGACGTGCGCTGAGGCCTACTCAATGCTGGTGGCCGCCGCCATTCGTGGCGCGACAGCCTGATCGCGGCGGTCACCACGCCGAGGTCTTCTTTGTGGGAACTGTTTGACTGGCACTCTGCTAGGGCGCGTGCTCCGGCGGCACCGCCTCGGCCAGAGCCCGGCGCGCGGCCACCACGCCGGGGGCCGACGCCGACGACCGCCGCGCCGACGTGAAGATGGTGCGCCGGGGCGACCCGGGGAGGGGGAGGAGCGCGACCTCGGGGCGCGCACCGGCCCACACCAGGTCCGGGAGGAGGCCGACCGCGTTGCCCGACGCGACCAGCCGGATGTGTGTCACCAGGTCGGCCGTCTCGAAGCGCACATCCGGCTCGAAGCCGGCAGCGCGGCAGAGCTGGACGGCCCAGGTGCGCGACACCGTCCCCTCCGGCTCCAGCACCCACGGGAGGTCGGCGGCCTCCGTGAGGGAGCTCGCGCGGACGCGCGCGGTGCGGATGTCCGAGGTGGCGAGGTGGATGCCGTCGGCGGCCAGCACGGTGCGGTCGAGGTCGGCGCGGAGCGGCCTGGTGCTGCCGGGGTACTGCTCGGCGACGGCGAGGTCGAAGTCCCGTGCGGAGACGTCGAAGAGGCCCTGCTCCGGCTCGCGCTCGGTGACCTCCACTCGCAGCTCGGGGTAGTCGCGGGCGAGGGCGGCGACGGCCGCGGGAAGGATGGCGTGGGCCGCGGACTGGAAGACCGCGACCCGGACGACCCCGGCGGCGGTCGCGCTGGAGCCGGCGACGGCGGCCTGCGCCGAGTCGAGCGCGTCGAGGATGGCGGCGGCGCGCTGGGCGAGCAGCTCGCCCTGCGGGGTGAACTGCAGGCGGCGACCGGACTTCACGAGGAGGACGGCGCCGGCCTCCTGCTCCAGCGCGGCGAGCTGCTGGGAGACGGAGGAAGGGCTGTAGGAGAGGGCCGCCGCGACGCCGGTGACCGTGCCGCGGATCCTCAGCTCGTGGAGGAGTCGCAGCCTGCGGATGTCGAGCATGCCAACCATTCGGTCTTGATGAACAATATTGTTCGGAAACGTTCGCTATTGCCGATGATAAACCACGTCGAGAATGTATCCACAGGCATCGGCGACGGCGACTTGTCCACGGATCCCCGGACTTCCCGCGTCGCCCCAGGAGCGAGGAATACAGTCGTGGACATGGTTGAAGACACGGACGACGCGGCCACGCTGCGGACCGAGGCGCCAGGCGCGCCTGTGGCCGGCGCGCACGCCGCCGGCCAGGTGCCGCCCGCCCAACTGGCTCAGGAGGCCGTCGAACTGGTCCGGCGCTGGCTCGCCGAGAGCGCCCGCAGCGGCCAGGACGCCCCGCGCGATCCGGCCGCCGAGCGGTTGGCGGGAGTACTGCGCGACCCGCACGGCCTCGACTTCGCGGTCGGGTTCGTCGACGGTGTGGCCCGTCCGCAGGACCTGTTCGTGGCGGGGTACAACCTCCAGCGTGTCGCCAAGAAGATCCCGGCGTTCCTGCCCTGGTACATGCGCGCCGCCATCTGGCTCGGCGGCGTCTTCGGGCCGGTGATTCCGTGGGTCGTCATCCCGATCGCCCGGCGGGTGCTGCGCGGCATGGTCGGGCACCTCGTCGTGGACGCGACGCCCGAGAAACTCGGGCCCGCCATCGCGCACCTGCGCTCGCCGAACGACCCGGAAGGGCACGGAGCGCGACTCAACCTGAACCTGCTCGGCGAGGCCGTGCTGGGCGAGGAGGAGGCCGCCCGGCGGCTCGAGGGGACCCGCGCGCTCCTGGCCCGTGACGACGTGGACTACGTCTCGATCAAGGTGTCCTCCATCGCCTCCCAGCTCTCGATGTGGTCGTTCGACGAGACGGTCGACCGGGTCGTCGAGCGGCTGACGCCTCTGTACGAGCTGGCCGCGGCCTCGCCGTCGCCCAAGTTCATCAACCTCGACATGGAGGAGTACCGCGACCTCGACCTCACGATCGCGGTCTTCGAGCGCATCCTGAGCCGTCCGGATCTGATCGGGCTGGAGGCGGGGATCGTCCTCCAGGCGTACCTGCCGGACGCGCTCGATGCGCTCCAAGGGCTGACCGAATGGGCGGCGCAGCGTCGCGCCCAGGGCGGCGCGCCCATCAAGGTGCGCGTCGTGAAGGGCGCGAACCTCGCGATGGAGCGGGTGGACGCGGCGATCCACGGCTGGCCGCTCGCGACCTACGGCAGCAAGCAGGCGACGGACACCAACTACAAGCGCGTCCTCGACTGGGCGTTGACGCCGGAGCACACCGACGCCGTCAAGATCGGCGTCGCCGGTCACAACCTCTTCGATGTCGCGTACGCGTGGCTGCTCGCCTCGTACCGCGGCGTCACCGGGCGCATCGACTTCGAGATGCTGCTCGGCATGGCCACGGAGCAGGCCGAGGCCGTCAAACGGACGGTCGGGCAGCTCCTCCTCTACACACCCGTGGTGGACCCGGCGGAGTTCGATGTCGCGATCTCGTACCTCATCCGCCGCCTGGAGGAGAACGCCAGCCCGGAGAACTTCATGTCGGCCGTGTTCGAGCTCGGCTCGGATCGCGGACTGTTCGACCGGGAACGGGATCGCTTCCTCGCGTCGGTCGCGGAGCTGACGGCGGACGCCGCGCCGCGCGGCGCGGCTCCTGTACCCAGCCGGCAGCAGGACCGCTCGCGAGAGTGGGAGCAGGAGACGGCGGAGTCGTTCACGCGGCCGCCCGCGGTCGACGCGGAGGCGCCGCTCAGTGGTGCCACCGGCGCGGGCGGACCGGCCGAGCAGGGGCTGACCAGCGTCGTGCTCGGACTCACCCGGGGGCCGGCGGCATCACGCTGGAGCCGCCGGCGGCATCGCCTGCCGTCCCGGGCGCCGCCGCGACCGGATTCCAGAATACTGGATTCCAGAACACTGCGGACACCGACCCGTCGCTCGCGGCGAACCGCGCGTGGGGGCGGCGCATCCTGGCCCGCTCGGCCACGAGCGACCTGGGCGCGCAGACCATCGCGGCCGCGGAGGTCGTGGACGCCGGTCACCTCGACCGGATCCTGACCGCCGTCCGCTCGTCGGGCGCCGCGTGGGGCACCCGGCCGGGCTCCGAGCGCGGAGCCGCCCTGGACCGGGCGGGGCACGCGCTCGAGGCCAACCGCGATCGCCTGATCGAAGTCATGGCCAGCGAGACAGGCAAGACGATCGCCGAGGCGGACGTCGAGGTGAGCGAGGCGGTCGACTTCGCGCACTACTACGCGTCGCTCGCGCGCGAGCTCGACGCGGTGCAGGGCGCGGTGTTCGTGCCCTCCGCGCTGACGGTCGTCACACCGCCGTGGAACTTCCCGGTGGCGATCCCCTCCGGCGGGGTCCTGGCGGCGCTCGCCGCGGGCAGCGGAGTGGTCATCAAGCCGGCTCCGCAGGCGCGTCGCGCGGCCGCCGTCATGGTCGAGGCGCTGTGGGAGGCCGGCATCCCGCAGGAGCTGCTGGTGCTGGTCGACGTCGCGGAGAACGACCTCGGCCGTCAGCTCGTGGCGGACCCGCGCGTGGACCGCGTCATCCTCACCGGCTCGTACGAGACCGCCAAGCTGTTCCGTTCCTGGCGGCCGGACCTCCCGCTGCTCGCGGAGACCAGTGGTAAGAACGCCATCATCGTCACGCCGAGCGCCGACTACGACCTCGCAGTGGCCGACATCGTGAAGAGCGCGTTCGGCCATGCCGGGCAGAAGTGCTCGGCGGCGAGCCTGGTCATCCTCGTGGGCTCGGCGGCCCGGTCGGAGCGCTTCCGCAACCAGTTGGTGGACGCGACCAGAAGCCTGCGCGTCGGATACCCGCAGGACCCGGTGAGCCAGATGGGGCCGCTGATCGAGCCCGCGTCGGGCAAGCTCCTGCACGCGCTGACCACCCTCGGCGCCGACGAGGAGTGGCTCGTGGAACCGCGCCCGCTGGACGACACCGGCCGGCTCTGGTCTCCGGGCATCCGTACCGGCGTGCAGCCCGGCACCTACTTCCACCTCACCGAGTTCTTCGGGCCGGTGCTCGGGATCATGACCGCGCGCACCCTCGAGGAGGCGATCCGGTTCCAGAACGCGATCGAGTACGGCCTCACGGCCGGCCTCCACTCGCTCGACTCGGACGAACTCGCGCAGTGGCTCGACACGGTCGAGGCCGGCAACCTCTACGTCAACCGCGGCATCACCGGTGCGATCGTGCGACGCCAGCCGTTCGGCGGCTGGAAGCGCTCATCGGTCGGCGCCGGCACCAAGGCGGGCGGCCCCAACTACCTGCTCGGACTCGGCTCCTGGCAGCCCGAGTCCGGCGCGTCCAGTTCCAGCCTCCACCTGCGCGGCCTGGAGCCCCGCGTCCAGGACCTGATCGAATCCGGGCAGTCGTCGATGGACTACCCCGCGTTCGACCTCGTCCGCCGTTCGGCGCTCAGCGACGCCATCGCGGTGGCCACCGAGTACCACCAGGCGAAGGACGTCTCCGGCCTCGGGGTGGAGCGGAACATCTTCCGCTACCGGCCGGTCCCGGTCGCCATCCGGCTCTCGGAGGGCAGCGACCTCCCCGACCTGCTGCGCGTGATGGCGGCGGCCACGGTCGCCCGGTCGGCGTTCACCGTGAGCACGAGCATCGCGCTGCCCCGCGGCACGCAGCAGCTCCTGAAGGCCCGCGAGGTGGAGGTCGTGGTCGAGAGCGACGAGCACTGGCTGTCGCGCGTGCGCAGCCGCCGCATCACGGCCCACCGCATCCGCCTCATCGGCGGCGACCCGGTCGCGCTCGCGACGGCTCTCGGCGGGACGCCGGATGTCGCGATCTACAGCGGCGCGGTCACCCCTCCGGACGGGTCGAAGTGCTGCCGTTCCTCCACGAGCAGGCCATCTCGATCACGAACCATCGCTTCGGCAACCCGACGACGTTCTCGGAAGGGGTGATCTAGGGGCCGAGGGGGACGGCCCAGTCGGCTACTCCTCTTCCTCCTCCAGCTCGAGGAGTTCGTCGGCGGCGTCGGTGTTGCCGAGGGCGGCGAGGCGGCGCAGCTCATCGAGGTCGCCGCGCTCGGCGGCGAGTTCGACCAGTGCGTCGGCGGCGTCCGAGCTGCCGGCGTCCGCGAAGCGGCGCAGTTCCGGGAGGTCCTCGCGCTCGATCGCGGCCTCCACGGCCAGGGCGACGGCGTCGGGGTCCGGGGGTGTGGCGGGCATGGCACTCCTTCCGATGAGCGCCACCTTACCCGGGGCTACGCTGGGTCGCATGACCGAGAATCCGTCCACACCCGCCGTGCCCGCGATCGCTCTCGACTCCGGGACCAGCATCCCGCAACTCGGCCTGGGGACCTGGCCGCTCGACGACGCCGAGGTCGAACGGGCCGTCGTCGCGGCGGCGGAGCTCGGCTACCGGCACGTCGACACCGCGGCCAAGTACGGCAACGAGACCGGCGTCGGGCGCGGCGTGCGCGACAGCGGCCTCCCGCGGGAGGACTGGTTCGTCACGACAAAGCTCGACGGCGGCTACCAGGGCGACGACCGCGCCGTCGCGGGGCTCGACGCGAGCCTCGACCGGCTCGGGCTCGACTACGTCGACCTGCTGCTCATCCACTGGCCGCTGCCCGGTCGCGACCAGTACGTCTCCACCTGGGAGACGTTCATCCGCCTGCAGCAGAGCGGAAAAGCGCGCGCGATCGGCGTCTCGAACTTCAAGCCCGCCCACATCGACCGCCTGATCGCCGAGACCGGCGTGACGCCGGCGATCAACCAGATCCAGCTCAGCCCGGCCATCCAGCGCCGCGAGCAGCGCGCGTACGGGGTGGAGCACGGGATCGTGACCGAGTCGTGGAGCCCGATCGGCGGCTCGGGCGATCTGCTCGCGGCGCCGGTGCTCGCGGAGGTCGCTGCGAAGCACGACCGCAGCGTGGGGCAGATCGTGCTCCGCTGGCACGTCCAGAACGGCCTCGTCGCCATCCCGAAGTCGCGCAACCCCGAGCGGATGGCAGAGAACCTCGCGGTCTTCGACTTCGCGCTCGACGCCGACGACCTCGCAGCGATCGACAGCCTGGACGAGGGGCCCGACGCGGGAGTGGACTCCGACCACACCGGGCACTGACGCGGGCGCGCCGGCCGGCGTCAGACCCGGACGAGCGGCAGCCGCACCGTCACCACGAGGCCGCCGGTCGGCGCGTTCGCGAGCTGGACGGAGCCTCCCGCCGCCCCTGCCAGCGCCGCCACGATCGCCAGGCCGAGCCCACCGCCGCCACCGGCGCGGGAGGTCGTGCGGGCTCCGTCCGCGCGGGTGAAGCGGTCCAAGGCCACCGGGATGAAGTCCTCCGGCATCCCCGGCCCCGAGTCGTGCACGGTGAGCACCACCCAGCCCGCCTCCACGCGCAGCGCGGCGCTCACGACATCCTCCACCGTGGCCGGGCGAGCCTCCCGCGGCACGACTTCGACCGACGTGGCGTCCACCGTATCGCCCGATCGCGGCACCGGCCCGGTGTCCGATCGCGCGTCCCTGCTGCGGATCGCCGTGATCGCGTTCCCGAGGAGGTTGTCCAGGATGCGCCCGAAGTCCGTCGGCGAGAGCGCGACGCGGGCGTCCGCGCTCGGGCGCCGCTTGGGGTCGTACTCGAAGTCCACCGAGATCGAGCCGTCGTCCTCGGCGCTGCTGACCAGGAGCCGCGCGCGGTCGATCGCGTCGGTCAGCTCGTCCACCAGCGTGCGCCAGTCGATCCGGCCGCTGGAGGGGCCGGCCTCGATCCGGGACAGCTCCAGCAGGTTGTTGGCGAGCGTGCCCAGCCGCAGGGCGGTCGAGTGCGAGGAGCGGATGTCGTCGAGCAGCGCGTCCGCATCGCCCGCGTCCAGTTCGGCCAGCTCCAGCTGTCCGCGCAGCACGGCCAGCGGTGTCCGCAGCTCGTGGCTGGCGTCCGACACCATCTGCCGCTCGCGGTCGGCGGACGCGCGGAGGCGACGGATCAGGTCGTTGAGCGTGGTCGCCAGTTCGGAGAGCTCGTCCTGGGCGGGGCCGACGGTCAGCAGCCCGGCGGCGTCGTCGGTCCCTGTCGGCTCCCCGCCGGCGATCCGGTCGGCCTGCTCGCGCATCCGGCTCACCGGTCTGAGCGCCGTGCGGGCCAGCAGCCATGACGCCGCGCCGAAGCCGAAGATGAGCACACCGGCGCCGATCAGCAGCGCGAGGGTGAGGCGGTCGAGGATGAGCGAGGTCGTCTCGTCGTTGCGGGCGGCGACCACGTGCATGGTTCCGCGCTTGGTGATCACGGGCTTCACGAGCACCTCGTAGGTGTCGTCCGCGATCTGCACGGTCGTCGCCGAGGGTGGGAAGGACAGCAGGTGGCCGATCCGGTTCTCGAGCGCCGCCGGCAGCGTGGAGTCGAGGATGACGCCGTTCGCGTCGACGATGGCGAGCTCCTGGCCGCCGCCAGGGAGGTCGAACGGCCCGGACGGGTTCGCCAGCACCGACGCTGCCGGTGCGGTGACGTCGTTGTTGAGGAGGGTGACGGTGGCGTTGTGGAGGATGGAGGACACTCCCACCCGGATGACCACCACCGCGACCAGGCCGAACAGGGTGGCGACGATGAGGCTGCCGATCGTGATGCGCGCGGTGATCGACAGGCGCCGCAGCCAGGTCACGGCGCCGGCGTCTCCGACGTCGTCTTCGCGTCGGCCTTGTCGGCCTTCGACTCCAGTGCGTTCTTCGCGTCGAGCCGGTAGCCGCGGCCGCGCTCGGTCACGATGGACAGGCCGGCCCCGGCCAGGTCGAGCTTCTTGCGCAGGTACGAGACGTACTGGTCGATGACGTTGGTGCCGATGTTGTCCGTCGTGCCCCAGACCGACTCGAGGATGTCGGCGCGCGACAGCGTCTTGTCCGGGTTCGTGGCGAACAGCCGCAGCAGAGTGAACTCCCGGCGGCTGAGCGGCATCTCGTGCCCGGACACCAGCGCCTGGTGCTCGTGCGAGTCGATGGTGAGCCGGCCGACGCTGACCTGCGGCCGCATCCCGCTCGGCTCCCGGCGCAGCAGCGCGCGCACCCGGGCGGCCAGTTCGGCGAACGCGAACGGCTTGGTGAGGTAGTCGTCGGCGCCGGAGTCGAGGCCGTGAACGCGGTCCTCGATGGCGTCGCGCGCGGTGAGGAGCAGGATCGGCATCGGGTTGGCGGCCTCCCGGATGTGCCGGCACAGCTCGAAGCCGCTCATCCCGGGCAGCATGACGTCGATCGCGGCGGCGGAGAACGAGTCCCCGCGGAGCGCGATGAGGGCGTCGACGCCGTTGGTGACCAGGGTGACGTCGTATCCTTCGGCGGCGAGCCCCCGCTCGACGAGGCCTCCCATGTCCGGATCGTCTTCGACAACGAGCAGCTTCATGCGCCCATCGTGCCACTGATCGCCGTGGTCGCGCTCGGATCGGGGCGTCGGACGCTTGACGTCGGCTGAATGTTCTCGCAGAACGGTCGTCAGGTTTCCTCCATCGTGGACGTGAGCGAGCCCACGTCCATGCCGCCGTTCTCGTCGGTCCGCTCGGCCTCCGCGACGTCAGCCGTTGCCGCGGTTGATGAGCCGGGAGAGGACGATCGCGCTGCGGGTGTGGTCGACGTTCGGCGCGAGCCGCACCTTCTCGAGCGCGGCCTCCAGACTCGGGATGTCGCGCGAGCGGATGTGGACGATCGCGTCGGCGCTGCCGGTGACGGTGCCCGCGTCGACCACCTCCGGGACCGCGGAGAGGATGCGCAGCAGCTCCTCGGGCGAGACGGTGCCGCGGCAGAACAGCTCGACGTAGGCCTCGGTGCTCATCCCGTCGATGGCCGGATCCACTTGGATCGTGAAGCCGCGGATGACGCCGTCCGCGACCAGCTTGTCGACCCGGCGCTTGACCGCGGAAGCGGACAGGCCGACGACCCCGCCGATGTCGCCGTAACCGGCGCGTGCGTTCTGACGGAGCAGGTCGAGGATGCTGCGATCAAGGTTGTCCACGGCGCAAGCATACGGTGAATCGTTGCGCGGAGGTGGAGGTTACGCCGAAATCGTGCGCGATCGCGCAACGGATGAGCGCGGCGGTGAGGCGGATTGCGCATCCGCCCGCTGGCGCGCACGAATGCTGTGAGTTGGAAGCAGATGCGGCGATTTCGTGCGTGAAGACGCAGCCAATCGCTGACATCCGCGTGTGAGACTAGCTCCCAGCTTCGGTGGCGGCACGCTGACGTGCCGCACGACCCAGAGAGGACGACCATGGCCGACACCGTCGCCCACCGCATCCACCCGAACACCCCGGCCCCGACGGAGCGCCAGGCGCAGGCGATCGCGCTCGAGGACGAGCACGCGGCGCACAACTACCATCCGCTTCCGGTCGTCATCGCCGAAGGCCAGGGCGCCTGGGTGACCGACCTCGACGGCCGCCGCTACCTGGACTGCCTGGCCGCGTACTCCGCCGTCAACTTCGGCCACTCCAACCCGCTGCTGCTGGACGCCGCACGGGCGCAACTCGACCGGATCACGCTCACCAGCCGCGCGTTCCACAACGACCAGCTCGGCCCGTTCGCGACCGAGCTCGCGGCGCTGGCCGGCAAGGACATGGTGCTGCCGATGAACACCGGCGCGGAGGCCGTAGAGACCGCGATCAAGGTGGCGCGGGCGTGGGGCTACCGGGTGAAGGGCGTGCCGGACGGACGCGCGAACATCGTCGTGATGGCGGGCAATTTCCACGGCAGGACGACGACGATCGTCAGCTTCTCGGACGACCCCGACGCGCGCGACGGGTTCGGCCCGTACACGCCGGGGTTCCGAAGCGTGCCGTACGGGGATGCGTCCGCTGTGGCCGACGCGATCGACGAGGACACGGTCGCGGTGTTGGTGGAGCCGATCCAGGGCGAGGCCGGTGTCGTGGTCCCGCCTCCCGGCTTCCTGCCCGCGGTCCGTGCGCTCTGCGACGAGCGCCGCGTGCTCCTGGTCGCCGACGAGATCCAGTCGGGGCTCGGGCGGGTCGGGGCGACGTTCGCCTGCGACCTGGTCGGGGTCGTGCCCGACCTCTACCTGCTCGGCAAGGCGCTCGGCGGCGGGATCGTCCCGGTCTCGGCCGTGGTCGGGAACCGCGATGTGCTGGGCGTCATCCACCCGGGCGAGCACGGTTCGACCTTCGGAGGCAACCCGCTGGCCGCTGCGGTCGGCCGCGCCGTTGTGGGGCTGCTGGCCACCGGTGAGCCGCAGGAACGCGCCGAACTCCTCGGGCGCCGCCTCCACGGCGACCTCGCCCGCCTGATCGGCCACGGCGTCATGGAGGTCCGCGGCGCGGGACTCTGGGCGGGCATCGACATCGACCCGTCGCTCGCGACCGGGCGCGAGGTGTGCGAGTTGCTGATGGAGCGCGGGGTGCTCGCGAAGGACACCCACGGGTCCACGATTCGGCTGGCGCCACCGATCGTGGTCGAGCCGGGAGACCTGGACTGGGCGGTGGAGCAGTTGGAGGCAGTGCTGCGGGAGTTGGGGGCGAGGTAGGGGTGGAGTTTCGTGCCGAATGTCGACTCTGACACCGTGAGAGTCGACATTCGGTCCGAAAGTGCTCGCAGCTCTGCCGTTCACCTCTGTTCGTTCAGGTGGCAGCATGGGCGCCATGACCGACACCGGAAACTCGCACGGTCCCGAAGGCGACGGCCACGACGGGGGATCGACGCCCGCGGGCGCCGCCATGGCGACCGTCGCGACCGACGCGAGTCACGGGTTCTTCGGGCAGCCGCGCTCGCTCGCCAACATCTTCGGCGTGGAGATGTGGGAGCGGTTCTCCTTCTACGGGATGCAGGGCATCCTCCTCATCTACCTCTACTACGGCGCGGCCAAGGGCGGCCTCGGCATCGACCAGGCGACCGCCGCGGGCATCGTCGGCGCGTACGGCGGGGCCGTCTACCTCTCCACGATCCTCGGCGCGTGGCTGGCGGACCGGCTGTTCGGGTCGGAGCGGGTGCTGTTCTGGAGTGCGGTCGTGATCATGGCGGGGCACATCTCGCTCGCCCTGCTGCCCAGCTTCGCCGGCGTGATCGTCGGCCTCCTGTTCGTCGCTGTCGGCAGCGGAGGTCTGAAAGCGAACGCGACGCGCATCGTCGGGACGCTCTACGACGAGCACGACTCCCGTCGCGACGCGGGGTTCTCGCTCTTCTACCTGGGCATCAATCTGGGCGCGTTCTTCGGCCCGCTGCTGACCGGGCTGCTGCAGTCCACGCTCGGCTTCCACTGGGGCTTCGCGCTCGCCGCGGTCGGGATGGCCATCGGCCTCATCCAGTACTCGCTCGGCCGCAAGCGACTCCCCGACCTCGCGCGCGAGGTGCCGCACCCGCTGCCGCGGAAGCGGCTCCCGCTGATGATCGTGATCGCCGTGGTCGGGGTGATCGTCATCCTCGCGCTCGTCCTCACCGGGATCATCAACGCGATCAATCTCGCCCTCTGGGTGATCGGCATCACCATCGTCGCGGCGATCGCGTACTTCGTCGTCATCCTCAGCTCGAAGCTGCTGAGCGGCGACGAGCGCAGCCGGATCGTGGCCTTCATCCCGCTCTTCATCACGAGCGCGGCGTTCTGGTCGCTCTACCAGCAGCAGTTCACCGTGGTGACCATCTACTCCGACAAGCGCCTCGACCGGATGCTGTTCGGGTGGGAGTTCCCGGTCTCGTGGGTGCAGTCCATCAACCCGATCTTCATCATCATCCTGTCCGGCGTGTTCGCGGCGATCTGGACCAGGTGGGGCGACCGGCAGCCGTCGACTCCGCTGAAGTTCGCGGCCGGGACGGTCGTGATGGGCCTCGCGTTCTTCCTCTTCCTGTTCTGGGCCGGCGGCGGGGCGAACAGCACGCCGCTGCTCGCGATGGTCGGCATCCTGCTCGTGTTCACGATCGCGGAGCTGCTGATCTCGCCGGTCGGCCTCTCGGCGTCGACCAAGCTGGCGCCGCACGCATTCCAGGCGCAGATGGTGGCGCTGTACTTCCTCTCGGTAGCGCTGGGGACGGCGATGTCCGGCCAGCTCGCGAAGCTGTACTCGCCTGCGACGGAGGGCGTGTACTTCGGGGTGATCGGCGCTGTCGCGGTGGTGATCGGTGTCGTGCTGGCGGTGATGAGTCCGTGGGTGCTGCGGATGATGCGCGGAGTGCGTTAGGGCTCGTCGTCGGTAACGGAGGAGATCCCGGGCGACACGCCGGCGTGCGGCAGTCGACGGAGGAGATCGCGGGCTGCTGCGGCGGGATCTCCTCCGTCGGCTGCGGCTGCGGCTGCGGCTGCGGCCGGGACGCGCGGCGCCCGGCATACTGGAGGGCATGGCTGAACGGGATGGGGGAGCGCGGGTGCTCGCGGTGTGCCGCGTGGCGCAGCTGCGGCCCGACGCCGGCAATGTCGGCGTGACGGCGATCGACAAGCAGCCGGTCGAGACGCGGCTCAAGGTGCGCGGGCTCGGCCTCTACGGCGACGTGCAGGCCGACCGCAAGCACCACGGCGGCTCGACCAAGGCGCTGTACGCCTACGCCGAGGAGGCCGCCGAGTGGTGGGCCGCCGAGCTCGGCCGGCCCATCCCGGCCGGGTTGTTCGGCGAGAACCTCCGCACCCTCGGCCTGGACGTCGACGGCGCCGAGATCGGCGAGCGCTGGCGGATCGGCGAGAAGCTGGTGGTCGAGGTGACCTGCCCGCGCACGCCGTGCGCGACGTTCCAGCGCCGGATGGGCGAACCGCAGTGGGTGCGCCGGTTCACCGAGGCCGGGCGCGTCGGCGCGTACCTGTCCGTCGTGCACGCCGGGTCGGTCGGCGCGGGTGACACCGTGGAGGTCGTGCGGCGTCCCGGGCACGGGGTCACCATCGCGTCGTGGTTCACGGCCGCGGACACCGACCAGGCCGACGCGCTCGCCGCGGCGGAGGAGGCCGGCGCGCTCGAGCTCGCGCGCGAGATGACGGAGTCGATCGCGACGGTGCGCGGGCGCGCAGCCTGACCCGCCCGCGCCCGCAGCTAACGGAGGACATCCGACCGCCCTCGCGCGCGAACTCCTCCGTTCACTGCGACGACCCGGCGTGTCGCGCCCCATCTCCTCCGTTGGCGACGACGCGACCTACTCCTCGTCCAACCCCAGTTCCCGCCGCCAGTGCGCGAGGAACTCCGCCCCCGCGCTGTCGTGCACGGCGTCGCCGATCGTGATCACCTCGTAGGGCCGCTCCAGCACGCCGTCGGCCGGCCGCACGTCCACGTGGGCGACCTCCCGCCCGGTGCTGTGGACATAGTCCGCCATCTTGTAGTCGCTGCGGGAGTCGCCCACCGACCGCCACCGGTGCGGGAGCGGGCCGCGCTCGGCGAAGTAGTCGAACGCGCGCTGGGCGCCGCGGTCCTTGTCGAGCAGTACGGACTCGATGTCGGTGGAGATGATCGTCGGATCGATCCGGAACGGGACGTCGCCGGCCGCGTCAGGGGCGACGCGCTCGCCGTAGCGCAGGCCGAGGCCGAGGCCGAGGCCGGTCAGAAGGTCGAACGCGGCATCCTCGAAGCGGGTCTGAGCGTCCCGGTACGTCTCCGAGTCCACGTCGGTGCGCTGCTCGACGGAGATCATCGCGCGCTTCGTCTCGTCGAAGAACATCGTGTCGGCGAACCGCTCCCGGACCAGCGACCGGATGCCGTCGACCGCAGCGTCGGGGAGCGCGACCGACGCGTCGACCGCGACCTCGCCCATCCCGTCGCCCGTGATCGGCGCCCAGGCGCCGCCCTTCTCGAACACGCCGAACATCCGGGCGCCGTGCGATTCCAGCGCCTCCTCGAGCCCGGCGTCGCAGAGCGGCGCGACCACCTGGTGGCGGATGAAGTCGCCCGAGCGGCCCGTGATGAACGCGATCGGGACGCCCGCCGCGGTCATCGCGACCAGGTCGGTGACGATGCTGCGGATGGCGATGGTCCGGGTGACGGGGCTGGCGATCGGGCCGTCGACGTCGAAGAGGAGTC
This sequence comes from Leifsonia sp. L25, assembly GCF_050632895.1. Next base: position 1,523,232 of record NZ_JBODRZ010000003.1, on the reverse strand, counting down.
CGAGGTTGTGCACGCTCCATTCTCCCGTGCGGAGCGCGGCCTCCTGGAACAGCGGGACAATGGACGGGAGACCACGAAGGGACCCGCCCGTGCTGCGAACCATGTTCAAGTCGAAGATCCACCGCGCCACGGTCACGCACGCCGACCTCCACTACGTCGGCTCGCTGACCGTCGACCTGGACCTGATGGAGGCCGCCGACCTTCTGCCCGGCGAGCAGGTCGCCGTCGTCGACGTGACCAACGGGTCCCGGTTCGAGACCTACCTGATCGCGGGCGAGCGCGGCAGCGGCGTCATCGGGGTGAACGGCGCGGCCGCCCACCTGGCGGAGGTCGGCGACACCGTCATCGTCATCTCGTACGCTCAGCTCGACAACGCCGAGGCGCGGGACTTCGTGCCGACGGTCGTGCACGTCGACGGCGAGAACCGCATCCTCGCGGTCGGCGCCGACCCGGCCGAGGCGCTGAGCGAGGGTGTGAGCGTCCCGCCGTTCGCGGTGCCGTCCGCGGCCGGCACCGTGGTCGCGTGACGTACCGCGCGACCGAGCGCATCCACACCGTCGAGGCCCGGCGCATCGAGCTGGAGGCCGAGGTGCCGTTCGCGCAGCTCCGGCGTGCGTTCGAGGAGCAGGTGCCCGAGCTCGACCGGAGGTTGCAGAGCGGCCTCCTGGACCAGGGCGCGGACTGGTCGACGTTGACGCGCATGCTCGAGGGGCCGGCGATGCACGGCCTCGTGCGGTTCTGGACGGGCGACCCGCGCGCGGTCATGCGGGCGGGCGGCGTGGACACGGCGAGCGTGGGCTACCTCGTCGGCGACTACGCGACGGCGGCGCGGATGTACCGGCACGACGCGGGCGCGATGCTCTACACGCCGATCCGGGTCGAGCTGCACGACGCGGGCGGGGGCCGCACCGTGCTCAACGTCGAGCAGCCGAGCGCGCCGCTGCGCGGGTTCGGCAACAACAAGATCACGCAGGCCGGCTACGAGCTCGACCGGAAGCTGGGCGACCTCCTCGAAGACCTCGGGCTTCCGCGGCCCAGCGTGCTGCGGCTGTAGCGGCGCGGGAGGTCAGGGCTCCCGCAGCCCCCAGGCCTGGCCGTAGCCGCCCTCCGCCTCGGGCCGCTCCATCAGCTCCAGGAACGGCCGCGCAGGGAAAGCCTCCGGCCCGAGGACGCCGGCGCCCGTCCACGTCCCGCTCGCCAGCAGCTCCAGCGCGATCACCGGGTTGAGCGCGGTCTGCCAGACCACGCACTGCGCGTCGTACTCGCGCATCGTCCACTCGTTGTCGGCCACGTGGTACAGGTACACGCTGCGCGGGAGGCCGTCCTTCCCGGTGCCGGTCACCCACAATCCCGCGCAGGTCTTGCCGGTCATGCGCGGGCCGATGCCGGCCGGGTCGGGGAGGGCCGCGGCGACCACGTCGCGCGGGGCGACCTCCACGGGCCCCGCCGCACTGCGGACCCGGAGCGGCGCTGCGGAGTCCAGCCCGAGCAGGTGCAGCGTCTTGAGGACGCCGATGAACTCCGCGCCGAGCCCGTACTTGAACGTCACCCGTTCGGCGTCCAGCCAGCGCGGCATCAGCAGCACCTCTTCGTGCTCGACGTTCACGCACTCGACCGGGCCGATGCCCTCGGGGAAGTCGAAGACCTCCGGCTCGCTGAACGGCGGGGTGGTGAACCAGCCACCGCCCTCCTCGCCGAGCCGTCGCTTCTCGAAGATCACCGGCGGGTTGAGGCACTCCTCGATCGTGGTCCAGATGCTGAACGACGGAGCGAAGATCTCGGATCCCTCGTCGTCGCGGACCACCAGGTTCGCGCCGTCGCGCGTGCCCAGCTCGTCGATGTGGGAGAAGAGCTCGTCGGCGGCGTAGCGCGCGAACACATCCGAGAGACCCGGTTCGACGCCCATGCCGACGAGGGCGAGGCGGCCGGCGGCCTCCCAGCGCTGGTTCTCGGCGAACTGGGCGTCGCCGAGCTTCACCCCGGTACGGCGGTACGGGTCGGTCTCGTGCGGGTGGGAGAGGCTCATCGCCATGTCGAGGTAGTCGGCGCCCGCCGCGAGGGCCCCGGCGAAGATCGACTCCACGAAGGAGGGCTCGACCGCGTTCATGACGTGCGTGGCGCGGTGCTCACGCGCCACGGCCGCGACCGAGCTCGGGTCGGAGGCGTCGATGCGGGTCGCGGTGAAGCGGCGGCCGACGCGCTCGCCGTGTCGCTCGTGGACCCAGGAAACCGTGGCCTCCGCCCGGGACAGGTCGTAGTCGCTGACGACGAGGGAATCGAAGAACGACCGGCGCGCGGCGATCTTCGCGATGGCGTTTCCGACGCCGCCGGCGCCGATGAGCAGGATGCGCATGGCGCCTATTGTGCCCGCGGGGAGGTCGCGGGGGCGAGGCATCCTCCTCCGCTCGCGTCGATGGAACGTAGCCGATTGACCAGTATCCTTGCTGAATGGAACTTCGCCAGCTCGAGCACTTCGTCACCGTCGCCGAGGAACGGCACTTCACCCGCGCCGCGGAACTGCTGCAGATCTCCCAGTCCGGGCTGTCCGCCTCCATCCGCTCGCTGGAGCAGGAGCTGGGCACGTCGCTCTTCATCCGAAGCACCCGCCGCGTCGAGCTGACGACGGCCGGCCAGGCGCTGCTCGCGGACTCGGTGCGCACCCTGGCCAGCGCAGCAGCCGCTCGCAACGCGGTCGCCGCCGTCCGCGGGCTGCTGCGTGGCCGGCTCACGATCGGCGCGGAGCCGTGCCTCGGATCGGTCGACCTCCCGGCCGAGCTCGCGGCGTTCCGCACGGCGAACCCCGGTGTGGAGGTCCGGCTGCGCTATTCGGGATCGGAGGAGCTGGTCGAGGCCGTCGCCGGAGGTCGCGCCGACGTCGCCGTGGTCGTCGACACCGGCCACGCCCCGAGCGGTGTGCGCCTCCGCCCGCTGACCACTCAGTCGCTGCTCGTGCTCTGCCACCCGGAGCACCGGTTCGCGGCCGAGGACAGCATCCCGATCGAGGAGCTGCGCGGCGAGCCGCTGGTCGGCTTCCAGGAGGGCTGGGCCGCGCAGACGCTGGCGCGCCGTGCATTCGCGGCGGCCGGCTTCGACTACCGCGCGGCGATGGAGGTCAACGACGTCCACCCGTTGCTCGACCTGGTGGGCTACAACCTCGGCATCGCGGTGGTCCCGGCGAGCTTCGCGCGCAAGCGGCCGGAACAGCTTCGGGCGGTGGCGCTCAGCGGGGACGTCCCCGAGTGGACGGTCGCGGTCGCCGTGTCGGACGAGCCGAGCCCGGCGGCGGCGGCGTTCCTGCGGCAGCTCGCGCGGGTGGAGGCGCCGACCGCAGTCGACGCCTCCACGCCTGCCTGACGACCCGGACTCGCTAGGCCGCGTTCAGCGCCGCCAGCTCCTCCTGCGTGAGCTCCACGTCCACCGCGGTGAGGGAGTCCAGGATGGTCTCCGGACGCGACGAGCCGGGGATCGGGATGACGTGCGGGCTCTGCGCGAGGTGCCAGGCCAGCGCCACGACCTGCGGGCTGACGCCGCGGGCGGAGGCGATGTCGGCGAACGGCGCGAAGCGGTCGCCGAGATCGCTCGCGTTCGAGATGCCGCCCAGCGGGCTCCAGGGCAGGAACGCGATGCCCAGCGCGTCGGCCAGTCGCAGCTCAGGCTCGCTGGAGCGGAACGCCGGCGAGAACTGGTTCTGCACCGACGCCAGCCGGCCGCCGAGGATCTCCTGCGCCTGGCGGATCTGGTCGGGGTTCGCATTCGAGATGCCGGCGTAGCGGATCAGCCCCTCGTCGAGGAGGTCGCGGACGGCTCCCACGGAGTCCGCGTAGGGGACCTCGGGGTCCGGCCGGTGGAACTGGTACAGGCCGAGGGCGTCGCCGCCGAGGCGGCGCAGCGACTCCAGTGCGGCCTCCCGGATGTGCTCCGGACGGCCGTCCACGGTCCAGCTTCCGTCGCCGGGCCGCTGGTGGCCGCCCTTCGTCGCGACGAGGACGGTGGAGGCGTCGCCGCTCCAGCTGCGCAGCGCCTCGGCGATGAGCTCCTCGTTGTGGCCGACCTCGTCGGCGTGCACGTGATAGGCGTCGGCTGTGTCGATCAGGGTCACGCCGGCGTCGAGCGCGGCGTGCACGGTCGCGATCGAGCGGGACCGGTCGGGGCGGCCCTCGATCGACATGGGCATTCCGCCGAGGCCGATCGCGGACACCTGCAGGTCGGCCAGTGCGCGGTACTTCATTCGTTCTCCTTGCGTGTTCGAAACGTGGGCGGGGCGGGATGGGCTACCAGGCGTAGTGCTCGGGCGCCGTCTTGTGCCCGGGGAAGATCTCGTCCAGGCGGGCCAGCGCCGCATCGTCGAGCTGGACGTCGAGCGCGCGGATGCCGGCGTCGAGCTGCTCGCGGGTGCGCGGGCCGATGATCGGGCCGGTCACGCCGGGGCGGGTGAGCAGCCAGGCGAGCGCGACGTCGCCGGGCTCGTGGCCGAGGTCGGCGGCGAACGACTCGTAGGCCTCGATCGCCTCGCGGTGGGTGGCGAGCGTCTCGGCCGCGCGGCCCTCCAGGCGGCGCCGGCCCTCGTTCTGCTTGCGCAGGACGCCGCCGAGCAGGCCGCCGTGCAGCGGGGACCACGCGATCACGCCGACCCCGTTCGCCTGGGCGGCAGGGAGGACCTCCAGCTCCACCTGGCGGGTGAGGAGGTTGTAGATGGACTGCTCGCTCACCAGGCCGAGGCTGCCGCGAGACCGGGCCTCCGCCTGCGCCGTCGCGATGTGCCAGCCGGCGAAGTTGCTCGAACCGGCGTAGAGGATCTTGCCCTGGGTGATCGCGACGTCGATCGCCTGCCAGATCTCGTCCCACGGGGTGTCCCTGTCCACATGGTGGAACTGGTAGATGTCGATGTAGTCGGTCTGCAGTCGCTTCAGGCTGGCGTCGAGTGCGCGGCGGATGTTCAGGGCGGACAGCTTGCCCTCATTGGGCCAGTCGCCCATCGCGCCGTAGAGCTTGGTGGCGAGGACGGTCCGCTCGCGCCGCCCGTCGCCCTGTGCGAACCAGTCGCCGATGATCGCCTCGGTCGCGCCGTGGCCCTTGCTGCGGCCGTAGACGTTCGCCGTGTCGAAGTAGTTGATGCCCGCCGCGTGGGCGGCGTCCATGATCCCGTACGAGTCCTCGGGCGTCGTCTCCGGCCCGAAGTTCATCGTGCCGAGCACGAGGCGCGACACCTTCAGTCCGGAACGGCCGAGCTGCGTGTACTGCATGTCTGTCATGGCGCCAGCCTCCGCCGGAACCGGCGAGAAGTCCAACAGGAGATGTGGATGGGATTGTGCGGCTGGGGTGATGGATCGCGGGATGCCCGCCGACTAGCATCCCACTCATGCGCGAGGTCATTCCCGGAGTCCACCAACTGCAGTCCGCCCGTGCCGGCAACGCCTACCTGATCGAGGAGGCCGACCGCTCGGTGCTCGTCGACACCGGGCTGCGCTCGGGGGCGGAGCGCGTGGTCGCGGAACTCGCGGCCGCGCGCATCCCGGCGCTCACCGACGTCGTGCTCACCCACTACGACCCCGACCACGTCGGCGCTGCCGCAGCCGTGCAGCGGGCCACGGGCGCGCGGGTGTGGCTGGGCGCCGCGGACGTGCGGATCCTCCGCGGCGAGAGCGTGGCGCCCACCCGGATGCGCCGCGCGATGTTCCGCAGCGGGTGGCTGGGCCGCGCCGAACTCCCCGACCTGAGCGAGCTCCCTGACGATGTCGAGACCGAGGTCGCGCCATCGGTCGTCGCTGTCCCGGCACCGGGTCACACCCCCGGCCATCACCTGGTCCGCTGGCGAGGGGTGGCGTTCATCGGCGACGCCGCCCGGGTCTCCGGCGGGAGGCTGGTGCACTTCCCCGGCTTCCTGATCAGCGACCGGGCGGCCGCGGAAGCGACGCGTGTCGCCATCGCCGCCTCAGCCCCGCGGCTCGTCTGCCCCGGTCACGGCGCCCCCGCGCGCCTCGCCTGACGTTTCCCCCGCATTTCCAGGATACGGGAGGGCAGGGGGCTTGCGGCAAGGCCCCGGTCAGGGCGCAGAATCGTCGATCGTGACTGCGATTTCCCCTGCCTTCGCCCTGCCCGAGAACCTCCACGCCAAGTCCGCTCCTTCCCTCATCGCCGCCGACGAACAGCACTTCGCGGCCATAGACGAAACGCTCCGGTGGACCCTCGCCGAGCTGTCCGACCGGCTCGCCGCCGAGCTCCGCGCGCCCGGTGGCCACGGCCAGAAGGCACTCGACCGGGACACCGAGGTCCGGCGGCTGAGCGCCCGGCTGCGCGCGCTCGGACGGTTCGGGATCGACGTGTGCCTCGGGCGGATGGTCAGCGACGTGGGGAGACCGTCTACATCGGCCGCTTCGGGCTCACCGGCGGCGACGGCGAGAAGTTGCTCGTCGACTGGCGGTCGCCCGCGGCCGAGCCGTTCTTCGGCGCGACGCTCGCGGACCCGATGGGGCTGGTCAGCCGTCGACGCTACCGCTGGGCGAAGGGTCGGGTGACCGACTACTGGGATGAGGTGTTCGCGGCCGATGCCTGGGACGACGCCACCGAGCGGGCGGCGCTGGACGACCAGTCCGCCTTCATCGCGAGCCTCGGCGCGAGCCGGACGGCGCGGATGCGGGACGTGCTGGCGACCATCCAGGCCGACCAGGACGCCATCATCCGGGACGGCTCGCGCGGCGCGCTCGTGGTCGACGGCGGTCCGGGCACCGGGAAGACGGTGGTCGCGCTGCACCGCGCCGCGTACCTGCTGTACGCCGACCCGCGGCTGTCGCACGGGCACGGCGGCGTGCTGTTCGTGGGGCCGAGCCCTGCCTACCTCGCCTACGTAGCGGACGTGCTGCCGAGTCTCGGCGAGGAGGGCGTGCAGCTCTGCACGCTGCGCGATCTGCTGCCGGAGGGCGCGTCCGCAGAGCCCGAGTCCGACGAGGCGGTCGCCCGGCTCAAGGCGTCGGCCGCGATGGTGACGGCGGTCGAGCGCGCCGTCCGCTACCACGAGGTGCCGCCGTCGCGCGGGATGGTGGTCGAGACCGAGTGGGCCGACCTCCCCTGACGCCCGACGACTGGGCGGACGCATTCGACGCGGCCGGCGCGGGCGTCCCGCACGACGAGGCGCGCGACGAGGTGTGGGAGGAGCTGTTGACGATCCTGGAGGCGAAGGCGGCCGACGCGATCCCGGCCGCTGCGCTGCGCCGTCAGCTCACGCAGAACGAGGCGCTGCGGGCGGCCTTCACCCGGGCGTGGCCGCTGCTCGACCCGGCGGGCGTGCTCGGCGACCTGTTCTCGGTGCCCGCCTACCTGCGCGCCTGCGCGCCGTGGCTGACCGACGACGAGGTGCGAGCGCTGCAGCGCTCGGAACCCCGTGCGTGGACCCTGTCCGACCTCCCGCTGCTCGACGCCGCGCGGCAACGCATCGGCGACCCGGCGGCGAACCGGGTGGCGCGCGAGCGGGAGGCCGTGCTCGCCTTCGAGCGCGAGGGCCGCAACCGGGTGGTGGACGACCTGATCGCCGCCGACGACGGCGAAGGACTGGTCACGATGCTGAAGGTGGAGGACGCGCAACGCTCCCTGATCGACGAGGCCGCCCTCCCGAGCCTCGACCCGGATCTGCTGGCCGGGCCGTTCGCGCACATCGTCGTGGACGAGGCGCAGGAGCTCACCGACGCCGAGTGGCGGATGCTGCTGCGGCGCTGCCCGTCACGCAGCTTCACGATCGTGGGGGACCGGGCGCAGGCGCGGCACGGGTTCACGGACTCGTGGGCCGGGCGGCTGGCGACGGCGGGCATCCCGGAGGTTCGCGTCTCCACCCTGACCGTGAACTACCGCACGCCCGAGGAGATCATGGCGGAGGCCGCGCCGGTGATCCTGGCGGCCATCCCGGACGCGAACGTGCCGACCTCGGTCCGCAGCAGCGGGCTGCCCGTCGTCCGCGGGCGGCGGGACGAGCTGGACGGGATCGTGGCGGAATGGCTGTCGGCGAATCCGGTCGGGATCGGAGGGGTGATAGCAGTGCAGGGGGAGCCGCGCTGGGCGTCGCCCTCCGACCGCCTCCGCGTCCTCACTCCCGCGCAGTCGAAAGGGCTGGAGTTCGACCTGGTGGTGCTGCTCGACCCGGACGGGTTCGGGGGCGGGATCGAGGGGGCGGTCGACCGGTACGTCGCGATGACGCGGTCGACGCGGGAGTTGGTGGTGCTGGCGGGCTAGACCGCCAGCGCCGCCTGCAGCTCCGCGTCGCTCGGCTCCACGAGGTGGCGCCCGTCCGGGAACACGATCACCGGGATGTTCGTCCGCCCGCTGATCGCCTGGGCGCGGTCGGCCTGCTCAGGCTGGGCGACGAGGTCGATGTACTCGTAGTCGGCGCCGAGGCGGTCGAGGAGGGCCTTGGAGCGGATGCAGTCGCGGCACCAGTCCGCGCCGAACATCGTGACGGTGTCGAAAGTGTCGGTCATGCTCTCAGCCTAAGCAGCCCCGACTGGGAGTCCGCCGTCCACGATCAGTGTCGCGCTCGCCGCGGTCGGTTCGATGAGGCGGGCATTGGCGCCGTCGACGTCGCGGGCCCAGGCGAGCGCGGCTTCTGGGGTGCGGCCGTGGCGGGTGTGTCGGTCGACGAGCCGGCGCACCCGCTCCTCCTCGGGCGTCGCGACGAACCACGACTCGGCCAGCAGGGCTTGGATGCGCGACCACGGGTCGGACGGCGCCAGCAGGTAGTTGCCTTCCACCACGATCAGCCGCGTGCCCGGCAGGACGGCCAGGCTCCCGGCGATGGGCTCGCCGACCGCGCGGTCGAAGGCCGGCGCGTAGACGGGGTGGTCGGGCTCGGCGAGGACGCGCTCCAGCAGCGCCACGAAGCCCCAGCCGTCGAAGGTGTCGATCGCGCCCTTGCGGTCGTGGCGGCCGAGCGCCTCCAGGGTGGCGTCGGCGAGATGGAAGCCGTCCATCGGGAGGTACGCGGTGACGGGCTCGCCGGCCTGCTCGTTCGCCGCGTCCACCACAGCGCGGGCGAGCGTCGTCTTGCCGGAGCCGGGACTGCCGGCGATCCCCACGAGCGCGCGGCCGCCGTCCGCGGCCAGGAGGAGGGCGCGCCGTGCGAGCGCGTGCGGGTCGGTGGGCGACGAGTCCATACCGCCATTGTCCACGCGTTCGACCGAAGGATTCGGCCCGAATGAGGCGTATGCCTGCCCGATTCGCGACATTCGGGCGGAATCGTGTGACGTCGCGGTCAGCGGGGCTCGGTGCTCGCCCGGATCACGAGCTCGGGCTGGTACAGCACCCGTCGCGGCTCCAGCTCGGGGTCGTCCGCCTCCTCCAGCAGGATCTGCACGGCCGTCTCGCCGATCAGATGGCTGGGCTGGCGGATGGACGTGAGCGGCACGACCGAGGCGCCGGCGAACTGGATGTCGTCGTAGCCGATCAGCGCGATGTCGTGCGGGACAGCGAGCGTGCCGTCGACGACGAGCGTCTGCAGCAGGCCGATCGCGAGCAGGTCGTTGGCGGCGAAGACCGCGTCGGGGCGGTCTCCGGGGGCGCGATCGGCGATGGCCTGGCCGGCACGGCGGCCCTCCAGGACGTTGAGCGCAGCCACGTCCACGACCTCCAGGGTCACGCCGGGATGCCGTTCGACGACAGACCGGGCGCCGGCGAGTCGGTCGGCGACCTGCTGGATCGCCATCGGGCCGCCGACGAATGCGATGCGCGTACGGCCGGTCTCGATGAGATGCGTCGCTGCCATCGCGCCGCCGGCGACATCGTCCACCGACACCGAGCTGAAGGTGCTGTCGCTGCTGACCCGGTCGACCAGCACGGCGGGGATGCCGCGGTCGCGCATCCGCCGCAGCCGTGCTGCCGCGTCGCCGACCGGGGCGAGCAGCACGCCACGCACCCGGAGCTCCTCGAACAGGTTGAGGTAGCCGGACTCGCGGTCCTGGCGCTCGGTGCTGTTGCCGACGATCACCGAGTAGCCGGCGTCCGCCGCCGCGTTCTCGGCGGCCGTGGCCACGTCGGTGAAGAACGGGTTGGCGCCGCTGAGGCTGATCAGCCCGATCGCCTGACTGTGCCCGAGGCGGAGCTGGCGGGCGGCCTCGTTGCGCACATAGGAGAGCTTCTCCATCGCGAGGTGGACCCGTTCGACCGTCTCGGCGGACACGATCTCGGGCCGGTTGAGCACATTGGACACGGTGCCCACGGACACCTGCGCCAGTGCTGCGACGTCCTTGACGCTTGCGGAAGCCATACTGATTCCCCTCTCGCCGGTCATCGTAACGGATGCGCGGGTTGAATCGAAACAATAATTCAATCCGTCGACCTACGGAGACAAACCGACCGATGGTAGCTGATAAAAAATACCCGGTCAATCAATTATTCTAACCGCCGACCTCATCTCAGTTCACCTTGAACGAACGATTCAGCGACCGATTTTCGTCCCGTTACTGAATCGACACAATTGGTTCTTGACGGCATCACCCCCGAGGACTTATCTTCATGTGAAGCGTTTCAAAACACCCCGAACACCCAGGGGCGGAAGCGTCCCGAATACAAGGAGGTATTTGATGTTCTCTCGCAGGACGACGACAAAGGTCGTCGCCACGCTCGGCGGGATCGCCATCGCGGCGCTCGCCCTCGCAGGCTGCAGCTCGTCGGGCGGAAACTCGAACGGCCCGGTGACCATCTCGCTGCTCGCCGCGGGCAACGACCCGGCCAGCACCAAGTTCGCGAACGACCTCTCGACGGCTTTCCACAAGGCCAACCCCAAGGTCACCGTCAAGGTCGAGACCCGCCCGGCGGGCACCGACGGCGACAACCTGATCAAGACGCGCCTCTCCACCGGGGACATGAACGACGTGTTCCTGTACAACTCGGGCTCGCTGTTCCAGGCGCTGCACCCCGACACCCAGCTCCAGCCGCTCACCGATGAGGCGTGGGTGAAGGAGATCACCGACGACTTCAAGAAGACCGTCAGCACCTCGAAGGGCACGTACGGCGCCCCGACCGGCACGACGTTCGACGGCGGCATCATGTACAACAAGAAGGTCTACGAGAAGCTCGGCCTGTCGGTGCCCACCACCTGGAACGAGTTCATCAGCAACAGCGAGAAGATCAAGGCCGCCGGCATCGTCCCGGTGATCCAGTCCTACGGCGACACCTGGACCAGCCAGCTCTTCGTGCTCGGCGACTTCGCCAACGTGAACGCGGCCGACCCGAAGTGGGCGGACGACTACACGGCGAACAAGCCGAACGCGAAGTACTCCAAGCAGCCGGCGCTCGAAGGCTTCGCGCACACGCAGGAGGTCTTCGACAAGGGCCTGATGAACAAGGACTACGCGTCCCTCACCAACGTCAACGCCCTGAAGATGCTGGCGACCGGCGAAGGCGCGCAGTACCCGATGATCACCACCGTGATCAGCAACGTGCTGCAGTCCAACCCGGACCAGATCAACGACATCGGCTACTTCGCGATCCCGAGCGACTCGGGTGAGCCGCACGCGACAGTGTGGGAGCCGGGCGGCGCGTACATCCCGAAGACCACCACCGGCGACAAGCTGGCCGCCGCCAAGAAGCTGGTCGCGTTCATCAACTCGCCCACGGGCTGCGACATCCAGAACAGCGCGGGCACCCCCGCCGGCCCGTTCGCGATCAGCACCTGCAAGGTCCCGGACAGTGCGCCCGCGCTGGTCAAGGACGAGCTCAAGTACCAGGACGACAAGAAGACGGGCCTCGCGCTCGAGTTCCTGTCCCCGATCAAGGGCCCGAACCTGGAGAAGATCCTGATCCAGGTCGGCTCGGGTATCTCCTCCGGCACCCAGGGCGCCGCCCTGTACGACCAGGATGTGAAGGCCCAGGCCCAGCAGCTCGGTATCAAGGGCTGGTGAGCCCGTCCGGGCCGGCGCTGCGGCGCCGGCCCGGGCACCACACACCCCAGAAGACTCGACGAGGAGCAGACAATGTCGACGGCAAGCCCCGCGACCGCCACCCAGGCGGCCGACATCATCACCGAGGTGGGGGCCTCGGCGAAGAACAGACCACGGAAGTCACGGATGCGCTCGCACTATCCGACCTGGTTCTTCATCCCCGCGATCGTCCTCTACGTGATCTTCTTCGCGATCCCGACGGTCTCGTCCTTCTACTTCTCGCTGACCCGCTGGTCGTTGTTCGACTCCCAGTTCATCGGGTTCGCGAACTATGTGCAGTTCTTCCAGGACCCGCAGCTGTACACCAGCTTCATCCACACCCTCATCTACGCGGTGCTGACCTCGGGCGTGAAGGTGATCCTCGGGTTCCTGCTCGCGCTGCTGCTGACCTCCCCGGTCGTCGGGCGCGGCTACCTGCGGGCGGTCGTGTTCTTCCCGGTGCTGCTGTCCACGATCGGCGTCGGCATCCTGTGGAAGTCGCTGCTGGATCCGTTCCACGGCATGGTCAACGCGGTGCTCGGCTTCTTCGGCCTCCCGCAGCCGGGCTGGTTCACCGACCCCAATCTGGCGCTCTACACGATCGCCGGCGTCGACATCTGGAAGGGCGTCGGTATCGCGACGCTGATCTTCATGGCCGGCATCGTCGCCATCCCGAACGAGTACTACGAGGCGGCGAGGATCGACGGCGCCGGGTCGTGGAACATCCTGCGCCGCATCACGATCCCGCTCTCGCGCGGCGCGACGGCGACGGTCATCATCCTGTCGCTGATCGGCGGCCTGCGCTCCTTCGACATCATCTGGGCGACCACCGGAGGCGGCCCCGGCTTCACCAGCGACGTGCTCGCGTCGGTGATCTACAAGCAGTACCAGGCCGGGTTCTACGGCCTGTCCACCGCCGGCAACGTCGTCCTCTTCCTCCTAGTGACGCTGATCATGGTGCCGCTGTCGTACGTCCTGAACAGAAAGCAGGTGGAACTGTGACCCGCACGAAGGTCCGCGCCTGGGTCGTCGGCGTCGTCGCGATCCTCGTCTCCGTCGTCGTCTTCCTCGTCCCGTTCGCCTTCGTGGTGCTGCAGGCGTCGAAGACCCCGGACGACGCCTCCAGCCTCGCCTTCACCTGGCCCAAGGAGTGGTCGTTCTTCCCGAACCTGATCGCGGTGCTGCAGAGCGGCGACGGACTGATCTGGCGGGCGTTCCTCAACTCGTTCGTCCTCACCGTCGGCTCGGTGGCGCTCATGGTGGTGCTGTCGGCGATGGCCGGCTACATCCTGGCCCGCAAGCGCAGCGAGTGGGGGCCGGTGGTCAACTTCTTCGTGCTCGCCGGGCTGATCGTGCCGCCGGCGGTGGTGCCGACCATCTGGGTCCTCCAGGGCACCGGGCTCTACAAGACGATGCCGGGCATGATCCTGATCGAGACCACCTTCGGGCTGTCCTTCTGCATCCTGCTCTTCCGCGCCTTCTTCAACACGGTGCCGAAGGAGCTCGACGAGGCCGCGGTGCTGGACGGCGCGGGCCGGGTGCGGCTGTTCTTCCAGGTGATCCTGCCGTTGCTGCGACCGGTCATCGTGACCGTGATCGTGGTGCAGTCGGTGTTCGTCTTCAACGACTTCGCCGGACCGCTGTACTTCCTTCCGGGCTCCGACAACGCGACCGTGCAGACCACGCTCTACACCTTCGCGGGGCAGAACCTGAGCTTCTACAACCTGCTCTTCATGGACATCCTGCTCATCACCATTCCGCCGCTGGTCGCCTACATCTTCTTCAACCGGCAGATCGTCGCCGGCATGACGAGCGGCGCGGTCAAGGGCTGACGGCCTCCACCGCCGAACACGACGAACACGCGAACAACGAACACCGAACGAAACCGGAGACACGACAAACATGACTTGGCACGCCCAGATGATCGCCGCCGACGAAGCCTTCGACGGAGCACCGCTGCTGCGCAGGGAGTTCGCGCTGGAGGACGGCCACGGCGCCGTCGCCCGCGCGACCCTCACGCTCACCGCCCAGGGGTGGTGGAGGCCTGGTTGAACGGCCGTCCCGTCTCGGACGACGTGCTCACGCCCGGCTGGAGCAGCTACGAGTGGCGCCTGCGCTACGCGACCTATGACGTCACCGCGCTGGTCGAGGCGAGTTCTTCCGAAACCGGCACCGTGCTCGGCCTCGCCCTCGGCAAGGGCTGGTTCGGCGGCCGCCTCGGCTGGTCGGGAGGCGGCTCCTGGTACGGCGACGCCCAGGGCGCGTTCGCCCAGTTGGAGGTGGAGTTCGCGGACGGCAGCACCCAGCTCGTCGTCACCGACGACGCCTGGGCGAGCGGCCCGAGTGGGGTGCTCGCCAACGACCTCTACGACGGTCAGACGATCGACGCCCGCCGCCGCGACGACGCCTGGAAGCTGCCGGGCTTCGTCGGCGAGGGGTGGACGGGCACGCACGCGATCGAGTTCGACACCGCGAAGCTGGAGCCGTATATCGGCCCGTCGGTGAAGCGCTGGGCGACCCTGCCGGTGCAGGAGATCAGCACTTCCCCGTCGGGCAAGACGCTGGTCGACTTCGGGCAGAACCTGGTCGGCTGGATCAAGGTGCGTGTGCAGGGTCCGGCCGGGTCCGAGGTGACGATCCGGCATGCGGAGGTGCTGGAGCATGGTGAGCTGGGCGTGCGTCCGCTGCGGACGGCGCAGGCGACCGACCGGTACATCCTCAGTGGAGGCGTGGACGTCTTCGAGCCGACTTTCACCTTCCACGGCTTCCGCTACGCCGAGGTCACCGGCTGGCCGGGCGAGTTGAAGGCGGAGGACCTGACCGCGATCGCGGTCGGCTCCGAGCTGACCCGCATCGGGGAGTTCTCCAGCTCGGATCCGCTGCTGAACCAGTTCCACGAGAACGTGGTGTGGGGGATGCGCGGCAACTTCGTGGATGTGCCCACCGACTGCCCGCAGCGCGACGAGCGCCTCGGCTGGACCGGCGACATCGCCGCGTTCGCGCCGACCGCCGCCTACCTGTACGACGTGGACGCCTTCCTCTCCGACTGGTTGGTGGACCTCGACCTGGAGCAGCAGCACAACGAGGGGATCGTCGGCTTCGTCATCCCGGATGTGCTCAAGTACATGCCGCATCCGGAGGACTTCGGCAAGCCGGACACGACCGCTCTCTGGAGCGACGCCGCGGTCTGGGTGCCGTGGGATCTCTACGAGGCGTACGGCGACACCGCGGTGCTGGAGCGCCAGTTCGACTCGATGGCCTCGCACGTGCGCCGCGTGAAGTCCCTGCTCTCGCCTGCAGGCGTCTGGGACGGCAACTTCCAGTTCGGCGACTGGCTCGACCCGGACGCGCCGCCGGAGGACCCGGCGAAGGCGAAGGCCGACAAGGGTGTGGTGGCCACAGCGTGCGCGTACCGGTCGGCGCGGATCCTCGCCGACACCGCCGCGCTGCTCGGCCGGACGGCGGAGCAGGCGGAGTTCGAGGCGCACGCCGCCGAGCTGCGCGCAGCCTTCAACCGCGAGTACGTCTCGGGTGGCGTGGTGATGAGTGACTGCACGACGGTCTACTCGCTGGCGATCGTGTTCGGGCTCTTGGAGCCGGCTGATGTGGAGTTCGCCGGGGACCGGCTGGCCGAGCTCGCGGCGGATGCGGGTTACCGCATCTCCACCGGGTTCGCGGGCACGCCGTTCATCGCGGACGCGCTGACGCAGACCGGGCACACCGATGTCGCGTACCGGCTGCTGCTGGAGAAGGAGTGCCCGTCCTGGCTGTACCCGGTGACGATGGGTGCGACAACGGTGTGGGAGCGGTGGGACTCGATGCTGCCGGACGGCACCATCAACCCGGGCGAGATGACCTCGTTCAACCACTACGCCCTCGGCGCTGTCGCGGATTGGATGCACCGCGTGGTGGGTGGTCTGGCTCCGTTGAAGCCGGGCTACGCGTCGGTGCTGATCGCCCCGCAGCCCGGCGGCGGGCTGACCGAGGCGGCCACGTCGCTGGAGACCCGGCACGGCCGGGTGTCGGTGCGCTGGAGCCTCGACGGCGACCTGCTCACGGTCGACGCCGAACTCCCGGACGGGGTCGACGGCATCCTGCGGCTGCCCGGCCGTGAGGACCAGCCGCTGAGCGGTGGACCGGTGTCGGTCACCGCGGAGGTTCCCTCGTCCGTGGGCGCCGTGCGCTGACGCCGGACGGACGAGGAGTGATCGACCATGCGGCGCGAGCGTCTCTGCTCGGCGCCGCGCCGCATGGGCGGTGGAGCTCAAGGGCAGCGCGGAGCGATGCCGCGACCCCAGCCCCGAGGGAGCCTGCGACCGCGCGGTGGAGCTCAGGGGCAGCGCGGAGCGATGCCGCGACCCCAGCGCCGAGGGAGCCTGCGACGGAGGATCCCGCAATCAGCCCCGGACGTGTTATGCTTTGAATCGATTCAGCTTGAATCGATTCACAACATGAGATCAACGACGAGAACACAGACGACAAGGGAGTTGACGTGGAACGGGTGTGCTTCACGATGCGGCTGAAGCCGGAGCGGGTCGCCGAGTACCTGGCCGCGCACGAGACCGTCTGGCCGGAGATGCTCGACGCACTCCGCGAAACCGGCTGGTCGAACTACTCCCTCTTCGTCGACCAGGAGGAAGCGCTCGTCGTCGGGTACCTGGAGACCGACGACTTCGAGGGCGCGATCGCTGCGATGAACGAGCGCGAGGTCAATGCGCGCTGGCAGGCCACGATGGCCGGCTTCTTCGCGGAGGAGACGGCTCCGGACAGCACGATGAAGCGGCTGACCGAGTACTTCCATCTTCAGTAGACGGCGTCCCACGCCCACGAGCATCCTGTGACATCCACGAAAGGGAGACCATGACCCTCACCGACGACATCCGCTCGCAGCTCGCGCTGCAGGCCATCGAGCTCCCGAGCTGGGCGTTCGGCAACTCGGGAACGCGCTTCCGGGTGTTCGGCACTCTGGGGACGGCGCGCGACCCGTTCGAGAAGATCTCGGACGCGGCGCAGGTGCACAAGCACACCGGCCTCGCGCCGACGGTCGCCCTCCACATCCCGTGGGACAAGGTGGACTCCTACGCCGACCTCCGCAAGCACGCCCAGGACCACGGGGTGGAGCTCGGCACGGTCAACTCGAACACGTTCCAGGACGACGACTACAAGTTCGGGTCGGTCACCCACTGGGACGACCGGATCCGTCAGAAGGCGATCGACCACCACTTCGAGTGCATCGACATCATGAACGAGACCGGGTCGCGCGACCTGAAGATCTGGCTGGCGGACGGGACGAACTACCCGGGCCAGGACTCCATGCGCGCCCGCCAGGACCGCCTGGCCGACTCGCTTGCGAAGATCTACGAGCGGATCGGCGAGGGCCAGCGGCTGGTGCTGGAGTACAAGTTCTTCGAGCCGTCGTTCTACCACACCGACGTTCCGGACTGGGGCACCAGCTACGTCCAGACCGCAGCGCTGGGCGAGCGGGCGATGGTGTGCCTGGACACCGGCCACCACGCGCCGGGGACGAACATCGAGTTCATCGTGATGCAACTCCTGCGCCTCGGCAAGCTCGGCTCGTTCGACTTCAACAGCCGCTTCTACGCCGATGACGACCTGATCGTGGGCGCGGCCGACCCGTTCCAGCTCTTCCGGATCGTGTTCGAGGTCATCCGCGGCGGCGGCTACGCCAACCCCGATGTGGCCTTCATGCTCGACCAGTGCCACAACCTGGAGGCGAAGATCCCCGGCCAGATCCGCTCGGTGCTCAACGTGCAGGAGGCCACCGCCAAGGCGCTCCTGGTCGACACCGAGGCGCTCGCCGCCGCGCAAGCCGCCGGCGACGTGCTGGCCGCGAACACCGTGTTCATGGATGCTTTCAACACGGACGTGCGCGCCGACCTGGCCGACTACCGCACCTCACGCGGCCTCCCGGCCGACCCGATGGCCGCGTACAAGGCCTCCGGCTACCAGCAGAAGATCGAGACCGAGCGCGTCGGCGGCACCCAGGCCGGCTGGGGTGCCTGAGTCGCCCGCCTCCCGCAGTATCCACTCGCACGCATCGACTCGCAGACACCATCGCAGAAGGAACCACGCAGAATGACGAACGAGACCGTCGCGGCCCTCCTGGCCCGGTCGAACCGCCTCGGCGCCGACCCGAAGAACACGAACTACGCCGGCGGCAACACGTCCGCCAAGGGCACCGAGACCGACCCGGTGACCGGTGAGCCGGTCGAGCTGCTGTGGGTCAAGGGCTCGGGCGGCGACCTCGGCACGCTGAAAGAGCAGGGCCTCGCGGTCCTGAGGCTCGACCGGCTGCGCGCCCTCCAGAACGTCTACCCCGGCGTGGACCGCGAGGACGAGATGGTCGCCGCGTTCGACTTCACGTTGCACGGAAAGGGCGGCGCGGCACCCTCGATCGACACGGCCATGCACGGCCTCGTGGATGCCGCCCACGTCGACCACCTGCACCCCGACTCCGGCATCGCGATCGCGACCGCCGCCGACGGGGAGGCGCTGACCGAGAAGGTGTTCGGCGGCCGCGTCGTCTGGGTGCCGTGGCGTCGCCCCGGCTTCCAGCTCGGCCTCGACATCGCCGCGATCAAGGCGGCGAACCCGGACGCGATCGGCACCGTCCTCGGCGGGCACGGCATCACCGCATGGGGCGACACCAGCGAGGAGGCCGAGGCCAACTCGCTGTGGATCATCCAGACCGCCGCCGACTACATCGAGGCCAACGGCCGTCCCGAACCGTTCGGCGCCACGCTGCCCGGCTACGAGCCGCTGCCGGAGGCCGAGCGCCGCGCCAAGGCCGCCGCGCTCGCGCCCCACCTGCGGGCCATCGCCTCCACCGACCGCGTGCAGGTCGGGCACTTCACCGACGCGGAGGTCGTGCTCGACTTCCTCGCGTCCGCCGAGCACCCGCGCCTCGCCGCTCTCGGCACGTCGTGCCCCGACCACTTCCTCCGCACCAAGGTCAAGCCGCTCGTCCTCGACCTCCCGGCCGACGCGTCCATCGAGGATTCGGTGGCGCGCCTGGAGGAACTGCACGAGCAATACCGCGCCGACTACCAGGCCTACTACGACCGGCACGCGACGCCCGACTCGCCTGCGATCCGCGGCGCGGACCCGGCGATCGTGCTCATCCCGGGCGTCGGGATGTTCTCCTACGGGGCGAACAAGCAGACGGCCCGCGTCGCGGGCGAGTTCTACGTCAATGCGATCAACGTGATGCGCGGCGCCGAGGCGCTCTCCACCTACGCTCCCATCGACGAGGCGGAGAAGTTCCGCATCGAGTACTGGGCGCTCGAGGAGGCCAAGCTCCAGCGGATGCCGAAGCCCAAGCCGCTCGCGGGCCGCATCGCGCTCGTCACCGGCGCGGCCTCCGGGATCGGCAAGGCCATCGCCACCCGGCTCGCGGCGGAAGGCGCGTGCGTCGTCATCGCCGACCTGGAGCTGGAGAAGGCGCAGGCTGCGGCGGCCGAGATCGGAAACTCTGATGTCGCGCTCGGCGTCGTCGCGAACGTGACCGACGAGAAGGCGATCGACGCGGCGATCCAGGATGCGCTGCTCGCCTTCGGCGGCCTCGACCTCGTCGTCAACAACGCCGGCCTCTCCATCTCCAAGCCGCTGCTGGAGACCACGACCGCCGACTGGGACCTCCAGCACGACGTCATGGCGAAGGGCTCGTTCCTCGTCTCGCGCGCCGCCGCGAAGGTCCTGATCGACCAGAAGCTCGGTGGCGACATCGTCTACATCTCCTCGAAGAACTCGATCTTCGCCGGGCCGAACAACATCGCCTACTCCGCGACCAAGGCCGACCAGGCCCACCAGGTGCGCCTGCTGGCGGCGGAGCTCGGCGACCACGGCATCCGCGTCAACGGCATCAACCCCGACGGCGTCGTGCGCGGGTCCGGCATCTTCGCCGGCGGCTGGGGCGCCAAGCGCGCCGCGGTCTACGGCGTGCCGGAGGAGGAGCTGGGCAAGTACTACGCCCAGCGCACGCTGCTGAAGCGTGAGGTGCTCCCGGAGCACGTCGCCAACGCCGTGTTCGTGCTGTGCAGCAGCGACCTCGACCACACCACCGGACTCCACATCCCCGTCGACGCGGGCGTCGCGGCGGCCTTCCTCCGATGAACAAGGCCGTGCGATGAGCGGGGCGGGGGCGGCATCGGGGGCGTCGGCCGGCGCGGTCGCCGCGGTCGACCTCGGCGCGACCAGCGGCCGGGTGATGCACGCCCGCGTCGGCGCGAACACGCTGGAGCTCACTGAGGCCGCGCGCTTCCTCAACACGCCCGTCCGCGTGTGGGAGGGCGAGCGCTCGGCGCTGCACTGGGATCTGACCGGCCTCTACTCCAGCGTGCTGGAGGGCCTCAGCGCCGTGGCCCGGTCAGAGCCGGGCCTGCGGAGCGTCGGCGTCGACGCGTGGGCGGTCGACTACGGCCTGCTGCGCGCCGGTGCTCTGCTCGGCGAGCCGTACCACTACCGCGACGAGCGCACCGCGGGGGGCGTCCAACTCGTGCACGCGCGTGTCTCGCCCGAGGAGCTGTACCGCGAGGGCGGCCTCCAGTTCCTCCCGTTCAACTCGCTCTACCAGCTCGCCGTCGACCAGGAGTCGGGGGCGCTGGAGGCCGCGGACGGCTTTCTGCTCGTGCCCGACCTGGTCACCTACTGGCTGAGCGGCCACGCCGCCGCCGAGCGCACGAACGCCTCCACCACCGGGCTGCTCACCGCGGACGGCTCCTGGAACGACGAGCTCATCGGCCGGCTCGGGCTGCGCCGCTCGCTGTTCCCGTCGCTCGTGGACGCCGGGACCACCGTCGGCTCTCTGCTGCCGTCGCTCGACCTCCCGTTCGCCGGCGCCGGCCCCGCCGTAACCGCGGTCGGTTCGCACGACACCGCGTCGGCCGTCGTCGCCGTGCCGATGGACCCGACCCGCGCCGCGTACATCTCCTGCGGCACGTGGGGGCTGGTCGGCGTCGAGCTGGAGGGCCGCGTCGTCAGCGATGCGGGCCGCGCCGCCAACTTCACCAACGAGGGCGGCGTGGACGGCCGCGTCCGCTACCTCCACAACGTGATGGGCCTGTGGCTCGTGAGCGAGTCGATCCGGGAGTGGCAGCGCCGCGGCCTCCCCGTGAGCCTGGCGAGCCTGCTCGCCGAGGCGGCCCAGCTGCCGCGCCCGGCCGAGCTGTTCGACGCCGACGACCCGCGCTTCCTGGCGCCCGGCGACCTCCCGTCGCGCATCGCGGAATGGTTCGCCGAACGCGGTCTCCGTGCCCCGGCGAGTCCGGCCGGGATGATGCGCGTGATCATCGAGAGCTTGGCGGAGGCCTTCGCGAAGTCGGTGCGCACCGCCGCCGAGCTGTCCGGCATCCCCGTCGAGACGGTGCACATCGTCGGCGGGGAGCGCGCAATGCGCTGCTCTGCCAGGCGACCGCCGACCGGGTGGGCGTGCCCGTGCTCGCCGGGCCGGTGGAGGCGACAGCGCTCGGAAATGCGCTCGTCCAGGCGCGTGCCGTCGGCCTGATCTCCGGCGACCTGGAGACCCTGCGCGCGCTGGTCGCCCGCAACTACGCGCCCGTCCGCTTCGAGCCCGCGCGGGCGGCCGTGCGCTGATGGAGCACCACGAGCGGGCGATCTCGCGCTACCTCGCGGACGTGTCCGCCGACCCCGAGGTGCTGGCGGTCATCGTGAGCGGTTCCGTCGCACGCGGGGCCGAGCGGCCGGACTCCGACGTCGACCTGTACCTGGTGGTGACCGAGTCGCGCTGGGACGAGGCGTTCGCTGCGCGCCGCCTGATGTACACGAGCACGGAGGGGATCGGCTACGACGACGGCTACTTCGACATCAAGCTGGCGACCCTCTCGTACCTGGACGACGCGGCGGAGCGCGGCGACGACCCGGTGCGCGACTCGTTCGCGTCGGCGCGGGTGGTGTTCAGCCGGGTGCCCGACCTCGACGACCGCCTGGCGCGCGTCGTGCAGATGTCGGCCTCCGAGTGGGAGGACCGCGTCGCGGGCTTCGTGGCGCAGTGCCGGCTGCACGGCGGCTACTTCCTGCAGCAGGCGTACGAGCACGGCGATCCGCTGCTGCTCGCGCACGCGTCCGTCCACCTAGCCACGTCGGCCGGGCGGGCGCTCCTGGCCCACAACGCGGTGTTCTTCCCCGGGCCGAAATACCTGCGGGCACGGGTGGCCGGGCTGGACGACGCGCCCGACGGCTTCGCCGACCTCCTGGACGCGGTGATCGCCACGCCGACACCGACGGCGGCCGCGGCGCTGCTGGAGGCGGTGGAGGCCACGGTCGGGGACGCGCTGCCGCGCGACGAGACGCTGTCCCGCTTCGTGCTCGACAACGAGCTCGCCTGGCGATACCGCACGGCCCCGCCGGAGTACTCGTAGCGATCCCCTCGCACATTCGTACCGAATGTCGCCTCTAGCGCGACGAATCGCGACATTCGGCACGAATGTACGCGACGCGCTCCGCTTGCCGTGGCCGGCCCGGCGGCGTAGGTTCACGCCGCAGAGGGGAGCTCGCCGTGACCGACACCGACACCGCTTTCGTTGTCCGTCCGCTCGACACCACGACGTGGGAGGCCTTCGTCGCGCTCTGCGACCGGCACGGCGGAGGCGGGTTCGGCGGCTGTTACTGCACCTGGTTCCACCGCGAATCGCACTCGTCGCCCGAGTCGCAGCCGGAGCGGCCGGCCGAGTTCACCAAGGAGTTCAAGCACGACCTCGTCACCGCGGGCGAAGCCCACGCTGCGCTGGTCTTCGACGGCGACCGGGCGGTCGGCTGGGCGCAGTTCGGGAGCCCGGACGAGCTGCCCGGGATCTACCACCGCAAGCAGTACCTCGAGACGGCGGCGAGCCTCCCGGACTACCGGATCACCTGCGTCTTCGTCGACCGGGAGTACCGCGGCCGCGGCGTCGCGCGCGTCGCGATCGCCGGCGCGCTCGGGCTGATCGCGGAGGCGGGCGGCGGGGTGGTCGAGAGCTACCCGCGCGACGACGACAAGCGCGTGGCGTCATCGTTCCTCTACAGCATGACCCGCCGCGTCTTCGAGGACGCCGGCTTCGAGTACGACCGCCCGAAGGGCACCGTCAACTGCGTCATGCGCACGACCATCGCCGCGCGCTGACCTCTCTCACATTCGTGACGAATGTGGCGTTTGGCGCGACGAAACGCGACATTCGGCACGAATCGTGGCGCGGCGTCGTGGCGTGGCGCGGAGCGGCTCAGCTCGCTCGCGTCGCGGTGACCTCGGTCTCTTCGAGTTCCTCTCGGGCCTCCTCGCGCGGGCTCAGCACCACGCGCGGCCGCATTCCGCTGAACCGTACCCGCAGCCCGCGGTACTTCACGAGGTAGAACACCCCGACGAGCGCCGCCGCGAACCCGCTCGCCCCGCCGACGCCCATCGCCCAGCGCGGTCCGAAGGTGTCGGCCACCCAGCCGACGATCGGGGCGCCGACCGGGGTGCCGCCCATGAAGATCGCCATGTAGATCGCCATGACCCGCCCGCGCAGCAGCGGGTCCGTCGTCATCTGCACGGTCCCGTTCGCCGTGGTCATCAGCGTCTGCGACGAGACGCCGATGATGATCAGCGCGACCGCGAACAGCCAATAGGTCGGCATGACCGCGGCGATCGTGCATCCCGCGCCGAAGAACGCCGCGCCGGCGAACAGCAGCGACACCCGTGGCCGCTCGCGTCGGGCGGCCAGCAGCGCGCCGATCACCGAGCCGATCGCCATGATCGACGACAGGAGGCCGTACTCGCCCGCGCCCTGGTGGAACACGCTCACCGACATGGTCGAGATGAAGATCGGGAAGTTGAGGCCGAAGGTCCCGATCAGGAACACCATGACCAGGATGACCAGGATGTCCGGTCGCCGCCGCACGTAGCGGAAGCCGTCGACCAGGCCGCCCCGCGAGCGTTGGGCGCGTTCCGTCCGGTACAGCTTCTCCTTCCGCAGCAGCATCAGCGACAGCAGCACCGCACCGAACGTCGCCGCGTTGATCAGGAACACCCAGCCTGCGCCGACGGCCGCGGTCAGGAGGCCCGCGACCGCGGGGCCGAGGAGGCGCGCCGAGTTGAACGACGCCGAGTTGAGCGCGACCGCGTTGGACAGGTTCGGACCGGCCACGAGCTCCGACACGAACGTCTGCCGCGCGGGGGCATCGAACGCCGCCACCACTCCGAGCAGCAGCGCGAACACGTAGACGTGCCAGAGCTGGATCACACCGGTCACCGTCAGGATGCCGAGGCCGAGGCCGAGCAACCCCATCAGCCCCTGCGTCGCCATCAGCAGCCGTCGCCGGTCGAGGTGGTCCGCCGCCCAGCCGGTCACCGGCAGGAGGATGAGCTGCGGGCCGAACTGCAGCGCCATGACGAAGCCGACCGCCGCCGCGTTGTTGTGGGTGAGCTGGGTGAGGACGATCCAGTCCTGCGCCGTGCGCTGCATCCATGTGCCGACGTTGGACACGAGCGCGCCGCCGGCCCAGATGCGGTAGTTGACGCCGGCGAGGGAACGGAACATGGCGCTCACGAGTCGGCGATCTCCCGCATGATGGCGGCGGCCTCGGCGAGGGTGCCGCGCTGCTCGGGGGTGAGCGTGCGGAGGCGCTGGTTCAGCCAGGCGTCACGGCGGCGGCGCGTGTCGGCGACGAGCTGCAGGCCGGACTCGGTGGGCACGACGATCACCTTGCGCCCGTCGACGGCGTCGGCGGTGCGCTGCACGTAGCCGGCCTGTTCGAGGTGATTGACCGTGCGGTTCATGGAGGGCGGGGTGACGCGCTCGTGCTCGCTCAGCCTCCCGATCGTGCCGGAGCCCTCGCGGACGAGGAAGGCGAGCGTCGAGGTCTGGGTGTCGCTCAGCTCGTCGTCCTCCTTCTCGGCCCGCAGGCGCCGCGACAGGCGTGCGACGGCGATGCGCAGGCCGCTGCTGAGGTCGTGCGTCGAGAGGCGCCCCATAGATAGTTAGCCTATCAAATTAGGCAGGCTAAATAAAACGCTGTGCCAGAATGAGCGCGTGCAGCGAGAGTTCAGCGCCGACGACGGCCTCCGCATCTTCTTCGACGTCTACCCCGCCGCGCGCCCGCGCGCCGCGGTTCAGATCGCACACGGGGTGGGGGAGCACGCCGGCCGCTACCGCGCGCTCGCCGAGCATCTCGTCGCCGAGGGCTACACGGTCTACGCCGACGACCATCGCGGCCACGGCCGCACCGGGATGGAGCAGTGGCACGGCGACGCATCCAAGCTCGGGAGGCTCGGGGCGGGAGGCCTGCGCGCTGCCGTCCGCGACCTGCGCGCGTTCAGCGGGCTCATCCGCGACGAGAACCCGGACCTCCCGCTGGTGCTGGTCGCCCACAGCTGGGGCTCGCTGATGGGCCAGATGACCCTGAACCACCACGCCGACGACTACGACGCGGCCGTCCTCTCCGGCACCGCCTACCGGATGGTCGGCTCCATGAACAGCGGCGACCTGAACAAGCGCCACGCCCACCTCGGCACCACCGGCGCCGAATGGCTGAGCCGCGACCCTGCCGTCGCGCAAGCGTTCGTGGACGACCCGCTGTGCACGCTGGTGCCGCTGCAGAAGCTGTTCGGGATGGCCGACGCCGCCCGCCTGCTCGGCCGGCCCGCGCGGCGGCTCGCCCGCGACCTCCCGCTGCTCATCGCGGTCGGCGGCGAAGACCCACTCGGCGGCCCGGCCTCCGCCCGTAAGCTCGAGCGCGCCTACCGCACCCGCTCCGGCCTGTCCGATGTGACGACGATCGTCTACCCCGGCGCCCGCCACGAGATCTTCAACGAGACCAACCGCCTCGAAGTCTTCTCCGACCTCACCGCCTGGCTCGCCCCCCGCATCCCCGCCCGCACCTGACCGCAGCCATCGCTTCCTCACTTTCTCCCGCAACACGCCGGACGGAGGCGGGAGAAAGTGCGGAAGAGATGGCTGCCCGGGGCGGGTTCTAGGCTGGGGGCATGCATGGTGAGTACAAGGTGCCGGGCGGCAAGCTCGTCGTCGTCGACCTGGAGGTCGTGGACGGCCTGATCTCGGGGTTCCGGCTGGCAGGCGACTTCTTCCTCGAGCCGGACACCGCGCTGGAGGCGATCGACGCCGCCGTGAGCGGCCTCCCCGCCGAGGCCGACGCCAAGACCATCGCCGCCGCGGTCAAGGACGCCCTCCCCGAGGGCGCGTCGCTGCTCGGCTTCTCGCCGGAGGCCGTCGCCGTCGCCGTGCGCCGCGCGCTCGCCCGCGCCACGAGCTGGCGCGACTACGACTGGCAGATCGTCCACTCCAAGGCCGTCACCCCGCTGATGCACCTCGCCCTGGACGAGGTGCTGACGACGGAGGTGGGCGAGGGCCGCCGCGGCCCGACCCTCCGCATCTGGGAGTGGGACGAGCCCGCCGTCGTCATCGGCAGCTTCCAGTCGGTGAAGAACGAGGTCGACCCCGTGAACGCCGAGAAGTACGGCGTGAAGGTGGTGCGCCGCATCACCGGCGGCGGCGCCATGTTCATGGAAGCCGGCTCCGTCGTGACCTACTCGATCTACGCTCCCGCCGACCTGGTGCAGGGGATGAGTTTCGCCGACAGCTACGCGTTCCTGGACGAGTGGGCCATCATCGCGCTCAAGTCGCTCGGCATCGACGCCAGCTACGTCCCCCTGAACGACATCACCAGCCCGAAGGGCAAGATCGGCGGCGCCGCCCAGAAGCGCCTCGGCTCCGGCGCCGTGCTGCACCACGTGACCATGAGCTACGACATGGACGGCCAGAAGATGACGGAGGTCCTCCGCATCGGCCGCGAGAAGATCAGCGACAAGGGCATCACCAGCGCCGCGAAGCGCGTCGACCCGCTGCGCAGCCAGACCGGGCTCAGCCGCGCCGAGATCATCGAGCAGATGAAGCTGACCTTCCGCAGCCTGTACGGCGCGACCGACGGTGACCTCACCGACGCGGAGTACGCGGAGGCCGAGCGGCTGGTTGCGTCGAAGTTCGCGACGGAGGAGTGGCTCTACCGGGTGCCCTGACGAGTCTGCGCCGCCCGACGCCGGCCCGGCGACCTTGGTTGTTCCTGTGTGTCCGCGGAACGCCCGGGAACCGTCCGGTACCCTGGACGGCGTGAATTGGTGGGCCGTGATCGTGTTGGGTGTCCTCGTCGTCGCGATCGTGACAGGCGTGAAGCTCGGCTGGATCGACCTCTCCAACAAGGCCACCCGCGGCTCCGGCAGCATGAGCGGCGCGGTCGGAGGCTCCTTCGACGAGATCTTCGCCCCCACCCGCCACGAAGCCCAGCAGGAGCTCGACCGCCAGTCGTTCCTCCCCGCGCCGGCCCCGCTCCCCGGCGACGGCGGTGAGGCGGGTGCGTTGGACGGGGGCAAGATCACGATCGACGTCGGCGCGGCAGGCCGCGGTCAGCGCGCCGAAGGGCGTGCGCCGTCCGAGGAGGGGCGCGCGACGACGCGGACCACGGCGTCGCACCGGGGCTGACCTCGCCGAAGGGCACGTACCCCCTCCCCCAAAAAAACCGAGGGATAAGGGCGTCAACGCGCGCCTCGACGCTTGCTCACCGCCGCTGCAACTCCCGGTACTCCGGGTGGTCCGCCAGCCACCGGCGCACGTACGGGCACGTCGCGATCACGCGCAGGTCCGTCCGGTCGCGCACGTCGTCGAGCGCCGTCTGCACCAGTTCCGACGCCATCCCGCGTTCGCGCTTCTCCGGGTCGACCTCCGTGTGCACGAACACGATCGCGTCGTCGCGGAGCTCGTATTCGGCGATCCCGATGACCTCGCCGTCCTTCAGCAGGGCGTAGCGGGACTGTTCGGGCTGGTTCTCGACGGTCAGGGTCATGCCGCCAGGGTACCCGGCCGCCCGTCGTGCGCCCGCGGATACGGGAGAATGGTGGACATGTCCGAGCCCGTCGCCGCCGCCCACCCGCTGTGGGATCCCGATGGGCCGAGCACGGTCGTGCACGGCGACAATCTGGAGGTCGTCGCGGGGCTGCCGTCCGGGGCGTTCCAGCTCATCTACCTCGACCCGCCGTTCAACACCGGCCGGTCGCAGGCGCGGCAGCGCACCACCGCTGTGCGGGCGGAGGCCGGCGCCGGCAGCGTCATCGGGTTCAAGGGCCGCAGCTATGAGCGAATCAAGGGCGACATCCTCAGTTACGACGACCGTTTCGAGGATTACTGGGGCTTCCTCGAGCCGCGGCTGATGGAGGCCTGGCGGCTGCTCGCCGACACCGGCACCCTCTATCTCCATCTCGACTACCGGGAGTCCCACTACGCGAAGGTGCTGCTCGACGCGCTGTTCGGCCGGGAGTCGTTCCTCAACGAGATCGTCTGGGCGTACGACTACGGCGCCAAGGCGAAGAACCGCTGGCCGGCGAAGCATGACACGATCCTGGTCTACGTGAAGAACCCCGGCGACTACTTCTTCGACTCGTCCGCCGTCGACCGGGAGCCGTACATGGCGCCGGGGCTGGTCACGCCCGAGAAGGCCGAACTCGGCAAGCTGCCCACCGACGTCTGGTGGCACACCATCGTTTCCCCGACCGGCCGGGAGAAGACGGGATACCCGACCCAGAAGCCGGAGGGCGTCCTTCGTCGCATCGTCCAGGCGTCCAGCCGGGAGGGCGACTGGGTGCTCGACTTCTTCGCCGGCAGCGGCACGACCGGCGCGGTCGCGGCGGCGCTGGGGCGCCGGTTCGTGCTGGTCGACCGCAGCCCGGACGCCGTCGCGGTGATGCGCGCGCGGTTCGGGGCGCGGCCGGAGGTGCGGTTCGTCGGTTGAGCACGGTCTGGCGGGCGTTTGAGCCCCTAGGCCGATCCGCTTGAGGTTCGAACCGCGGTGTGGTCGGGCATCAGCCATTAAGTCGTAGTTATGCCTGCATAGAAGCGGTGTCGCTTGCGATCACGCAGTCTCGACTGGTAGTCCTGTAGACAGACATTGAAATGTTGAGTGTTGCGCGGTAGATTTCGAGCTTTGGAAGCCGGGCAGGGAGTCTTCGCCCGGCGCGAATGCATCGGGTGAAGACCAGGGCTGCACGACCTCGGCTCTGTAGTCGTCTGCCCACTGTGGGGTAGGCCTGATTGAAGGAGAAAAGATGCTTTCGACGATGAGTGCTCTTCCAGGGTTCGGAATTGCACGGTTGCGGGCGACCGTCGACGGGATGATCGTCAAGTACGACGCCTGGTTCCTCGTGTTGCTCGCCGTTCTGCTCGTCCTCGCGTTCGTGGTCACGGCCGCGCTCGCGATCTGGTGCATCACGAACGGCAAGGGCGCGTTCACCGGCTCGTGGCGGTGGAACCAGTACGGGCTGGACGTCTGGGTCGAGTGCAGGTAGTCCTCGTCCGGTTCGGCATCGGGGGTGAGGATCGCACCTCACCCCCGATCTTCTCGACTGAGAGGAAACGCATGCTTCTTGAAGTGGAAAACGTCAGTTACTCCTACAACACGCGGGACGACGCCCTTCGCGAAATCTCCTTCTCGCTGGCGGGAGGCCAGATCTTAGGACTCATCGGTCCAAACGGCTCCGGAAAGTCGACGCTGACCAAGTTGATCGTCGATCTTCTTCAGCTCCGCCGCGGAAGGATTCGAGTGGATCGGCATCGAAACAGCAATAAGCGTGCGAAGACGAGCTCGATCTACCTCGCCAGCAATGAGAACATGCCCGAATTCCTGACGGGCGCGGAATACCTCCGATTCATTCATTCCCTCTATGGCGAGCCTCTCGACACGGCGACGATGGATCGGTACTTCCAGCGGTATCAGATGCGGAACCGCTCCGGTGACCTCATCGAGGACTACTCGCACGGCATGAGGAAGAAGCTCCAGCTGATTTCCGCCCTGATGCTGAAACGCAAACTCTCCGTTATTGACGAGACGCTCAACGGAATCGACCTGGATGCGGTCTATTCATTCAAAGAGGACGTCCGGCTCCTCGCGAGTAACGGTCGTTCCGTCGTGCTCTGCAGCCACGACTTTCGCATGCTCGAAACGGTGGCCGATCGGGTGCTCTTGCTCAATCATGGGATTCTCGCGATCGATTCATCGACGGCGGCCGTGCTCGAACAGTACGGATCGTTGGACCTGCTCGTCGAAGACTTCATCGCGGCCATGCGGTGACCGGCAATGCGAGTGCGAAGCGTCCTCATCCTTGTCAGGTTCTTCCTCGTCTTCCTGGTGCGGCGCGTCCTGAGCCGGGGAGTTCTCCGATCCAGGTCGGCGCGTTGGGCGGCAGCAGTCGCAGTGACCGGAGCGTTCATCGGCTACTGCCTCCTGAGCGTCGCCGTGCTCCGGCACATGTTCGGCGACGCGGAGTACATCGTGGCCATCCTCACGAGCGCGGGCATTTCAACGTTCTTCTGGGTCGCCGTCACGTATGCGATCATCCGCGTCCTCTTCTTGAAGGCGGACGAGCTGGTCCAGCTTTCGTTCGTGCTTCCCGTCACGAACAAGAGAGAACGCTGGCGTTCGTCCTGTTCGAGGCGCTGATCGTGATGGCAGCCCTCTGCGCCGCATTCGGCGGGTTCGCAGTCGCGTGCCTGGTTCAGATCGGTCCGGCCGCGCTGTCCCTTCTGCTGACGAATATCGCGATGCCTGCGATCTCTCTCTATCTTTGCTTCAGTGCGGGATACCTCCTGTTCGAGCGAGTCGTGTCGAGATGGGGGCTCGCCAGGCTTAGGGGCTTGCTCCTTCCCGCGGCGCTCGCCGGTGTCCTGTTGCTCGCGTTTCACGTTGTGAACGCGCAAAGCGAGCGGTTCTTGAGAGCATTCGCCTCCGATGCGCAGTACTTCGCGCCGCAATTGCTCTACTCGTGGCTCGCCGAAACAGCCGGGCTCCTTCCCGCGACGGCCGTGTTCCTGGGCTTCTGCGTGGCCGGTGTCCTGCTGATCCAGCTGGCTGCCCCGCGCAGCTACGTGCCGGTAAAGCGCCACTTCAAGCTGCTCCCGTCGGGGCTCGCCGCCAGCCGGTTCGGCGCGTACCTGCTCGTTCTCGTGCGAAGTTTCGAGACCGGAGTGGTGCTCTTGTTCACCGCTATTGCGACGGTCCTGGTGTGGGTCAATGGGCTCGAAGTTCCACCTTTCGCTCTGCTTCTCGTCACGTTTCAGGGCGTCTACGCCTTTTCCAACTCCACCTCGGTGCGGAGGATCGGTCCGCAGACGGGGCAGCCGGTTATCGACTACTTGTGCCTCGTGGGAACGCAAATACTGCTACTGGCCGTCATGGCCGCTCCCGCGATTCTGGTGTCGACCGCCTCGGGGCTCAGCCCTCTCACCGGGCTGGCGGTCGTCGGCTTCGGAATCGCGAACATCATCCTGTGCAGCCTGGTCGGAATCATCTTCGCGCCGGAGCGAGGAAATCCCTTCTCGGTGCTCATCGGCGTGCTCCTGATGATGGTCGTTGTCGGAACCCTCGCGATCGGCCTGAACGTCTTCAACCTTCCCGGGAACGTAAATGTTGCATTCATCGCCGCCGGCACCGTTGTCGCGGCCGCCTACAGCATCTACGGGATACGTCAGATCGAAAGGAATCAGAGGCGCGAAAATGAAGTGGCTGCTTAGAGTCGGAACGTCTGTGATCGTTGGCCTCATCCTCACCATGGCCCTGACGATCGCAAGTCTGATCGGCATCATGTTCACCACGCATCCGGGCGATCCACGAAGTCACGGTCTCTTCGGAGCCGTCTTCTTCGAGGTCCGCGAGAAAGCGGATGGCGCGCTCGATGTCGGCGTCGGCCTTGAGGATGCGGTGCCCGTCGTCGTGACGTTCTTCGTCCTCTCCGGACTCGTCCTCGCTGTATCGACCTGCTTCGACGCATTGCGTCAGTACAAGAGATCACTGACGAGCGACGCTCGCGGCTAGATGCTGGTACGAGTACCTCTCTCGCGCCTGACCACGGTATTCGTAGTGGGGAGGATTGCGCGGGCCAATCGATGGTTTCTCGTAACGGTGCTCGGACTCTCCAGCGCGTGCGCCGGCCTCTCGGTCGTGGCGATGGCACCCGCCTTGGCGCAGCTCGCGGGCGCGTTTCTCCTGCATGCTCTGGGCGGTCTGCTCGCAAGCTATGTGGTGCACGAGTCGGCCCATGCGGCCCTTCTCAGACGCACGACGGGAATCCAAGTGGTCGAGGTCATCACGACCTTCTCCCGGTTCACGTTCGCACCGAAGGGAGTTCTGCGAGGAAGGAACATTGCGATGATCGGCGGCGCGGGACCCATCGCTGCCTTCGGGACGGGGGTCGCATTGCTCGTCCTCGTTCCCGCGTTGGGCCTGCACTGGTGGTATCTCGGGCACCTCCTGTTCCTGCTCCCCGTGTTCGGCGACGGCAAGAGCATCCTCGTCGGAGTGCGATCGTGGACTCGTCCCGTAACCCTCTAGAGCGGGAATAGCGTGAGGCTCAAGCCGGAGTCTCGACGTGCGCCTTCAGCGCCTTCATGGTGCGCCGGCTCTCCCGGGCGGCCATCATCGCGAACATCGGCTCGACGGCTCGGTACACGCCGTGCGTGGTGAGTTGGCCGATCCGGGTGACGTGGGTGACGCCTCCCCGGTCTTCGACGCCGTACACGATGAGCGCGTCGACGCGCCCGGACGGCTTGGCCTGGTGGAAGCGCAGCTCGTGGTCGGGGACGTCGTCGATCAGTTCGCCGCGCATCCGCCCGACCATCGTCGAGTCGACGTAGGTCGCGGAGCCCGGCTCCGCCACAGCCGCCGCGGTGGGCACGCGGGTCCCGCGGTAGACCAGCGAGTGGCCGAGCCACGCGGGGTAGGCATCGACCGCCCGCAGGGTCGCGTAGACGTCGTGCGCGGGCGCGTCGATCTGGATGGTGTCCGTGAAGCTCTTCATGGCGCCTGTCCTACACCGTGCGGCAGGGGTTGCGCACTGGCCGAATTCCTCGGGCCGTTCCGGTTCCTTCATGGAAGTTCCCGGGGACGGTGTGGAAGGGTTGTCTACTATGCGACCCGCGCCCGTCCGTCTGCTCCCGTTCGTCTGGGGCGCTCTCGGGACGGTCGTGATGTTCATCGGGATCTACCTGTTCTTCGTGCAGAGCTACATCGGCCAGGTGATCGACGAGCGGTCCTTCGCGGGCGCCGAGAAGTGGAAGGGCGACCTGATCGACTTCGCGCACGCGTTGCTCAACGCGCTGCCCGTCGCGGCCGTGGTGGCGGGCGCGATCATCGCCCTGATCATCGTGCTGGTGCGGCGCAACTGGTTGGTGTTCGCCGTCGCCGTCGGCGCGGCCATTGCCGCGAACGTGAGCACGCAGGTGCTGAAGTACTCGATCCTCTCCCGCCCGGAGAAGGGCGTGGACACCGGGCTCGCGAACTCGCTGCCGTCCGGCCACACCTCCGTCGCGGCCTCGGCCGCGCTCCTCGTCTTCCTCGTTTCGTCGCCGCGGCTGCGGCCGCTCGCTGCGGTGGTCGGCTCGGTGTTCACCATCGCGGCGGGCGCCTCCACGCTGGTGGAGCAGTGGCACCGGCCGAGCGATGTCATCGCCGGGATGCTCGTCGTGGCGTTCTGGGCCTGCATCGCGGGAATCGTCCTCGCCGCGCTGCGGCTGCGCCCGGCTGACCCGCCCGTGCGCTCGAAGCTGTGGGCGCTCGTCTGGATCGCCGGAGCCACCGGCATCGTCGCGACCGTCGCGCTGGTGGTCACGTACAACTCCACCCAGAACGGCACCGAGCATCTCTTCGTCGCCTACGCGGGCGGCGTCTCCGCGATAGCGACGACCGGCCTCCTCCTCGCCGTCATCGGCAACCGCCTCTACCGCGCCCTCGCCTGACCGTCCGCCACGCGCGAGTTCGCGACTAATCTGCCGAAAACCGCCGAGTACGCAGACTATTCGCGTACGCGGCAGGTGTCGGCAGGTGCTTACGAGCTTTGGCGGATGACGAGTTCGGTGGGGAGGAGGGTGACGCGCTCGACCGGCTCGCCGGCGAGGCGGCGGACGAGGACGCGGGCCATGGTCTCGCCGAGGCCGATGGACGGCTGGTGCACCGTCGTCAGCGGCGGCGTCGCGGTCAGCCCGAAGTTGTCGTCGTCGAAGCCGACCACCGCGATGTCGCCCGGGATGCTGAGTCCCGCCTCGTGGATGGCCGAGTACGCGCCGGCCGCCATCTGGTCGTTCGCGGCGAAGAGGCCGTCGATCGGGCGGCCGGTCGCCAGCAGCCGCCGCATCGCCTCCATGCCCGAGTACGGCGAGAAGTCGCCGTATTCGACCAGCGTATGGTCCAGCCCGTGCGCCTCCAGCGCCCGGCGCCAGCCGGTGTAGCGGTCGAGGCCGGCGGGCATGTCCTGCGGGCCGGTGATGAGCGCGATGTTCCGGCGGCCGCGCGCGATCAGGTGCTCAGCCGCCCCCGCCGAGCCCGCGACGTTGTCCACGTCCACGAAGTACGACTCGTGCTGCGCCTCGCTCACCGGGCGGCCGCCGAACACGATCGGCAGCGTCGAGCCGAGCTGGGCGTAGGAGTGGTCCCCGGAGTGGTGGGAGACCACGAGTGCGCCGTCCACGTTGCCGCCCATCAGGTAGCGGCGGGTCTTGTCGGGGTTGGTCTCCGACGAGATGACCATGTTGAGCGTGTACTCGGTGTCCGCCAGGCTGAGCGCCACGCCCTGCACGATGGACGCGAAGAACGGGTCGGCGAACACCTTGGCGGTCGACTCGGGAACCACGAGCGCGATCACCTGCGTGCGGCGTGAGGCCAGCGAGCGTGCGGCGCGGTTCGGCACGTAGTTGAGGTCGGAGATCGCACGCGTCACGGCCTCGACGACCTCCGGCGTCACCCGGGTGGACCCGTTCACGACGCGGGACACGGTCGCCCGGGAGACGCCCGCGCGCGCGGCCACGGCCTCCAGGGTGGGCACACTGCGGCCGTCCACCTGTTCCGTCGTCATGGGGTCCTCTCCTCGGGCCGCTCGGGGCCGGTCGCGTGTCGGCGCCGGGACGTCGGTCGACGCCCGACCTATGTTAGGCGCGGGCGGCGGCTGGTCCAGTGGGCACGCCCACGACCTCGGTGGCGCGCGCGGCCTCGGCGATGCCGGCCTCCTCGATGACGCGCGCGTACGCCCGTCCCGAGTCCTTCACCGTGCGCTTCAGCGTCTCGTAGTCGACGTGCACGATCCCGAAACGCTTGGCGTACCCCCACGCCCACTCGAAGTTGTCGAGCAGCGACCAGACGAAGTACCCGCGCACGTCCGCGCCCTCCGCGATCGCCTCCCGGACCGCGGCCAGGTGGTCGAGGATGTACGCCTCCCGCTCCAGATCGCGGATGCGTCCGTCGTCGTCCACGACGTCGTCGTACGCCGCGCCGTTCTCGGTGATGTAGAGCGGAGGCAGCGCCGGGTACTCGGCGGTCAGCCGCACCAGCAGGTCCCGGAGGCCATTCGGGTTGACCTCCCAGCCCATCGCGGTGGTCGGCAGGCGCCGGGACGGGAACGTGACGAACTCGCTGCCGACGAACGGCGACGCTTTGGGGCGGTCGGTCGGCACCGGCGCGGCCACGGCGTCCGCGGGGAGCGGCCGGCCGCTGACATTGTCGTCGTGGTAGTGGTTCACCCCGAGGAAGTCGATCGGCTGCCGGATGACGCCGAGGTCGCCGTCGTGCACCAGCTCCTCGAAGCGGTACTCGCGGAGGTCCTCCAGCACGTCGGCAGGGTAGGTGCCGTCCAGCAGCGGGTCGAGGTACATCCGGTTCCACAGCCCGTCGATGCGGCGCGCGGCGTCCAGGTCGCGGGGGTCCTCCGGGTCGTCGGGGATCGCATTGGTCAGGTTGAGCGTGATGCCGACGCGCAGCTCCTCGGCGCGGCCGTCATGCTCGGCCGCCAGGTCGCGGATCGCCGCGGCCGCAAGCCCGTGCGCCAGGTGCTGGTGGTGCAGTGCGGCCAGCGCGGCGCGCGGCTCCCGGCGGCCGGGCGCGTGCTCGCCCGCGGCATACGCGATCAGGGAGGAGCAGAGCGGCTCGTTGAACGTCGTCCAGTGCGACACGCGGTCGCCGAGCGCGTCGTACACGGCCACGGCGTAGTCGCGGAAGCGGTACGCCGTCTCGCGGTTCGCCCAGCCGCCGCGCTCCTCCAGAGCCTGCGGCAGGTCCCAGTGGTAGAGCGTCAGCCAGGGCAGGATCCCCGCCCCGAGCAGCTCGTCGACCAGACGGCTGTAGAAGTCCAGCCCGGCCCGGTTGACCTCGCGGTCGCCGGGCTTGACCCGCGCCCACGAGGTGGAGAAGCGGTACGACTGGAGGCCGAGCTCCCGCATCAGGGCGACGTCCTGCGGCACGCGGTGGTAGTGGTCGATCGCGCGCTCGGGGCTGTCGCCGCCGGCGATCGCACTGGGCACGCGGGCGAACGCGTCCCAGATCGAGTCCTCCTTGCCGTCCTCGTGGGCGGCGCCCTCGATCTGGGCGGCCGCGGTCGCGGAGCCCCACAGGAAGCCGGTGGGCCAGCGGAGCCGGTCGGGCCGGCGCGCCGCCGAGTCGAGCGAGGGGAGGGCGGCCGTGCGGTCGTCGGTCATTCGTTAGCCTTTCACCGCGCCGGCCATGATGCCGGAGACAAGCTGCCGGCCGGCGAGCACGAAGAGGATGAGCAGGGGGATGGTCGCGAGCACCGCTCCGGCGAGCACGATCGAGTAGTCGACGTATTTCGCCGACTGGAGCTGGCTCAGCGCGACCTGCAGGGTCGGGTTCTGCGGGGCGACGAGCAGCGGCCAGAGGTAGTCGGTCCACGCGGTCATGAAGGTGAACAGGCCGAGGATCGCCATCGCCGGCCGCGCCGCGGGACGCCGACGTGCCAGAAGGTGCGGATCATGGTGGCGCCGTCGACGCGCGCGGCCTCGATGAGCTCCTCGGGGATGACGTCCACCAGGTACTGCCGCATGAAGAACACGCCGAACGCCGTGACCAGGGTCGGCACGATGACCGCGCCGAGCGTCCCGGTCCAGCCGAACTGCTTCATCACCATGAACAGCGGGATGATGCCGAGCTGGGTCGGCACGGCCAGCGTCCCGACGACGAACACCAGCAGCCCTTCGCGGCCGCGGAACCGCAGCTTGGCGAACGCGTACCCGGCGAGCGTCGAGAAGGAGACGACCGAGACCGTGATGACCGTGGAGACGATGATCGAGTTGCCGAGCGCCTGCCAGAACGGCACGGTGTCGAGCACGGCGCCGACGTTCTTCCAGAACTGGCCGCCGGGCAGCAGCGGAGGCCAGGTCGACGTGAGCACGGTGCTGTTGCTCGATCCGGCGACGAACGACCACCACAGCGGGTAGGCGCCGCCGACGAAGATCGCGAGCAGGATGCCGTAGGTGAGGAAGCCGGGACGGCGGTCGATGCCGAGCGCGCGACGACGAGGGGCGCGCTCCTTCGGGGCGGCCGTGCGGGAGGCGGCGGGGCGGGTCGCGGTGGTCATATGTTCTTCTCCTCGCTCGCCGCGGCCAGCGCGAGGGCGCCCTCGGCGCTCGCCGCGGGGTCGGCGTCGGAAACGGGGTCGGTCGCGGTGGAGGCGGTCGCGGAGGCGCCGTTGGAAAGGGCAGCGGCGCGGCTGCGCGCCAGCCTGCGGGCCGTCCGCGATCGGTGCACGCGCGCCTCGGTGGAGGCGATGCGGCGGGAGATCAGGAAGTTCAGCACGCCGAACAGCACGATGATGAGGAACAGCATCCACGCGATCGCGGACGCCCTCCCGAAGTTCTGGCGGTTGAACGCCATGTCCCACAGGTAGAGCACGGTCGTCTGGTACTGCCGCTGCGGGCCTCCCGGCACCGCGCTCGACGGGTTGAAGAGCTTGGGCTCGGTGAAGATCTGCAGTCCGCCGATGGTGGCGGTGATGATCACGAAGATCATGGTGGGCCGGATGCTCGGCAGCGTGATCGAGAAGAACCGGCGGAACGACCCGGCGCCGTCGAGGGCGGCGGACTCGTGGATGTCGCGCGGGACCGCCTGCATCGCAGCCAGCAGGATCAGCGCGTTGTACCCGGTCCAGCGCCAGTTGACCATCGTCGCGATCGCGATGTGCGAGGGGAAAGTCTCGGTCTTCCACATGACGGGGTGGAGGCCGACGGCCTGCAGGATGTTGTTGATCAGCCCGTACTTCTCGTCGAACGCGCTCGAGAAGATCAGCGTGACGGCGACGGGGGTCACGACGTAGGGGAGGAGCACGCTCATCCGCCAGAAAGTCTTGGCCCGGATGTTCTGGTCCAGCATCGCGGCGATGAACACCGCGGCGAGGAGCTGCGGGATCGCGGAGAGCAGGAAGATGCTGACCGTGTTGAAGAGCGAGTTCCAGAAGAACGGGTCCTTCAGCTCGGTGAGGTAGTTGGTGAAGCCGACCCATTCGCCCGGACCGGTGAGCAGGTTCCAGTTGTTGAGGGAGACGACGAACGTGTAGATCAGCGGGAACAGGCCGACGAGCGCGAAGAGCACGAAGAACGGCGCGATGTAGAAGTACGGCGACGCCTTGACGTCGAAGCGGCTGAGCTTCTGCTTGAAGGTGAGTGCCCGGCGGTCGTCGCGGTCGCCCCGGGCCGCCGCGGGGGCGGCCTCCGGGGTGCGGGTGACGGTGGTCATGCGGTTCTCCGTGGGGAGGGGAGCGGATGGTGCGGGTGGAGGTTCGGGCCCCGCCGCCGACAGCAGCGGGGCCCGACTGGTGAGGTGTACTACTTGTTGACGACGAGCTGGTTCAGCAGCGTCATCGCGTTGGCCCAGGCCTGGTCGCCGTTCGCCTTGCCCGAGTCGAGCTGCTGCACGGACGGACCGAACACCTGGGACTGGATGACCGAGTCGTCCGGTCCCTTGTACTGGGCGACGACGCCCTTCGCGCGCGCCGCCAGGATCTGACCGACGGGAGCGTTGTTGAAGAACTTCGTCAGGTCGCTCGCACCGGTGACGCCGGGGTCGGACTGCGCCGCGGTGACCGACGGGAACGTGCCGGCCGCCTGGAACGTGGCGACCTGCGACTTCGCGGTGGTCAGCCAGGCCGCGAGGGCCGCGGCCTCCTTCGGGTGCTTGGACTGCTTCGGCACCGTCAGGAACGAGCCGCCCCAGTTGGCCGCGCCGCCCGGGAAGACGTTCGCGAAGTCCCAGCCGGTGGAGGCGTCGCCGCCGCCGGCCTTGACCTGGCCCTGAACGACGCCGAGCATCCAGCCCGGGCAGACGAACGTGGCGAACGAGCCGTCGGTGAAGGCCTTGCCCTTGCCCCAGTCCCACTGGGTCTGGTTGGAGGAGAGACCGGCCGCCGCGCCGCCCGCGAGCTGAGCCCACAGCGCCTTGAGGTCGCTGTTGTTCTGGATGTTGAGCTTGCCGTCCTTGGTGTAGTAGCCCTCCGGCTGCTGGTTCACCATAGCGTTCCAGAGGAAGCCCGACTGGTCGTAGAACGCCTTGCCGGTCGCCGCCTTGTACTGCTGGCCGACCTTGAAGTAGTCCGCCCAGGTGGCGTTGTCGCCGCCGAACAGCTTGGCGACGGAGTCGCGGTCGCTCGGCAGGCCGGCCGCGGCGAAGAGCTTGCCGTTGTAGCAGAGGCCCTCCGGTCCGATGTCGGTGCCGTAGCCGATGATGCGGCCGTTCTTGTCGGTGGCCTGCTTCAGCTTCCAGTCGACCCAGCGGCTCTTGATGTCGTTGGCGCCGTAGTCCTTGAGGTCGTTGAACTGGTCGGAGACCTGCATGACCTTCGAGAGCCAGCCCTCTTCGACCGCCTGGACGTCGGGGAGCCCGCTGCCGGCGGCCTCCTTGGTCTGCCAGTCGGTCAGGGCGTTGTCACCGGTGTCGATGTTGGTCGCCTTGATCTTGATCCCCGGGTGCTCCTTCTCGTACTGCGAGTAGAGCTTGTCGAAGCCCATCGTGCCGAACGTCGTGACGGTCAGCGTGATGGGGTTCGAGCTGGTTCCTGCGTCGCTGCCGCTCGCTGAGCAGCCAGTCGCGAGGAGGGCGAA
Organism: Leifsonia sp. L25; assembly: GCF_050632895.1. The sequence continues at coordinate 1,483,412 of NZ_JBODRZ010000003.1, read as the reverse complement.
CGAGGCCGTGGCGGCGACTGCCGCAGCGACCTTGGTGCGTCGTGAAAGCTTCACGGATCACTCCCTTGTGCGTGTGTGTGCGTTTGGTCTGGTGAGACCGGTGAGAGCGCTCTCTTTTTGAAGGCCGTGAGAGCGCTCTCACGGGTTGGAACAGAATGTAGATCGCTTGGGACGGGCTTGTCAAGCGCGGTCATGGTCGCGCTCTCATCGTTGAAAAGACGCGAAATGCTGCACAGACATCGAAACCCGCGGGATTCGGCGGGATCGCCGTCGGCGGCGTGATCGAACCGTGATCTGGGAGGTACGCCTTTTAGATAGACTGACCTACCTAGATAAGAAGGGGGCGCCGATGCCGGAGTCCGGGCGCAACACCGGGGCGCGCACGGGCGCGGCCCGCCGACGCATCCTCGAAGCGGCCGCCCGGAGGTTCTACTCCGACGGCATCGCAGCCACCGGCGTCGGCGCGATCACCGCCGACGCCTCGGTCGCGAAGATGAGCCTCTACAACAACTTCGCCTCCAAGTCGGCACTCGTCTCGGCCGTGCTGGAGGCCCGCCACGCCGAATGGCTCGCCCTCTACGTCCGCCGCGCTCGCCGGGCGCCGGACCCACTCACGCGCGTCCTTGCGGTCTTCGACGCCTGCCTCGACCAGGCTGCGCTCGCGCCGGAGCCCGGCTACCGCGGCAGCGGCCTCCTGAACGCGGCGGCCGAGTTGCCCCTCGGCGACCCCGGCCGCGAGACGGTGCGCCGCCACCTGGCGGAGGTCGACGGCATCCTGGCGGCCGGCCTCCGCGAGCTCACCGACCGCGCCCGCGCGGAGCGGACCGCGCAGCACCTGTCGTACGTGCTGAACGGCGCCCTCGTCCGCGCCGGCCTCGAGTCCGACCGCCGCCGCCTCCGCGACGCCCGCGCTTTCGCCGTCGACGTGCTCTCCGCCCTCTAGCGCGCGACATTCCGCACGAATGTCGCGTTTCGCGCCCCCATTCCGCACATTCGGCACGAATGCGGAAGGGACCACCCCCGCCGAAGGCGGAGGCACATTCGGCACGAATGCGGCGTTTCGCGCGAGGTTTCGCGACATTCGGCGCGAATGTCGTGGCCTGGCGCGATGCGGCACGCGGGTCCAGACTGGTCCCGCCCGGTCGCGGGGAGCAGGAGAGCAGGAGAGCCAGGGGAGGTGCGCGGATGCCGGTCATCATCCTCGTCGGCTTCGCCGCCGTCGCGCTCTGGTCGCTCGTCGCGCACCGGTTCGAACGGTTCGGGATCGCCGGGCCGGCCGCGCTCGCCGTGCTCGGCTCGCTCGTCGTGCTCGTGGACGTGAAGGGCTTCACCGATGCCATCGACAGCGACGTCGCCCAGCACGTCGTCGAGCTGATCCTCGCCGTGCTGCTCTTCGTCGACGCGTGCGAGGTGCGCGGAGGTATCTTCGGCGGCCAGGGCCGGAGCCTCGCGCGGCTCGTCCTGATCGCCCTGCCGCTGTCGCTCGCGCTCGTCGTCGTGACCGGCGCCTGGCTGCTCCCCGCGCTCAACGTCTTCGTGCTGATCGTGATCGCCTGCATCGTGATGCCCACGGACTTCGCCCCGGCGACCGCCCTCCTGCGGTCGGGGCGCGTCCCCGCCCGGGTGCGCCAGGTCCTCAACGTGGAGAGCGGCTACAACGACGGCCTCATCTCGCCGCTGTTCGCCATGTCGGTCGCGATCGCCGTCGCCCTCCCGAGCATCCTCAAGGTCGCGAACACCGGTGCGCAGCTCTCCGGGGCCAGCGAGAAGGAGGTCGAGAAGAACCTGTCGGAGGCCGTCTACGCGTTCTTCGGTGCGATCCCGGCGACCGTCGTCGCGGTCGTCGTCGGCGTCGTCATCGGCGGCGTGCTCGGGCTCCTGACCCGGTGGGCCTCCGACCGGGGCTGGGCGAACGCGTCCGGAATCCGCTTCGTGATGCTCATCGCGCCGCTGCTGACCTATGGGATCGCGACCATCCACGACGTCGCGGCGAACGGTTTCGTCGCGGCGTTCGTCGCCGGCGTGATGTTCCGCGTCGCCCGCACGCGCCGCCGGGAGCTGCGCGCGGTCCCCGAGGACGAGCTCCTGCTGGTGGAGGAGGCCAGCACGGTCGCGTCGGACTTCGTCTGGTTCATCCTGGGCGGGATGACGACGGCCGTGATCGTGGAGGGCATCGACTGGCGGGTGCTCGTGATCGCCGTGCTCGCGCTCACACTGTTCCGCGCCGTGCCCGTCTACGCCTCGATGCTCGGCTCGCCGGTGACCTGGCGGGAGCGCACCTTCATCGGGCTGATCGGCCCCCGCGGCACGGCCTCCATCGTGTTCGGCCTGCTCGCCTACAACCACCTCCCCGACAGCGACAGCGGCGACGTGCTGAGCGTGACCGTGCTGACCGTGGTGGGGAGCATCGTGCTGCACGGCGTGGTGACGCCGCTCGTGCTGCGCCGGGTGCCGCCGCAGTCCGCGGGTCTGGACAGCGGGACGGCCGCCGCCCGGATGGGCGACGGCCGTCCCGTCGGTGAGGTGGACTGAGCCGGGAAGTCAGTCGGTCGCCGGCCGCGGCCGCTGGGCGGCGACCGAGGCGGTGTCGACCACCGGCTCCATGAGCGCGCCGGTCTCGCCGGCCACGCGGCTGGCGATCAGGCCGAGGTCGGTCTCCTCCAGCTCGCCGCGGGCGGCGGCCTCGGAATCGGCGGCGGCCATCGCGCCGACCGGCACCGGCCGGCGCTCGCCTGCCTCGGCGCCCTCGCGGGCGGCGGCCTCGGCGCTCTCGTCGGCGGCCTCCTGCAGCGCCGACTTGGCGCGCAGCGGCGGGGTCTTGAAGAACAGCGACAGCACGAACGCGCCCAGGACCACGATCATCGCCACCCAGTAGACCTGCACCGCCGAGGTGTTGAAGGCGACCAGGAACGGCTTCGAGAGCCGCGGGTCGGCCGTGTTCAGGAACGACGTGTCGTTGATGTCCGAGCTGCTGTTCGCCCCGTTGCCCTTCTTGAGCTGCGTCTGCATGACCGGGACGAGCGTGTCCACGTAGGCCGAGCGCGCGGTCGCGTCGGTGAAGTTCAGCGTCACTGTGCCGTCGCTCGCGACCGAGGCGTAGGGAGCCTTCGCCTCGATCTGCTTTGCGGCGCCCTGGACGGCCTGCTGCTGCGCGGCGGCCTCCGCCTGGGCCTGGGCCTGGGCGGGGATGTGGCCGGCGGCGACCTGACCGGCGACGGCCTGGCTGGCCGCGGCCTTGGCTCCGTCCACGGCCTTCTGCAGCGCCTGCTGCGTGGCCGCGGTCGCCTTGCTCGTGATCGGCGTGTAGATCTTCTCCATGATCTGCTTGTTCTCCGGCGCGGAGGCGACCGAAGGGGTCAGCGCCGCGTCGAGCGCGCTGGTCAGCGTCGGCTTGTCCGTGAGCGCGGTCTGGATGTTCGTCGGGAACACCGTGAACAGCAGCGACAGCAGCACGGCGGTGCCCAGCGTTCCACCGATCTGACGGAAGAACGTGGAGGCGCTGGTCGCCACACCCATGTCGCGGAGGCCGACCGAGTTCTGGCTGGCGATGGTCAGCGTCTGCATGAGCTGGCCGAGGCCGAGACCGATCAGCAGCATCGCGCCGGCGATGAACCAGTAGGAGTCGCCGAACTTCAGGAACGTCAGGTAGAAGAATCCACCCGCGAGCATCGCGGTTCCGATGATCGGGAACTGGCGGTAGTGGCCGGTCCTCGCGATGATCTGGCCGGAGGCGATGGAGGAGACCATCAGGCCGAGGATCATCGGGAGGAGCTGGAGGCCCGACTCGGTCGGTGTCGAGCCGAGCACGATCTGCAGGTACAGCGGGAGGGTCAGCATCGCGCCGAACATGCCGAAGCCGACGAGCACGCCGATGACGGTCGCCATCGAGAAGGTGCTGGAGCGGAACAGCTTGAGCGGGATGAGTGCGTCGTCCTTCATCGCCATCTCGATGAGGATGAAGGCGATGATGCCGACGCCGCCGATGACGTAGCAGGCGATCGAGCCTGCGCTGCCCCAGCCCCACTCGCGGCCCTGCTCGGCGACGAGCAGCAGCGGAACGAGGGCGACGATGACGCCCGTGGCGCCCCACCAGTCGATCCGCGCGGAGCCCCTGTCGTGCTTCGGCAGGTGCAGGAAGCGCAGGACCATGAAGAGCGCGGCGATGCCGATCGGCACGTTGATGAGGAACACCCAGCGCCAGCCGGCGATCCACAGGATCTCGTTCGCTCCGGCGAACAGGCCGCCGATCAGCGGGCCGATGAGGCTGGAGATGCCGAAGACGGCGAGGAAGTAGCCCTGGTACTTGGCGCGCTCGCGCGGCGCGAGCATGTCGCCCATGATCGCGAGCGGCATCGACATCAGACCGCCGGCGCCGAGGCCCTGGATGGCGCGGAACGCCGCCAGCTCGAGCATGGAGGTCGAGAACGACGCGGCGATCGAGCCGAGGATGAAGATGCCGATGGCGATGATGAACAGCGGCCGCCGGCCGAAGATGTCGGAGAGCTTGCCGTAGATCGGCGTCGAGATCGTCGAGAGGATGAGGTAGCCCGTGGTGACCCAGGCCTGCTGGCTGAGGCCGTGCAGGTCGTCGCCGATCGTGCGGATCGCGGTTCCGACGACCGTCTGGTCGAGGGCCGACAGGAACATGCCGGCCATCAGGCCGAAGATCACGAAGAGGATCTGGCGATGCGACATGATCGGTTTGGGTGCGGCTACCGCCGCGCTGGTCTGACTGGACATCTTTCTCCGTGTCGAGAATCGTGGGAGGGGACGCCCGTCACTCGGGGAGCGTCACACCGGTGTGGGGCAAAGAATTTTGCGGAGAGTGCAAAGTTACACCCAGTGCGAGTCTTTCGGCAACGTGAGACTACGCTCCCTGCTGCCGCGTTCGCCACGGGCGAACGCCTGGGTCAATCTGCGAGTCGACCCGGCCGGCTGCGATTCGCTGCAGCTGCACAGACGCGCCGCACCCCATCCAGGTGCCGCATAACTCTGCGCCCTAGCGTGGAAGAGGTGCTTCCCGTCACCCTCTGCACACTCCCCTAAGGTCGTATGAGTTCTCACAGTCGTTCCCGTCGCTTGTTCGCCGTCGCCTCGGCGGTCGCCGTCGCCACCCTCCTCTTCACGGGATGCGCGGGTGAGCCGTCACCGGTAATGAGGGCGATCGCCAAGGCGGTGCCGGTGGCGCAGCCGAAGAGCACCACCGTCTCCGGCATCCAGCCGGCCGTGGGCAGCCTTTCGGGCGGCACCGCGACCATCACCGGCACGAACCTCGACAAGGTCGCCTCGGTGCGGATCGGCGGGCAGCCGGCTCCGGTCACCCAGCCGGGCAGCGACAAGATCGTCGTGACGGTCCCGCAGGCGGCGAACTGGGCGGCCGGTGCTGTGCCGATCGTCGTCACCGCAGCCGGCGGCGCGGTCGTCCCGACCGCCGGCAAGACGTACACCTACCAGGCGCAGACCCCTGTGGACCAGCAGCTCGCCTACGCGCTGGCGCACTGGAGCAACTACAACACCGCACAGTACGGCGACCTCAACCCGGTCGGCGGCGACTGCGCCAACTTCGTCAGCCAGACCCTGATCGCGCGCGGCTGGCAGATGAACTCCGACTGGTACAACCACGACGCCGCGTCCGACTGGAGCCCGGCCTGGGGGTACGTCCCGGCTATGGACGACTACTTCCGCCAGAACGCGGCGCAGCTCGGGCTCACGGAGTACTCGCTCGATCAGCGCGACAAGATCAAGGTCGGCGACATCGTGATGTTCGACTGGAACAAGAACGACTCGCTCGACCACGTTCAGATCGTCTCGGCGGTGCGCAACGTGAACGGCAAGATCACCATCGAAATGGCCGGCCACAACACCGACACCGACTACCGCGACCTCGACCACACGATCACGGTCGACCACCCCGGCGCGACGGGCCACTTCTGGAGTCTCTCGAACTAGTCGGCCCCGATTCCGGTGAGACCGGGAATGCGCTGACAGCAACGGCGCGATCGGGCGCTTATGCTCATGCAGTGAAATCGACCGGTCCCCGTCGTCGTGTCGCGGCCGCGGCAGCCGCGACGCTCGTGCTGCTCGCCGTCACGGCGTGCTCCGCCGCCGACCAGCCGCCCCGCAAGCCGACCCCTTCCAAAGCCGCCTCGCCCGCCGCCCGGCCCCTCCCCACGTCCACGCCGACCGCCACCGTCGCGGGCTTCGACAAGCACGCACAGTCGATCGACGACCCGGCGAGCACGTGGGGGTCGTGAACAAGCCGCGCCCGCTGAACCCGATCACCTACAAGCCTGCCTCCCTGGTCTACCCGGAGGTCCCCTACGTCAATCACCAGCCGATGCGGCCGGAGGTGGCGGAGGCCCTCGTCGCGATGTTCCACGCAGGCAAGGCGGAGGCCGGCCTCGAATTCTCGGTGCAGAGCGCCTACCGGTCGTTCGAGTCGCAGACCGGCGTCTACAACGACGATGTCGCGCGCCACGGGATGGCGTACGCCGACACGGACACCGCGCGCCCCGGCCACAGCGAGCACCAGACCGGCCTAGCGGTCGACATCAGCGCCGTCCCGGCGAAGTGCTCCCTCGACGCCTGCTTCGCCCATACGCCGCAAGGGGAGTGGCTGGCCGCGAACGCCTGGCGCTTCGGCTTCCTGCTGCGCTACCCGGCGGACAAGGTCGCGGTCACCGGCTTCGCCTTCGAGCCGTGGCACTTCCGGTACATCGGCGTTCCGCTCGCCACTCAGCTCAAGTCGACGAATGTCACGACCCTGGAGGAGTTCTTCGGGGTGCCGGGCGGGACGGAGTACCACTAGGCGGTCTGGTCCTAGCCTGCGGACGGCCGTGAGCAGGTGACCTGCGCGGCCGTCTGCCCGTGCACGTTCGACGGCAGCTCGACCGTACCGGTGTCGGCGGTGGCCCCGCTGTCCCCGGGCTGCGCCGTCGCCGGCGCCTCTGTCGCCGTCTCCGACCCCAGCCCGGTGTTGCCGGTCAGGGTGACAGCGCGGTCCTCCCGCAGAGCGGACATCAGCAGCTCCGCCTCATCGGCGGCCGGGGCGACGCCGTCGCCCTCGAGGTGGTTCGGGTACTGCACGAAGACGACCTTGGCGGGGTCGACGTCCTTGAGGGCCACTCCGAGCGACGCGATCGCGGTGACGTCCTTGAGGCTCTCGGAGAGCTGGATGTTGTCCGCCGCCGCCTTCGCCAGGCCGTAGACCTTGAGCGGGTTGGCCAGGGTGTCCGCACTCTTGATGGTGCGCACCAGCGAGGACAGGAACACCTGCTGGTTGCTGATCCGGGCGAGGTCGGACTCGTCGCCCACACCGTGCCGGGTGCGGAGGAATGCGAGCGCCTGCGCGCCCTGGAGGGTGTTGTCGCCGGCCTTCACATCCAGTCCGCTGTACGGGTCGACGATGTCTCCGGAGACGCAGACGGGCACACCGCCGACCGCGTTGGACATCTGGATGACGCCGTCGAACTCGATGACCCCGGCGTAGTCGATCTCCAGTCCTGTGAGCTGCTTCACGGTGAGCACCGTGCACGCGAGGCCGCCGTAACTCAGCGAGGTGTTGAGCTTCTGACGGCTCATCGAGTCGTGGCTGCCGCCTGTGCCGTCCGGGCAGGAGGGAATCGGCACGTACAGATCGCGGGGGAGGCTGACGAGGGTGGCGTCCTTGTGGTCGGCCGACACGTGCAGCAGCATCGTCACGTCGTTGAGGGCGGCGTCCCGCTCGTCGTAAGCGGGGTTCCCGCCCCCGCTGTCGCTGCCGGCGAGGAGGACGGTGAAGGCGCCGTCGACCGCTCCGACCCGTGGCGGCAGCGCCTTTCCATCCTCGTCCACGAGCTGGACCCCGTCCTTCGCGTTCACGGTCGCGAACACGTCGAGGACGGCGAACCCGGCCAGGGCCGCGGCGCTGACCGCGACGACGGCGAAGGAACGCAGGGCCAGCGCGCCGAGGCCGGCCCGAAGTGTGCGGGGCGTGAGGCGCCCGTGACGGGCGATCGGCGCGCCGGGGGACTTCTCGCGGGAACGCGCTTGCGCGCGGGTCGGGGCGCCGGACGTCGGGTCGGAATGCATCGCATCAGGCTAGCCGTCGATCTTGAATGTGAAACGTAAGCACTGTGCTTCTGGATTTCACTCCGGAATTGCCATCCGGTACGGACCGGCGTCACCCTGGACTCCGGTAGACACCTCAGTACAGTTAGACGCATGGTCGTCGATGCGCAGGCGGGGCAGCAGACAGAGAGCGCGCGCCAACGCGCGCTGGCCGGCCTCCGGGTCGTCGACAGCGGACCGGAGGCGCGGTTCGACCGCATCACGCGGCTCGCGCAGTTGCTCTTCGCCGTCCCGATGGTGAGCATCACGCTCCTCGACGGCGACCGGCAGTGGCGCAAGTCGCACATCGGGCTGACCACTGAGGCCCCGCGCGAGAAGGCGTTCTGCGATGTCACCGCCCGCCAGGACGCCACGCTGATCGTCGCCGACACGACCCGCGACGAGCGTTTCGCGGACAATCCGTTCGTCGTCGGCGACCCGCACCTCCGCTTCTACGCGGGCGAGCCGCTGCACGCGCCGGGCGGGGAGGCCGTGGGCACCCTGTGCGTGCTCGACACCGAACCGCGCACGCTCAGCCCTCTGCAGGAGCGCGTGCTGCGCGACCTCGCGGACTGGGTGCAGGACGAGCTCAACCGCGACGACGAGCTCGACCGCGCGGCGATCGCCCAGAAAGGCCTCCTGCCGCGCCGCAAGCCCCGGGCGCGCGGGTTCGATGTCGCGGCGGCCTGCGAGCCGTCCCGCGGCGTCTCCGGCGACTTCTACGACTGGTACGACGTCGGCGACGATTTCTGCGTCACGGTCGGCGACGTGATGGGCAAGGGGCTGGCCGCCGCGATCGTGGGCGCGTCGGTTCGCACGGCACTCCGCAGCGCGATGGACTTCGCCGACCTGGAGGACTCGGTGGACGCCGCCTCCCGGCTCGTGGAGGAGGACCTCGACCAGCTCGCGACGTTCGTCACCCTCTTCCACGCCAAGGTGCACACGGACGGCGCGGTCGACTACGTCGACGCCGGCCACGGGCTCGCCGTGATCGTCCGTGCCAGAGGAGGGCTCGAACGGCTGCCGAGCAGCGCGCTCCCGCTCGGCCTTCCGGCTCCGGAGCCGCGGACACCCGACCGGGTGATCCTGGGTCCCGACGACTCGCTGGTCTGCGTGAGCGACGGCGTCCTGGACGCGCTCGGCGGCGACCGCGCCTTCCCGGTGCTGGAGGCCATCGTGCGGGGCAACGTCACTCCCGGAGGTGCGGTCTCCCGCATCCTCAGCGCCGCACGCGGAGGCGTGCCGATCGACGACGTCACCGCGGTGGTCGTGCGCCGGAGCACCTGGTGAACCGCGGGCTGCTTCGCCTCATCTGCGTCCTCGCGGTCCTGGCGGGCCTCGACTACGTGATGTGGCGGTGGCTGGCCTCCGTCAACTGGTCTGCCTGGTGGATCGCCGTGCCGCTGGTTGTCGCCGAGACCTACAGCCTGGTCGACACCTTCTTCTTCGCCCTCACGATGTGGCGCGTGAAGGTGCGCACCGGCCCGGACGCGCCACCCGCGGGAACGGTGGACGTGTTCATCACCACCTACGACGAGCCCATCGACCTCGTGCTGACGACCGCGCGGGCGGCGAAGGCCATCCGCTACCCGCACAGCACCTGGATCCTCGACGACGGCGACCGGCCGGCGATGCGCGCCGCGGCTGAGCGGGAGGGGCTCGGCTACGTCACCCGCTCCGAGGACTGGGCGGACAAGCCCCGGCACGCCAAGGCCGGGAACCTCAACAACGCGCTCTTCCAGACCGACGGCGAGTTCCTCCTCATCCTGGACGCCGACCAGATCGCCGAGCCGCAGATCCTGGACAACACGCTCGGCTACTTCGCCGACCCGAAAGTCGCGCTCGTCCAGACGCCGCAGTTCTTCTCCAACGTGGACGAGGCCGACCCGCTCGGCAACCAGGCTCCGTTGTTCTACGGCCCCATCCAGCAGGGCAAGGACGGCTGGAACGCCGCCTTCTTCTGCGGCTCCAATGCCGTGCTGCGGCGCGACGCGCTGATGGAGCTCGGCATCGTCGGCTACGTGCGCGACGTGGAGCAGACCGTGCGGCTCTCCCTCCGCTCGGCCGACCGCATGCTCGCGAAGGCCGAGCGCTCCGCCCGTTCCGACCCGGACGCCGCACGTCTCATCGCCGAGGTCCGCGGCCACGTGGAGGACGCCAACGTCCGCCTGCGCGCAGGCGAGAGCGTGGGCGAGGTGACTTACCGGTTGCAGCAGCAGATGGACGATGTCTCGCGCACCGCGGTCCGCAGCGATGTCGCCGCAATGGAAGAGGACCTGCGCGCGATCGCCGCCCTCCCGGTGCAGGCCGACTCCGAGCTGGGCGCGTTCGTGGTGGACGAGGTCGCGCTCGACCGGCTGGCCGAGCGGGACTGGTCGCCACTCGGCGCGATCGACTCCGTGCAGCGCATCGCCGACACCCTCGCCGTCGACCGGCCCGGCCAGGCGCAGCCCGTCATGCCGATGGCGACCATCTCGGTCACCGAGGACATGGCGACGGCCATGCAGCTCCACGCGGGCGGCTGGCGCAGCGTCTACCACCACGAGATCCTCGCCTGGGGGCTGGCCCCGGAGGACCTCGGGACGATGCTCGGCCAGCGGCTGCGCTGGGCGCAGGGCACCCTCCAGGTGATGCTCAAGGACAACCCGCTCCTCAAGCGCGGGCTGAGCGCAGGCCAACGGCTGATGTACTTCGCGACGATGTGGAGCTACCTCTCCGGGTTCGCGTCGGTCGTCTACCTGGCCGCGCCGGTCATCTACCTGCTCACGGGGATCATGCCGGTGACCGCCTGGAGCGTCGAGTTCTTCGCGCGGTTCCTCCCGTATTTCATCCTGAGCCAGCTGATGTTCCTCGTCGCGGCCCGCGGGCTGAAGACCTGGCGCGGCCAGCAGTACGCGCTCGCGCTCTTCCCGCTGTGGATCCGCGCGTGCTGGACGGCGGCCGCGAACGTCTGGTTCGGCCGGAAGCTCGGTTTCGTCGTCACGCCCAAGGAGCGCAGCGGCCGCGCGCCCATCCCCTGGCGGCAGATCTGGCCGCAGCTCACCGCGATGGTCGTGCTCGTGATCGCGGCCGTCATCGGCGTCCTGCGTGTCATCGCCGGAACGGCGGACGGGTTGGGCACGCTTGTGAACACGGTCTGGGTGATCTACGACCTGGTCGTGCTCGCCGTCATCCCGCGCGCGGCCCTGTACCGCGGACCGGCCGCGCACGCGGCCAGGAAGGAGCCCCGCCTCCGATGAACATCACCACGACCATCCGGGAGGACGGCGTCGCCGTGCTCGCCGCGAACGGCCGGATCAACCTGGTCACCGCTCCGACTGTCCGCCGGGAGGTTCAGCGGGTGGTCGATGAGGGCCACGCCCGGCTCACGTTCGACCTCAGCGAGGTGGAGTTCATCGACTCGTCCGGGCTCGGCGCGCTGGTGAGCGGCCTGAAGACCGCGCGGACGGCGGGCGGCGACCTGCGCCTGGCCGCGGCGTCGGAGCAGGTCGCGAGCGTCCTGCGACTGACCAACTTGGACCGCATCCTGCGCGTGTACCCGGCGACCGACGACGCGTACCGTGACTGACGCGTTCCGGGAGGCGTTCCTGGCTCCGGCCGACGCCGAGGCCATCGAGCGCGTCCACGCGCTCTTCGCGGAGCTCGCCGAGCGCCGGCCCGACCTCGCGGCCGAGCGCCGCGGCGCGTTCGAGCTGGCGGTCGTGGAGGTCGTGACCAACGTCATCCAGCACGGTGTGGAGGGCACCCGCACCCGCGTGGAGCTGGAGGTCGGGCACACCCCGGACGGCATCCGCGCCGTCGTCACCGACGACGCCGAGCCGGCCGACATCGACCTGACGTCGGTGGCCATGCCCGACCCGGAGGACTTCGGCGAGTCGGGGCGGGGCCTCGCCCTCATCGCACTGCTCGTGGACGAGTTCACGCACGAGCCCCTCCCGCACGGCAACTGCTGGACTCTGACCTCCACCTCCTGACGACGGAGGCTGTCTGACGACGGAGGCTGTCAGGCGCCGAGGGCGTCGTCGACGATGCGCTTCGCCTCCTCTTGCACCACGCGGAGGTTCTCCTCGCCCGCGAAACTCTCGGCATAGATCTTGTAGACGTTTTCGGTGCCGCTCGGGCGGGCCGCGAACCACGCCGTCGCGGTCTCGACTTTCACGCCGCCGAGGGGTGCGTCGTTACCGGGCGCGCGGCTCAGCTTGGCGGTGATCGGCTCGCCGGCGAGCTCGGTCGCGGCGATCGCGTCGCCGTCGAGCTTGCCGAGGGCGGCCTTCTGCTCCGGGCTGGCCGGGGCGTCCACCCGCTGGTAGACCGGGTCGCCGAAGCGCTCGGTCAGCTCGCGGTAGAGCTGCGAGGGCGACTTGCCGGTCACCGCGCGGATCTCGCTGGCGAGCAGGGCGAGCAGGATGCCGTCCTTGTCGGTCGTCCAGGCCGAGCCGTCGAACCGGAGGAAGCTCGCGCCCGCGCTCTCCTCGCCGCCGAAGCCCACCGAGCCGTCGATGAGGCCGGGGACGAACCACTTGAAGCCGACCGGGACCTCCCACAGCCGCCGGCCCAGCGACTCCGCCACCCGGTCGATGATGGACGACGACACGAGCGTCTTGCCGACCGCGGCATCCTTACGCCAGCCGGTGCGCGTGGTGAAGAGGTAGTCGATCGCCACGGCGAGGTAGTGATTCGGGTTCATCAGGCCGCCGTCCGGTGTCACGATCCCGTGCCGGTCGGCGTCGGCGTCGTTCCCGGTCAGGATGTCGAAGTCGCCGCTGCGCGCGACGACCGACGCCATCGCGGACGGGCTCGACGGGTCCATGCGGATCTTGCCGTCCCAGTCGAGCGTCATGAAGCCCCAGGCCGGGTCGACCTCCGGGTTCACGACGGTGAGGTCGAGGTCGTAACGGTCGGCGATCGCCTGCCAGTAGTTCACGCTCGCGCCGCCGAGCGGGTCCGCGCCGATCCGGATGCCGCTCTCCTTGATCGCCTTCACGTCGATGATGTTCTCGAGATCCGCGACGTAGTTGCCTCGGAAGTCGTACGTCTCGACGCCGCTCGGCTCGGACATCCGCACGTCGCGCATCCCGTCCGCGATGATCTCGTTGGCCCGCTTGGCGATCCAGCTCGTCGCGTCGGTGTCGGCGGGGCCGCCGTGCGGCGGGTTGTACTTGAAGCCGCCGTCGCGCGGCGGGTTGTGGCTCGGCGTGACCACGATGCCGTCGGCCTGGTCGGGATGCCCCGCCTTGTTGTAGGCGATGATCGCGTGCGAGACCGCCGGCGTCGGCACCCAGTCGTCGAACTCGTCCACGAGCACGCGCACCTCGTTGCCGACCAGCACCGCCAGCGCGGTGGTCGTGGCGAACTCGCTGAGCAGGTGGGTGTCCGCGCCGATGAACAGCGGGCCGGTGATGCCCTGCGCGTTCCGGTACTCCACGATCGCCTGCGTGGTCGCCGCGATGTGGTCCTCGTTGAACGCCGTGTCGAGCGCCGAACCGCGATGACCGGAGGTGCCGAACACCACGCGCTGCGCCGGGATGCTCACGTCGGGCTTCAGCTCGTAGTACGCGCGCCGCAGGGCGTCGACGTCGATGAGGTCGGAGGGCTGCGCGGGGGTGCCTGCTCGTTCGTCCATGCGACTACTCTTCCACGGCGGCGGGGAACCGGCGAGGGTCGGCCCGATGCGCCTCGCTAAGCTGAGGGCCATGTCCTCCGCGCCTGCCGACCCCACTGCCGAGCTGCCCGCGTCCGTGGACGAGGTCTACAGCTTCCTCGGGCCGTCGGGGACGTTCACGGAGGCCGCGCTCGCGCAGGTCCCGGAGGCCCGCGGCAAGAGCTGGCGGGCCGTCAACAACGTGGGGGAGGCGCTCGCCGACGTGGTCGCCGGGCGCAGCGTCGCCGCGATGATCGCGATCGAGAACTCCATCGAGGGCGGCGTCTCCGTCGCGCAGGACGCGCTCGCGACCATCCCGGGCCTGCGGATCGTGGGCGAGTATCTCGTGCCCGTGAACTTCGTGCTCGTCGCCCGGCCGGGGACGACGCTGGCCGACGTGCGCACGATCAACGCGCACCCCGTCGCCTACGCGCAGTGCCACCAATGGCTGGACGCCCACCTCCCCGCGCACGGGCACCTGCCCGCCTCCAGCAACGTCGCCGCCGCGGCCTCCCTGTTCGACGGGAGCACCGCGGACGCCGCGATCGCCCCGCCCGGGATCGTCGACCACCACGACGTGACCGTGCTCGCCGAGAACATCGGCGACAACCCGAACGCAGTGACCCGGTTCGTCCTGGTGAGCACGTCGCGCAGCGTGCCTGCGCCGACCGGGGCCGACAAGACCAGCCTGATCGCCGAGCTGCCGGACGACCGTCCCGGCTCGCTGCTCGACCTTCTGGAGCAGTTCTCCACGCGAGGCATCAACCTGAGTCTCATCGAGTCGCGGCCCATCGGCGACGCCCTCGGCCGCTACCGGTTCGTCATCGACGCGGACGGCCACATCCACGACGAGCGCGTCGCGGACGCCCTGCTCGGCCTCCGCCGGTTCAGCCCGTCCGTGATCTTCCTCGGCTCGTATCCGCGGGCGGACGGGATGCGCGTCGACTTCGACCACCGCTACCGCGACGAGGTCTTCACGGAGGCGCGCGAATGGCTCGGCACGCTGGTCGATGACCACGGTGCCGCTCCGGGCGACCGCGGGTAAGCTGCGCATCAGGGAGCGCTCCCATCCGATGCGCGGGAGGTCGGGATGATCGTGGACGACGAGCAGAAGGACGCCGCGCGCGGCATCGACCCCCGCTACGACCCGCAGTTCCAGCGCGGTTACCGGCCGCAGCCGGGCGAGCGGGCCAAGACCCGACTCCGCGCCGCGCCGGGGCCGTCCGTCGCGACCGACGAGAGCGAGGACGAGGAGCGGAGGCCGGTCGAAGCGGCCGCGCTCAGCGTCGCGCCGGTCGACGTGCAGAGGGTGACCCCGGCGGCGCAGCTCCCCACCGCGGCCGAGCCCGACATCGACCGCGTCTACGCCACTCCGGCGCCGCCCGCCGCCGCTGCCGCGGGCATCCTCGACCGCCTCGACCTCTCGCCCCGGCGCAACCCGCTGATGCTCGCCCTCTGGCTGGTGTCCGGCGGCTTCGTCGTGCTGGGCATCGTGCTCTACTCGGTCTCGGTGAGCCTGTCGTACACCGGCTCCACCCCTCGACCGATGTCGGCTCGCTCGTGATCTCGCAGCTCGGCTGGATGCTCGCCGGCCCGCTGATCACGGTCGGCCTGATCACCCTGGTCGCGCTGCTGTTCCTCACGGCTCTCGCCGGGCGCGGAGCGAAGCGGGCGCCGTACCCGGAGAGCGACGGCGAACTGCCCGACGACGACACCGTCTGAGCCTCGTCATTCGTCACGAATGCGACGTATGCGCGCCGCAGAAGCTTCCTTCGGCACGAATGTCGCGCGAAAAGGCGCTAGCGCGGCACCCGCACACGCAGGCCCTGCGGGTCGACGGTGATGCCGAGCGCGATGACCTCGCCGAACCCGTCGCCGTCGAGCTCGAACGGCTCCGGCACGTCCAGCTTCACCGCGATGGCGGCGCCGCGCAGGTAGCTGAGCCGGGTGCGGATCGCCTTGTCGGTGAAGCGGATGATCCGCCTCCCGAGCGCGCTCCGGCGGAGCACCCGGTTCTCCCACGTGACCTTGCGCCAGATCGCCAGCCAGCCGAACACGGTCACGGGCTGCAGGACGGCGATGTCGATCAGGCCGTCGTCCACCTCGCTGTCCGGGATGAGCTGCATGTTTCCGGGGAGGCTGCCGCAGTTCGCGAACAGGATGGTGCTGACGTGCGCGGTGCGCTCGGCGGCTCCGTCGATGCGGAACCGCACCCGGACGTCGCGCGAGGCCGGCCACGAGCGGAAGGCCGACTCGACATAGGCGAGCCAGCCGAAGCGGCGCTTGAGCTCCGGCCGGGCGGTCTCGATCACCCGGGCGTCGAAGCCCATTCCCGCCATGACGAGGAACGCGTGCTCGCTGGTGCTGCCGTCGGGCCGTGCCGCCGTCGCCACTCCGATGTCGATGCGGCGGGTGACACCGCCGAACGCGACGGCGACGGCCTCCTCCAGGGCGGCGTACGGGATGCCGATGTTGCGGGCGAGGAGGTTGCCGGTGCCGCCGGGCAGCACGGCCAGCGTCGCGTCCGCGTCCCGCAGCGCTTCGGCGACCGCGCGCACCGTGCCGTCGCCGCCGGCGGCGAGCACGAGGTCGGCGCCGCGTTCGAGCGCCTGCCGGGCCTGACCCCGACCGCCGTCCTCCGGGGTCGTCTCGAACCAGAGCAACTCGACATCGCCCTCGTCGGCCGCGCGCGCCTCCACCGCCGCCCGCACCCTCCGCACGTCCACCCGCACGGGGTTGTAGACGACGGCGACCGTCATGCCGCTCGTCCCCTCCCGATCGTCCACGGGATCACGCTACTGGACGACGATAAGCTGGGGCAGTGATCGATCCCGTCCTTCTGCGCGAGAACCCCGATGTCGTCCGACGTTCCCAGGAGGCCCGCGGCGACTCCGTGCAGCTCGTCGACGAGGCGCTGCAGGCCGACATCGAGCGCCGGGCCGCGATCACAGCCTTCGAGGAGCTGCGCGCGGAGCAGAACGCGTTCGGCAAGCAGGTCGCGCAGGCGCCCAAGGACCAGAAGCAGGCGCTCGTCGCCCAGGCGCAGGCGCTCGCCGGCCGGGTGAAGGAGGCGCAGCAGGCCGCCAACACCGCGGAGGCGCACTTCGACGCGGTGCTGCGGCGCATCGGCAACCCGATCGTGGACGGCGTCCCGAGCGGCGGCGAGGACGACTTCGTCGTACTGAAGGAGGTCGGCGGCATCCCGGAGTTCGACTTCGAGCCGCGCGACCACCTGGAACTCGGCGAGCTGCTCGGCGCGATCGACATGGCCCGCGGCGCGAAGGTCGCCGGAGCCCGGTTCTCGTTCCTCCGCGGCATCGGCGCGCGCCTCGAGATCGCGCTGATGAACATGGCGCTCGACAAGGCGGTGTCGAACGACTTCGTCCCGATGATCACGCCCACCCTGGTGAAGCCGGAGGTGATGCAGGGCACGGGGTTCCTCGGCTCGCACGCCGACGAGGTCTACCATCTGGCCGACGACGACCTGTACCTCACCGGCACCAGCGAGGTCGCGCTCGCCGGGTACCACTCGGACGAGATCCTCGACGTTACCGAGCCGCTGCGCTACGCCGGCTGGTCCACCTGCTACCGGCGGGAGGCCGGCTCGGCGGGCAAGGACACCCGGGGCATCATCCGCGTGCACCAGTTCAACAAGCTGGAGATGTTCGTCTTCACCCTCCCCGAGAACGCGGAGGCCGAGCACGCCCGCCTGCTCGCCTGGCAGGAGGAGATGATGCAGGCCCTCGGGCTCAGCTACCGCGTCATCGACACGGCCGCGGGCGACCTCGGGTCGAGCGCCGCGCGCAAGTACGACGTGGAGGCGTGGATCCCGACGCAGGGCCGCTACCGCGAGTTGACCTCGACCTCCAACTGCACCACGTTCCAGGCCCGGCGCCTCGAGATCCGCTACCGCACCGAGTCGGGCAAGACCGCTCCGGTCGCGACCCTGAACGGCACGCTCGCGACGACCCGCTGGCTGGTCGCCATCCTGGAGACGCATCAGCGCGCAGACGGGTCGGTGCTCGTCCCGGAGGCGCTGCGGCCCTACCTGGGCGGCCTCGAGGTCCTGGAGCCGATCGCGCAGTGAGCACTGTAGCCGGGAGCGACCGCCTGCTGATCGCGCTCGACGTGGACGGCACCCTCATCCACGAGGACGAATCCGTCGGCGAGGCCGTGCTCGCGGCCGTCACCCGCGTCCGGGAGGCTGGGCACGAGGTGATGCTGGCCACCGGCCGGAGCTGGGAGACCGCTCGGCCGATCCACGAGAAGTTCGGCCTGACCAGCCGGTTCGTGGTGTGCGCGAACGGCGCGCTCACGATGATGCGCGACGAAACCGTCGAGGGCGGTTACCGGCGTGAGTTCATCGAGACCTTCGACCCGACCGAGGTGCTGCGCACCATCCGGCCGCACCTGCCGTCCGGCAGCTTCATGGTGGAGGACCCGACAGGTTTCCGCCGTTACACCGAGGGCATGACCGACTGGGAGCTGGTGAACGCCGAGCAGGTCGGCTTCGACGAGCTCACCGAGCATCCCGCGACCCGTGTCGTTGTGGTGTCGCCGCAGCACGACGAGGAGGAGTTCCTCGCGATCGTGGAGCGGATGGGCCTCCAGCGGGTGAGCTACTCGATCGGCTGGACCGCGTGGCTCGACATCTCGCCGGACGGTGTGAGCAAGGCGACGGCGATGGAGCGGGTGCGGCATGCGCTCGACATCCCGACCGCCCGGCTGGTGGCGGTCGGCGACGGGCGCAACGACCTCGAGCTGCTGCAGTGGGCCGGGGCGGAGGGCCGGAGCGTCGCGATGGGGCAGGCTCCCGACGAGGTCAAGGCCGTCGCGTCGGAGGTCACCGGCGCAGTGGCCGAGGACGGGCTCGCGGCGGTGCTCGACTCGCTCTGAGCCCGTGCGACATTCGCGCCGAATGTCGTCTTTCGCCGCGCCGAACGTGACATTCGTCACGAATCTCCGGCCTGACCTGGGGGTCGGGTGCCCAGAGGCTTTCCAGGCGGCCATGTCAGACTTGGGAACGGTGTGTGTGCTCTCAGGCGCCACCGTGACGACGTCCGACGAGAGGGAGTGAATGGACGAGATGCCCACCCGCGCCCAGGCGCGCGCGCAGGAGAAGTCGGCCGGCCCTTCGGTGGCTCGGCACGGACGCCTCAAGCGGCATCACCCGTTCAAGACCGTCGCAGCCCTGCTCATCGGGCTGCTCGCCGTGGTGGGCGTCAGCACCGCCGGCGTAGCGGCCTACGCGACGTACGACGTGGCCAGCAGCCTCAAGCCCGCGGTCAAGCTCGTGAATGCGAAGGGCAAGGTCGTCACGCCCGGCATCGGTGCGATGGACGGCGCGTTCAACGTCCTCCTCGCTGGTTCCGACTCCGGCGGCGGCAACAAGAGCTACGGCGACCGCGGCGAGAACCTCAACGACGTGACGATGCTGCTGCACGTGTCGGCCGACCACAAGAACGCCACCGTCGTCAGTTTCCCGCGCGACATGTACGTGCCGATCCCGTCCTGCCCGGACGGCAAAGGCGGCAGCTTCGACGCGATGAGCAGCCAGAAGATCAACAACTCGCTGAGCTACGGCGGCCTGGCCTGCACGGTCCTCACGGTCGAGAAGCTGACCGGTCTCGACATCCCGTACGCCGGCGTCATCCAGTTCGACGGCGTGATCGAGATGTCCAACGCGGTCGGCGGCGTGAATGTCTGCGTCGCGGGGGACATCAAGGACCCGTACACGGGCCTCGACGTGAAGGCCGGCGAGAACACCCTCCAGGGCGCGCCGGCGCTCGCGTTCCTGCGCACCCGGCACGGCGTCGGCGACGGATCGGACCTCGGCCGGATCAGCAACCAGCAGGTCTTCCTCTCGTCGCTCGTCCGCACGATCAAGAGCGCCGACACCCTTGCGAACCCGGTGAAGGTGTACGCGCTGGCCAAGGCGGCGACGAGCAACATCTCGCTCTCGGAGAGCCTCAACAGCCCGACCACCATCGCCTCCATGGCGATGGCGCTGAAGAACATCGACGTCTCAAAGGTCGTCTTCGTCCAGTACCCGAACCACTATCAGGGCGACGGCGTGGCACCCACCAAGGACGCCGCCGACACCCTGATGACGGCGCTCCAGGACGACAAGCCGGTCACCCTGACCGGAGACACCGGCGTCGGCTCGGAGGCGGCCCCGGGCGCCGCGACGCAGGCCCCGGCGGCGCCGTCCGCTCCGGCGACCCAAGCGCCCGCGGCTCCGGCTCCGACCGACACCTCGAGCGCTGCCCCGGGCGACGGATCGACCGTGCAGCTCCCGTCGGACGTACACGGCCAGACGGCCGCGCAGGTCACCTGCTCGAAGCCGTTCCAGGACTGACCCGCGGCGGGCGGGGGCCCGGGTGCGCCTGGCGGGAATGCATCCCCGTGGTGCACACTTGAATCCTGTGGAGGTTCGCCCTCCGCTCATAGTTCCCATCGTGTAACTACCTCGCGCCGGCCCGCCCGGCGGACCAAGGCGGCACTTGAAGCCCGCGGTCCGCCGCGGTGATGACAGAAGGCCAGGCATGACACGACCAGACACCACCCAGGCGGGCGTCGCCGCCGAGCCGGAGGCCCCGACCACGCTGGTCCGCGCCGCCGGCTTCTCCTACTTCCCCGTCGCGCTGCTGGCGCGCCTCCCTTACGCGATGATGGTCGTCGGCGTGCTGACCCTCGTCGTCTCGGCACGCGGCGAGCTGTCGCTCGGCGGCCTGACCTCCGCGATGGTCGGCCTCGGCACCGCCATCTTCGGCCCGCTGATCGGCGCCGCCGCCGACCGGATCGGCCAGCGCGGCGTCGTGCTCGCCGCGGGGATCGCGAACAGCGTCGTCCTGCTGGCGATGGCGTGGGTGGTCTTCAGCCCGGCGCCGGACGCGCTCGTGCTGCTCGTCGCGTTCCTGATCGGCGCGACCGCCCCGCAGGTCTCGCCGATGTCGCGCAGCCGCTTGGTCGGGATCATCGCCAGCCGCCTCCCCGGCGACCGGCACGCCGCGGTGCTCAACGGGACGATGGCATACGAGTCCGCCGCGGACGAGGTCGTGTTCGTCTTCGGCCCGTTCATCGTCGGCCTCCTCGCGACCACGCTGAACCCGGCCGCCCCGATCATCGGCGCCGCCGTGCTCACCGTGCTCTTCGTGACCGCGTTCGCCCTGCACCGCAGCGGCTCCTTCCACCCGACCGAGGCGGACGGCCTCCCAATGCGGCAGGCGCCCGCCCGGGAGCTTTTCCGGCCCGGTCTGATCGCGGTCACGGCCGGCGTGCTCGGGATGGGCCTGTTCTTCGGCTCGATGCTCACCGCCCTGACGTCGTTCCTGTCGGACTTCGGCCACCCGGAGCAGGCGGGCCTCGTCTACGGAGTGATGGGCATCGGCTCGGCCGCGCTCGCGCTCGGGGTGGCCTGGTTCCCGCTCCGGTTCGCGCTTCGCTGGCGCTGGCTGACGTTCGCCGCCGTCCTGGCGCTGTCGACGGCCGCGCTGCCCTTCGCGACCACCGTGCCGGGGATGATCCTGGTGCTGCTCGTCGCGGGCTTCGGCGTCGGCCCCACGCTCGTCACGCAGTACAGCTTCGGCGCCGAACGCAGCCCGGTCGGCCGCTCGGCGACGGTGATGACGATCCTCGGCTCGGCCGTGATCGTCGGCCAGTCGGCGTCATCGGCGCTGGTCGGCGCACTGGCGCAGAGCGCGGGCACGCACGCGGCCATGCTCGCCCCGGTCGCATCGGCCCTGGTCGTGCTGGCCGCGGGCCTGGCGAACGTATTCATCACCGGCCGCCGACCGTCGCCCGCCCGCGTTCGCTAGAATCGGTCGACGCCGGTACGCCGGCGCCGGGAGGGCTGTCCGAGCGGCCGATGGAGCCAGTCTTGAAAACTGGTGGGCAGAAATGTCTCGTGGGTTCGAATCCCACGCCCTCCGCCGTGTGATGAGTCGGGACATATGTTCCAGGTCATCGTCGAAGCGGTCGGCGTAGAGATCGAGGGTCATCGCAGCGGAGCCGTGGCCTTCGTCGGGAGTTCCGGGTTCGTGCGATCGAGTTGGTCCGGATCAGTGACCGCCCGCTCTCCCAGGTCGCCCGCGAGCTCGTGTCTTCGCTTCCCTCTCGGCGAGGGGCGGTATGCACTCGCGCGGGTGGGACGGAACTGTGGTCATCGGCCTTGCGTGGGCGTAACCTCGAATTGCGGGCTCCTCCCAGGCGTGTTTCCGCCAGCCGGTGGTGCTGATTCCGGGGCTTCTCGCACTACGGGTCGATGTGGTCGATCGGTGGAAGTGCGCTATGGCCGATCAGTTGTTCCCTGAAGACTCGCCGGATCAGGCCGAGCGGCGCATCGAGAGAGCTTGGCAGTCCTTGAGGTCATCTCGCCGGGATGACCCGGACCGAATTCAGAAGGCGCACGACGCCTACTTGTTGGACCCGACCAACGACGAATCGTCTTAGCGTTCTGAACCGCTGGAAGGCAGATCGTACCCACTCTGACGTGGGGCGGTGAACTGCGATTCCCAGCGAGGGCGTGGGCGAGGTTCGCAGCCGGTCGGGCGCGATCCTCGCCCTCGTCCCGAACTCGGATGATGGAGGACACCGCGGCTTCGTCCGCAGCCACGCTCAGTAGTCGTCGTACCACCAGCCGCGCCTCACGGCGATCCAGTGGAGGATGCGAAGCCCGAACGACTGCTGGAGTCCTCGGAGCCCGTGCAGTGCGGGTGGCGCCGGTCGTGCGCTCTGCCAGAGCAGGGTTCCCGCTTGCGCGGCGAGCCCTGCGTCGATGTCGTCCGGCGTGGCCGCTCCGAGGTCGGCGGCCCAGCAGTCGATGCTTTCGACCGGGCGCGTCGTGACGAGACCGGTGAGGAAGCTGAGCTTGTCAAACCAGGGCGTTGCGAGTCCGACCCACGGCCAGTCGACGAGCCACGCTCTGTTGTCGAGAGGGCAGCTCCGGCCGGCTCGGCGTGGGGAGTCAACCGCTCGACTTCGCGGCGGTCGCGGGTAGGTTCGCCGCATGAGTCTCAACCTCGTCACGTTGACGCCCGCCCAGTCCGCCGGGATCCCGGTGGCGCTGATCGGATCTGTGTTCCTGGCGGTCGGGGCCCAACTGCAGCAGCGCGGCGTGGCGAAGGTGGGCGATCAGCCCGCCGAGGGCAAGCGGAGCACTTTGGGGATCGGCCAACTTCTCGCTCTGGCGAGGCGACCGTCCTGGCTGCTGGGGACGGTGTGCCTGGGACTTGCGATCCTGTTCCAGCTGTTCAGCCTGTTCCTTGCGCCGCTGACTGTCGTCCAGCCGCTGGGTGCGCTGGCCTTGGTCATCACGGCCATCCTCAACGCCCGCGTGACCGAGGTGAAGCTCGACGGTCGCGCGGTGCGGGCGTTGGCGCTCTGCGTCGTGGGCGTAGGGCTGTTCGTCGGGGTCGCCGCGCTGACGACGACCACTCTGCCGATCCTGGAGCCGCAGCTGATCGCCGTGGTGGTCATCCTCGCTGTGGTACTGCTCGTGCTGGGTGTGTGCTTCGGGCTGCTGCGAAAGCGACTCACCCGGATCTTCTACGTGGTCGCCGCGGGGGTCTTGTTCGGGTTCGTGGCAACACTGGCTAAGGTGCTGATCGGCCGCATCCAGACCATCTTCCGTGCCCACTTCCATCTAGTGGCGGGCGATTGGCTCACCCTGGTCTGCCTGGTCGGGTTGCTCTCCGCGGCTATTCTCGGCACCTACTTCGTGCAGACTGCGTACTCGTCAGGATCCCCGGACGTCGTCGTCGCCGGCCTGATCTGTGATCGACCCGATCGTCGGGGTGACGATCGGGGTCGCGGTTCTGGGCGAGGCGGCGCACGCACCGGTTTGGGCCGGTTTCGTGTTCGCGATCGCCGGGGTGCTTGCCATTGTCGGCGTCATCCAGGTATCGCGGAGCGGAGCCCGGTTGCACCCCGACGACGTCGAGCCGAGGAAGGGCTCGCCCAAGCCCCCGAACGAGCATCCGCTCGCGTCGGCGTAGAACCGCATGACGGGAGGGACGGACCGGGATGGCGGCCCTTCCGTCCGTGACAGCCATATGCTCGGTATGGCGTGAGCGTAGAGTGCGAGCATGTTGACAGCTATCGTGATCCTTCTGGTGCTTTGGGCCATCCTGGCGATTGTGGGGTTCGCGATCAAGGGCCTGCTCTGGCTGGCAATCATCGGGATCGTCCTGTTCGTCGGGACCGTGATCCTCGGGTTCGTCCGCCGATCGGCACGAAAGAAAAAGGCCCTGTGACATGTGAGACCAGGCATAGGCGCGAAGAGTGCGTTCACGCTGAACCAACGTCCAATTGGTCGACGCGCGACCCGGCGCCGGTTCGGTCCCGTACCGTCCGATAGCCCCGTCGCTCACCCGGCCGGTACCCCCACCGCGGCGCGTTCGAGCGACCTCCGGAGCGCGGTCAGCACCGCCCCGGCGGCGGTGAGCTGCTCGGGCGTTGCTGCGTCGGCGAGGATTTCGCCGAGCCGGTGGAGGAACGTCGTCTCGGCCGCGTCGACGACGGCGCGACCTTCGTCGGTGGTGGTGATGATCGTCGAGCGGCGGTTGGCAGGATTCGGGAGGCGGACGACGAGGCCCCTGCTCTCGAGTCGGTCCATCGCCTTGCTGACCGCGCCGACGCCGATGGCGAACTCGGCGGCCATGTCGGTGGTCCGGGCTCCATCGTGGTCGCGGATGTAGTGGAGGAACTCGTACTGCGAGGTCGTGATGCCGTGCCTCGCCCTCAGCTCGTCATTGAAGTGGTTGTACAAACGGGTTTCGCTGCGGACGAGGTCGGCGAAGAATGCTGCGTTCGCGGGGCTCGGTGCATGAGTTGCCATGGCATGAACTATACTTGGTTGCCTAGGCATGAACAGCCTGGGCAACTATCCGTTACTTCCCCGAGGGGGCCCCATGTCGCAGGAACAACGTCGGGCGCTGGATGAGCAGCTCCGCGCATCCGCGCCGCTGTTCGACCCGAACGTGTCGATCGACCAGCGGCGCGCGTCGATCCAGGAGGCGCGCGACGGTTTCGCCGCGCTCATGAAGACGATGCATGTGCCGGACGGCTTCCGCACCGCGGCGACCGAGCTGGCGGGCATCCGTGCGCTCCGATTCGATCGGGTCGGCACCGGACGACCCGGCACGATCCTCTTCTTCCATGGCGGCTCGTTCGTCGCAGGCTCACCCGAGACGCACCTGGGACTGACCGGGGAGCTGGCCGTCCGGACGGGCCGCACCGTTTTCTCCGTCGACTACCGTCTCGCGCCCGAACATCCTTTCCCGTCGGCGATCGAAGACACCACCGCCGCGTATCGCGCGCTCCTCGACACCGGACACGATCCCGGCAGCATCGTCTTCGCGGGTGACTCCGCAGGGGCGGGCTCGCGGTCACGACGGCGCTGAGCGCCCGACGGCGCGGCCTCCCGATGCCGGGCGGCGTCGTCGCGTTCTCGCCCGGTCTCGACAACGCCGGCACGGGCGCGAGCAACCGCACCCGCGGCGCCGCCGACCCGATCCTCACCCGCGAGAGCGTTCAGCCCAACAGGGACCTCTACCGGGCGGGGGCGGACCCGGAGCAGGAGCTGCTGAACCCAGCGGACTACGCCGACATGACCGGGTTCCCGCCGCTCCTGCTCCAGGTCGGCACGAACGAGGTCCTGCTCGACGACTCCACACGCCTCGCCGAACGCGCCCGCGACGCGGACGTCGATGTGATCCTCGACGTCACCGCGGGTGTGCCGCATGTGTTCCAGACCTTCACGGGCCGGCTCGACGAAGCTGACCTCGCGCTCGAACGCGCGGCGCTCTTCATCGACCAGCGATTTCGTAGCTGCTGACCTCGATGGGGTGGGGGTCGTGTGGACGCTGTTGCCGCCAGGATGTTTTGGCGCACCTCACATTGCGCACAATTGAGTGAGTACTCGGCGGGGCTGCCATGGTGCTGTGGAGCGCAGGACAGAGTTCGAATCCCACGCCCTCCGCCGAGTCGGACGACCTGCCCTCGCCCCTGTCGCGGCTACCCCAGATCAGGCGCCACCAGTTTGAGGTATTTCGGGCGCCCTTCACGCGAGCGGATACTGATCCTGTTCGACCGCATTGAAGCGAAGACGCCGAACGCGCGCCGACACCCCGCCGCAGAAAGCCGACCCGAAATGCCGACCACAGAAACTATCGCCGCCGACCCGTCCGCGACCCTCGTCACAGACCGTTGCGGGTTCTTCGACAGCCCTCACGCCCACGTCTGGGAGTACACGAACGGGCACCTGGTGTGCGCGTTCTGCGACGAGAAGCGTCCGTTCACGACGTAGCCCGCTCCTGGTTCGACCGGGAAGCGATCGGCTAGCCTCGAGCCATGCCAACTCTGCCGTTCCGCGCCGACATCGTCGGCAGCTTCCTCCGTCCGCCCGAGCTCGCGAGGGCCCGCGACGAGTTCGCCTCTGGCGCGATCGATCGCGACGGACTGCGCGCGGCCGAGGATGTCGCGATCCGGGAGCTCGTGCTCAGCGAGGCGGAGGCGGCCCTGCAGGTCGCGACGGACGGCGAGTTCCGTCGAGCCTGGTGGCACTTCGACTTCTTCGGGCTGCTCGACGGCGTCGAAGTCGTCGAACTCGATCACGGCATCCAGTTCCAGGGCGTGCAGACGAAGCCCCGCGGCCTCGAAGTGACGGGGAAGATCGGGTTCGGCGACGACCATCCGTTCCAGTCGCACTTCCGGTCGCTGAAAGCGCTCGTCGAGAGCACCACCGGGGCCGTCCCCAAGTTCACGATCCCGGCGCCCACCGTCCTCGACTTCCGGCTGGAGCCAGGTCACATCTCGCCGTCGGCGTACGGCGGACGCGACGAACTCGTGGACGACCTCGTCGGCGCCTATCGCGACGCGCTCCGGGCGTTCTACGATGCCGGCGCGCGGTACCTGCAGTTCGACGACACCGCCTGGGCGTACCTCTGCTCGGACGCGGAGCTCGCCAAGGCGCGCGACAGGGGCATCGAGACGGACGGCATCGCCGAACGGTACTCGGCGATGCTGAACCGGATCCTCGAAGGCAGACCGGATGACCTCACGGTCACTACGCACGTCTGCCGTGGCAACTTCCGGTCGACGTGGATCTCGTCCGGCGGCTACGAGCCGGTCGCGGAGCAACTGCTCGGCAACACGCACTTCGACGGGTACTTCCTCGAATACGACAGCGAGCGCGCCGGCGGATTCGAGCCGCTCCGGTTCCTGCCGGAGGGAGACAAGCGGGTCGTGCTCGGCCTGATCACGTCGAAGACCGGTGCGCTGGAGGACCCCGACGTGATCAAGCGACGGATCGACCAGGCGGCCGGATTCGCGCCTCTCGGCCAGCTTGCGCTCAGCCCGCAGTGCGGCTTCGCCTCGACCGAGGAAGGGAACCTCCTGACCCGGGAGGAGCAGTGGGCGAAGGTGCGCGAGGTCGTGGACATCGCCGCCGACGTGTGGGGCTGAGTCCGGGGGCGCGCCCGCATGCGAAAGGGCGGCCGCCCCGTCGGGGGCGACCGCCCTGTGTTCGTGGCGAGCGAGGCGCGCCGCCCGCGTCACGCGGTCCGGCCTGCACCGGCGTGGAGCCCACTCGCCGGGCCGTCGTTCAGACGGTGACGGCCTTGTGGCTCTCGGACGCCGATCCGACGTTGACTTTGCGCGGCTTCGCCTTCTCGGCGATCGGGATCAGGACGCTGAGCACCCCGTTGTCGTAGCTGGCGCTGATGCCGTCGGTGTCGACGTCGTCGCCGATCGTGAACTGCCGCAGGTAGCTGCCGAACGGCCGCTCCTGGAGGAGCCAGCGGCTGTTCTGGCGCTCGCCCGCGGACCGCTGGGCGCGGATGCTCAGCAGGTGGCCGTCGAGGTCGATGTCGATGGATCCGGGGTCGATGCCCGGGAGGTCCGCGTTGAGCAGGTACTTGTCGCCTTCACGCGACAGGTCCACCGGCATCATGCGCGGCTGGCGGCTGGTGTCGAAGACGCTCTGGGCGATCCTGTCCAGCTGGCTGAAAGGATCGAACGACATGGCCATAAGTGTGAACTCCTTTCATCGTGGTGTGCGGTTGCCTGCGTGTCGGTTCCGCGTCGGCGGGCAGCGGGCCACGGCCCGGATGCGGGTGTCCGGTGCGCTCCGGGGCGGTCGATGCGTCGGCCGGTGCCGCCGTGCGGATGTCGAGGAGCGCGGGCCGGAGGCGCCGACGCGAACGGGAGGCTCCAAGCGGGAGCGGGCGACGAGCGCGGCGAATTCGGCGTCCAGCCATTCCGAGTCGGAGCAGATCAGGTCTGCGAACCCTGCCGTGGCCGCATCGGTCGCCGTCTGCATCTCGAAGCCTCCCTATCCTGCTCATCAATGAGATTACCTACAGCGCTAGCTATAGATTTAATACACCTCCCGCTTGACAGATCTTCCGATTAACAGCAAACTTTGAGGATGACGGACCGGCCGGGGAACACCCCGCTCTACAGCATCGCCGTGGCCGCGCAGCTTGCGGAACTCCCCGCGGCGACGCTGCGGCTGTATGAGGAGAAGGGTCTCGTCACTCCCGCCCGCACGGAGGGCGGTACGCGCCGGTACAGCGACGACGACATTGCCGCGATCCGCGAGGTGGCCGTGCTGCAGGGCGACGGGATCAACCTGGCCGGCGTCGGCCGGGTGCTCGAACTGCAGGCCGAGAACGCCGAGCTCCGCCGGCGGCTCGACCGCTGACGACTTCGGCTCGTTCGGCCGACGCGAGTGCGCCGGGTCACCCCTCCCACCGCCGCGGCAACCCCAGCCATGCCCCGGCCCCCGGGTCGAAGTGCGTCACCTCGCTCACCCGACCTCCAGTGACCCCCACCACCAGAACCCCCACCAGGTGCAGTCCGCCCGACACCGGGTCGCGCACGTACTCGCCCCAGGCCGGCTGCCCGTTCGCGCCGGTCGGCACCATCCTCTCGATCGTGCGGCGGTGGCCGGTCATCGGCCCGAAGAACGCCGCCGCCGCGGCGGGGCCGTGGTACTCGAACGGCAGCGGGGGCATCCGGACCCAGACGTCGTCCGTCATCAGGGCGACCAGGTCTCGGACCGCGCCGGCGGTGAAAGCGGTGACGAAGCGGTCGAGCAGTTCCGGGTCGGGGTTGAACGCGCCGAGCGTGGGCGGCGCGTCCGCCAGCGCGCCGCGGGCGCGCTTGAGCGAGCCGTTCAGGGAGTCGACTGTGATGTCCAGGAGGTCGGCGGCCTCCGCCGCGGGGTAGCCGAGCACGTCGCGGAGGATGAGGGCCGCACGCTGGGCGGGTGGCAACAGTTGCAGGGCGCGGGTGAAGGCCAGGGTGATCGCCTCCCGGGACTCGTAGCGGGCCTCCGGGCCGGGCGTCGAGTCGGGGAGGCCGTCGAGCAGCGTGTCCGGGTACGGCTCCAGCCAGGACACCTCGCCGAACGCGGTCGGTCGGGCGACGGGAGGCTGCACCTCGATCGGGCGGCGGCGTCCGGCGCGGAGCATGTTGAGGCACTGGTTCGTCGCGATGCGGTAGAGCCAGGTGCGCAGCGACGAGCGGCCCTCGAAACCCGGTAGCCCGAGCCACGCGCTGAGGAGGGTGTCCTGCACCGCGTCCTCGGCGTCCTGCACCGAGCCGAGCATCCGGTAGCAGTGCACGTGCAGCTCGTGGCGATGCGGTTCGGTGAGCGCGTCGAAGGCGGAGCGGTCGCCGTCGAGCGCCGCGTGCAGCAGATCCTCGTTCATGGTCACCGTGCCCTCCCGGCGATCCGATTCTGGTCGCCCGCCTCCCCTGTGTCGACACCCGGGAGGACGCGAACCGGTCGCAGAAGGCGTGACCGGTTTCGGGCCCGCGCGGCGTCTATCCGGCTGAATCGATGAGAGGGCGGGACCGAGACCCGCGCCGCGAACGGAGAACCCCATGACAACACACACCGCTGCCGACTACACCACCACGCTCGACCTCGACCGGAGCCCGGGAGACGTCACCGCGGCCATCGCGGACGTCGGCCGCTGGTGGCTCGGCGACGTGAGCGGCGACGCCGACCGGGTGGGCGCCGAGTTCACCTACCGCTACCGCGACCTCCACGACAGCACGCAGCGCGTCACGGTGCTCGAGCCGGGCCGCCGCGTCGTCTGGGACGTGATCGACAGCGAGCTCGGCTTCGTGGAGGAGCCCGACCCGTGGACCGGCACGCGGATCGTGTTCGACCTCCAGCCGCACGGCGACGGGACGCGCCTGACCTTCACGCACGAGGGCCTGACGCCGGCGAAGGAGTGCTACGGCGCGTGCTCCGCGGGGTGGGACCACTTCGTCGTCGGCAGCCTGCGCCGGTTCGTGGAGACCGGCGCAGGCGTGCCGCTGTGACGGAGGCCGCCGCCGATCAGCCCAGGCAGTTCGGCTGGTAGGCCGGGTCGGCGGGGCCCTTCGGCACGCTCAGCGCCTCCAGCACGAGCTGCTGCACGACCGGGTCGTTGGGTGTCTGGTCGTGCTCGATCGGGTCGGCGGGGCACTTGTCCTGGATGACGGTGTTGGTGACCTGCGACGGGGCGCCGCTCAGTGCCTGGCTCTGATAGGGCGTCACCACCTCGTCGTGCGTGGTCGAGATGACGGTGTAGCTCGGTCCCTCGACGGTGTCGCCGATCGAGTTCAGCTTCTGCAGGAACGCCGAGCCGGCGGTCTGGTCGGCGCACGCCGGGCACGCCGTGGGGGAGGCGCTCGTGAGCGCAGGCAGGCCGTCCGGGCCGGGGACGATCACACCCTGGGTGCCGTGGTTGGACGGCGCGATGCCGATCAGCTGGTGCACCTTCGGCGCACCGCCGAGGAAGCCCAGGTAGTAGCGCGGCATCATCCCGCCCTGGCTGTGCCCGACGAGGTCGACCTGCCGGGCCTTGGTCGCGGCGAGCACGGCGTCCACGAACGGTGAGAGCTGCTGCGCGGACTGGGCGATCGGGCCGGACGCGTCCACGCCGTTGTACTGCCCGTAGTCCAGCGCGAACACGCAGTAGCCCGCCTGCTTCAGCACCGGCGACATGGTGGACCAGTTCTTCGCCATGCTCTCGAACGTCCCGGGAACCAGGATCACCGGGTACGGGTGGGCGGCCGACGGCACGCACGACCAGTCGTTGGCGCCCGGGGGAGAGACGGAGACCGTGTCCGCCTGCGCGGGCAGGGCGATCGCCAGCGACCCGAGGGCCGCCGCGGCGGCGGCGACGAACAGCTTCTTCAGTAACGACATCGGTACCTCTTCCTGTGCGCCCGGTGGTGGGGACTCGGGGTGGTTCCGCCGCGGACGCGAGTGATGCCGCGACACGGTAGACGCCGTGCTCGCAGGGTCAAGCGGCTCGCAGGGCTCCGGGAGGCTTCGCCCAGGTGTTGCGCAGGTGAGGAAGACGGGGAGGGGACGGCGGCTGCGCGCCGCCCCTCCCCGTCGTCGGTCGCGTCAGCCGGCCACCGGCGTCAGCGTCCAGAAGTGGTCCGCCGTCGCCGTGTCCGACGCGGTGGTGGAGGTTGCGCTCGCCGTCCCCACGACCAGCGAGCCGTTGAGGCCGTGGCCGGAGGAGTCGACGATCGTGGTGCCGCCGGCCTCGTCGAAGGCGTAGTGCGCGACGTCGCCGCTTCCGGCCGTGCCCGAGGCGAGCGCCGCGATGTCCGACGCGCTGAGAGCCCGCGAGTAGATGTTCACGTCGTCCACCTTCGCGTCGAGCGCCGGGTCGTTGTACTGCGACTTGCCGATCCAGTCGTTCGGCGTCGCGCCGAGCGCGGCCGGGTGCACCGTCATGTTCGCGTTGGTGCCGACGACCTGGCCGTTCACGTACAGGGTCCCGGTCGTCCCCGACAGGGTGACCGTGACCAGCGACCACTGTCCGACGGGCAGCACGCTCGTGGCGTCGATCCGCTGCTCGGCGCCCGGGCCTCCCGTCGTGATGGCGAAGCGGAGGCCGGCGCCCGAGTTCACGGTCAGGAACATGTTGGTGCCCGGGCCGTTGCCGAAGTCGAACACGCGCGACCAGGTGGTGTTCGCCGACGGGTCCACCCAGGCGGAGACCGTATAGTCGCCGCCCAGCCCGCTGACGATGCCGGCAGGCAGCGACACGTAGGACGCCGTGTGACAGAAGTCGAGCGCGGTGCCGACCCGTCCGGGCGCGCGCGGCCCGTCGACGGCGCAGGTCGGGGCGCCGTCGGTCCACTGGACCACGGACGCGCCGGGCGCGGTGCTCATCGTGGACACCGCGAGAACCAGCCCACTGCCCGCGTTCGCGAGCTTGACACGGCCGTTCGCGGCCGGGATGACCTGCCAGAGCTGGTCGTCGCCTCCGGTGTCCGCTCCGACGACGACCTGCGCGCCGTTCGCCGTGGACGCCGACTGCACCCCGAGCACCGCGTGGGTCGCGCCGTTCACGACCTTGTAGAGACCGTTCCCGCTGTACACGAGCTTCCAGGTCTGGCTCGCGCCGCCGGTGGCCGCCGCCTGGTCGGCCGTCGTGCCGGCGGTGTCGAGGGCGAGTCCGCTGTTGCCGTTGGTGAGCGTGTACTGGCCGTTGAGATTCGTGATGGTGTTCGGGCGGGTGATGACGAGGTGATACCCGTAGGCGGCGTTCATGGCGACCGGCACGGTGATCGAGCCGTCCGGGCCGACGTGGTACAGCGTGTTCGAGATGGTGATCGGCGCGGCGGTCGGCGTCGTGCGCCCGTACGACGGCGTGTACTCCAGCTTGACGCCGACGGCGTTGCCGAACGCGAGCGCGTTGAGACCGTCCACACGGATGGCCGCCGCGCCGCTTCCGCCGCCCGCGATGACATCCACCTCGGACTTGTCGGCGGCGACGGAAGCCGCGCCGTCCAGCCCGGCGGAGGCCGGCGGGGCCGTGGTGACCATGTTGCCGCTCATGTCGCCGTACCACTTGTAGAGCCAGTACGAGCCGTTGGGCGACCCGCCGGTGTCGGTGAGGGTGTCGCCGAGCGTGCCGTAGTGGTTCCAGAAGGCGAGCTCGGCGTTGTCCACGCCGTAACGCTCGAACTTGGCGATGTACCCGACCAGCGGCCCGGGGACGCCGATCTCGGACGGCGTCGCGTACTCCTCGATGGCGATCGGCCGCGGGGCGATGCCGAGGCTCTTCTCGATCGCTTCGACCTTCGCGATGTCGCCCTGGATATGGGACGAGCTCTCCAGCTCGTGCCAGGCGATGATGTCGGGCACCGTGTTCGTGGCGACGGCGTTGGCGAGGAAGCTCTGCATCCCGCTGATGTTGTCGGAGTAGCTGGGGCCCTGGATCGGGGTGGTGCTGTCGAGCGAGCGGACCTCCCGGTAGGTGCGCGTCCAGGCGTCGTTGAAGGAGCCGGCCTTGGCGGTGTTCCAGGTCCAGTCCGGCTCGTTCCAGAGCGCGTAGGCGGAGATGTTCGTCGCGCCGGAGGCCTGCACGGCCTTCACCTGCGTGTCGACCGCGCCCAGCCAGTCGCTCCAGCTCATCCACTTGTACGGGAAGTCGGGGTACCAGTCGGACATCCGGACGACGACCTTGGCCCCGGCCTTCGCCGCCTCGGGCGCGACGACCAGCGCGTCGCCCGCGGGGCTCGGCTCGCCGTTGGGGAGCTGGTGTCCGCCAGGCGCCATCTGGACGAACGTGTTGGGTTTGATCGCCTGCACCAGCGAGTCTGAGGGGACGGTGCCGCTCGCGAGGCCGTAGAGGGAGCCGGTGGCCACGTGCGTGACCGGGCGGAACGGCTGGTCGGCGTGGACTTCCAGGGTGGAGGCCGCGCCGGGGAGCGCGACGGCCGGGGCGGCTGCCAGGGCGGCGCCGGATGCTCCGAGGGCGAACGCGGCGAGCGTGGCCGTCAAGGCTGTCGGCGACCACCTCCTGCGAGGTGTTGTGCGTGACGTCATCTTGTGTTCTCCGTTGATCCGATGAGTGAGCGGTGTTCGAACCGGTTCGATAACTCCGAGTCGGCTGCGAGCTGCCGGATTGAGGAGGGAATCGGACGAATGGCCGTGGCCAGCACCGTAACAGCACGATTTCCGGAGGTCAAGAGACTCAGCGAACCGGTTCGACAACCCACGGGCGCGCACTCGTGCCGAACGCGCCCGACGCACCCCCGCGATTCGTGCCGAATCGCGCGAATCCGCGGGCGAGAGCCGCGATTCGTGCCGAATGTGCGCGGCGGTGCCGGCCGCGATTCGTGCCGAATCGTGGGAATGCGCGGGTGGGAGCCGCGATTCGTGCCGAATGCGCGTGCGAGAATCGTGGTCGACCCGGCGAAGGAGGCTCGAGTGGCAACGATCGGCGACGTCGCCAGGGCCGCAGGCGTCTCGCGAAGCACGGTGTCGTACGCGCTGTCGGGCAAACGCGTCATCTCCGAGGAGACGCGGCAGCGCATCGAGGAGGCCATCCAGGTCCTCGGCTTCACGCCCAACGCCGGCGCCCGCGCCCTTGCCACCGCGCACACCAACGTGCTGGGGCTGTACCTCCAGTTCCAGGAGGACGAGTTCGCCCCCGCGATGCTGCAGTACGTCCTCCCGGTGTCGACGACGGCGCGCGCGGCGGGCTACGACCTCCTGATGGTCACCGACACGGACCTCGTCGGGGCGATCCGCCGGACCACCTCCTCGGCCATGGTCGATGGCGTCGTCCTGCTCGACGTCACCTACGACGACGTGCGGCTCGAGCCGCTGCGCGACGCCGCGCAACCCGCGGTCCTGATCGGTTATGCGCGGGATTCCGCGGGTTTCGACTCGTTCGACCTCGATTTCGGGGAGGCGGCGCGGATGGCCGTCGACCACCTCGCGGAGCGAGGTCACCGCGAACTGCTGCTGGTCACCCCGCCCGGCCATGTGGCGGACCGCGGCGGCTCCTATGTGTGGCGCTTCCGGGACGCGGCCCTCGAGCGGGCCGCCCGGTACGGCCTGCGGCTGAGCGTCCATGCCGGCGACTCGCGTCAACCCGGGATCACCGAGGAACTGGATCGCGCGTTCGGCGACCACCCCGAGGCCACCGCGCTGATCGTGCACAACGACGCGACCATCGCGGCGCTGCCGCGGTACCTCGGCGATCGCGGGATCCGCGTACCCGACGACCTGTCGGTGGTGGGCGTCTTCTCGCAGGACTTCGGGCAGGCGTTCTCGCTGCCGTACACGGCCGTGGAGTCGCTACCCGACCGGCTCGGCGAGCTCGCCGTCGAGCAGCTCGTGCGGCGCATTGCCGACCCGGCGACCGCCGGCGCACCGATCGTGCGCCTCATCGAGCCCGGCTTCACCGACCGGGGCAGCACCCGCGCGCTCTGACGAACGACCCCATTCGTGCCGAATGTCGCGGTTGGGCGCGCATTTCATGCATTCGCGCGGAAACGCGCGTCGGTGGCTTTTCATGCATTCGTGCGAATCGGGGCGTTGGGCGGCGGGCTTTTCGTGCATTCGTGCGGAATCGCCGCGTCGAGGCGCGCGGGATTCGTGCCGAATGCGGCGTTTGGGGCGCCGTTTCACCACATTCGGGCCGAATCGGGGCGAGGAGAGGGGATTAGCGAACCGCTTCGACTTGAAATACGGTCGAACGCGCGCTACAGTCATCGAACCGGTTCGATGACTCGAACCCTCGAATCGACGGTGAGGAGGCAGCAGCGTGGCAGTCACCATCTCGGACGTCGCCCGCCACGCAGGCGTGTCCGCGAGCACCGTCTCGTACGCGATCTCCGGCAAGCGCACGATCTCGCCCTCCACCCGGGAGCGGATCGACGAGGCGATCGCCGTCCTCGGCTTCACCGCGAACGCCGGCGCCCGCGCCCTGGCCACCTCCCAGACGATGGTGATCGGCCTGCTCACCCAGTTCCACCAGGACGAGTTCGCGCCCGCCATGCTCCAGTACGTGCTCCCGGTCTCGGACACCGCGCGGGAGCTCGGCTACGATATCCTGCTCGTCACCGAGACGGACGCCACGGCAGCTCTGAAGCGGGTGACCCGGACCGGCATGGTCGACGGTGTGGTCCTGCTCGACGTCATCCACGAGGACCCGCGGCTGGAGACCATGCGCGCGGCGCCGCAGCCCGGCGCGTTGGTGGGGCTTCCGAAGCACACCGAAGGTCTCGACGTCTTCGACCTCGACTTCGGCGAGTCGGCCCGCATGCTCGTCGACCACCTCTACGGCCTCGGCCACAGGGAGATCGTGGTCGTCTCGCCGCCGAAGCACGTCTTCGAGCGCGGCGGAGCCTACGGCTGGCGGTTCCGGGACGCCGCCCTCGAGCGGGGCGCCCGGTACGGCCTCCAGATGCACCCGTACTTCGGCGAGAGCCAGCAGCCGGCGATCGGGCACAGCATCAACGCGATCCTCGACGCGCGCCCCACGGCGACCGCCCTGATCGTCCACAACGACGCCACCATCGCGGCGCTGCCCGCGGTGCTGGCGGCGCGCGGAACCCGCGTGCCGACGGACCTGTCCGTCGTCAGCCTCTACTCCAAGGACTTCGGCCGAGCGTTCTCGCTGCCCTACACGGCGGTGGAGAGCTCGCCCGATCAGCTGGGCCAGAACGCGGTCCGGCAACTGGTGCGGCGGATCACGAACCCGGAGCTCGCAGGAGCGCCGGTCACCCGGTTCATCGCACCCGAACTGACGAACCGCGGAAGCACCCGATAACCCGACTCGAAACGCAGCGAACCTCGAACCCCACCGCTTCCGGGTCCCACCACACCGAACAACTGCACATCATTCAAGGAGGAATACTGTGATCGCCACCAAGCGCTCGCGCATCATCGGAGCCGCGGTCCTCGCGGCCACCATCATCGGCGGTGTCTCCGCCTGCTCAGGAGGCTCGGGCTCCGGGTCCTCCAGCAGCGCGGGCGGCGCCTACACGTTCTGGGACCCGTACCCCCAGTTCGACGCCTCCGCCGCCTGGACCAAGCTGGTCGAGCAGTGCGGCACCCAGGCGGGCGTCACCGTCAAGCGCACCGGCTACGACACCAGCGCGCTGACGAACAAGGCGCTCCTGGCCGGCCAGCAGGGCAGCTCTCCCGACCTGCTCCTGGTGGACAACCCGGTCGTCTCGACCCTCGCCGACGCCGGCATCCTGACCAGCACGAGCGAGAACAAGCTCGACACCTCGAACATCCAGAAGAACATCATCGCGGCGGGTCAGATCGACGGGAAGACCTACGGCGTCCCGATCGGCGCGAACACGCTCGCGCTCTACTACAACAAGAAGGTCCTGGCGACGGCCGGAGTGGACATCTCCACGGTCAAGGACTGGGCCAGCCTGACCGACGCGCTCGCCAAGGTGACCGCCGCCGGCAAGAAGGGCATCACGTTCTCCGCCATCGGCACCGAGGAGGGCAGCTTCCAGTTCCTGCCGTGGTTCTGGGGATCCGGCGCGAACCTGAAGCAGCTCGACTCCGCGAAGGCGCAGCAGGCGCTCAGCCTCTGGACCGACTGGGTGAAGAAGGGCTACGCGCCGAACTCGGTGATCAACAACACGCAGACCACGTCGTGGCAGGAGTTCGCCACCGGTGACTACGCGTTCGGCGAGAACGGCACGTGGCAGCTCGGCAACGTCAAGGCGGCCGGGATCGACTACGGCATCCTCAACATCCCGGGCATCGACGGCGGCTCGGCCCCTGCGCCGACCGGCGGCGAGTTCATGACCATCCCGGTCCAGAAGGACACCGCCCGCTATGCCACCTCGAAGAAGATCGCCGAGTGCCTCACCAGCACCAAGAGCTTCGTGAACACCGACAACACGCTCTCCTACATCGCCCCGACCGCGGCGGCGCAGCAGGAGCAGGTGGCCGGCAACGCCGAGCTCAAGCCGTGGGTGGACGCCGTCGCCGCCGCGAAGGGCCGCACCAGCGACAACCTGGGCACCAAGTACCCGAAGATCTCGCAGCAGCTCTGGGGCGCCGTGCAGAACGCGCTCTCCGGCTCGCAGACCCCGCAGGCGGCACTGCAGGCCGCGCAGACGGCAGCCGCTGCCGCGACGAAGTAACCGCGCCACGAGACAGCGCGACCGAGCAACAGAGGTAAAACCGATGACAACCCTCCAGACGGCGCCGAACGGCTCCGTCCGACCCGACGGCGGGGTGGCGAAAGCCGCCACCCCGCCCCGGCGCCGCTCCCGGCGGCGCAGCGGCCAGTGGGCCGCCTGGGCGTTCCTCGCCCCGGTGGTCGTCTACCTGGTCGTGTTCTACGCCTTCCCGCTCTACCGGAACATCGAGCTGAGCGTCC
This sequence comes from Leifsonia sp. L25, assembly GCF_050632895.1. The sequence continues at coordinate 1,445,510 of NZ_JBODRZ010000003.1, read as the reverse complement.
GCGACTACACCGTCCGCTCGTTCGTGATGGGCGACGCCCCGTTCGTCGGACTGGACAACTACGTCAAGGTGTTCCAGAACCCGACCTTCGCGCCGGCGATCATCCACACTGCGCTGTTCACCGTCATCTCGATCGTCTTCCAGTTCTCGATCGGGATGGTGCTGGCGGTGTTCTTCCACCAGAACTTCCGCCTCTCCGGCACATTGCGCGCGCTGTTCCTGGTTCCGTGGCTGCTCCCGCTGATCGTGTCCGCCTCCTCCTGGTCGTGGATGCTGAACAGCGACTCGGGCGTGGTCAACGCCGCCCTGCACGCGTTCGGGATCGCCCCGGTCAACTGGCTCACATCGCCCGACTGGGCGCTGACCAGCGTGATCATCGCCAACATCTGGATCGGCATCCCGTTCAACCTGGTGATCCTGTACTCGGGTCTGCAGAACATCCCCACCGAGCTGTACGAGGCCGCGTCGCTCGACGGCGCCAACGCGTGGCAGAAGTTCTGGCGGGTCACCTTCCCGCTGCTGAAGCCGGTGTCGGCGATCACGATCCTGCTCGGACTGATCTACACGCTCAAGGTGTTCGACATCATCTGGATCATGACCCGCGGCGGCCCCGGCACCGCGTCGACCACGCTCTCGACCTGGTCGTATCAGCTCGGCTTCGCCTCCACGCTGCCCGACTTCAGCCCGGCGGCCGCGGTCGGCAACATCCTCATCGTGATCGCCTTGATCTTCGGGCTCATCTACATCCGCACGCAGCGAAAGCAGGACCTCGCATGAACGGCAAGCGACCCTGGTGGAAGACCGTGCTCGGGATCGTCCTGACCGCCCTGATGCTCTTCCCGGTCTATTGGATGATCAACGTCTCGCTCACGCCGACGAGCCTGATGCGCAAGAGCCCGCCCGATCTGTTCCCGTTCCACGCCACCTTCGAGGGCTACCAGGCCGTCATCAACGACCAGCTCCCGAACCTCGGCACCAGTCTCCTCGTCGGTCTCGGCACGGTCGTGCTCACCGTCGCCATCTCGGCGCCGGCCGCCTACTCGCTGGCGAAGCTGCGCCCACGGGGGAGGGGCGTGCTCAACTTCCTTCTGCTGATCGCGCAGATGATCCCCGGGATCATCATGGCGATGGGCTTCTACGCGATCTACCTGAACCTCGGGCTGCTCAACAGCATCGGCGGGCTCATCATCGCGGATTCGACCCTCGCCGTCCCGTTCGGCGTGCTCATCTTCTCCGCGTTCATGGCCGGGATCCCGGATGAGCTGTTGAGCGCGGCGAAGATCGACGGCGCCGGAACGTGGCGGACCTTCCGCAGCATCGTGCTGCCGGTCAGCCGCAACTCGATCGTGACGGTCTCGCTGTTCGCGTTCCTGTGGGCGTGGTCGGACTTCATCTTCGCCTCGACGCTGAACTCCGGGGGCCCGTTGCAGACGGTCACGCTCGGCATCTACAAGTACATCGGCAACAACAACCAGGAGTGGAACGCGATCATGGCCACCGCCGTCGTCGCCTCGATCCCTGCCGCCGTGCTGCTCGTGATCGCCCAGAAGTACGTCGCAGCCGGGGTCACGGCCGGCGCGGTCAAGGACTGACACATGGCCGGCGACACAGACCTCGCGCTCGACATCGACGAGGTGCCGTTCTCCACGCGCGGCTCGTGGCTGGACCTCTCCCGCATCGTCGGCCTGCATCGCCGGGTGGACGACATCCACCTGGTGACGCACCGGACCGGGATTCACCCGGTCCTGCGGCTGATCCCACAGCTCGGCGGGGCGGCAGCGGACGCCCGCGTCGAGCTGAGCCCGCATGCGCTGACGTGGGTGCACGACGGCGGGACGGTGACCGCCGTGTTCGACGGCCCCGACGCGCTCCGCCTCCGCGGCGACGGGCTCGGGATGCGGTTCGCCGCGCCCGCCGAGCTCACCCCTTCACCGGCGGCTACCTCCTCCGTGACCCCCTCGACGGCGCGTTCGTGCTCACGAGCTACGAGTCGGGCCATCGCTACCGGCTGACGGTGCTGAGGGGAGACGCGGAGGTCGTCGGCGCCGGGCTCACGGGCAGCGGCGAGCGGCACGTCTCGCTGGGCGCCGACGCGCGGTGGGAGGTCGCGCTCGAGGAGCTCGGCACCGCGGCGGCCCCGTACGCCGCCCCGGCGACCTTCGACGAGCTCGTGGCGCGGCAGCGGAGTGCTTTCGATGGCTACGCCGATCGCCTCCGCGGTCCGGCAGACGAGTCCCCGACGACACGGAAGGCCGCCTATGTCATGTGGTCCGCCACCGTCGACCCCGCGGGCTTCGTCGGCCGGGAGGCCGTCCTGATGTCGAAGCACTGGATGGACAAGGTGTGGAGCTGGGACCACTGCTTCAACGCCCTCGCGCTCGCGCCGAGCGACCCCGGCGCCGCACTCGACCAGTTCCTCCTGCCGTTCGACCACCAGGACGCGTCGGGCGCCCTCCCGGACTCGGTGACGCACTCGGAGGTTCTCTTCAACTTCGTCAAGCCGCCCATCCACGGCTGGGCGTTCCGCGAGCTGGAGGCCCGAACCGCGCGACCCTTCACGTCCGTGGAGCTGGCCACGGTGTACGAGCGACTGGCCGCCTGGACGAGGTTCTGGCTCGATTCCCGTCGTGCGCCCGGCCATGCCCTCCCGTATTACCAGCACGGCAACGACAGCGGCTGGGACAACTCGACCACGTTCGACGCCGACCGCGTCATCGAGGCTCCGGATCTCGCGGCGTTCCTGATCGTGCAGCTCGACGTGCTCGCGGAGCTGGGCGACCGGCTCGGGGAGGCGTCCGGGCACTGGCGGGAAGCCCGCGAGGGCCTGGCGCGCGCACTCTTCGACGAGCTGTGGACGGGCGACGTGTTCGTCGCCCGCTCGGTCGAGTCGGGCCGGCCGAGCAGCGCGACCAGCCTCCTGAACGCCCTCCCGATCGTGCTCGGCGAGCAGCTTCCGACGGACATCGCCGAACGGCTGGCCAGCACGGTCGCCGATCACGTGACCGAGTGGGGTCCCGCCACCGAGCCCGTCACGTCGCCGCGGTACGAACCCGACGGCTACTGGCGAGGCCCGATCTGGGCGCCCTCCACGGTTCTCATCGAGTACGGGCTGCGCCGCGCCGGCTGCGACGCGCTCGCCGACCGCATCAGCGCGGGCTTCCGCCGCGTCTGCGAGCGGTCCGGCTTCGCCGAGAACTTCGACGCCGTGACCGGGGAGGGCCTCCGCGACCGCGCGTACACCTGGACCGCCAGCGCCTACCTCCTCCTGAACGCGGCTGCGCACGACCGCGACACCGCCCGCCTCCTCACCATCGGAGAAAAATGACCGACACGCTTCCGAAGGCCACCGCGCCCGTCACGACCACGTCCGGGGGACCGGTCGCGCCCTCCCGTTCGCGGCTGCGTCCGCTGAGCCTGGCGGAGGCGCGCGTCGTGGGCGGATTCTGGGGCGAGCGCCAGGAGCTGAACGCGTCGGCGATCATCGGCCACTGCGAGACCTGGATGGAGCGGATCGGCTGGATCGGCAACTTCGACCGGGCGGCGGCGGGGACGGTCGCGGCCGAGCACGCCGGGATCGAGTTCGTGGACTCGGAGGTCTACAAGCTGCTCGAGGCGATGGCCTGGGAGGTCGGCCGCGCCGGCGATCCCGCGCTGGAGGAGCGCTACCGGTCGCTCGTCGCCCGGGTGGCCGCCGCGCAGGAGCCGGACGGCTACCTGCACACCTCCTTCGGTCGCGACGGTCAGCGTCCGCGGTACTCCGACCTGGAATGGGGCCACGAGCTGTACTGCTTCGGCCACCTTCTGCAGGCGGCGGTGGCGCGCTTCAGGACCGGCCACGACGACCGCCTCGTGGATGTCGCCCGCCGCCTCGCCGACCACGTCTACCGCGAATTCGGCCCCGAGGGCAGGGAGGCGGTCTGCGGCCACCCGGAGATCGAGCCGGCGCTGGTGGAGCTCGGCCGAGCGCTGGACGAGCCTCGCTACGTGGAGCTCGCGGGGCTTTTCCTCGAGCGCCGCGGCAGGCGCACGCTCGCGACGACGCTCTTCCAGAGCAGCGAGTACTTCCTGGACGATCAGCCGCTGCGCGACGCGGAGGTGCTGCGCGGCCACGCCGTGCGCGCGGTCTATCTCGCGTCGGGCGCGGTCGACCTGGCGGCCGAGCGCCGTGACGTCGAGCTGCTGGCCGCGATCGAGACGCAGTGGGCGAACACGGTCGCCAAGCGCACCTACCTCACCGGCGGCATCGGCTCCCACCACCAGAACGAGGAGTTCGGCCACGACTTCGAGCTGCCCGACGACCGCGCATACGCCGAGACGTGCGCGGCGATCGGGTCCGTGATGCTCAGCTGGCGGCTGCTGCTGCAGACCGGAGACGTGAAGTACGCCGACCTGATCGAGCGCACGCTGCTCAACGCCGTGCTGGTCTCCCCGCGCGAGGACGGCCGCGCCTTCTACTACTCGAACACCCTCCACCAGCGCGTGCTCGGGGTGGAGACGCGGGATGACGAGCTCAGCGAGCGGGCGGAGGCCAGCCTCCGCGCCCCGTGGTTCGAGGTCTCGTGCTGCCCGACGAACGTCGCCCGGACCCTGGCGAGCGTCTCCGCCTACTTCGTGACCGCGGACACGGACGGGGTGCAGGTGCACCAGTACGCGGACCTCGACGTGGACACGACGATCGACTCGGGCGCCCGGGTCGCGTTCGAGCTCCGAACCGGGTACCCGTTCGACGGCGGCGCGACCGTGACGGTGCTGAGCGACGGGGAGTTCACCCTCCGGCTGCGCGTGCCCGCCTGGGCGGCCGGTGCGGAGGCGGTGTCGGCCGACGGGACGCCGATCGCGGTGACCGACGGCTACTTCACGCTCACGAGGAGCTTCCGCAGCGGCGACATCGTTCGTGTCTCCTTCGACATCGCGCCGCGCGTCGTGACGGCCCATCCCCGCATCGACGCCGCGCGCGGGTCGGTCGCCGTCGAGCGCGGCCCTCTGGTGCTGGCGCTGGAGTCCGTCGATCTCCCGGCCGGGGTCGACTTCGACAGCGTCCGGTTCGACCCCGCGCTCGCGCCCGAGGTCACCCCGGACGGGGCCAGCGTGCGGCTGCGGATCGCCCCCGATATAGAGGCCCGGAGCGCGTGGCCGTACGGCGACTTCCGGGCCGGTACCCCCACCGAGGTGGTCGAGGCGCGCCTCCACCCGTACTTCGCGTGGGCGAACCGCGGGCCGAGCCTGATGCGGGTGTGGATCCCGACCGCCGAGTGAGACCGCCCGGCCGCCGGCCGACGTCATCGGTGCCGGCGGCCGGGCTTCGAACAGGCGGCGGTCGCCGGGCAGCGCAGTCGAACGCGGACGCCTCGACCGTCTCAGTGGGTTGCACTCCGAGGCGACAGCGCCCCTTCTTGTGCGGATTATCAGACGCGGCGTGCGTGAGCGCGGTGGACTCTGTGAGTGTGGTCCGGGTCCCGAGGGCCTGGTGAAGGGCGCGCGTAGCTTCGATGTGGGCGTCCGAGTCGCCCGCCCCACCTCACCGAACCCGACCCCTCGAGACGCAGGAGCACGATCGATGACCGCAGAAACCAGTTCGAAGAGCAGCCGGATCGTCTTCGCGATCCTCTCCGGGATGACCGCCCTCGGCGTGGTCCTGCAGGGGCTCTGGGCGGGGCTCTTCCTGTCCTCGGACAATCGCCCGGAGACCTGGGTGCACGTTCACGACGTCGGTGCGTGGGCGACCCTCGTCCTGGCCGCGGCGACGGCCGTCTGGGCGCTCGTGCGGCTGCGCCGCCGCGTCGCACTGCTCGTCGGCAGCATCGTCCTGGTGCTCCTCGTCGCCGGTGAAGCGCACCTCGGCGGCATGATCACGGACCGCGGGGCCGACGCTCTCACCGCCGTCCACGTGCCTCTCGCGATGGCGCTGCTCGGAGTCGCCGTCTGGCTTCCGGTCCACGCTCTGCGCAGTCGAGGGAGCCGGGGCCTCCCGGGTAACGTGGGCGCATGACAACTCTGGCGATCATCGGCGCAGGCCGTCAGCTCGGCGAGTCGCTCGCCCGCCGCTTCGGACGCGAAGGTTTCAGCATCGCGCTCCTCTCCCGCAACCAAGAGCGACTCGACTCCCTCGCGGCCGATCTCGCCGCCGACGGGATCACAGCGAAGGGGTACGCCGCCAACGTGCGCGATCCCGAAGCGCTCGTGAAGGCGCTCGACCTCGCCGCGCAGGAGCTCGGCCCGATCGAGGTGCTCAGCTACAACCCGCTTCCGGCGAAGGACTTCCTGCGGCCGCTGCTGGAGTCGACCGTGTACGACATCCAGGCCGCGTTGGAGTTCTCGGTGCTCGGGCCGGTCGCCGCGGTGCACCAGGTCCTTCAGGGCATGCGGGTGCTCGGCAGGGGGACGATCCTCTTCGTCAACGGCGGCAGCGCGGTTCAGCCGGTGCAGCACTTCGCGGGCACGTCGATCGCTTTCGCGGGTGAGACGGCGTATGCCGAGATGCTCGACCAGGCGCTGCGGGAGACGGACATCCACGTCGCGCAGCTGATCATCCCGGGCGGGATCATCCGGGGCGACAGCCAGAAGGACCCGGAGGTCCTGGCCGAGCTCCTCTGGAAGATGCACGTCGATCGTGATCGATTCCGCACCTTCGCCACCGAGCTCGAGGTCCAGCCGTACTGAGCACTCCCTATATTTCGGTGTTGCCTTAATTAAGACTCGACTGTAATATCGAGTGGTGAGCACGATCCCCACCACCGCCTTCGCCGCGCTGGCCGACCCCACCCGGGCGGCCATCGTCGACCTGCTCGCCCGACGCGGCGAGTTGGCGGCGGGGGAGATCGGCGCGGAGTTCCCGAGCAGCGCGTCCGCCATCTCCCAGCACCTGAAGGTGCTGCGCGAAGCGGGCCTGGTGACCGTGGAGAAGCGGGCGCAGCAGCGCGTCTACCGGCTGGACGCCTCGGCGCTCGCCGCCGTGGAGACCTGGCTGTCCGTCCGCGCCCGTCAGTGGAACTCGCGGATGGACAAGCTGGCCGCGCACATCGAGAAGACACGAAAGCAGGGAGAACTCTCATGAACGACACGACGGACATCGTGGTGCGGCGCATCCTGAACGCGCCGGTCGCCACCGTGTGGAAGCTGTGGACCGACCCCGAGCTGGTCACCGAGTGGTGGGGGCCCGAGGACTACACCTCGCCGTCCGCGCAGGTCGACCTGCGTGAAGGCGGCTCGTACGTGTTCAGCATGCGCGCGCCGGAGTACCAGGGCGGAGCCGAGAGCTTCACCGGTGGCGTCTACACGGCGATCGTGCCAGGGGAGCGGCTCGAATTCACGCAGAGCATCACCGATGAGGACGGCGTGCCGCTGCCCGACGACCAACTGCCGGAGGGCTTCACGCAGAACATCCGAACGGTCGTGGAGTTCGCCGATGTCGGCGGGCTCACCGAGCTCACGATCACCGAGAGCGGCTGGTCGCGCAGCCTGATGTCGGTGTTCGCGTACGCGGGCATGCACCAGTCGCTCGACAAGCTGACGACGGACGTCCTCCGCCGGCTGACCGCCGCGGCCGGCTGATGGAGATGCGGCTGGAGCTCGTCCCGCTCCCGGTCTCCGACGTCGACCGCAGCAAGGCGTTCTACGCCGACACCATCGGCTTCGTCCTCGACCACGACGTGGCGCCCGGCAACGGGATGCGGATCGTCCAGCTCACCCCGCCCGGGTCGGCGTGCTCGATCGCGTTCGGCACCGGGATGGGGACCGGCGAACCCGGCGGGAGCACCGTGAACGGCCTCCATCTGGTCGTCGACGACATCGCCGCGGTGCGCGCGGAGCTGATCTCCCGGGGCGCCGACGTGAGCGAGGTCCGCGAGCTGGGCGGTGTGAAGTTCGCCTCCTTCAGCGACCCGGACGGCAACACCTGGGAGCTGCAGGACCTCACCGCCCTCGCTCAGTTGCGGAAGTTGTACACGTCCAGCCCGAAGCGGTTGAGCCCCGGGGTCGCGGCGTAGCCCAGGTAGGGCAGCCCGAACGTGTCCTCGATGCTCGCGAGCAGGCTGTAGTGGTTGTACGGGGTCGTCGACCAGGTGCCGCCCTTCACGAACGGCGACAGCACGAGCGCGCCGACCCGGCCGCCGCCGAGGCCCGCGATGCCGGGGAGCGCCGAGTTCGGCCCCGGCCCCTCGTTGCAGCAGCTCGAGGCGTCCGACTGCGGGCCGTCCGACTCGTCGAAGGTGATCACGAGGACGCCGTCCTGCCTGAAGGCGGGTGACGAGGTGATCTTCGGCACCCATTGTTTGAGCCACGCGTCCGCGCTGACGAGGCCGCCGGGCCGTCCGTCGACGCACGGGGAGTCGTGGCCGTCGTCGCACAGGTTCGGCGTGATCAGGGAGAGGTTCGGCGTCGTCGCGACGGTCGCGAGGTCGGTCGGCAGGTTCGACAGGTCGACGTCGTTGGTGGCGCAGTCCGCCGACCCCGTGATGCTCTGGAAGTACATGAACGGGTTGTGCCGGGCGGCGTACTCGTCGCCGACCTTCGCCTTCTGCGTGTCGTCCAGTGCACCGAGGGCGGGGTGTCGGCACGGGGTGCCCATGTCCTCCATGTACCCCTTCCACGTGCGACCGGAGGCGGTGAGCTGGTCGGCCACCGTCTTCACGGTCGACGGGAACACGCAGCCGTCGCCGACCGCCTGCCCCGGGGCGGCGGTCCCGCTCCCGACGAACGGCGAGTAGGTCTGGCAGTCGGCCTGCATCTGCGGGTTCGGGCCCTGGCCGGAGATCTCGGCCACGTAGTTCGGCTGCGAGTTGTGCGCTGTCCCGTAGTAGGAGTCGAGCAGCACGCCTTGGCTGCGCAGCGTCGTCGACAGGTACGGCGCCGCGGAGCCGGGACCCCAGGTCTCGTCGTAGCCCTTGTTCTCGAGGTTGATCACGAAGACGTGCTTCGCGCCAGGGAGGTAGGCGCCCGTCGTCGCGGCGCTCACGGTCGCCGTGGCGGACGGCAGGAACGCGACGGCGACGCCGGCGACCGCTGCGGCCGCGACGGCGAGGCCCGCGATGAGGCGTGTGCGTGTTCTCCTGAAGGTCACGGGAGCGTCCACCCTTCTGCGACGGCTTTCTGTTTGAGCGGCGCCCACTCCTCGGCGGCGGGCGGCCCGACCGGGGTGCACGCCGGGCCGGCGACGAACGGCGGCACGGTGTACACGGGCGCGGTCGGGTTCGGCGCGGACGCGAAGTCGAGGACCTCGGCGATGTTGCGGGCCCCCGCGTCGCGCGGGGTGAGAGCGGGGAGGCCGAACCTCCATTCGATCGCCTTCAGCACGGAGGTGTGGTCGTAGGTGCCGTGCGCCACGTAGCCGCGCCGGGCTCGGGGCGAGACGACCAGGGACGGCACGCGGAAGCCGCGCTGCCCGGTGCCGGCCGCGGGCGTCGCGTCGGGCGCCGTGCCCGGCACCACATGGTCGAAGAAGCCGCCCCACTCGTCGTAGTTGACGACGAGCAGGGTCTTGGCCCAGTTCGGCGACGTCGTGACCGCGTGGTAGATCTCGTCGAGGAACAGCTCGCCGCTGCGGAGGTCGGCGTGCGGGTGATCGTCGCCGGAGGTCCCCGACGCCTCATCCTCGAAGCGGGGATCGACGAACGACACCGCCGGCAGCGAGCCGCTCGCGCAGTCCGCGAGGAAGGCGGAGTAGGGGTGCGAGATGCCGAGGTACTTCGAACCCCAGAGCGCGAGAAACGGGACGTCGCTGAAGTAGTACTTGCCGCTGACGCCGGCCGCCGCGAGCGAGTCCCAGATGGTCGGCATCGTCGCCGTCGCCGTCGAGTTGTGCAGGCGGTCGGTCTGCGCGGCGTGCATGTAGAAGCGGTTCGGGTACGTCTCGGCGAGGGTGGCGGCGAAGTACTGGTCGCACACCGTCCACTGCGGGCCCGCCTGTCCCCAGAAGCCGAGGTCCGCCTGGGCGTAGTAGCCGATCGAGAAGTCGTCGTTCTCGCCGGCCTTCAGCCAGCCGTCGCACTTCCCGCCGTTGAACTCGATGCGGCCGCCCTCGAATGAGTGGTCGGGGTCGGGATGCCCGCAGCCCTGGAAGTCGGCCAGGTGGTGGGGAGTGTGCGGGAAGCCGTACCGGTCGGTGTAGCGGAGCCCGCTCGGCAGCCCGGTCGCGCCCGGCATCCAGCCGACGAGGTGGTCGAACGACCGGTTCTCCATCATGACGACCACGATGTGGTCGATGCCGGAGGCCGCCGGAGCGGGCAGCGTCGGAACGGAGGCGGCGGCAGCGCCGGGGGTCGCGGCGTGCGCGGCGAAGGCGGTGCCCGCTGCGAAGGCTCCGGCCGTCAGGCCGCCCGCCAGGGTCAAGAAGTGTCTGCGATCGACGTCCACGACAGGATACGGAACCACGGGAACGCACGGAACTCACCCCCGTTCAGGGGATCCTGAGGACCTTCGAATCGGAAGTTGGCCGGGCCGTCACCCGGCCGTCACCTGCGGTTCACCCGGTGCGCCGGGGACGCCTCCGCGCGATTCCGACGACGATCAGCACCACTCCGATCACGAGGAGGACCACGCCGACGATCCCCCAGAACGACGACCCGCTCATGACGGACCCGCCGAGCACGTCGGTGCCCTGCAGCGTCCACACGAGACCGATCGCGGCGAGGATGATGCCGGGTACGAGAAACGGCCAACTGCGCTTCATGGGCTCACCCTACGACGTGGATGGCGGACGCTGAGTGACGGATCGGTGGTACAGCGGCGAGTGTCGGCCGCCGCGTGCGTCAGGGCCTCCCCGGCCACTCCCGACCGGCCCACGGGTCGTAGTCGGCCACCAGGGCGCCCTGCTCCGGCCGGTCGGCCTCCGGGACGTGCTGGAGGTTGATCCGCACCCGGTACCACTGCGAGCTCGACCCGCGCATCCCGTCGAGCAGCTCGTCGGCCGGGTGCAGCACCTCCGCGACCTGCGGGTGCGCTGCCTTCCACTGGTCCAGCGCCGCCAGCGCCTCCGGCTTGGTCTTCGTGCGCGCCACCTCGATGAGCGGCATCTGCGAGACGCGCCGCCCCGCGCCGTCGCCGGCCCGCGGCGGCTTCTCGGCCGGCCCGAGCCGCCTGGCGAGCGCGAGCAGGGCGTCCAGCGAGCCTGCGGCGCCGTCGATCCCGGCGTGCGGGTCGCCGACCTCCGCGAACCGGCCCGGCACGGTCAGCGCGGTGAACTCCTCCGGCCGGCGCTCGCGCACCTCGTCCCAGTCGAGGGGCGTCGAGACCCGCGCGTCCGGCAGCGGCCGGATCGAGTAGGCGGAGGCGACGGTGCGGTCCTTGGCGTTCTGGTTGAAGTCCACGAACACGCTTTCGCCGCGCTCCTCCTTCCACCAGCGCGCCGTCGCGAGCCCGGGCGCGCGGTTCTCGACCTCCCGGGCGAGCGTCTCCGCCGCCAGCCGCACATCGGCGAACCCCCACTGCGGCGCGATGCGGACGAGGATGTGGAGGCCGCGCGAGCCGGACGTCTTCGGCCAGCCGACGAGCCCGTGATCCTCCAGCACCTCCCGCGCGACGAAGGCCACATCCACGATCTGCGACCAGTCGACGCCGGGCATCGGGTCGAGGTCGACACGCAGCTCGTCCGGGTGGTCGAGATCCTCCGCCCGGACGGCGTGCGGGTTCAGGTCGAGGCAGCCGAGGTTGGACACCCATGCGAGCCCGGCGGCGTTGCGGAGCACGGCCTCCTCCGCGGACGTGCCGCTCGCGTACAGCAGGGTCGCGGTGTCGATGAAGAAGGGATGCCCCTCCGGCACGCGCTTCTGGAAGAAGGGCTCCTGCGAGAGCCCCTTGACGAAGCGCTTCAGCACCATCGGCCGGCCGCCGGCGCCGCGCAGCGCGCCGTCCGCGACCGAGAGGTAGTAGCGCGCGAGGTCGAGCTTGGTGAGGCCGGGCTCCGGGAACACCACCTTGTCCGGGTTCGAGATGCGCACCTCGATCCCGTCGGCCTCCAGGAACGTCTCGGACTTCGACGACGGGGTCATGCCGCCACGGTAGCCGCGAGGGGCGGGTGGGGCCAGGGGTCTTCACACGCGGACGCCCGTGCGCTAGCCTGGCGCTTGACATTGAAATAAGGAATGTCTAACGATGCGACCGGGCCCTCGATAAGCCGGGGGCCAGTGGTCATACGCCTCCGTCGCGTGGACCATCACCGGCAACACCTGGTACTACTACAACTACTAAGCCGACAACGGTTGGGGCGGCGCGTGTTCGCCGCCCCACCCTTGTCGCTGAGAGCAGTGATGAAGAGACTCAGCAATCGGGTCGGCATCGCGATCGCGTGCGTCCTGGCCTTCTCGGGTTGTTCCTCGGACGAAAGGGCGGACGAAGCCGGGGCGATCAGCCCGACGGCCTCGGCGAACGGGTGGACGGACGAGTTCGACGACGCCCGCAGGCACGCGACCACAGATTTCGAACGGATGGCGTTGGAGGATGACCGGATCTCCGACGCGGAGTTCGCCGAGATGGAGAACGCATTCGCAACGTGCATGGGCGATCGCAACGTCACCTTCGAGGGATTCAAGCCGCTTGGCGGCTACGGGTTCCGCCCCGGAAACGGCACGACGACCGCAGAGGCCAACGGGATAGCCGACGACTGTTCAGCGGCCTCCGGCCTGGACACCGTCGGCCTCCTCTACTTCCAAATGAGACGCAACCCGCAGAACCTCGACGAGGATGCGATCGCGGCGGCCTGCCTTGTCAAGAAGAAGGTCGTCCCGCCGACGTACTCGGCAGCAGACGTGAGGCGTGACACCCTCGGGCAGACGTATCCGTTCAGTGACAAGGCGCGTGGCGAGGAGGCACTCAAGGAGTGCAGCTCCGATCCGCTCGGGCTCCTCGAAAAGCAGACACGATGAGGGCCTTGTTCCCGCGAGTCGCCGTGATCGCGGTTCTCGTCGTCGCCCTGCTCGCCTCGGGGGCGGCCGCCGTCTGGCTCTGGATGACGAGCGACCCACCGGCTTCTCTCGCGGCCCCGCGCCTCGCGACGTCGGCGCCCGTCTCGTACCAGGACTTCTCGGACAGGCGCGCGGTCACCCTGCGGGTCGAGTCCCAGCCGGAATCACGTCTGGAGTCAGCGACCGGTGGGCGCATCACCTCCTTCGCCTGCGCGCCGGGTGCCACCGTCGAGTCCGGGACGGCGCTGGTCGGCATCGACGGACGCCCCCTGGTCGCACTTGCGACGGCGGTGCCGCTCTGGCGGGAGCTCGCACTCGGCGATCGGGGAGACGACGTCACCGCCCTGCAGAAGGAACTGGTGCGGCTCGGATACGTGGTGACCGCGGACGGGACGGTGGGTCGGCGCACGCTGGCGGCGACCATCACGTTGTTCGAGCGCGCGGGGGACGCAGCGCCCGACCCCGAGCGCGTCGAGGCCGCCCGCATCGTCTGGATTCCCGCCGCCTCCGTCGCCTTCGGTGAGTGCCGGGCATCGGTGGGAGAGTCGCATGCGGCAGGCGATGTGCTCGCGACGACCTCGGGTGCGATCACCCGCGTGTCGGTCATCGAGCCGATCGCCGACCTCGCCGACAGTGAACGGAGGTTGACCGTCGACTCGGTCGCGGTCGCCGTCGATGAGACGGGGAGCGTCGATGACGCGTCGGCGCTCGCCGCGCTGGCTGCGACGCCTTCCTTCCTGCGCGACGACTCGGCGAAAGCGACCGGGCGGGGTGGCGACGCAGCGGAGGCGGAAAACCCCGGCGCGATCCGCGGCACCCTCGAGCTCGCCACCCCAGTGCGTGTCGGCGTAGTGCCTCCGTCTGCCGTATACGCGATCAAAGGCTCAGCCGGGTGCGTCGCTGCGGGCGACACGGCTCTGCGCGTCACGATCGTCGGATCCCAGCTTGGCCAGACCTTCGTCCTGTTCGACGCTGAGCAGCGGCCGGACACGGTGCTGATCTCCGACGCGAGACGCCCGACGTGCACGTAGCGCTCGACCAAGTGGGCCACCGTTTCGGGCGGTCGGGGGATTGGCTGTTCCGGAGTCTGACGTTCGAGTTCCGTCCAGGAGAGGTCTACGCCCTGACCGGTCCGTCCGGCTCGGGTAAGAGCACCCTGCTCTCCCTGCTCGCGGGGCGCGGCCGGCCCGTTGAGGGGGCGATCCGACTCACCGACATCGGCAGGGTGAGCTGGGTGTTTCAGAACCCGCTCGGGTCGCCGCGACGCACCGCCATCGACCACGTCGCGCTGCCGATCCTCGCCCGCGGGGAGTCCGCGCCGGCCGCCGAGAAGCAGGCGCACGCCTATCTGGCCCGCTTCGGTCTGGAGTCCATCGCACGTCGGCGCTTCGGCGACCTCTCCGGTGGGGAGTCGCAACGCCTCATGCTCGCCCGCGGGCTGGCGTCGCGGCCGAGTCTCCTCCTGATCGACGAGCCCACCGCCCAGCTCGACCGGCGCACCGCGGAGCGCGTGGATGCGGCGATCGCGGCGGTCGCCGACCCGCACACCATCGTGGTCGTCGCCACGCACGACGCACGCACGCGCGACGCATGCACGGGACTGCTCGACCTGGGCGCTCTCGGAGGGAGCGGGTCAGGGTGAAGCTCTCCGCTCTCTTCCGCGAGGCCGGCCGCAATATCGCGACGGGGACCACCCGGTTCGCCCTGTTCAGCGTGCTGTCGGCAGCCGTCTTCGCATCGCTGGTGCTCCTGGACGCGATGACGACCGCCGGCCTGGTCGCCTCCGCGGAGCGATTCCGTTCGTCGGGCGCCGCCACGGAAGTCCTCGTCGCGGACGGCCACGTGGACGGCGCGGCGTGCGAAGCACTCACGGACGTCCCGGGGGTCATGGCCTCCGGGGCCCTTCGCTCGACCTCGCGGAAGATCGCGATCGCGACCCTTCCCGACGCTCCCGCTCCGGCGCACGAGGTCTCGCCCGGGTTCGCCGCCCTCGTCTCAGATCGAAGAGGGTCGCCGGGCGGTGTGCTCGTCCCGGACGAACTCGCGGACATGATCGGCGCCCGTCCCGGAGACGAGGTCGCGACCGACGCGGGCCCTATGCGTGTGGCCGAGGTCTACGGCTGGCCGTCCGACGGTCGGCGCGCGGGCTTCGGCTACGCGGTCCTGTCGGTCACCAATGCGCCCGGATCGTTCGATGAATGCTGGGCTACGGCCTGGCCGCAGCTTCCGAACCTCCGCGCCCTCTTGCTCGCGACCAGGTCACCGGCCGATGACGCCTCCGAGGACAAACCCCAGGTCATGCAGCTCAATCCAACGTACGGCGCATCATTCGAAGGAAACGCGTCCTTCGCGGACCGTCTGACCAGGGCCGCCGCCCCGGCGGCTGCCCTGATCGCCGCCGGAATCGGATTCGCCGGCGTCAGAATGCGGCGCCTTCAGCACACCTCCGCGCTCCACGCGGGCCTGGCGAAAGGCGACCTCGTGGCCCTCGGCCTCCTCGAGGCGGGCGCCTGGTCGGGGGCAGCGGGAGCCATCGGAGTCGGCGTCGCCGCGGTGGGCGCCTCGATGGTCGAGCGCGGCGATGAGCTCGCGGTCTTCCCGTCGCTGGTCGTGGTTCCTCTTGCCGGCGTGGCCGGGGCTCTCGTCGGGGTGATCGTCGCGACGGCGGCGATGAGCGAGAAGCACCTGTTCCGCTACTTCAAGGACCGCTGACGCACCTCACTGCAGACAGAACTCGTTCCCCTCCGGATCGCGCATCATAATCGCGAACTCCGGGTACGGCCCCCACGATCCGTCGAGGACCTTCTCCACTGTCGCGCCCAGCCCGACGAGCCGCTCGGCCTCGGCCTCCACCTCTTCGCGCGTGGCGTGGCGGTCGGCGGAGGGGGTGATGTCGATGTGCATCCGGTTGCGCTGAAGCTTGTCGTGGCGGTAGCGGGTGAAGTAGAAGCGCTGGTGGGCCGGGTCCTCGTCCCACGCCACCGCGCGGGCGGCGAGGTCGTCGTCGGTCAGGCCCGCGGCGCGGAGCTCGGACTCCTCCTCCGGCGTCAGCCACTCGGGCTCGGGGTAGCCCATGACGGCGGCCCAGAAGCGGGCGAGCGCCGCCGGGTCGGCGGCGTGGAAGGTGACGTTGGCGATCCGTGCGGTCATCCTCCGGAGTTTATGCGGATGAGCGGGCCGCTGGGAGACCTCATCGGTTCAGGACCACGACGCGTACGCGGACAGGAGGACACGTCAGGATCTCCTTCCCGACGCCGTTCGGAAGGAGATCGAGCACGTGTCGCCGCCGAGACTCTTTTCGGAGGGTGCGGCCTGCTAGTGTCCAGGGAAAAGCCGAGGGAGGCCAGGTGTCGTACGTCGGCATCGTTGCTGAACGGCCGGGGGAGGCCCGGGTCGCGTCCAGCCCGAGTTCCGTGAAGAAGCTCGTCTCCCTGGGGTACGACGTCCGCGTCGAGGCCGGTGCCGGAGCCCGGGCCGCGTTCACCGACGAGGCCTTCGCCGCCGCGGGCGCGACCGTGACCTCCCGGGCCGACGCGTGGGCCGCGGACATCGTGATCAAGGTCGCCCCGCCGACCGAGGACGAGATCGCCCTCCTCTCCGACGGCGCCACCCTCATCGCGACCCTCAGCCCGGGCCTGCGCCCCGATCTCCTCGCCGCCCTCTCGCAGCGCGGGATCACCGCCCTCGCCCTCGACGCCGTCCCGCGCATCTCCCGGGCGCAGTCGATGGACGTGCTCAGCTCGATGGCGAACATCTCCGGCTACCGCGCCGTGGTGGAGGCCGCCCACGAGTTCGGGCGCTTCTTCACCGGCCAGGTCACCGCCGCCGGCAAGGTCCCGCCCGCGAAGGTGCTCGTCGCAGGCGCGGGCGTCGCCGGCCTCGCCGCGATCGGCGCCGCGTCGAGCATGGGCGCGATCGTCCGCGCCACCGACCCGCGGCCGGAGGTCGCCGATCAGGTGCGGTCGATCGGCGGCGAGTACCTGGCCGTGGAGGTCGCCGGCGCCGATGAGATGCAGTCGACCGACGGCTACGCGAAGGCGACCAGCGAGGCCTACGACCGGCGCGCCGCCGAGATCTACTCGGAGCAGGCACGGGACGTCGACATCGTCATCACGACCGCGCTCATCCCGGGCCGCCCCGCGCCAAAGCTGCTCACGGAGGCGGACGTCGCGAGCATGCGGCCCGGCTCGGTCATCGTGGACATGGCCGCCGCGCAGGGCGGCAACGTCGCCGGGTCGGTGGCGGGGCAGCGGGTGGTCACACCGGGCGGGGTGATCATCCTCGGCTACACCGACCTCCCGTCCCGGCTGCCGACCCAGTCGTCGCAGCTGTACGGCAACAACCTGGTCAGCCTCCTCACCCTCCTGACGCCCGGCAAGGACGGGAGGCTCGTCCTCGACTTCGACGACGTCGTGCAGCGGTCGGTGACCGTCGTGCGCGACGGCGAGACGACCTGGCCGCCGCCGCCCGTGACCGTCTCGGCCGCGCCGCCTCCCGTCGCCGCCCCGGTCGCCGTGGCCGCGGCGAAGGAGCCATGGCTGACGCCGGTGCGCAAGGCGGTGCTGACGGCTGTCGGCCTCGCCGTCCTGTTGGCCCTGACGTCGCTCGCTCCCGCACCGCTGCCGCAGCACTTCACCGTGCTCGTGCTGGCGACGGTCATCGGGTTCTACGTGATCGGCAACGTTCACCACGCGCTGCACACGCCGCTGATGAGCGTGACGAACGCCATTTCGGGCATCATCGTGGTCGGCGCGATCGTGCAGCTGACCTCGCACGATCCGACGGTGCAGGCGCTCGCCGCGATCGCAGTGCTGGTGGCCTCCATCAACGTGTTCGGCGGGTTCGCGGTGACGCGGCGGATGCTGGCGATGTTCACGCGGAGCGACGCGGCCGGGCGCGGCCCATCCGGCCCGAAGAGCGGGCATGGCCCGAAGCGCGGATCCGACCCGAAGCGCGGAGCGAACCGGTGAGCCTCAGCATCGCGGGCGCCGCCTACCTAGTCGCGGCCGTCCTCTTCATCATGAGCCTCGCCGGCCTGTCTCGGCACGAGACCGCCCGCGGCGGCGTCGTCTACGGCATGGTCGGGATGGGGATCGCGCTCGCCGCGACCATCGGCTTCCTGGTGCTGCCGACCTCCTCGATCGTCCTGCTGATCGCCGCGATGGCCGTCGGCGCCGCCATCGGTCTGTGGCGCGCGCGGGTCGTGCAGATGACCGGGATGCCGCAGCTCATCGCCCTCCTGCACAGCTTCGTCGGTCTCGCCGCCGTGCTCGTCGGCTGGACCGGCCACCTCTCGCATCCCGAGCTCACCGGCTCGCTGCGCGGCGTGCACAACGCGGAGGTCGTGATCGGCATCTTCATCGGCGCCGTCACCTTCACCGGGTCGATCGTCGCCTACCTGAAGCTCTCCGCGCGCATCTCGTCGCGCCCGCTCGTGCTGCCCGGCAAGAACGCGCTCAACGTCGGCGCGCTCGTCGTGTTCGTGGGGCTGACGGTCTGGTACGTCATCACGCCCGAACTGTGGCTCCTGGCCGTCGTCACGCTGATCGCGCTCGCCCTCGGCGTCCACCTCGTCGCGTCGATCGGCGGCGGCGACATGCCCGTCGTGGTCTCGATGCTGAACAGCTACTCCGGCTGGGCCGCCGCCGCCTCGGGCTTCCTCCTCGACAACGACCTGCTGATCGTGACCGGCGCGCTCGTCGGCTCCTCGGGTGCGTATCTCTCGTACATCATGTGCAAGGCGATGAACCGCTCCTTCCTCTCGGTCATCGCGGGAGGGTTCGGAATCGAGGCGCCGTCCGCGGCCGCCGAGGAACAGGGCGAGTATCAGGAGGTCACCGCCGAGCAGACCGCCGAGCTGCTGCAGAACGCGACCTCCGTCGTGATCACGCCCGGCTACGGGATGGCTGTCGCCCAGGCGCAGTATCCGGTCGCCGAGCTCGTCCAGAAGCTCCGCGATCGCGGCGTGGAGGTGCGGTTCGGCATCCACCCGGTCGCCGGGCGCCTCCCCGGCCACATGAACGTGCTGCTCGCTGAGGCGCGCGTCCCGTACGACATCGTGCTGGAGATGGACGAGATCAACGACGAGCTGTCCGACACGGATGTGGTGCTCGTGATCGGCGCGAACGACACGGTGAATCCCGCCGCCGCCGAGGACCCGGGCAGCCCGATCGCCGGCATGCCGGTGCTGCGGGTGTGGGAGGCCCGTCAGGTCATCGTCTTCAAGCGCTCGATGGCCGCGGGCTACGCGGGCGTGCCGAACCCGTTGTTCTACCGCGAGAACGCGAGGATGCTGTTCGGGGACGCCCGGCAGGCCGTGGACGAGATCGTGGGGTACTTCTGAATGGCGCACGGTGAGATGGGCGACGTGAGCCGGCAGCTCGGACCCGGGTGGTACCCGGACCCGTTCGGCGAGGCGCCGTTGCGCTGGTGGGACGGCACGAAGTGGGTGGCGGCCGTGAGCGGACACGCTCCAGGGCTGCCCACCGCACCTCCCGTGCGCTACGCCACGGACCGCCGTCCCCTGCCCCCGAGACGCCGGTGTACACGACGTGGATCTGGCTGGTGGTGCTGCTGCCGCTGCTGAGCACCGTCCTCTCGCTGGCCACGATCGGCGGCGTCAGCCGGTCGCTCGCCGCGTTCGCGCATCCGAGCCCCGCGAACCTCGTGCTGCTGACCTCGCCCGGCTATCTCGTCAGCAGCATCCTCGGCTGGGTGATCTTCGCCCTGTCGATCGTCTTCAGCCGGCTCGACCACCGGACCCTGGAACGCCGCGGCGTCGAGCGGCCGTTCCACTGGGCCTGGTCCTTCCTGGCGTGGCCGGTCTACACGATCGGCCGCGCGGTGATCGTGCGCCGCGTCGCGGGAGGCCGGGGAGCGGGCGTCCTCTGGGCGTCGATCGCGGTGCTGGTCGTCACGATCGCCGCCGGGGTCGCCGTGTCGCTCATCCTGATGTCGGCGATGCTGCAGCTGGTCCACCAGCTCCCGAGCACCGGCGCCTGAGTTCCGGCCCCTGAGTTACAGCGCCGGAGTTACAGCGCCTGAGAGCGGGGTGTCCGGGCGCCCCCGCAACGTCCGTTATGATGGCTGACGTGCGTCCGCCCGCGGGCGCTCAGGAGACGTCGCATAGTCAGGCCTAGTGCACCACCCTGCTAAGGTGGAGTGCCCGTTAAGGGCACCGTGGGTTCAAATCCCACCGTCTCCGCAGCAAAAGGGCTGATAAGCGATGGTTTCTAAAGCCTCGTGGCGACACTAGTCGAGGCCTTTCAAGCCGTCAGGAACCGCGCCCCAGGACAGCGCTGGGACAGCAGGGGTGTCTAGAAGGGCGAGAGCTGCGCGGTTGGCATCGATGCCGAGGACATGAGCGTAGGTGGACAGCAGCACCGTCGGGTTCTTGTGCCCTGACCACTCGGCGGCGGTCTTGACGTCTACGCCGCGAAGTAACCAATACGAAATTGCGAAGTGTCGTAGCGCGTGAATCGTGAGTCCGCGGCACGTTGTCGCATTCCACTGCACCTGACGGCGGAACAAATTTCCTCTCAACTGCTTCCCCGTCTTTGAGCGAAACAGGTGTGCTCCGGGGGAGCGCCTTCAACCCGAGGGGCCACGATCTCTGAGGCCCGCGGACGAAGGGGAATCGTTCGGGACCGTACCTCGCCGGAGTTGCTCTTCAGCGTCTTTTCGGCATATCCATCTGATTGCGCGCGCCATACATGTAACGCCGGCATCGGAATCTGCGCCACATCTTCGACGCGCAGCGCCCTCAGCTCTGACCACCGCAGGCCGGTGAGCCCGAGAAATTCAGTCACCTCGGCCATTGCAGGATTAACCACCCGCTGCGCCTCGATGGTTCTCGACATCTCTTCGGGCGTCCATGTATCCGCTTTGGGTCGCGACGGGAGGCCGACAACCACAGGCATACGAGCACCCCGGACAGGGTTTGCAGGTGCGAAGTGTTCTGAGACGGCGTACTCGAATAGAGCGGAGAGGGTGACTCTCATCCGAGTAACGGTCGAACGCGCGAATCCGTCGGCCAGCAGACTTGCTAGCAGGTCGTGTACGTCGGATGCGGTGATCGTGGATACCGGTCGACGCAGCCACGTCGAAGGCACGTGGCGAAGGTTGTCCGAGTCGGTACGCCACGTGTGCGGCGAAACGCGCGTCTGCCGAGCGCTGAGAAAACGAGCTATCAACCCGGCGACAGGAAGCAGCGACAGGGAAGGGGAGGGAATCCCTCCCAGCGAGAGAACGCGGTACTGCTCCTTCTCCCAGGCCTGGGCGTCCGCCTTTCGCTCGAATGATCGAGTCCCCACCACTACGTGGTCCAGAAAGACGCGCACCCGATATTTGCCTGAAGGGCGCTTATCGATTGCCATTACGGCATCACCACATGGGAACCCGTCAGCTCCTCGACTTCAGCTAGGCGGTACCGACGTATCCGTGGCGTGAGGTTCACCGGGCTCAGCGGACAAGTTCCTTGATCGACCAGGCGCGCGAGCGTGGTCCGGTCGATTCGGAGTATCGCTGCCGTCTCTGCTTCTGTCAGAAGTAATGGCGCAACGGAATTTGCGTTGCCCCGACCCTGGCCTTTTCTGTTGTTCATGCCGCCTCCATCTGCTCCTACTTTGGTCTTGCGCTCATGTCGTTGGCGATCACTTACGCAAAGTGATTCGAGTCGCTGACATCTCGGGGCGCCAGCGTCTCCAACTCGCAACACGCGGCCTCGAGGCACAGCGCGATCTCTTGCGCTTGCTCTGCGGCCCTTCGCACCAGGCAAGCAATAAGTCGTTCGCGAACGGATATGGGGGAAGTCTCGTCGTCACGAAGCGATCGCTCGAACCCTCTCGCCAATCGGCTCAGTACCTCGCCGAAGTTGTAGCCGCCAGCAGCCTCGAGACTCGCAAGGATCTCGCATAGCTCGTGTGCTGGGATGGGCCTTCCCGTAACTGTCACGCTCAATTGATGCATCCCGTCGAACAACTCGATGCCGATCTCTCTCGGGCTTCGCATCATGACTCCCTGTTACCGGAACTGACCGCGGGGAATAGTGCTTCGTCGATGTTGCTCAGACGCATGTCTCATTTCCTCCGTCTCGTTGCAGGTGGCAGCGCCGGTTGGCGGCCACAACAATGAGTGCACACGGCCGAATCTGACAGTGGAAGGCCAGACGAGTGTCAGAATGTGTCAGAGGTTGCAGGCAAGATCTGGTTTGGGGAGCCTCATGACTGTGATTCAAAGAGCGGCTGGCGTCGGAACTGGACGTCTCTTGGCCGAGCAGATGGATAAGCAGCGGATAAGCATCCGTGACCTCGCTTCTCGTGCGGGATGCGACGAGCGCACCGTTCAGCGCGCGATCAGGGGCGAGACCACGCCCAAGACTCGGATTGCCGAAGAGATCGCCGCGGCCCTGGGCGTCACCGCTGAAGATCTATGGCCACGTTTCGGCATTCGACACGCGATTCACGACGCGACCATCGAAGTCCGGTTGTTCCCGTCGCGGGCCCAGGTCCCAATCGATCTGTGGCGCGAGATGTTCGAGGCGGCCACCGAGCGCATCGATATCTGTGTCTACGGTGGCACCTTCCTCTGGGACGCGCTTCACGGATTCACCCGCATCATCAAAGGCGCGGCCGCGCGGGGCACGAAGATCCGGTTTGCGGTGGGCGCGCCGGATTCAGACGGTGTCCTTCAACGCGGTTCCGAGGAGAGGATCGGCGACGCACTTGCCGCGCGTTGCCGTATGACCCTCGTTCACCTCGAGCCGCTGAAGGAGGTCGAGGGGGTAGAGATTCGCACGCACAGCACGCCGCTCTATACCTCGATGTTCTTCATCGACGACATGCTCTACGCCAACCACCATATCTTCGGCTCGCCGGCCGGCGAGAACCCCGTGATCGAACTGCCCAGAGAGGCCGAGCCCGAACTGTGGGACACGTATGCGGTCGCGTTCGACGCCGTGTGGAGCAGCGCAAGGCAAGCCGAGTTCCCGATCGAAAGCTGAGGCAGTGGCGCGAATCGATTACTACAACGACCCTGACGCGCCGAAGGCGAACAGCGTCGTGCCCTCAACCACGGCAGTCGTAATTGACGGCCAAGGACGCATCGCCCTCGTGCATCGAAAAGACAACGGCCTCTGGGCATTGCCCGGCGGCGGCATGGAACTCGGCGAAAGCATTGAGGATTGCGCTGTGCGCGAGGTCAAGGAAGAGACCGGCCTTGACGTGGAGCTCACCGGCCTCGTCGGCATCTACACGAACCCCCATCACGTCATGAAGTACGACGATGGAGAAGTCCGACAGCAATTCTCTATCTGCTACGTGACCAAGCTGATCGGCGGCGAGCTTGCCTTCGATTCCGAGTCGACGGAAGTCGCATGGGTCGAACCCCAGGAGATCGCTGGCCTGTCGATGCACCCTTCGATGAGGCTACGGATTGACCACTACCTCGAACGACGTGATTTGCCCTACCTCGGCTGAGGAGCCCCAGCAGGCGCCAACCGGAGGTGCTCCTTGATTCGGGCCACCGAGGCAAGCAACTCGGCAGACGACCGAGAGACCGCGGCATGCACCGGATCATTGCTCGAATAGCGAGAAAGGATCTCCGATACGCGCCTCTCAGCGTCGATTGGCGTCCCATCGGGCGCCGTGGTCATGTCCGCGTAGGTCACCACATCAAGGACGTCACGGGGTGGACGATCGAACTCCGCCAGTTCGGCAGTAAGTCCGCGCTCGATTGCTTCGGCACTGGCTCCCGAGTGGTGCGCGATGAGGGAGACAACCAGAAGGGGCATGCCAGCAGACTCGGCGAACCTCGCACCGTCCACAGGATGAAAACCCGTCATGGCGATGCTCGGTGCGTAGCCAACGTCATGCAGCCACGCCGCGGCAACGACCGCGTCGGCGTCTCTTGTTACAAGCCGTGGGGCTATATCGGACGCAGTTCTCGCGACTCCGAGGACATGCGCCCAGCGCTCGGGCATGGCAACGGCCAAACGCTCGCTCGCGAGTGTTCGAGCTCTGTCGACAAGGTCCTGGTTCATCGCTACTTAGCGTAGGCGCATCGACTGGACGAGTGACCCGCGATCACCGAACCATGTGGCTGCACCCTTGCACGGCATGATCTGCGCTGGATGCGACGCTTCGAATGCTCGAGTGGCGATGTTGAAGTTCTACCCATGAACTAAATTCGCGCGGCCTGGAAGCCCGGACAGACACTCCGCAAGGCTCTCTGTCGAGGCTCAGAGCAACGAGGCGAGGACTTCGTGTGGATCGGCGGTCGGATGCACACTTGAGACGTGACACATGACGCACCGGCCCCGCGCCGATATGGGGCTTCCGGCGAGGGAGCAATCGAACTGTGCCGCGAATGGATGGTGTTCCTGGGCGCGGCAGATACTGTCGTAGCTTCCGTCGAAACGCGCGAGACGTGTGATCTGTACAGCGGTCGTTACCTGGCCTGGGTTCGCGATGACCGCGCCAACCTAGACGTCGACCCGGTTGAGCAGGCTGCGATTGTCGCATCCACCGATGGTCGGCACCCTCTAATCTTTGTGCCCGGCGGTGTGCGCCCGGTCGCTAGAGCGCGCGCTGACACCCTTGGGATCGCTCTACTGCGATATCGCGCGTTGGACGGCGCCCTGGACGGAGCTAACGCCCTTGGCCGAAACTTGTGCGCGAATGGTCTAGCGACAGCCTGACCGGCACCCGGTTAGGGTGAGGCGGCCGGTCCAACACCCTCACGCGACACCGGCGCGCGCGGACCAAAGCGGGCCTGCGCGGCACGGTTGAACTCGACTTGAGCGGCGCCGCGCGACGCTTGAAGCGTCTCCTCGATGGATCCTCGTTGCATCATCTCCATGAGTTGCGACTTCGCGGACACCTCGGTCGGGGCGACGAGGATGACCGAGTTGCTCTGTTTGCCGCGCGTGAGCCCGACATAGAGACCGGCAGCGTCCACGCCGGGGCCGACCAGGGAGAGGTCGGTCGTCTCACCCTGGACACCGTATACGGTCGTTGCGTACCCGAGGTGAAGGTGAGAGTTGGCGTAGTCGTGGCTGATGTTCCGGAGATCTGACGAATCAAACGCGGACACCAGCACTACCCACTCAGAAGTGATCTTCTTCACGATCCAGCTCTGGCGGTTCTGTACGTCGGCACGGCCATCGTTTTGGCGAGTTTGTACAACATCCCCGATGAAGATGGCCTGACCTGCCTGGCCGAGAACACAGCCGTCGGTCGAGACGGTTCCGTTCTGCATCCGGCGCGCCTGGATCATTTCGCTCACAGCTTGGGCTTCGGCGTGCGTTGCCGTGACCAGCGCGATCGTCTGTCCGCTGCGGCTTGCGTCAATCCACCCGTCGACCATTGCCTGCTGTGCCGCGGCGTCGTTACTGGTGAGAACTACATGTCCGTTTTTCAGTAGTTCGTCTGCGACCGCGGCTGCGGCTTCCTGGTTACGGGGCTCCCGAAGTCGCAGACTCAGGTCGGCCCACGATGGATCCTTATAGCGGTGAATCGTGGAGAGCTCGACCTGGTCCGCAGCGCTTCGCCAGAAGAGTGCCATCGCACCCGAATGCCCGACCGGCAGCGCTTGGCGTTCATCGCCGACTAATGCCGCTCCTGCACCGGTGCGCTCCAGTACATCGACGAGACCCCTGGCTGCTTCTAGGTCGAGCATGCCGGCTTCGTCAACGACGATGCGATCGCCCGGGCGGATCCTTATCCGCGGACCAGCGTAGGTTTTCGCGGTGGCCGGATCGATGTCACCTGGGCTGAGCCGAGTCCAGCTTGTTGCTCCACTGTCGCCGGTTGTCCAGCGCCAGCCGTAGTCGTGCAGCAACTGGTGGAGGGAGGATGAGTCGCTTTGGGTTTCTCGGCCAGCCACGGCGGAGGCCTTCTTTGTCGGAGCGACGATGATCAAGTTGCGACCCTGTCGACGCAGCGCGGCGCCGGCCACCTTGAGCATCGTGGTTTTGCCGGTGCCGGCAGCTCCGGAGATAGCTACGCTTCGTGAGGTTCCTGCGATCGCTGTTGCGCCGTCGAGCTGGCCGGCGTCGAGCGTTCGCTCGGGCTCGATGACGTGCGCGATTCTCCTGACCTCATCAGGATTCATGGTCGTCCCCGTCGTCGACAGGGCGGCGATCCGGTGAGCGAGCGTGGCTTTGAGGGTGGCCGTGTTAGTCGCCATGAGGTGCTTGATGTGATCGGGGACATTCGGTTCGGAGAGCAGTGTCACCGTGTGGACGCGGGTCGCATCTTCAGCGACCTTCTCAACCAGCGGCGTGAGTTCGTCACGATCTGCGATGAGGCCGGTGGCGGCGATTGCGCGGATTGCTCCAGCCCGAACGTCCATCACGCTGAAGCGGCCTCCCGTGCCAGTCGAGCGGGCGTCCGCGTCCACGATCGCCTTCTCCGCGAGCAACTCGAGGTCGAGATCCTCGACCCTGACCTCACTCACATCAGCCGAAGCACGTTCGTGATCGAGTCGCGGGTCCGCGACGAGGAGCTCGTGGCGGATTAGGCCTGTCCAGTCGTCTTCGTCGAGGTGCCCGGGTTTGTTTGGTCGCCCGGCGGCCCACGCCCATCGGTCGATCTGATTCATCACATCGTGGGAGGGCTCCTGCCCGGGATGCTGTTGCTTCCACCAGGCGGTGCGGGCGTTTTTGTTGGTCTCGATCTGCGCGGACCGCTTCGACAACGGCCGCACCAGGTGCTGTAACTGGGTGATCTCCCCGTCGTCATTGAGAGCGAACCCTTTCGCGGCGAGCGCGGTGATCCAGGCGGGGTCGGTGCGGGCGGCGAGGTCGCCTTCGGCGTTGATGACGTTTTGGAACCGCAACGCAACCCGGGTGTCCACGTTGGACCATTTCCCGTCGATGCCTTGGACTTTCACGTTCAACCACAGGTGCCGGTGCTTGTGCGGGTCTAGGGAGCGGGAGCGTTCATGCTTGAGCTCGACCACCTCGACGCGAGCGAGGTCTTCCCTGATGCAGCCCCCTTCCCACGCCGCGCGTTGAGCTCCTCCTGCCAGAGGTGGATGATCCGGTCCCTCAGTCGGTCCTGGAGGTCCTCGTACGCCGCGTTCAACTCCGGGTCCAGCATCGCGGCGATACTGAACGACTTCGGCGCGTTGATCGTCGCATCCAACACCAGATCCGCATTGGGGGAGGACATCTCGAACCCGCGATGCTCACCGGTGAGAGGGTCGCCGCCATCGACCCAGGTGCGCAGCTGCTTGCGGGTGAGCAGATCATCGCGGATCGACCCGTTCTCCACGATGTACCGGGTCATCACCGCACCCGCGTAATCCGCCGCCGCGAGCACCCCTTGCGCGGTCTTCGCAGTGAGGTGGGAATCGCAGACACCGCCGAACGCGTACGCGATCGCTTGCCTCACCCCCTGTGAGGCAACCCCTCGTTTCCACCGCGCCACACCCCCGCGCATGCCGCCCAGAATACTCGCATTCCACAGAAAGTGCCTGCGTGCATTCGCCTTTTTCTTTCCTTTCTTTGTCTCTCGTTCTCCTCGTTTCTGCTTCGTCTCCTCCGTCCCTTATCTCCCTCCTTCCGTCCCTTTTTTCGTTCCTCGTTCCCTCCCCTCTCGCCCTCCTCTGCGTCTTGCGTCGTTCCTTACCAGCTGTCCGCGGCGGGCGTGAAAGAACCCCGACCCAAATGGGGGTCGGGGTTCAGCTTCTGCGGTGGAGCTATTCGACGTGGTCGATAGTTCCCGCGATCGTGTGCGCGGTCTTCAGCACGCGTGTCGCCGTGGCTCGGATGACGGATGTGTCTTCGTTCGCCCATCCGGTGATGTAGCCGATGCTGTACGAGCTGGTGTCGAATCCTGTCAGGCCGGCAACGATAAAGGCCACCGATTCGGCTTCGACCTCCATCCGTCCCCGATGAGCGCGGTACTCGTCGATGTCGTCGATATGGCGCAGCTCAATGTGCGCTGTCTCGTGGATGAGGGTCTTGGCCGCCTGCTCGACTGCGAGGTTCTCGGCCAGGGTCACCTGGTGCGACTCGGGGTCGGTGAATCCGCTAGCGCTAGGCCGTGTTGATCAAGTCTGATTTGATCCAGATGAGCGTCGCGGCGAGGCTGACGGCGGCTCGGTAGCTGCGGAGGAGCTTGTCGGAGCGCATCGCGATGCCGCGCCACTGCTTGAGCCGGTTGAAGCAGCGCTCGACGACGTTGCGGCCCTTGTAGCGTTCCTTCTGCTGTTCGCCGAAGTCGATCGGCCGGCCCGGCTTCTTGCGGCGGTGCGCGACCTGGTCATCACGCTCCGGGATGGCCGCCGCGATACCGCGGTCGCGGAGCCAAGCACGGTTCGCCTTCGACGGGTACCCCTTGTCGGCGAGCACCCGGTCCGGGCGGGTCCGTGGCCTGCCCTTCCCGTCGCGGGGGACGCGGATGTCCTCGAGTACTGCGGTCATCATCGTGGTGTCGTTGATGTTCCCGCCGGTGATCATCATCCCCAGCGGCCGGCCGCGACCGTCGCAGACCAGGTGCAGCTTGGTCGTCAGCCCGCCACGGGAGCGTCCGATCCCGTGATCAGGCGGCTCGAACCACGGATTCTTGTGATTCGGCAGAGCCCCCTGTGTCCCGCTTCAGGGTCGCGCCGTGTTGATGCACACGAGCGATCGTGGAGTCGATCGAGACGACCCAGTCGATCTTCCCCGCGGCGTCGGCCCGCTTCTGCACCTCGGCTAGCAGCTTCTCCCAGGTGCCGTCCACAGCCCAACGGTTGAACCGCTTGTAGATCGAGTTCCACTTCCCGAATCGCTCCGGCACATCCCGCCACGGAGCCCCGGTGCGGTACTTCCACGCCATCCCCTCGACAGCCAACCGATGATCCGCCCACGGCCTCGACCTCCCGGACGCCGTCGGCATCAACGGCTCCATCACGGCCCACACCTCGTCAGAGATCTCCTGTCGCGTCACCGCTTAAGACTCACCCAGCCGGGAGCGAAACCTCTTGATCAACACGGCCTAGTAAGCGGTGCGCGGTGGATGCTCCATCCGTGTGTCTCGAGGTGGGCCGACAGGGGAGCGATGATGCCGTGATCGTCTTCACCGGTGAGCCGACGGGTCGGGTCCTCCGGCAGCGGCTCGGCTCCTTCGATCGGATCCGTTTGAGCGATGTCGAACACTGACAGGGTGGGGAAGTATCGCGCGACTCGCTCATCATTTTCCGTTGCCTCGGCGGTGTCGCTGTCGGGCCTCGCCGTCTTCTTTTCGCGGTATCCGAAGATCTTGATCGACCTTTCGCCCTTGCGCACCTGGCGTCCCTTGGCCTGCCATTGCCGGAATCCGGCGACCATGGTCGCGTCTGGGTTCTGGGACAGGATCAACAACACGTTGTTCAGGCTGTAGTTGTGGAAGGAGCGGGCGAACTCCAGGAATGCGCGCCACTGTCTGCTGTCGGCTAGCTGCTGGACTTGCTCCACGATCGACGCATGCAGTGCCTCCGCCGTCGCTTGACGCTCCTCCTCGTGCCGGGTGATGACTTTGCTGTTCATGATCCTTGCCTCCCGATCGACCCTCACAGGGTCCGTGTCGAGTCAGCGGGTGTTGGTTACGTTGTCCCCCGCCGATCAGTTTTTTGCCGTTCCGGCACAGAGATCCAAAGCGCGTGGAGGCAGCGCAGTGCCCGGAGGGGAGCGGCTGCTAAGCGGAGGGAGCGCAGCGAGCGGAGTCTGCAAATAGCGGCCGGAGGGAACGGAGCTGGCGGAGGAAGCTACGATCGGCCAGCCGGAATGGCAAGACGTCGAATGCAAGGGCAGCACGCCGAAGGTGTTCCACGAGGGGGTGGTGGTCGAAGGCAACTGGTTGGACTCAGTGCAGCGTTCGAACGGCGTTTTCGGGTGGGTCCGATTGTTCAGAGATGTATCGATATCGCAATCCGATATCGGACCACGATATTGTTGGCCGCATGCATGAGCTTCAGAGGGCGGCGATCGTGCTGCACGTGCTGCACCATGCATCCGAGGAACCAGTTCACGGGGCCTGGATGAGCGAGGAACTTGCCCACCACGGCTACAACCTGTCACCAGGGACGCTGTATCCGACACTTCATCGCATGGAGCGCGATGGCTTGCTCGTCTCCGAGCGAGTTGTTGTCGACGGGCGCACGAGACGCGTCTACACGGCCACCCCGGCCGGAGTTGCCGCTCTCGAAGAGGGCCGTCGAGCCACCCGCGAACTCGCCAATGAACTCCTTCCGGAGGACAAGAAGCCATGACGAACACTCCGGCTGCTTCTGCCAACGGCGCGCTTGCCCGCCGCCTGAATCTGGGTGATGCGGTTGTCATCGGCCTGGGGTCGATGATCGGTGCCGGCATCTTCGCATCCTTTGCGCCAGCGGCTGCCGCCGCCGGCGCGGGGCTGCTGCTCGGTCTCGTGATCGCGGGGTTCATCGCGTTCTGCAACGCGACCTCTTCCGCGCAGCTCGCAGCGCAGTATCCGACCTCCGGCGGCTCCTATGTGTATGGGCGTGAACAACTGGGCGAGTGGTCGGGCTTCTTCGCCGGCTGGTCGTTCGTTGTTGGCAAGACCGCCAGTTCGGCGGCGATGGCGATCACTTTCGCCACCTACGCGGTGCCCGGCCCGTGGGTGAAGCCGGTCGCGATCCTGGCCGTCATTCTGCTCACCATCGTCAACACGATGGGCATCACCCGCACGGCACTGCTGACCCGGGTCCTGGTCGCGATCTCCCTGGTCGCGCTCACGGTCGCGGTGATCATTGGCTTCACCCACACCGCCGCCAGCGCGGCCCTGCCGGGCCCGGAAGTGACCGTGTACGGTGTTCTGCAGTCCGCCGGTTTCTTGTTCTTCGCCTTCGCCGGCTACGCCCGCGTCGCCACAATGGGCGAAGAGGTCATCAACCCGGCGCGCACGATCCCCCGGGCCATCACGACCGCCCTCACGATCACACTGATCGTCTACGTCCTCGTCGCAGTCTCTGCCCTGCATGCTCTCGGCCCGGCCGCGCTCGCTTCCGCTTCCGCCCCGCTCGGCGCGGTTGCCAACACCACGGGAGCCGCATGGCCCGGCATCGTCATCCGCATCGGCGCCGCTGCGGCTGCGCTCGGGGCGCTGCTGGCCATGATCGCTGGAATCGGCCGCACTAGCTTGGCCATGGCGCGCAACCGCGACATCCCGCGCTGGTTCGCAGACGTACATCCACGCTTCAGCGCCCCTACCGGGCAGAACTTACTCTCGGCCTGATCGTGTGCCTGCTGGTCGCGGTCACCGACCTGCGCGGCGCAATCGGCTTCTCCAGCTTCGGCGTCCTGCTGTACTACTTCGTCGCCAACTCCGCCGCCTGGACCCAGACCCGTGAGAACCGCCGCTATCCGCGCTTCCTCGCCATCGCCGGCGCGATCGGATGCCTCATCCTCGTCGCTACCCTCCCGCTGGGCTCGATCATCGCCGGGGTCATCGTCCTCGCCATCGGACTCGGCTACCGACTGATCCGGCTGCGCGTTCAGAGCGACTCGGCGCGCTGAAACCGACAGGCGGCGGCCCTTCCGGCGTCGGCTGAGGGAGAATCTCGAGGCGGGTCGCCAGAGGGAGTCATCTAAGCGGGGAGCGGTACGCCCCGACCCGCAGGTTATTCCATGACCGCAACGTGTGTCTCAGGTGTTCGAGAATGGCTGCGTCGAACTTGATGTTGTCGGTAGGGAGCGACGGGTAGCCTCCCACCTTCCCAAGCTCCTCGTCCGAGGCTTCGTTGATTGCGTAGATGTATCGGTCGTAGAGCGGCGCATCGTTATAAACGAACCAAAAGTAGTTGAACCTTTGTCCGACCTCGTCGAGTAGGGCCCGGATCGGCGATGTTCCTGATTCGGCTAGATACCGGCGCGGGGCAGCGTCGAGCATGTCAGCTATTTCGTTGGCTACCATCGCAGTCAAGTGGACCGCATATAGCGCCGCTAGGAGGCGCGCGACGGCGTCGTAGGGTTGCGGCAATCCAACGTGGAAACCACCCATGTAGTTGTTCGAATTCTCATGCAGTTGGCGGCTGGCGCGATTCGTGGGATGCAGAAACTGTCCCAAGAAGGTGTAGTGCGCCTCGATGCGTTTGACCTCCTCGACGGATGCAAGTTGATTCAGGGAAAGACAGATCAAGAGCGCGTCGTAGCTCAGGAAATAGCGGTAGCGAAATCCAGCCTCGTCCCGGTGCTTTCTTCGCGATCGTGCGCTACTTGGGGTCTGGCTGCGATAGCTGGAGGGCACGGGGTCGAAGTAGTCGTCATCATCCAAGCGATAGACGTCTGGCCGGAACTCGTTGTAGTGAAAGTAGTGGACCGGAACAATGAAGTCCCGGCTCGGTTTCGTTCTTCAATCCCTCGTAAACCCACATGCGTCGATCCCGGCCCCGCCCGGGATAGCGTTGCACGCTAAGGCAGCTCAAGGCCTCGCCGCGATCGTGTAGGTCTTCTAGCTCGGCCCGGGCCTCGGAAAGGGCGTCCCGCCACTGTTGGCGTGTTCGCTTGATCTCGGGCTCGACCTGGAAGTATCGACTGCCTTTCGTCATGAGGCGAAGGAGCAGGGCGTGCTCAAGAAGGGACCGAGTGAGTCCGAGCGCGTCGGAAACCCGGCCACTACGGACTAGGAGGGCAATCGTTGAGACAGTCTCCATCCGGAGATTGGCAAATTCGACAATGTCGTTGTACATCGTCTGGTGCGTCTTGCCAACACGCTGGTGCTCCCCGATCTCTGTCCAGGCGACCAAGAGGCGGTCAACGCTCTCCAGCGCACGAGCCACCTCTTGTTCGATGCGATTGCTCATTGTTGAAGGCTATTGCGCCCATGGGACAATCGATCAGTTCGTTCGCTGCATAGACGAGGCAGGCCAGGGACAAATTTGGCTGCCGGCCAGTCCTCCGGTGGGAGCGCGGATGATCATGCGGTTGCGGTGGCGAGCAGTGCGGAAACGCGGTCGAGGCTGCCAAGGACGAGCTTGTAGTAGGCCCAAGTGCCGCGCTTGGAGCGCGTGAGGTAGTTGGCGTCCATCAGGATCTTCAGGTGGTGCGAGACGGTGGGCTGGCTGAGTCCGACCGGTTCGGTGAGGTCGCAGGCGCACGCCTCATCACCGTCGGAGGCGGCGACGATCGAGAGGAGTCGGAGACTGGCGTGTGCTCCACCGTGGCGTCCGGGTCGTCCTGCCGCTCCTAGTCCAGTCCGGAACCCCGCGCGCATAGACTGGCGTCTATGGGTGGGGTGCCGGAACCGGACGTGCTGCGGAGCTTGAAGCGCATCAGCGACCCGACCCGCGCCCGGATCCTCCGTCTCCTTCTCGACGCCCCTGACGGCCGTGGCTCGGTCACCCGCCTCGCCGAGACGCTAGGCCTGCGGCAGCCGACCGTGTCGCATCACCTAAAGCTGTTGCGCGACGAGGGCCTGGTTGAGCGCACCCAGGAGGGTCGGACCGCCTGGTACTCGATCACCACTGGCCAAGTCGATCGGGTCGCCGAACTCGTCCGTGACGAACAGCCGACGGATGATGTGGCCGCGCTGGATCGGATCGTGGAGGACCTCGCCACCCGCTACCGCGGCGTCCTTGCCCGGGAAAGCATCGAACAGTACGTCCGCGACAGCTACGACCGCCTCGACGGCCGCAGAAACCGGGCCTCCCTGACCAGCGCGTTCGCCGTCTCCCGCCTCGATGCGCTGCTGCGCGCGACCGGCGAACGGGATGGTGTCCCGGAGGTGCTGTTCGTGTGCGTGCAAAACGCCGGCCGCTCCCAGCTGGCCTCGGCGATTCTGCGTCAGCTCGCCGGCGACCGCGTCGTGGTCCGCACCGCCGGTTCCGAACCGGCCGACGCCGTCCGCTCCACGATCGTCACCGTCCTGGACGAGGTCGGCACCCCACTCGGCGGCGAGTTCCCCAAGCCCCTCACTGACGAAGCTGTCCGAGCCGCGGACTATGTCATCACGATGGGCTGCGGTGACGCCTGCCCGATCTACCCCGGCCGCGAATACCTCGACTGGGACATCCCCGACCCCGTCGGCCAGCCCCTGACCAAGGTGCGCGAGATCCGCGATGACATCGAAGAACGCGTTCGGGACCTCCTGACCCGGATCGATGCTGAACGAGTCGTGAACAGCGCGGCCGCCGACTAGCAAAACCATAGACGTGCATCTATGCTTTCTTGGAGAAGAGAAAGCGAGACCCACCATGTCTGACACCAAGCCCACCGTCCTGTTCGTCTGCATCCACAACGCCGGCCGCTCCCAGATGGCCGCCGGGTTCATGCGTGAGCTCTCCGGAGGCCGGGTCGAGGTTCTCTCCGCTGGTTCCGAGCCGAAGGACCAGATCAACCCGGTCGCCGTGCAGGTCATGGCCGAGGAGGGTATCGACATCGCGGGCGAGCAGCCGAAGATCCTCACCACCGACGCCGTGAAGGAATCCGACGTGGTGATCACGATGGGTTGCGGCGACACTTGCCCGATCTTCCCCGGCAAGCGCTACGAGGACTGGGAGCTCACCGACCCCGCCGGCCGCCCGGTGGACGAGGTCCGTCCGATCCGCGACGACATCAAGCAGCGCGTGCAGGACCTGCTCGCCGAGCTGCTGCCCGCGGCGGTGTGACGACCGTGACCATCGACGTGACCGGGCGGCGTAGCCAGCCGGAGCTTGCGTATCCAGAGGCGTACCTGCGCCGGCTGGCCGACGAGCTGGCGGCGAAGTTCGAAGGCGTCTTCAATCGGGAGACCGTGGAGCGGTATGTGCTGGAGTCCTACACGGCGCTGCTGCGCACCGCCACGGTGAAGGCGCACCTGGCGACCCGCACCATCCACTTCGCCACCGAACGCCTGACCGCGCTCGCCCAGGCGAAGGGGGCGCTGCCGGTGATCTGGCCGGAGGTGCTGTTCGTGTGCGAGCAGAACTCCGGCCGCTCCCAGATGGCCGCTGTCCTCACCGAGTCGCTCTCCGGCGGCCGTGTCCACGTCCGCTCCGCCGGGTCGACGCCCGCCCACGAACTGAACCCGGCCGTGGTCGAGGTAATGACCGAGATCGGCCTGGACATGAGCCGCGAGTTTCCCAAGCCGCTCACCGATGACGTCGTCCAGGCCGCAGACGTCGTCATCACGATGGGGTGCGGTGACGCCTGCCCGATCTACCCCGGCAAGCGCTACCAGGACTGGGAACTGCAGGACCCGCAGGGCCAGCCCGTCGACACCGTGCGCGGCATTCGCGACGAGGTCGAGCAGCGCGTGCGCGAGCTGCTGAAGAGCCTGGAGGTGTCGCCCGCATGAAGGTCGGCACTCGCGTCACGGTTGTTCTGATGGTTATCGCATGACCGCGACCGCCACGTCCTCCGGACGCATCCGGATCCCTGTGGCCGCTGCACTCCGTCCTGTCCTCGCAGAGTTCGTCGGCAGTGCCGGGCTCACGGCCGTTGTCGTCGGCTCCGGGATCGCTGCGCAGCGTCTCTCACCGAATGACGTCGGTCTCCAATTGTTGGAGAACGCCCTGGCGACGGCGCTCGGTCTCACGGTGCTCATCGTGGTCTTCGCACCCATCTCGGGTGCTCACTTCAATCCGGTCGTCACTCTGGTCGACGTGGCCATCGGAGGGCGCCCCCGGCGTGACCTCTGGTCTTACCTCCCTGCCCAGGTCCTCGGCTGCCTCGGTGGTGCCGTCGTGGCGAACGTGATGTTCGACAAGGCTGCTGTCAGTGTGAGCAGCAATGAGCGAGCGACGCCGGCGCATCTTTTGGCTGAGGTGGTCGCCACCGCTGGATTGATCGGGGTCATCTTCATCCTCGCTCGGGCCGGTAGGGGCGCGATCGTCGCCCCGTCGGTCGGTGCGTACATCGGAGCTGCCTATTGGTTCACCAGCTCCACAAGCTTCGCCAATCCCGCCATCACTATCGGCCGCACCATAACCGACACCTTCGCGGGGATCGCACCTGCAAGCGCGCTCTGGTACATCGGCGCGCAACTTCTAGGCGCGGCAATCGGACTGGTAGCTGTAAAGGTGTTCGCGGCGCAGCCTGCCGTCTCTCGTTGAGTCAGTGATTCCGTCGGTTGCCGCTGGGGGCCGGGGGCGAAGGTAACCGCCGAGCCAGGGGACTCCTCCGAACAGTATGGAAACCGACCAAGCGACATTCATGACGGGCCGTTCTGCGGCCGTCGGATCGCCTCGACGGCGACCGCGAGGGTGTAGGGGATGCCGAGCCCGAGGGGACCGTCGTCACGCCAGCGTCATGAAGAGCTTTTGGAGTTCCTCGACGGTCATCGGGTCGGAGGTGTCGTCGGGGTCGGTGAGGCATTTCTGCATGGCGGTGGAGATGATCTGGAAGCCTGCCTTATCGAGCGCGCTGGACACGGCGGCGAGTTGGATGACGACGTCACGGCACTTGCCACCGTTCTCGACGGCGGCGATGACGGCGTTCAGCTGACCCTGTGCGCGGCGCAGCCGGTTGAGCACGGGTTTGATGTCGGCGGCGGTGGTGGCCACGGTGGTCTTCTTTCTCGTGATGCCGGTGCGGGTGAGCGTGTCGCGGTACCCGCCAGGGTATCCCGTCAGCTCAGGCGCGCGCCTTGGCTGCGGTCAGTTCGGCCGGATCGATGGCGCGGATCTGCCGGATCAGGTCTTCGAGGTCGCGCGCGGGGAGTGCTCCTGGCTGGGAGAACACGAGGACGCCGTCGCGGAATGCCATGAGCGTGGGGATCGAGGTGATCCCGGCGGCTGCGGCGAGTTCCTGCTCGGTCTCGGTGTCGATTTTGCCGAAGACGATGTCGGGGTGCTGTTCGGACGCTGCTTCGAACACGGGCGCGAACATGCGGCAGGGTCCGCACCAGGCCGCCCAGAAGTCGAGCAGGACGATGTCGTTCTGCTCGACTCGGCTCTTGAGCGTGTCAGCGGTGACGGTGACGGTACTCATCGTCACCGGCGCCCGAAGAGCCGGCCGAAGAATCCGCCGCCGGAAGCGGCCGCCTTCTCGGCGTCGGTGTGGTTGCCGTTGCACCACTGGTTGGCGGGGACGCGGCGGCGGACGTCGGCGATGTGCTGGCCGCAGCCGCTCCAGGTGGTCTTTCCGCAGACTTTGCAGGTGGCGGGGTAGCACATGGGTTCGGACTCTCTTTCTGGGTTCGGTGGGGCGATTCGTTATACCCCCTCCGTATAGTACGATACCGGGGAGGGTATAACAAACCGACCCCGGGAGGAACCAACCATGAAGACCGTGATCGTCGGCGGAGTCGCCGGAGGAATGTCCGCAGCGACTCGGCTGCGCCGGCTCGACGAGTCGGCGGAGATCGTGGTCTTCGAGCGCGGCCCCTACGTGTCGTACGCGAATTGCGGGCTGCCGTACTACGTCGGCGGGGTGATCACGGACCGGTCCTCGCTGCTGTTGCAGACGCCGCAGTCGCTCGCGGCGCGCTTCCGGCTCGACGTGCGCACCGGGCACGAGGTGATCAGCGTTGACCCTGTCGCGCGCACGGTCTCAGTGCTCGACCTGGCCGCAGGCGACACCTTCATCGAGAGCTACGACGAACTGATCCTCGCCGTCGGTGCGTCCGCTCGGGAGGCCGCCGGGCATCCCGGAATCCCCACCCACACCCTGCGCACAGTGGAGGACGTGGACGCGATCGGCGTGCTCGTGCAAGCCGCAGCGGACCACCCGTCGGCGCTCGTCGTCGGGGGCGGGTTCATCGGGCTCGAAGCCGTCGAGAACCTGGTGCGCCGCGGCATCCACGTGACCCTCATCCAGCGGTCGGCGCAGATCCTCACCCCGCTGGATCCCGAGATGGTCGCGCCCCTGGAGACGCAGCTGCGCAGCCACGGCGTCGACGTGCGCACCTCGGCGACCATCGACTCGGTCGAGGCGGGCGCGGTGCTGCTCAGCGACGGTGCGATCCTGCGCCCGGACTTCATCGTCGACGCCTCCGGTGTCGTGCCCAGCGTCGACCTCGCCCGCTCCGCCGGGCTGCGGATCGGCCCGACCGGCGGCATCGCCGTCGACGCCGCCAACCGCACCAGCGACCGGCACATCTACGCCGTCGGTGACGGGGTCGAGAAGGTGGATGCGCTCTCCGGCGAAGAGGCGCTGATCACGATGGCCGGCCTGGCCAATCGGCACGGGCGCTCCGTGGCCGATGTGATCGCCGGCCGCGACGAGCGGAACACGCCGGCGCTGGGTACCGCGATCGTGAAGGTGTTCGACACCGTCGCCGCGAAGGTCGGCTGGAGTGAATGGCAGCTCGCAGCCGCCGGGCGGGACCACCGCGCCATCCACACCCACCCCACCTCGCATGCGACCTATTACCCAGGCGCCAGCCCCATGTCGATGAAACTGCTGGTCGACCCGGTGACCGACGCGATCCTCGGCGCGCAGGTCGTCGGCGGGGAGGGCGTCGATAAGCGCATCGATGTGATCGCGGTCGCCATGGCCGGCGGCATCACCGCCGCCGGTCTGGCGCGACTGGAACTCGCGTACGCCCCGCAGTTCGGTTCGGCGAAAGACCCGATCAACCAGCTCGGCTACGTTGCCGACAACCTCCGAAGCGGCGCGACCCGCACCATCCAATGGCACGAGCTCGACTCCGTGCTGGCGGACGGCGCGACCCTGATCGACGTCCGGACGCCGCGCGAGCACGCCGCCGGAGCCATCCCCGGCGCGCTGAACATTCCGGTTGACGACCTCCGCGACCGGCTCGCCGAACTGCCCGACGGCCCCCTCGTCGTGCACTGCCAGGTGGGCCAGCGCGGCCACACCGCAGCCCGCATCCTCGCCCAGCAGGGCCGCGACGTCGTCAACCTGGACGGCGGCTACCGCACCTGGGCGGCCGGGTCCGCGACGATGGCGAGCGTGCCGGCGGGTCGCGCGTGATGGTGTGGGGTCACAAGCCCAACTTGTGACCCCACAACAACGCCGGCGTAGTAGGTGCGGCGGTGTTGCGTCACGGTGGAAGCATGGTTTCATCTTCCTTCTCGACCGGATCGAGAATCGTCGCGGCCCGAGTGCGAGCCGTCGTACCCGGTTTGGGCATCACCATCCTGATCGCGCTGGCCGCGACGGGAGTCTCGCGGATCGTGCCGGCGCTCGGCAGCGCGCTGCCGGCCCTCGTCATCGGCGTCGTGGTGAGCCTGATCCGACGCCCGGGCGGCCGGTTCGCTCCCGGCATCGCGTTCTCCAGCAGGTTCGTGCTGCAGCTCGCGGTCGTCCTGCTCGGGGTCCAGCTCTCCCTGTCCAGCGTCCTCGTCGTCGGCGTGCAGTCCCTTCCTGTGATGTTCTCCACCCTGGCGGTCTGCCTTCTCGCCGCGTGGGGCGTCGGCCGCCTGCTGCGCATACCACGGCGGGAGCGCACGCTGATCGGGGTGGGCACTGGAATCTGTGGGGCGTCCGCGATCGCCGCCGTCTCGCCGATCATCGGGGCGGCGAGTTCGGAGATCGCCTACGCCGTCTCGACGATCTTCCTGTTCAATGCGGTCGCCGTGCTCGTGTTCCCCCTGATCGGCCACGCGCTGGGAATGGGTACGCACGCGTTCGGTCTCTTCGCGGGCACTGCGGTCAACGACACGAGCTCGGTGGTCGCGGCCGCAAGCCTGTTCGCGACCTCCGCTCTGGGCTACGCCGTCGTCGTCAAGCTCGTGCGCACCCTCATGATCGTGCCGATCAGCGTCACGCTCGCCGTGGTTGAGCATCGCCGCAGGAACGCCGGCGCCCCCTTGACGGCGCGGCGGGTGATCGGTCTTGTTCCCTGGTTTTTGGTCGGTTTCCTCGTCGTCGCCACCGCCAATAGCTTGATTGCAGTTCCGCCGGGCCTGCATGACGGACTGGTGTCGGTGAGCGTGTTCCTGGTGGCCGTGGCGCTCGGCGGGATCGGCCTCTCGACCGATGTCGCGGCGATCCGCAGCGCCGGTTGGCGGCCGCTTCTGCTCGGTGCGGTGCTCTCGACGCTCGTCACCCTCACGAGCCTGGGTGTGTTGGCCGTCACCGGGCAGCTCTGACCGCCGTCAGGAGATCGACTGCACCAGCTCCAGCAGCGCGCGGGCGTTCCCTGAGACGCCCGCGCCGCTCCGTCGCCACACGGCGGTCAGCGGCCGGACGATGCGCAGCTGCCGGATCGGGACCTTGACGAGCAGCCCGGACGCGACTTGCTCCCGTACCGCCAGGATGCTCAGCACCGCGGGATGCTCTCCCGTCGCGGCGGTCGCTCGGATCGCGCTGGTGGAGGAGAGCTCGAGGGCAGGACGGACGGGCGGATGCCCGGCCTCCGCCAGAGCACGCTCGAAAGCGAGGCGGGTCCCGGACCCCCGCTCGCGGGCGATCAGGGGAGTGCGGGCGAGTTCCTGCACGGACACACCGCGCGCCCTCCCCGCCCACGGATGACTCCGCCCGACCACGACGACCAGTTCGTCCGAGGCGAACTCCACGGAGGCGAGATCGGCGGGCACGTCCGGGGTCTCGATGAATCCGATCGCGGCCGTCGCGTCACGGACGGCCGTGAGGACCGTTTCGCTGTTCGCGGCCGTCAGCTCGACGCGGGGTCCCGCTCCGCCGGTGCCCAGGGAGGTGAGCCAGCGCGGCGCGAGGTGCTCGGCGATCGTCATGCTGGCCGCGACGCGCAGCGTCTCCTCCGCCGTCTGACGCAGGGCGTCGACCGAGGCGTCGAAGCGGTCGGCGGCCTCCAGGAGGTCGGCGGCCCAGGCTGCGACGAGCTCGCCCGTTTCGGTGGGTGCCGTGCCGCGGCGGCTGCGCACCAGCAAGGCCGATCCCACTTGCCGCTCCAGGGCCGCGAGACGGAGCGACGCGGCCTGCTGCGTCATACCGGCGTCCTTGGCGGCGGCGGAGATGCTTCCCGTGCTCGCGACCGCCACCAGCAGCCTCAGTCCTGCGATGTCCACCGACGCCCCGATCTCCGCACCCCCTCACGCTATCCCTCTACGCCCGGCCTCCACGTCAGATACGCACGTAGGCGGCACCCTCCCACTGCGCCCGCGCAAGGTAGGAGATGGCTGCGGGGACGACGCCGACTTCCGGCAGGAGCGCCGCTGAGGACAGCCCGACAGCTGCGAGGCTGTTGCCGCAGGCGATCACACCGATGCCGGCGTCCACTGTCGCGGCGACGTCCGCGGCTGCACCGCCGTCGGCGGCGAGTGCTGCCACTCCGGGACCTTGGACGACAACAGTGACCTCCACGTCGTTGCCGAGGGAGTTCCTGGCGTTCTGTGCCGTCCGAAGCAGTTGCGGGAACCACGATTCGACGTTCGGCCCCGTCCCGTGGATGAGCAGTGCCCGTCGGCTTCCCGAACTCGGAGCGGGCAGCGCTTCGGCCTCCGGTGTCTCGTGCGCGGCTGCTCTCGTGGCGGGCATCACTGCGCACAGCTCAGCCTCTGCATGTTCATCGTGCATCGAACGTCTCCTTTGTCGTCGCCGCTTCGCGAGCGGTAGAGTTCGCGGCCCTCGGCGTACTGAGGGGATGATGTGTCGTATGGACGTTGCCCTGGTCGAAGCGATGGTGGCGGTCGTCGACTATGGCACGTATACCGCGGCAGCCGACATTCTCCAGATCAGCCAGCCGGCGCTGTCGCGGCGGATCCGGGCGTTGGAACGAGAGGTGGGTGTCGTGCTCTTCGTTCCGGCCGGACGTGGGGTGGCGCTGACAGAGGCGGGGCGCGAGATGCTGGGGCCCGCGCGGCGGATCCTGCGCGAGACGGCGGCACTGCACGCCGTCGCGCGCTCCGAGACGGGGCTGGAGCGGGGTGTCCTCCGCATCGGCGGCCTGCCGTCGCTGGTGTCGACCTGTGTGCCCGAGTTCGTCGCGCGATTCCGGCGCCGGGCTCCCGGTGTGCGGATCGAACTGGTCGGTTTGGAGAGCCTCGCCCAGCTGGTCGACGCGGTGAGGCTGGCCCGCGTGGACGTGGCGTTCGGCACGGGAGAGCGTGGGTCGGAGGATGTGCAGATCGAGCGCCTCGGGCAGCAGCGCTTCGTCGTCGTGCTCCCGCCGGGCGCATCGCCGGGCACGCCTGCCGACAGCGGCGATGTCGTGTCGGACGCGGACATCGACGCCGACACCCTCGCGGCGCACACCCTGGTGACTCTTCCGCGTGGGACGTCGATCAGGTCGATGGCCGAAGCAGCCTATGAACGCTATGCGGTCAAGCCTCGCGATCTCCTGGTGACCACACAGCGCGACGCCCTGGGCCTGCTTGCCGCGCAGGGAGCCGGTCTGACCATCGTGCCCGCACTGCTGGGCAGCCAGGCACGGCTGATGGGCGCGCGAGTCGCGGTCTTCCCGGAAGCCCTCAGCCGGCCGGTCTGGCTGGCGCATCGCCGCGGCGGGCGCGACTCCGCGGCCCTCGCTGGCTTTTTGGCGATGGTGGCGGAGTCGCCGCTGGCAGGCGACCTCTACGGGGACTGAAGCGCGACTCATTTCTGCACGCTCGCTTCGGCTGGGGGTTCGCTGCGCTCGAGCCGGGCCAGGGAGGCCCGCTGCCGCTTCGCGCGGGAGTCGAGCAACCAGCGCACCAGGGTGCTTAGGGCGATGGCGGCGATCATCGGCACGAGCACCCAGGACACCGTGCCGGTCAGCTCCATCGTCAGTGCCAACGCGGTGAGCGGAGCGGCCATCGAACCGGCGAGGAACGCTGCCGCGCCGCACAGCGCGAACGCGGTCGGACTCGATCCGGGCCAGAACGACACCCACAGGGTCCCCGTGATGAGGCCGACGACGGCGCCGAGTGAGAGGGAGGGGGTGAGCGTGCCGCCGTAGGCGCCCGAGCCGATCATCGCGACGGTGGCGATCGTCTTGAGCGCTCCGAGCGTGAGAGCGGTGATGATGCCGACGTGCGCGGAGAACGCGAAGGCGGCCAGCGACTGCCCGTTGCCCAGGGTCTGCGGGAACGCCAGGGAAACGGCGCCCAGGGAGGCGAACGTGACCGCCAGACAGATCGGCAGGAGCCGGCCGTGCTGGCGGTGGGTCGCCGCCAGGTTCGTCAGCCGGCTGAAACCGGAAGCGGCGAAACCGATCACCACCCCCGCCGCGAGAGCCCACACCAGGAGGGAGGGTGAGAAGGAGACGGGCGGGAGCGGATAGATCGGACCATCGGTAACCAGGAGCCAACTGACCAGGGCAGCGATACCCGACACCGTCGCGGCGATCAGGATGGCCCCGAGGCTGAACTCGGCGAGGAGGATCTCCACCGCGAAGAGCGTTCCTGCGACCGGCACGCGATACGCCGCGGCGAGGCCCGCGCCCGCGCCAGCCGCCACGAGTAGGCGGCGTCGACGTGCCGTGAGGGACGGCAGGAGTTTGTCGGCCCAGGTGGCCGCAAGCGCCGCGAGCTCGCGCGGCGCGACTTCCCGCCCGATCGAGCCGCCCACGCCGACCGAGACCAGCTGGAGCAGCACATGCGCGACCATCGGCAGGGTGTGCATCCGGGCTCCGCCTACGGCCGCGGAGATCGAGACCGGCGAACGGCCCGTCCGGTGCAGCATCCACCAGCCCACGCCAAGCACGAGGCCCACCCCCGCGAGCAGCAGGATCCGGAGAACAGGATCACCGGGCGCCAGGTGGGTGAACGCGGTGCCCGAGCCGTCTCCGTACGCCAGAGTTTGAACCGTCCGAAGGACGAGGCTTGTCAGCACACCAGCGAGGCCGGCTGCGACACCGACTCCCACCACGACCAGGGCGAACGGCGTCCACGTTCGAACGAAGCATCGGGTCAGCGCCACCCCTCCACACAATCCCAACCGCCTTCTGCACGTCCAATGACATCCGCAGATCGACTCATGCACGAGGCACATATGTCCTCGGAGCAGGACAGCTCAGGCGACGTGTGCTCTCGTGCGACGGATTTGGCGCGCAAACCATTGGGCTGGCGTTCATCCGCTGTTCATCTGGACCAGTGATTCTGTCGGCGGCGCTGGCGGGGCAGCTGTTCACATTCCCACGATTGGAAAAGGATCAAATATGAAGCGCAACCGCTATGCCATCTTGGTGGCGTTGGCAGCGACGGTATCTTTGTCGTTGTCTGCATGTGCAGCAAACGAGTCCGGCTCAGCACCCTCGAACTCGGCAACGTCAGCGACCGTGTCGGGGTCACTGAACGGGATTGGATCGTCAGCGCAGGGCACCGCGGAGACAACCTGGATTGCCGGGTTCCAGACGGCGAACTCGAAGGTGACGATCAACTACGACCCGCAGGGTTCCGGTGCGGGCCGTAAGAGCTTCATTTCGGGGGCGGCCGATTTCGCCGGATCCGATGCGCACCTGAGCGACGCGGAAGCGGCGGGAACGTTCGCGGGGTGTGCAGCAGGAAGCAAGGCGATCGACCTGCCGGTGTACATTTCTCCGATCGCGATTGCGTTCAACGTCGACGGTGTCAAAAACCTCAACCTCGATGCTGACACCATCGCGGGCATTTTCAGCGGCGCCATTACGACCTGGAATGACCCCAAGATTGCCGCACTCAACGCGGGTACTTCGCTGCCGGCTGCCGCGATCACGGTCGTGCATCGCTCGGACGACTCGGGAACCACACAGAACTTCACGGAATATCTCGCGGCGAATGCGCCGACCGTGTGGACTAAGCCGTCTGGCCAGACGTTCCCTTATCAGATCGGCGATGCCGCCAAGGGAACTTCGGGCGTGGCCACTTCGGTCAAGAACGCGAAGAACAGCATCGCTTATATCGATGAGTCTGGATCGGCCGGCTTGGACATTGCCAAGCTCAAGGTGGGCTCCCAGT
The DNA here is from genome assembly GCF_050632895.1 of Leifsonia sp. L25. The sequence goes on along the minus strand of NZ_JBODRZ010000003.1, from coordinate 1,400,911 downwards.
TCGTGAAGATCAGTGCTGCGGGCGCTGCCGACGTCGCAGCCAAATCCCCGCTGGTCACCGGCCGCCCGGCGAACGATATTGCTGTCAATATCAACCGCAAGATCACGGATGCCAATGCGTGGCCGATCGTTCTGATCAGCTATCTGATCACCTGCCAGCAGTACAAGGATGCCAGCAAGGCCGCGCTGGTCAAGGCGTACGTCGATTACGTGGCCGGCCCGGATGCCCAGAAGGCGTCAGCTGCTCAGGCGGGATCTGCTCCCCTGTCAAGCGAGCTCGCTGCCAAGGTCAAGGCGGCGGCGAACACCATCAAGTGAGAACCGTGCTGCCCGCAGGCCACGAACGCGCCTGCGGGCAGCCTCGCCGTTTCAGACCGCCACGCGCAACGATGCGCGGCTGGGAGCGACAAATCAACGCGCGCGAAGGCGCGTCCAATGACCGCCGCTGATTGACTCATGTATGCGGCACATGCGGGCCGTTTTGGGCATGCCGCCGGGGCTCTTCTGGGCAATGTCTCTCAGGGCGCCCCTGGTGAAAGCCCTAACCTCGGGTACAACAGCTGGAAGCCTTTGCTCATCCCCTCGGGAAGGGCCGGGACCACATGTCCGCCGTGGGGGACTTGATAGGTGAACACGGACATACCAGAACGTTGAGCTGCTGTGGCGACACGGCGCTGGGCGGCGACGTAGACCGGGTCGTCGGCTCCGACCGTGAACACACCGAAAGTCCCGGGGAGCTTCTCTCTGGCGAGAATGTTTACCGGCTTCTGCCGGTCATAGGCGGCCTGGTCTCCGTGGAAGATTTGCGAGAGCACCCCGTGGGGCCATTCGGCGCCGGGGTATTCCTCCCCGGATATGTCGAGCACGTTCGACCAGAGATTCGGATGTTTGGCCATCAGTGAGATCGCACACTGTCCGCCGTTGGAGTAGCCGGCGATCGTCCAGTACCGGTGGTCGCGGATGATGTTGAGATGGTGGGTGGCCCACATGACCACGTCCTGGGTCAGGAACGTCTCGACGTTGCCGAATTCCGGAGTGTCCAGGCAGAGGGTGTCGTGATTGGGGTCGCCCAGCTGGTCGACGACGATGACGATCGGTGCCAGACCGCCGTGCCGGGCCGCGAACGCGTCGAGGGCTTTTGCGGCGTAATGGGGGTCCGGGGTGCCGGGCTGACCCATCATGAGGATGACCAGCGGCAGGGCCGGCGGGTGTGGAACGAGAGCTGCCGGCGGCAAGTAGATGCCGGCCGGGCGAGAACGGAAGCCTGACCGAGTGTTCGGGATGACCTGCGTGCCCAGTTCTCCGTGTGCGGGGAGTCCGGCGGGCGCTCGCCATGCTTTCCAGAGAGGCGCTCCTCGGCCTTGGATCGGCTGCACCCGCGGCGGGAGGGCGATGGGATGGCTGGGGAGAATTCCGACGAAATCCCCCACAGTGCGATCCAGGCCGAACTGCGCGTTGATGTTCACGGTCCCGGTCGTGGCGAAGACCAGGATGGCGGCGACCGCGATGCTTCTTCGCCTCCACCCTGAGCGCCGAAGGTTGGCCAGGGCCAGCGCGATGGCGGACACGGTTGATGCGAACCAGAAATTGACCGCGGGAGGGATCGGCACCGTGAACGTGTGCTGAATGCGGACAACGACGAGCCAGGTGAGGACCGACACCGCCGTGCCGCCTAGAAGCGCAGCGCTTGCCGTCAGCGCCCAACGCCGCCCGCCCGAGCGACACAAGAGGTAGATCAGCAATGTCACCGACGCCGCAGTGCACACCGTGGTCACCCAGCCGTTGACGAGGTTGATCGACAGCACCGCATTAACCATCGGCGCTACCCGGCCCGCGCTCCGGATGGGATCTCAAGACCACACGTCGTCTGGCGCGCCATCGCATAGTTCGCTGGGATCTGAACGCTCAAGCGCGATGGCTGCCGCCACGACGGCGGCCACCGAAGCAGCGACAGCGATAAGGATCAGCATCACTTTGCGCATGGTTGAGGATTGCAGCCGCGCTCACATGAGCGCCTAAGAATCCCGCGTTCCGTTTCGAACGCTCCCGATAGGCGCGCCGCGTTAGCAGTCTGCGCGGTGGTCATGAGTTCCGGATGAAGAGATAGACGACGCTGGCGTGCAGCCGGTAGGAAGCGGCCTGGTGGAACCCGATCAGCTGAAGTGCGGCAAGGCCGTAGGTGTCCGGCGCCTTCGGTGCGGTGAGACCGGGCGGAGTGCTGTACTCGACCGCCCAGACCCGGGAGACGGAGTCGAAACGGCCGAGTGCGGCCGTCTGACTCACTGAGTAGGTCGACGCGTACCAGGTGTAGTTGTTGTGGAACGGCGTCTTGACCAGGATGTCGTTCGCCGGTCCGAACGCGCCAGGAGGCGCCGTGTCGTAGGCGAGACGTGTCCGTCGCGATGGCCGGGCGTCGGCATCGAAGACGATGGCGTCGCCGACTCGGGAATGCGCGTGCACGGTGGCGGCGATCTCATTCCAGTCCGACTGATTTTGGGAGTACGGACCGCGTTGGGCCGCCCAGTTCGGGACGGCGACCGCGACGACGCCGAGGACCAGGATGATGCAGATCGCGGTGGCGACCCATGCATGGCGCCTCGCCCGGCCGCGGGCCAACTGAGCGATCGTGTCGATTCCTGTCGCGATCAGGATGCCGGCCGCCGGCGCGGCGAAGGCGGCGTATCGCGCAGTGAACAGAGCGAAGAAGATGTTCGCCAGCAGCAGCAGCCCCATCGGAAGCACCAGCCAGCACAGAGCCAGCACACGCACGTCCAGTGTCGATCGGGTCAGGCTGCCACGCAGCCGCCACGCCGTTCCCACCGCGCCAGCGGCGCCGGCCGCCATCAGCGTCCATCCCACCCACGCGAATCGGGTGTCTCCGAACCACAGCTGTTTGAGCACGACATCCCAGGACGCGTAACCCCCGGCTTGGAGGTAGGCGATCTGTGCCCGCTCGAGGTAAGCCAAGACCAGGATGGGCAGGGCTGCCACCAGCGCAAGGGCGCTGGCGACCAGCCACCGCCTCCAGTGGTGGCGCAGCGACGGGGTCAGCAGCAGGAACGCGACGATGGCGATCGCCATCAGGCCGGTGTAGATGAAGAAGTAGGTCGCGATGCTCAACAGGACGCCGTAGCCGGCCCACAGTGGGCGGCTGCGGCCGGGGCGCACCGCGATCTCGATCACGATTGCGCACAGGGCTGTGGCGAGGGCAGCATCGAACGAGAACGCGCGAGCTTCCCCGCCCGCATACATGAGCCGGGGAAGCACCGCGCAGGAGATCCCGGCCAGCACGGCGATGCGCACACTCGACACGCGGGCGCACATCCAGACCACCAGTGCGACGGACGCGCCGATCGCCAGCGCACTCGGGAACCGGATGGAGAACGCGCTGTAGCCGAACACCTTCCCCCAGAAGTGCAGGAACAGGTAATAGGTGCCGTGCACAGCGTCCACATGCTGCAGCATGTGGAAGAGGCTGGGGAGCGAGCGTCGAGCGGAGAGCTGACTGGCCGCCTCGTCCCCCCACAGCGACGGCACCCACGCTCCGGCCGCGCTGACCAGCGTGGCCATTGCGCCGAGCGCGAGAGAGAGAGCGAGGACACGAGTGGATGGGCGCCGGACGAATGGCTTCGCCGGGCGAAGCGATTCGGTCAACAGCACGGAGCTAGTCAAAATCCTCCTTTCCCAGAAATGGCTGAGAGGCGCACTGTCTATGCGCATGCTCAGCGACGTGGTGCGGGTTTCGGCGACGCCGCGACGCCGCGCACAGGTTCTCCGCATGGCGGTCTTCGGATACTGGAGGTGTGACCTCGACCCGTCCGGCAACCACAGCGCTCCGCGCACGGGAGGTCGCCGCCTCTGCGACGCTGGCCGCGGTGTCGGTCACCGTGGTCACCGTCGGCGCGCTTCTGCCGCGGGTCGGCGCACTGGAATTGCTGGCGATGATTCCGCTCGCGCTCGTGGCGGACCGATTTCGTCTGCGGGCGCTGATCGCGTCGGTGGCCGCTGCGGCCGTCACCTGCTTTCTGATCGGGGGGATCACTGCGGGGCTGGTCGTGATCGGCAGCGGCATGGTGGGTGGTGTCGTGGGGTCCGCTCACCGCCGCGGCCGGGGTGCTCCTACCATGGCGGTGATCTCGGTAGTCCTCGCCGCGGTTGCGGCGGCGGCAGCGATCGGCCTGCTGGCTCTGCTGCCCGGCCCACGGACCATCGCCATCGACGCGGTCACCGGAACCGTTTCCGGCTTGGCGGGGCTGGTCCGACGCATTCCCGCCCTGGCCCCCTCGCTCAGGCACTCAACTCAGTGGCCGCGAGTCTGAGGGCCGACTGGTGGCTGTGGGTCGCGCTCCTGCTGGCGATCGCCGTCCCGGCCGCCGTCTTCGTTACCTGGCGGCTCCTCGTGGCGATCCTGCGCAGGCTGGACTGGGTCCGCGTCGACGACCCACTCGAGGCCGCTGTCGGCGGGGGCGCCGACACCGTCTGCCCGGTTCCGGTGGAACTGCGCCAGGTGGTGGTGCGGCATCCCGGTCAGTCCGATCCGGCGCTCGACGGTGTCGACCTCCGGATCGGTCCAGGTGAGTTCGTCGTGGTCAACGGCCCCAACGGGTCGGGCAAATCCACTCTGGCGATGGTGCTCGCCGGCCTCGCCGTCGCCGAGGGCACTGTCGAGCGTCCCGGCTCAGTGGGCCTGGGGCGTCCAGGTGGGACCGCACTCCTCGCACAACGCGCGGAGGTCGCGGCGCTCGGGGCACGGGTGGTGGACGACATCCTCTGGGGTGTGGAGGATCCTTCCGCGGTCGACCTGGACGATCTTCTCGAAGTGGTCGGGCTCTCGGGCCTGGCGGATCGGACCACCGCGTCGCTCTCCGGCGGCCAGCTCCAGCGACTGGCTCTCGCCGCGGCGCTCGCCCGGCGTCCGGCGCTGCTGATCGCCGACGAGGCCACGGCGATGGTCGACGCCGATGGGAGGGAGGCCCTCGCCGAACTGCTCGCCGAGTTGCCCCGACGGTATGGAACGACCGTTGTTCATATTTCCCACAACCCGGCCGATGCCCGGCGCGCCGACCGGGTCGTGCGGATGCGCCACGGTCGTGTCGAGTGCGAGCACCCCGCTCCAGCGGCGACGGCTACTTCGGCACGCTCAGAGCCTGCGCGTGAGGGGAACCGCCCGGTCGCCGCGACCGGCCCGATCCTGCGGGTCAGGGCCGCGCAGTACACGCATGCTCTCGGGACTCCGTGGCAGCATCGTGCACTGGCCGGGATCGACCTCGATCTCGCGGCAGGCGATGGGCTGTTGATCACCGGGGAGAACGGGTCGGGCAAGACCACCCTTGCCTGGATGCTCGCCGGCCTCTTGCGTCCCACTGCGGGCTCGTGCGAAATCGACGGCGTACCGGTTGCCGAGCGCATCGGTTCGGTCGCATTGTCCTTTCAGCATGCGCGACTTCAACTCCAGAAACGGACTGTCAGGGAGGACATCCTCTCGGCCGCCGGAAAGAGCGCGGGAACGGGCATCGGCGACCCGGACGATTTCGTCGGACGGGCGCTCGCGAACGTCGGCCTCTCGGCGGACCTGGCCGACCGCGGGATCGATGCGCTCAGCGGCGGACAGCAGCGCCGCGTCGCGATCGCCGGCATTCTCGCCGGACGACCACGCGTCCTGGTCCTCGACGAGCCGTTCGCCGGCCTGGACCCGGCCGCGCGTACGGACCTCGCTGCCCACCTGGCAGCGGTACGGGACGAACACGGCCTGGGCATCGTCGTGGTCTCCCATGACCTCGACGGGCTGGAACGGCTCTGCCCGCGCGTGCTGCGTCTGGAAGGAGGGTCGCCAGCATGACCATCACCGATCGTGCCTCCCGGAGATCGCGCCCACCGCGGGCCGACATCGCCTCCGTCATGCTGCGCATCCTGCCGCGACGCAGCCCCTTGCACCGCACATGGGCCGGCACCAAGGTCATCGCGTTGACCGTGCTCACCATCCCGGGCGTGATGTTCCCGACCTGGACGACCCTCGGCATCCTGCTGGCCGTCACCCTGGCCGGATTCGCCGCCGCCCGAGCAACCCCTGCCGCTGTTCCGCGGCTGCCCCGGACCGTTTGGGCGCTCCTGGCGGTCACCGGGGTGCTCGCCTGGATCGGCGGGGGCCTTGCCGCGTTTCTCATCTCCCTGGGCTTGACCGCGACCCTGACATTCCTCGCCGTCGTCATTACCTGGACGACGCCCCTCGCCGAGCTCGCACCCGCGCTCGCCGTCCTCTGGTCGCCGCTGCGCAGGATCGGCGTGCCTGTGAACGAGTGGTCGCTCACCACCGCCCTCGCAGCGCGCGCCGTCCCCCTCTTCTTCGAGGAAGTCCGCGTGCTGCTCGCCGCGCGTCGGCTGCGCGGCGGCAACCGCGTGTCCGGGATCCGGAGCGCCCGGGACGCTCTGGTCGACGTGCTCACAGCCGTTCTCGCCGCGGCGCAGCGCAGAGCCAACGACTTCGGGCGAACGATGACCCTGCGTGGGGGAGTCCCGAAGGCGACCATCCAGCGACCGAGGCTCAGTGCGGCCGATGCGTTGGTGCTGACCGCCGCGATCGCTGGAGCCACCGCGATCATCGTCCTCGGGGTCACCCAGCTCTGAACGAGGCGGTCGACCGTTCCACGCCGGTCAACCATGCCGATGCGCGCGTGCGGAGTGCGGCCAACGCCAGGGCCCAGGGCACCAGCAGGCACAGGCTGAAAGTGATCCAGCTCGGGAGGGGCGGCGCCAGGGCGGTCAGCGCCCAGAGCACCAAGGGATGGGTGAGCACCACCATGAATCCGCCATAGCTCAGCACGGTCGCCACCCGGCCGACGGCCGCGGGCAGATGTTCGCAGAGCTTCTCGCAAGTGAGCACGAGCCCGAAGGAGATCATGACGGAAGCGAGGACGCTGAGCGCCGGGGTCCCGTAGTCGCCCTGCTTGATGTCGAGCGGGAGGGCGACTCCGGTCGCGACGAGGAGCGTGGAGACGGCGAGGAGTGCGCATCCGAGTAGGCCCGGTCGGCTGATGCGCGGTCGCACCGCCCTGGCGGCGTAGCCGAGCGCAAGGAAGGCAGTGCAGGGCAGCGCGGACCCGACCGACAGGGGTGTGTTCGCCAGCTGCGGCCCGGCGACGAGGCTCAGCAGGAATGCGGTGCCGGTCACGGCCAACATGATCGTGCGCGGAAGTCGCCAGACGAGCCGGAGGATGAGGACCGAGGAGAAGAGGACGATGACGAACCAGAAGGTAGTGAACGGCATCGCTGAGTTCTCGCCGTCGGTGAGCGGACCGGCCAGACGCTGCAGGGTGTCCGGTTCGAAGTGCGTGTCCACGAGGACGAAGACGACGCCGATCAGCACCAGCCAGGTGAGCATCGGCCGGAGAAGTGTCCGCATCCTCGTCGCCGCCTCTCGCCTGAGCGCTCGGTGCGTCGACCAGAAGTATCCCGCAAGGAAGAAGAAGACGGGCACGTGCCAGCTGTAGACGAGCGTGCGGACGAAGGGGAACGGCAGGGTGTGGCCGGCCACGACCGCCGTGATTCCGAGTACGCGCACAAGGTCGACGGCGCCGGAACGCGACTCGCGCGGGAGTGTGCTCGCGTCGGCGTCGGCGATGTCGTGCCGGGCGGTGGGTGCCTCTGGCGTCATGGTCGTGTTCGTGTCGATGCTCTCCGGCCCTCCCGTCGATCAACTGCTGACTCGCAGTGAACGCCTCGAACTCACAGAGGCACTGAGAAGGTTCGGCATTGTCAGCGGATTCGGATTCTCATCGATGCGGTGACCGCGTGTTCTGTGCCGCCGACCCTCGCCTGGGTGGGCGGGTGAACGTGATGCCATCGGGGGAGGAGGGCGCCGTTTCTTAGAGGCACCTTGCCTTGTGTCGAAGACACTGGTGGGATGATTTTCCACGCAACCATCCCGCTGCTCGACGCGTCGGCCTGGCTGCACGCGTTCGGGCCGTGGGTGCTGGTGGGGATCGCAGTCGTGGTGTTCATCGAGTCGGGGATCCTGTTCCCGTTCCTCCCGGGTGACTCGCTGCTCATCACCGCGGCGATCCTCGCGCCGCACCTCGGAATCCAACCCTGGCAGGTCGCCCTCGTCGCGGCGGTCGCCGCCTTCGCGGGCGACCAGGTCGGCTACTGGCTCGGGAAGCGGTTCGGCAGGCATCTCTTCAAGCCGGACGCCCGCGTGCTCAAGACCGAACGGCTGGAGCAGGCCGACGCTTTCTTCACACGTTATGGCGGTGTGTCGCTGGTGCTGGGGCGCTTCGTGCCGTTCGTGCGCACCTACGTGCCGCTTGCGGCCGGGATCGCGGCGCTGCGCTACCGGCGCTTCCTGCTCTGGAATGCCCTCGGGGGTGTCAGTTGGACTGTCGTCATGGTGGTTCTGGGCGTGCTGCTGGGCGGTATCCCACTCGTTGCGAACAACATCGACGCTCTGATGGTCGTGATCGTCGCCGTGTCCGTCCTCCCCATCGTGGTCAGCGCGCTGCGTCGCCGGCGCTCCGGGGCCCGGGCACCGGAGCGGGAGCAGAACGCTCCCGTCGAGTGAGCCGACTCGGGGAAGGTGGCGAATCGACGCGTGTCAGTCTGGACCCTGAAGACCGCCGGGGAAGTCCTGGGGGCGCTGAACGTCACCGAAGTCGATCGGCCATGGATGTTCGCCGTTTTCCACCCGGCGCCGGGGTTCGAATCGTGGCGACCGCTTTTCGAAGCCCGCCTCGAATCGCTCAACGATGTCGACCAGGACGGCCCTGAGCAGCGCGACCATGTTGAGTCGGATCTGGGCCTCCAGCAACTCGTGCTGATTTCGGAGACCGGCTCATCCGTTGTCTACGAGGACCTCCATATCCGCGGCGAACGGGCATGGTGGCGGCTGCGCTGACGTGCGCACGCTTTCGCGTGGAGCTCGATCGGGTTGGTCGCAGTGTGCTTGTTTCACCCTCTCGGTGACGCGTTCTCCACCGGGCGGGCTCGGGAGGCTCCGTTGATGAGAGATGCACAATTGCATCTTTCAGGGAACGTCCTTGTTTCTTTGTCGAATATTGGAGCGGCGGGTGTGCGATGGAGATGAGAGCGAGGAGCTTGAATGCGGCAGAGCGCGGGTGCGGAGGGGACACGGGTGGGGGGTGTCTCGGTCGTGGTTCCCACCTTCAACGAGGCGGCCAACGTCGGTGAGCTGATGCGAAGGCTCGCCGCGGTGCTCGATCCCGATCGGAGCGAGATCCTGATCGTCGACGACTCGACCGATGACACGGCGGCCGCGGCCGCCGTGCAGGCCGGACAACTCCCGCACTGTGTCGACATTGTGCACCGGGACGAGCCTGTCGGCGGTCTCTCAGGCGCGGTGCTGGTCGGGATGGGACTCGCCGTCCACGAGTGGGTCGTCGTTATGGACGGTGACCTGCAGCACCCGCCGGAGGACCTGCCCCGGCTGCTTGCGGCGGGGGAATCGCGCGGTGCGGACATCGTGATCGCGTCCCGTTATCGCGATGGAGGGAGCGCGAGCGGCCTCGACGGATCGGTCCGGCACCTGGTCTCCACTGCGAGTACCCTCGTCGCACGTACGTTGTTCCCGCGAAGGCTGCGAGAGTGCACCGACCCGCTGACGGGCTTTTTCGCGGTTCGTCGCGAAACACTGGACCTGGAGGCGATGCAGCCACAGGGCTTCAAGATCCTACTGGAGGTGCTCCTGCGCCATCAGCTGATGATGACTGAGATACCGTTCTCCTTCGGGGTCCGCTCGGCGGGAGCCTCCAAGGCGACCCTCGCCAACGGGTCCGCCTTCCTGCGGCAGCTTGTCGCGCTCCGGCTTCAGCTGACCTCGACAGTCCGAGGCGCAGCCGCCGTGGAAGTCGTGTGACCCAGGTGACGGCCATGACTGTCGCGCTGACCGCTCCCCGTTCCCGGATTCGCAGAGTCGGGGATGCTATCCGCCGGCGGCCGGTCGTCCTGCTTGTGGTGCTCGGGCTGAGCTGTGCAGCGATTGCGTGGCTGCGGATCCCAGCGGTCGCCCAGGGTACGTTCTGGGCGGAAGACGGCAGAACGTTCGTCTCGTCGGCCGCGCTGGGCGGCCCGAGCGTCCACTTCAAGCCCTACGCCGGCTACCTGCACACCGTCCCGCGACTGGTCGCTGCGGGCGTGGTGCTCCTTCCGGTCGATCAGTGGGCGCTTGCCACCACGGCTGCCGCCTGCGCGATCGCGGGAGGGCTCGCGGTCGTCGTCTACGTCTGCGCTCGGGACCTGGTTCCCTGGTTTCCCGCGCGGCTCTTCATCGCCGCGTTGACGGTCCTCGCCCGCTGGCGCCGCGAGAGGTTCTGGGAAACCTCGCGAACGTGCACTCGGTGTTTCTGTGGGCGCTGTTCTGGGTCGTGCTGTCTCGGCCGCGCCGGATGCGGACCGCGATCATCCTCTCGGTCGTGGCGCTCTTCGGGGCGCTGACCGAGATCCAGGCACTCTTCCTCGCTCCGCTGCTGCTGCTGCGCTCCCGCGACCGGCTCGTGTGGATCGTGCGGGCCGGACTGCTGGCCGGGATGGCCGCGCAGCTGGCCGTGACGCTGTGCTGGCCGCGGGCGGAGAACACGAACCCTGCGGTCGATCCTCTGTCGATCGCGTACGGATATCTGATCAACGCGGCCACGCCACTCGTGGTGCCGCAGTCGCAGATAGGACACGTCCTCGTCGCGACGGGTCCCGCCGTCGGCATCGCAGTTCTCGCCGTCGTCGCGGCGGGCGCAGCCTATGTCATGGTCCGCGGAACGCGCGGCCAGCGGCTGCTCGTCGTCGCAGCACTGAGCGGATCCGTCCTGATCTACGTCGCAAGTGTCGCAACCAACCCCGACACCTTCTACGACTACGCACAATTCACCTCGGCACAATTGTCGAACGCCTGGCTCACCCGGTATGGCGTCGTCCCCTCGATGCTCCTTGCGCTCGTCCTCCCGGTTGCGGCGGCCATCGCCCTCCGCCGACGACACCGACGGCCCGCGCTCAGCTGGGCGATCGTCGCGGCTGCCGGACTGGCGGCGGCGCTCATCGTGGCCCAGTTCGGGCCGCAGCTGACCCGGCGTTCATACGGGCCCGCCTGGCAGCCTCAACTCGCCGCAGCCACGGCCGAGTGCCACCGCGACGACGAGCTTCGGTTCGTCAACCTCAAGGAGACGCTCGGTTGGACAGTAACCGTCCCGTGCGTCGACCTGACCGGCAGAGCCGACGCCGACCACTAGGCTCCGAGCGCCTCCTCAGGTGCCGCAATCGTAGAGCGTGTCCCCGGTCACTCCTGCTGCTGCCGCACGCAGCTGCGCTGTCAGGTATAGATCGGGCGGAACGATTTGGCAGTGACCCATGGTCCAACCGGTGAGGGCATCGAGGTTGGGATGGTAGACACCGGTTCTGGCCTCGGCCGGGGAGAGAAGGACGAAGCGCACTCGGCCGGCGGCGACGAGCTCTCGGAATTGGGCGGCGGTGGGTGAAGGGGCCCGCGAAGTGAACCCACCGATGGGGAGAACGCGCGTCTGCCCTCGGAGGATCATCGGTGCCGCGCTTCTCCAGGAATCGGTGGCGAGTGCCCACTGGTCTGATGTCCGGTGTTGCGCGTAGGCGAAGGCGCTCGCTTCGATCGACTCGGTCGGCTGAATGGACCGGTTCGAGTCCAGTCCGATCCCGTACGCTGCATGTCGCACCAGTTTGCGCGCTGCGACGGCAGCGACCTGCGGGCCGCCGTAGGCGTCGTCCGCGGTTCCTGCGAATGCGGGGTTGAGTGTCGAGAGCGTCCAGACGGTCGGCGTGAGCGCGGCCCCCAGGACAGCGAGGACGGTTGCCACGGCGAGCAGGTGACGGATCCGCCCGGGACGAAACGCGTGAAGAGCCAGCGCCGCTGCTCCCAGAGAGCCGAGCGCAGCGACGGGTGCGCCCAGATACGATGCGAACTCGGGGAAGCTTCTCAGAAGCACAAGACACCACGCTGTCTGCACGGCCACGGTGACAGGCAGCGCGATTCGCCAGCGCGTTTCTTCACTGTACGCGCGGATCACCAGGGTTGCTCCGATTCCGGTCAAGCCGGCGACGGGGAGCATCATTGCAGCGAGGTACGCAGTGTGCGGGAGGCTCATCGCGCTGAGGACCCCACCGACGGAGATCAGAAGCAGCGAACACATCGCAAGCCCGGCCTTCAGATTCCGTTGCATGTCTGGCCACCGATGCGTCCTGACCCAGACCACACCGAGGATGAGGCCTGCCGCGGCGACAGGAAAGAACCAGCCGATCTGTGTGGCGTATTGCGGGAGGAAGAACTTGAACGGGGTGTGGGCGATGGCTCCCGGGACGGCCCCCACGATGGCCGCGTTGCCGACCGGGTGAAACAGCGGGTCGCCTGGTAGGGCGCCCGGGACTGCATTGCTCAAGAAGCGGTTGATGCCGTTGTAGCCGAGAACCGTGGAGAAGATGTTGTTGTCGACGCTGCCGTCGAAATAGGGGCGCTGAGCGGAGGGGATGAGCGTCATGGCCGTCATCCAGCTGAGCGAGACGACGACCGTCGCGATCAGGCACCATGTCACGTCACGCACTTTCACGGTTCGCGGCCTACGGCTCAGCCACACGTAGCCGACGCACAACGCGGGCAGCACGAGCCACGCTTGTGCCATCTTCGCCTGGAAACCCAGCCCGACGAGAATACCGGCTCCGAGCAGCCATCCCATTCGCTCCGTTTCGATAGCCCGCTGCCAGGCCGCTACGGCGAGGGCGGTCCACATGGTGAGCAGAGCATCCTCCATCCCGTGCGAGAACATCGAGATCATGAGGGGAGCCGTAGCGAGACTAAGGGCTCCCACGGCCGCGCCGAACCGGCCGCTCCAGCGCGAGAAAACGTAGTATGCGGCGGCGACTGTCACCAATCCCTCGAGGACCTGGGGGAGCGCTAACGACCAGGAGCTGTAGCCGAAGACCCGCGCTGAGAGGGCCTGCGGAATCAGAAATCCGGAGAGCTTGTCCAGGGTGATGGTGGATTGCGGATCGAACGCTCCGAAGAAGAAGGCCTTCCAACTCACCGACATGCTCTTCGCGGCCGTCGAGTAGTAGTCGGAGTATCCGCTCGTGGCCAAGTTCCACGAGTAAAGGATCGCCGTAGCCGACAGGATGCAGAGCAGGACGGTCACATGGCGACGCGCCGCTGAGGAACGCTTAGTGCTGCGAGTGCTTGTCCGCGCCGCCTCGAGTGTGGCCGTCACTTACCTGCCCTTCGTTCGTTCCAACTCGATGGTTCCCCCGAACCGCAGGCCGCGCCGGACTCAGAGCGGCTGATGCGACGGGCCGGTTGTGGGCCTCGCGCGACAAAAGATAGGTGTCGTATCCGGAGACTCGAGCAGCGAGTTGGAATCCGAGCCGCCGCGCGAGTTTCGCGGATGCTTCATTGGTCGACGAAATGACTGCTGTGACGAGGTTCGCGTTGACGTCGTCGAATGCAAACCTCAGAAGCTCGCCGGCTGCTTCCGTAGCGAGTCCGCGGCGGTGGTGATCGGAGCGCAGCAGCCACCCGACTTCCACAGAGCGCGTCGCCGGCGCCACAGTGCGCAAATGGATGGAGACATCACCGATAACGCAACCCTCGTACTCTACTGCCAGCACCAGTAGGCTCCCCGAGCCCCGCAACACTGTATGGCGGGTCCGAGCACGCAGGTGGTCTCTCGCTTCGGACGCGGTCCGCTCGGGCCAGTGCAGCGGCTGACGAACCGCTTCGTCCGCCTCGATGGCCAGCCAGCAGCCGAGGTCGCTCATCCGATACGGCCGGAGCACAAGTCTGTTCGTCCGTCGGGTTGCGGCGACCACCGCCCGTTTGAGCGCAGGCCCACGCCCACCCTGTACCCGATCAATAAGCGCACGCACCTACGCACCCCAATCGTTGAGATCGACAGACATCCGTTTCAACAATCCCCCCGATTTCTTGGGGTGTTCTTACGTGAGGTGGGAGACAGCCGTGAGCCGCCGCTCCGCCCTGCTCGAGGGGGTGCCGGAGCGCCGTCCATTCCCGCCGGGGCTTCGTCCGCTACGCCGGCGGGTACGACGAGGACCGCGGTGAAGCGGTTCTCAGCAGGAATGGTTGCTGTTATTTGCACGCACTGATCGTCTCCTCGGCGCACCAATGCGTTTCCAAGAATTGGACAGCGCCTGAACCGTCCATTCAGGAGCCACGGGGAAACCCTCGAGCACCGCGGTGACGCCCCGGCCGCCACGGCCACGCACATGACGAACAGCCGACTCTCGTCCGCCCTCGCCGAGTACCCGATTCCTCAGCGAATGGTGCAGTTGTCACCCCGATGTCGGCCGAAGTCCTCGATCTCAAACGTGGTGTGAATCGACCTCTTACACGCCTCGAACATTCGTAACGGAGGCTGGGACGGTCGGGAGGCCCGACGCACACCACTCGGCAGGAGAACATGTCTACACGGTCTGTGGGCTTCGACGCGGCATGCGGCGGATTTAAGCTGCCGGACGTTCATCGGACTGTGGACGTTCGGCAAGACTGTTCTGGGCGGGCGACCGCCGCAGATTCGTCGTGGCGCGTCAACATTCCCCGCGAGGCGTTGAAATAGAGCGGATGGGTTCGGTGCTGCGGAAGATGCGCTACCTGGCCGCACCTGGAATGGTGCCAAAAGTGTCGGCCCTCGAGCGCATCACGCCGCGGCTCCTTCTGCGGGCGTACCGGATGGCGGACGCCGGTGATTGGCTTGAGATCGAGCATGACGAGGCCGTCCGGCAAGGCCTCGGCTGGCCGACGCGGACGAGCGCGGCAGCGTATGCTCACCTGCGTGCTCGGACGCACCACACGGTTCTGAGTCGGCCGGGGGATCTGCTCGTGCTCGCGGCGGAACACGCGGGGCACGTGATCGGCGACGTCTCCCTTCACCTCCGGACCGTCGCGCCGGCAACGCGCACCGTGGAAATCGGCTGGTTGCTGCGGTCGGCGTACAGTGGTCGGGGCCTCGCGACCGAGGCTGCGGACGCGATGCTCGACGTCGCCTTCGAACACGCGCATGCGGTGCTGGTGACCGCCGTGGTCAAGGGGTGGAACGAAGCGTCCTCGAAGCTCGCCCTCAGGCTCGGGTTCCGGCTGGTCGCGCAGCGGGGTGAGCTCACGACCTACGTCCTCTCCCGGCAGGATCGCCAGCGCGCGCTTGGAGCGGTGCTGCGCGAGCATAGCGGGGCAATCGCCGACCCCGACGGGCGCTCGCGTGAGGTGTCGGGGTTGCCGGCTGTACCTAGCTACGCTCGGCGAGTTCGGGGATGGTGCGCGACCACGCCCGCGGAACTAAGATCACACCAGTCAGCCGAAGGAACGAGATCGCCGCGTCACTGAGCATTACGATCGGGGCCGCTCCTGTCGCCGCCACAGTCACAGCCCTGCACCGAGAACTGGACGCTCGCGGCATACCCGTCTTCGCCACGATCGATCACGCTGCGGGTGCCGGGTCCGTGGGACTGCATCTGTCCGACGAGGTCGTTGTCGTATTCGGGAATCCCGCCGTTGGCACCCGCCTGATGCAGGCCGACCCGCGCTCCGGAATAGACCTGCCGCTGAGAATCCTGATCTGGGATCAAGACGGATCAACCAACATCGCCTACGAAGACCCCCATCGTCTCGCGGACCGGTTCGACCTCGAGCCGGTCGATGAAACGCTCGACGTAATGGCAGGCCTGCTTCGCCAGCTCGTCGCCGCGATCACAACCCCATCCGAGCAGACCCTGACCGACCATGCGAGCAGACGTTGAGCCGTCCGTGAACATTCGCCCCGGTACCGGCTTCAAAGCGATATCAGTCGAGTGCCCATCGAAAACAGAGCAGCGCAAGGGCAAGTGCGAGTGGACCGACGAGGAAGAGCCATCCCCAGGCATACTCCACGGTGAGGATGACAGCCACGGCAGCGGTTCCGACGCCGGCAACGCAGATGACAAGGCCCAAGAGGGTGCTAAATATGCGTGCCGTCGTGTTTTCCATCGAACCCACCCTACGAGATCCACGGTCGAACCTGGCGGTGTGCGTTCCGCACTCCAACGCCTACTCGACCGGAGCCTCTGCTTCTTCGCGGCGACGGCTCGCAGCGGACCGTCGCTGGCGCAGAGCGTGGATCACCAGGGGTGCCACCGACACGGCGACGACGACGAGCATGAGCACGTCGATATTGTTCGCAACAAAGGGGATGCCGCCCAGGAGGACACCGAGCACGACCATGACGATCGTCCAGCTCACGCCGCCGAGCGCGTTCCAGAGGAGGAAACGCGGGTAGCGCAGTGCCGCGATGCCCGCCGCGAGAGGCACGTACGTGCGCACGAAGGGAACGAACCGGCCGAGCACCAAGGACACGCCGCCGTATCGCGCGAAGAACGCTTCGGCCTGCTCAAGACGCTCGGTCTTCAAGACACGGGCATCCGGCTTGAACAAGCCGCGCCCGAACCGCTTGCCAAGCCAATACCCCGCCTGGTCTCCCGCGAACGCGGCGATGGCTGCGACCACGGCGACCTGCCAGGCCTGAATCCCGAGATGCGGTGCCAGGATCGCTGCCGTGATGAGCAGGGAATCCCCGGGAAGGAAAGGGAACAGCAAACCGGACTCGATGAAGACAACGACGCCGATCCCCACCAGCACCCAGGGGCCGAACGCGTGCAGCCAGGTCGAGGCATCGAGAAACGGAATTGACGCGTGAAAAAGCATTGCTCTCCTTGCGAACCAGAAGCCGAAGCCGTGCAGGTGACCACCACCGTCAGCACCCTCCAGTGTCCCCCGGAACGGAGAACTTCGAACCTTTGGAGGGCCCAGACACCGGGAGTTCCAAGCTAGGGTGCGGCGGATTCCGTTGTCTCGAGGGCGGTTGATACCTCGGATGCGCGGGGGTCACGCGCGGGAAGGGCGTCGCGCAGGTAGGGAGATGGTTCACCGCCGGGGTGTCGCCGCGTCTGCACGACGAACAGGATGACCCCCACCCCTACCGCGACGAATGACGCCCACACGTTTGCGGGGATGCCGAGCCAGCCGTCGCTGGTCGGGTCGATGCGGATGGCTTCGAGCCAGCTGCGGCCGAGTCCGTACCAGATGAGGTAGAGCGCGAGCACGCGCCCCCATTGCAACCGGAATCGTCGCTCGAGCAGGAGGATGACGGCGACCCCGCACAGGTTCCAGATGATCTCGTAGAGGAAGAGCGGGTGGAACAGGGTTCCAGCCGGCATCCCGGCCGGGAACTTGGGGTTCGTGGCCTCGATCTGCAAGCCCCAGGGAAGGGTGGTGGGCAGTCCGAAGAGTTCGTGATTGAAGTAGTTTCCCAATCGGCCCAGGGATTGGGCAACGAGGAGCGCCGGGGCGAGTGCGTCGGCGAATGCCCAGAACCGCAGTCCGGCGCGCCGGCAGGCGATGTAGACGCCGACCGCGCCACCGAGCAGGGACCCGTAGAGAGCGTTCCCGCCGTCCCAGATCGCGAAGATGTTCCAGAGGTTCGCACCGGGGTAGAAGTAGTCGCCGACGTGGGTGAACACATGGTAGAAGCGGGCGCACACGATCCCGAGCGGTACCGCCCAGAAGATGACGTCGAGCACGATTCCGCGGTCCACCCCGCGGCGGCCGAGCCGGTGGGCGGTGATGAACGCGGCGGCGATGATTCCGCTCAGGATGCACAGCGCGTAGGTGTGGATCGTGAGCGGGCCGAGCTGAAACTGCGCCCACTGCGGTGGCGGGCTCGGGATGCTGAGTGCGAACATGCGTCTCTCTTCGGGGTTTAGCCGGCCGGACGGACGGAGCCGCCGACCATGGCCGGGGTCGGCGGGGTGAAGGGGGCTCCGCCGAACCGCTGGTCCAGTACGGTCAGGATGCGGCGAGCGATGTCGAACTTCACGTTGCCTCCGTCGACGCCGTGAAAGAACTCACCGCGGAGGCGAACGGATCCGGAGACGTTCCCGACCCAGGTGGCCGTTGCGATCTTCGTGGTCGAGGTGACGAGCCAGTTCTGGACTGCGTGGTCGGTGGTCCCGGTCTTGGCGAGCATCGGGACACCATCCTGGGGGTTCGCGCTAGCGGCGGTCCCTCCCGCGCGGAGAACGCCTTGCAGGTCATATGCGACGCCGGCCGCGATGTTCCCGGGGATGCCGCGGGTGCAGGAGCTGGGCGAGACCGGACGCGGTGTGCCGTGCGGCCCGGTAACCTTCTCGACCGCGACCGGTGTGCAGACTGTCCCACCATCGGCGATCGCCGCGTATGCGGTCGCCATCGTGAGCGGCGAGATGTAGTTGACGCCGAGGATCATGGATGGGACCGACGTAAGGGGGTTGGCCGACGACGCGGCATGGACGCCGAGGGCCTCCGCGGTGTGCAGGATCGAGCACAGGTCGAGCTTGGTGCCCATCATGGCGAAGGCCGTGTTGACCGATTGCGCGGTCGCCGCCATGACGCTCAGCCGCGATGCCGATCCCTCGTCATTGCTGACCTGCCACGGCGGCCCCGAGACCGGGCCGCAACTGCTGTGGAAGTCAGACATCGGGAAGGTGTGGTGGGAGGCGTCGATCATCTCGGAGAGCGTGTGCCCTGCCTCCAGCCACGCGGCGATCGTGAACGCCTTGAAGGCCGATCCGGTTTGGAAGCCCTGCGACCCACCGTAGGCGGAATCGGTGTTGAAATTCACGGCGGTGGCCCCTGGCCCGGCTTGGCTGCTCTCGTCGAATGACTTGTTCTCGACCATCGTCTCGATGTGCCCGGTGCCCGGCTCCACGGAGATGTTCGATGCGCCGAGGTGCATCCCGGGTTTCGTCGAGGGGATGTAGGCGTCGAGCGCTTGCTGGGCTTGCTGCTGCAGGCCGAGTTTGAGCGTGGTGTAGATCTGCAGCCCGCCCCGGTTGAGAGCGGCCCACCGGTCGGTGGCGGTCTTGCCGAAGGCCGGGTCGTTCAGCAACTCGTCCTTGACGTATTCGCAGAAGAACCCGGCGTCGACCGCGGCCGCGGCTGTGCATCCGCTGGTCGCCGCCGTGAGGTGCGGCTGGATCGTTGTGGCCTTCGCCGCGGCGCGTTGGCCGGCGGTGATGCGATGGTTCACGTACATGCGGTCGAGGACGTAGTTGCGCCGTGCCAACGTGCGGGCGTAGTGATTCGCCGCTCCGTTCGCCGCGTTGCCGGGCTGGTCGATCCGCAGATCCGAGGGGCTGTTGATAATCGCGGCGAGGGTGGCGGCTTGGGGAAGCGACACCGCGTCCGCTGACACACCGAAGTAGTATTCGGCGGCCGCTTGTGCCCCGTAGATGTTCCCTCCGAACCCGACGAGATTGAGGTACGCGGTCAAGATCTGGTCCTTCGAGTACTGCTTGGACACCTCCCCGGCGTAGCGCAACTCCTGGGTCTTGCGTTGCAGTGTGGTGGCGGTTACCTGCTGGTAGCAGTTCTTCGAGGCGCGAGCGTCGGTGAGCGCGTCGCACTGCTGCACCAGGACGTTCTTCACATACTGCTGGGTGATCGAGGAGCCGCCCTCGAGCTGATGGCCCGCCGCGTTGGCGGCCGCGGCCCGAATGGTTCCCACGACATCGATCGGGCCTTCTTCGAAGAATCGGGGGTCCTCAGCCGCGAGCACGGCGGACTTGAGCATTTCATCGGTGCCGCTCCACGATACGTCCGTGCGGTCCTGAGCGAAGAACGATGCAATCGGCACCTGCGTGCCGGCGCGCTGGGCGTACAGAGTGCTCACCTGTGCAGGGGGCTGGATCTTCAGGTAGTCCGGCAGGCCGTTGAACACCGACGCTCCGTCGCTCACCCCAGTCGCCACCATCGCGACAGCGGGGTGACTCCCGCCGAGGCCAGCACGCCCGCGACGACGCTCAGGACGGCGAACGCGACCAGCGCCCCGGCCCGCGCCGGTAGCGCGGCCGTCCGGTGACGGTTCGGATGTGCGCCCGGGCCGGACGATTGCTGGCTACCCACGCGAGCGACGCTATGCGGCGTTCCTGAGTGCGAACCACCCGGACGCCTCCGATCCGTTAACGATCTGTTCAATTCGCGCTCGCTCGCGTGTCGCCTGACACTTCTATCGTCTAACCGTCGTTAGACCACCACCCGAACACTCTGTGGAGACTCAAATGAACCTACGTGGAAAGCGTGTCGTCCTCGCCTCGGCGATTGCCGTCGCGTCCATCGCAGCACTGGCCGGATGCTCCGCCACCGCGGGCGCCGCCGACTCCAGCTCCAGCAAGCAGCCGCTGGTGCTCTATGCGGCGGAGGGCTATGACTCGGCCGTCGCCAAGGCGTTCACGAAGAAGACCGGCATCGAGGTCAAGGTCGACGATGACAGCACGGGTCCGCTGTTGACCAAGATCTCGGCGGAGAAGAACAACCCGCAGTGGTCGATGTTGTGGGTGGACGGCGACACCGCGTTCTCGTCTCTTGATCAGCAGGGTCTGCTCGCGCCGTATACGCCGAAAGCCACTTTTACGGATGCCGGCAAGACGGTTGTGCCCGCAGATCACAGCTACACGCCCACTGGCACCACGGTTATGGCCGCGCTGATTTACAACGCCGCCAAGGCCTCCGCAGTTCCCTCGAGCTACGACGACCTCCTGACTGGCGCCTACCAGGGCAAGGTCGGAATGAACGACCCGTCGCAGTCAGGGCCGACCTACCCGTTCATTGCGGGTCTGATGAATCAGCTGGGCGGCAAGTCCGGCGGCGAAAAGGCGGGAGAGGCGTACCTCACCAAGCTCAAGGCCAACGGGCTGAAGGTGTTCCCGACCAACGGTGACACGCTGCACGCGCTGGAGACCGGCCAGATCGACTACGGACTCATCCAGAGCTCGGCAGCGCTAGG
Organism: Leifsonia sp. L25; assembly: GCF_050632895.1. Next base: position 1,380,090 of record NZ_JBODRZ010000003.1, on the reverse strand, counting down.
TGAGATCGCGAAGGTCAAGGCGTCGGCGAACTTCCAGCCGAAGGTCGTCTACCTGCCGAAATCGACCCTCCTGCCGTCTGTCATCGCAATCGACAAGGGCGCGAACGCCACGCAGCAGGCCGAGGCGAAGCAGTTCATCGATTACGTCACGTCGGCCGAGGGCCAGAAGGTGATGCAGGGCGCCGACCCGACCGGCGACTCGCTCTACTGGCCGGTGGTTACGGGTGTGGACCCGGCGACCGGCGTCCCCTCCTTCCCGACCGCGTACCAGCAGATCGACCCGGCGTTCTGGGGTCCGAAGCAGGCCGAGGTCGTCAGCTGGTTCGACAGCAACATCAAGTAGGCGCACCGATGCTCGCGATTCACTTCGCCGAGCGGGCCGACGCCGCCCTTCTGCCGAATCGGAAGGGCGGCGCGGTGCCGCTTGCCGCGCCGATGGCCCGTCGGTGGGTGATTCCCCGTCCGAACGCTCTCACCGGGCTCTGGCTCGTCGTCGTCTTGATCCTCGTCCTCCCGATCGCCCTCTTCCTCGCCGTCGCGTTCAGCCCGGCGCTGCTCGGTCAAGGCACCGCCTGGTTCAGCGTGGACGCGTTCCAGCAGGCGATGTCGGGGCCGCTGCTGCAGGCGTTCGCCGACTCGGTCGCCCTCGGCGTGGTCGCGTCGGTCGTCGGCGTCTCAGTGGGCTTCGCGATGGCGTGGGCGGTGCACCGCACGACCATCCCGCTGCGCAGGGTGTGGACAGGCTTCGCCTTCGCGATCCTGCTGATGCCGTCGTACCTGATCGCGCTCGGCTGGGAGCGGCTGCTGGAGCCGAACGGTGTGCTGGCCATCCTCGGTCTTGATGCGCCCTGGGCGCGCAACGTCTTCTACGGACCGGTCGGCATCGCGCTCATCCTCACGGTCAAGGGCGTGCCATTCGCCTACCTCACCATCTCCAACGCACTCCGCGGCCTCGGCGACGAGTTTCTGGAGGCGTCCCGCGTGCACGGCGGAAGCCGCCTCGCCGCGGGCCGGATCGTCGTCGCGCTGATCGCGCCCGCCGTCTGGTCGGCGCTCGCGATCGTGTTCGCCGAGTCGATCAGCGACTACGGTGTCGCCGCAACGTTGACGAGTCTTGCGCACTTCCCTGTCGCTACCGGTGCGATCTACACGGCGGTACAGGCGTTTCCCGCGCAGTTCCCTGTCGCGGCGGCGGTCAGCTGGATCCTGCTCGGACTTATCGTGCTCGCGCTCGTCCTGCAGAACGCCGCCCTCCGCGGCCGCAGCTACCAGACCCTCGGCGGCCGCAGCAGGAGGCCCGCTCGGCGCCAGCTCGGCATCCCCGTGACCATTGCCTGGGTCACGGGACTGACACTCTTCGTCGTCGTCGCGCTCGGCGTCCCCGCTTTCGGCGCGGTGTCGGCCTCCATGATCGATGGCCTCGGGAGCCTGACAGGAACGCACCAGTGGGACTTCGCGAACTACCAACGCGTGCTCACCAGCCCCGACCTGTCCGGTCCGCTGCTCTTCTCGGCCGGTTGCGCAGTGGCGACGGCGACGGTCGCGACCGTGATGGCCGCACTGTGCGCCCGGGTCCTCGCGCGTAAGGGGACTGCCCTCAGCGGGCGGCTGCTGGACTTCGTTCTTCTCGCCGCTGTCGCGCTGCCCGGCATCGTCTTCGCGGCCGGCTACATCTTCGCGTACAACCTCCCGGCAGTGAACGCGGCCGGCATCCACCTCTACGGCACGACAGCGCTGCTGCTGCTCGCGTATCTCGCCTCGGCGCTCCCGTCGACCACGCGAGTGCTGGTCGGCTCGGTCGGCCAGCTGCAGGACAACGTCGTGCACGCCTCGCGGGTGCACGGTCGCGGGCCCCTGCAGTCATGGCTGGGCGTTGGGTTCCCGGTGCTGGCGCGGCCGCTCCTCAGCGCGTGGCTACTCACCTACGCGGGCACCCTCCTCGAACTGCCGGTGTCGCAGCTGCTCAGCCCTGCCGGGTCGCAGCCGATCGCGGTCGGTATCGAGAACGCCCTCGGCAAGTACGACTTCGGCGGCGGGACAGCGATGCAGGTCATCGCCATCGCCAGCGCCCTCGTCGTGGTGGCGGTGGGTTTCGGACTGTTCCGCCTCCTCGCACCCGCGGGCTGGCGCACGATCGGAGAGGCACGATGACGACGACCCAGATAAGACCATCGGCGGCGACGTCCACTGCGGCTGCGCAGCCGGACGCGCATGGCCACGCGGTAACCGTGCGGGGCGCCGCGCGCCGCTACGGATCGGTGCAGGCGTTGCAGGGGGTCGATCTGGACATCGAACCGGGCGGATTCCTCGTGCTGCTCGGCCCGAGCGGGTCGGGCAAATCGACGCTCCTGCGCGGCCTGGCCGGCGTCGAGCGCTTCGACGCAGGCACCGTGCAGTTCGGCCCGCGCGTCATCGCCGACAGCCGCCACCACCTCCCGCCGGAGAAACGCGGCCTCGCCATGGTCTTCCAGGACTATGCCCTGTGGCCGCACATGACCGTTCGGCAGAACGTGTCCTACGCCCTCCGCCGGGGGTCGCATCAGGCAGCCGAGGTGCGTCGGCGCGCGCTGGAGGCAATCGAGAGCGTCGGTCTCGACGGCAAAGAGGACCGCTATCCGCACGAACTCTCCGGCGGCCAGCAGCAGCGCGTCGCCCTCGCACGTGCTCTGGCCGGGCGGCCCCGGCTCATCCTCTTCGATGAGCCGCTCTCGAACCTCGACGCCGACCTCCGTGAGCGGCTGCGCGTGGAGATCGCGACGCTGACCCGATCCACAGGCGCGACAGCGGTCTACATCACCCACGACCAGTCGGAGGCGATGGCGCTCGCCGACCGGATCGGCCTGCTGAACGCCGGTCGCCTGGAGCAGTTGGCCACCCCCGAGGAGCTGTACCGGCATCCGGCCACGAGCTTCGCCGCGCGCTTCACCGGCGTGGCGGGAAGCGCGCGCGGCATCGTCCGTGAGCGGCGCGACGGCGCCACGGTCGTCCTCGCCGCCGATCACATCCTGGTCGCCGCGTCAGGGAGACCGGACTGCAGCCAGGCGATGACGTGGAGGTGCTGATCCGGCCAACAGCGACGACCTTCGTCAACGACGTCTCGGGGCCGGCCGACGGCCGCACGCTGCCCGCAGTCGTGGTCGATGTGGCCTATCGCGGCCGCGGCTACGAGCACGTGGTCGAGACGCCGGTGGGCCGGATCACCGGGGTGTTCACGGCGGCAGCCCGCCAGCGCGGCGCGCAGGCGCGGGTGGCGATCGACCCCGCCGAGTGCCATGCGTTCGCCATTCGCCACACGGCATAACTAACAGCTGTTACACTCAGAGCATCACACTCGGAAGGATCCCCGTGAACTCTCTCGCCCTGGTCATCGCCGTCTTCCTGGCGTGTCTGGTCGAAGCCGTCGAGGCGACCACTATCGTCCTGGCCGCCGGCGCGACACGCAATTGGCGCTCCGCCCTGACCGGCACGGTCGTCGGCGTCGTGGTCCTCGCGGCCATCGTCGCGATCGTCGGCCCGGCAATCACCCTCATCCCGATCGATTTCCTCCGCCTCATCGTCGGTGGGCTGCTCCTGGTCTTCGGGATGCAGTGGATCCGCAAGGCCGTGCTCCGCGCCAGCGGCTACAAGGCTCTGCACGACGAGGACCTCATATACAAGCGCGAGGTCGAGGAGGCCCGAGCGGCCCGCTCGGAGACGCGCTTCGGCGTGAGCGACTGGTACGCGTTCACGCTCTCGTTCAAGGCGGTGCTGCTGGAGGGCCTCGAGGTCGTCTTCATCGTCCTCACCTTCGGTGCGAACCAGCACCAGGTCGGCCTCGCGTCCCTCGGTGCTGCGGTCGCCATCGTCGTCGTCGTCGTCATCGGCATCGTCGTGCGCGCTCCGCTGTCGCGGGTTCCAGAGAACACTTTGAAATTCATCGTCGGTGTGATGCTGACGTCGTTCGGCCTGTTCTGGGGCGCGGAGGGCGCAGCCGCGGTCTGGCCGGGCGCCGATCTCGCGCTGCTGGTTCTGATCCCGGCCGTCGGTGTCTTCTCCCTGTTGCTTGTCGCTGTGCTGCGCCGCCGCAAAGCCGCGCAGACCCGTCGGGAGGCAGCACAGGCGCCCGAGCCCGCGCCTGTGCTCGTGACGACGGCCCCGGGGGCTGGCGAGACGCAACAGCAGGTTGCGCCAGTCACGGCCCCAGCCGCCACCGTCGCCGCGCCGCAGCCGAACGCCGTCACCCGGGGCCTCCGCTCGTTCGGCCTGTTCTGGTGGGACTTCATCGTCGGCGACGATTGGCAGATCGCTGCAGGAACGGCCGTCGCCCTCGCGATCACCTTCGCCGTCAGCTCCTGGGCCGCCGCCTGGGTGGTCATGCCGATCGCCGTGCTGATCCTCATCCCCTACGGAATCCGGCGCGCGCTGAGCTGAGCTGCGCGGAGCACCGCGAATGGAGCCGGGGAGGCCGTCAGTGCCCCTCCGGTTCCTCCGCGTACACGCGAGCGGCGTACTCTTCCAGCGCCTGGGCGCACGACGCCACAGCCTCCTCCGCCTCGATCCGCTTCGGTGCGCCGAAGCGATCGCGGGTCTGTACCTTCTCGAGCCAGTTGACGAGCTTGGTGTAGTCGACCTCGTTTTCCTCCAGCTCGGCATAGCTGAAGTGCTGCTCGGCGTACTCTTTCTCGAGCTCGCGGAGGAACCCCTGGCAACGGTCGATGATCTCCTCGTATTCGTCCGTGCGCGCGGCCTGGAATGCCCCGACGATGCCGGCGTCGCCGGCAAGAACCTCGGAGCGCAGGAGCGCGGCCGTGCCGTTCATCTCGACGATCTCGTGGCGCAGCTTGCGAAGCGCCCGCTCACTCGTCACATCGTCGGGCAGCGCCGCGACGGAATTCTGGAGGTAGATCGCGCCGAGCGCCTTCAACCTCCGCCACACCGTGGCTCGCAGCCGCGTAGGCTCGGAGGGGACCCGGTAGACGAGCACGATCCAGGAGGTGCCGATGCGGTCGTCGTTCTCAGAATCGTCTGCCACCCACCAATCCTAGAAGGGCTCCGCGTGGTCGTCCGATTATGAGGGCGCTGGTTCACGCGGAGTTCACCGGTCCGGGGGAGAATCGCCTCGTGCTGAGGGATACGGGGATGACGACCGCGCACCATGCGTCGCTCAGACACGTCGTCGACGAAGCCGATGCTGCACGTCTGGCACTGGCCCGGCTGGAGTGCGCCGCCGGAGCAGGTGCTCTTGACAGGGGGACGATCATCGAGATCATAGGACGAATGGAGTCCGGAGGTCATTCTCTCGTCGGGCTGTTGCGCCGCCTCGTTCATGATCTCGGCGCGGACGACAACTCGTCGGAGGCTCCCCATCTTCTCGCTGCTGCGGAACACGCGAGGCAGCTCACGGCGTCGCTGCAGCAACTGGGTGCCGTCATCGAACGCCCACAAGCCACGCGGTGAACTCGAGACCCATTCGATACGTCAGCGCTCCGTGGTCTCCCCGCCTGCCCGTTTCAGGGCAAGTAACCGTTGGGTGGATCGACGGAAACTTGATCGCGGTTTCCGGTGTTCACGTTCCGTTGTCGGTGCAACCTGTGCGCGATCCTGCTGGCCTCGCACCAGTCGTTGGTACGCAGTCTGAGCGCGTGATGCTGCGTCGATCCAGTCGTGGATGTATTCGCGCACGCCATCCTCATTCCGGGACAGCAAGGGGACAGTTGCAATCATCTTCGGATTGTGCAGGGCGTCGTTTTCGTTGCGCCCGAGCACCGAGAATGCGGTAATTGGTCGGCTTACCCGACCCTGCTAAGGTGGAGTCCCCGTAAGGGGACCGAGGGTTCAAATCCCTCCGTCTCCGCAGTAAAAACCCTGATCAGGAACACGTCTTGATCGCGGCTTAGCCGCTTACCCCACAAAAGCCCCGCGGAATTCGCCGTTCACCCTTTGATTCATTGGGAAGTCGGCGACGCCCGGCCCCCAGAGCTCTCAATTCGATCGCGCCCACTAGCCGAGTGGCGCCAGCGGCGTCTTACCGTCTAGGTTCCGGAGCCAGAATTTCGCGCTGACCCGGGCGTGATCGCTGTGGTTCAGAGTTTTTGCCAGGCGGGTTTGTGGTCGTAGGCGTACCGGTAGTAGTCGATGTTGCGCAGCCGGGAGGCCGCGGCCTCGTCCACGAGCACGGTCACGTGCGGGTGGAGCTGGATGGCCGAGCCCGGGTTGGAGGCCGACACCGGCCCCTCCACCGCACCGGCCAGTGCCTCGGCCTTGCCCTCGCCGAACGCCAGCAGCATCAGGTGGCGTGCTCGGAGGATGGTCGAGAGGCCCTGGGTGATGCAGTGCATGGGGACGTCGTCCTCGTCGGCGAAGAACCGGGCGTTGTCGCGGCGGGTCTGCTCGGTCAGCGTCTTCACCCGTGTCACCGACGCGAACGAGGAGCCGGGCTCGTTGAACCCGATGTGCCCGTCGGTGCCGATGCCCAGGATCTGCACGTCGACGCCGCCGGACTCCGCGATCGCCTTCTCGTAGTCGGCCCCGGCGTGCTCGATGGTCGCGATGGCGCCATTGGGCACGTGGATGAGTGACGGCGTGAGCCCGAGCGGCTCCACGACCTCGCGCGTGATGACGGCGCGATACGACTCGGGATGCCCCGCGGGCAGGCCGACGTACTCGTCCAGTGCGTAACCCCGCACGTGCGAGACGTCGAGGCCCGACTCGGCGATCCGCCGGGCCAGCGCACGGTGGACCGGCAACGGGGTGGAGCCGGTCGCCAGCCCGAGCACGGCATCCGGCTTGGCGGAGATCAGCCGCTGGATCGACTCCGCCGCGAGCTCGCCCGCCGCGTCCTTGTCTGCTACGACTACGACTTCAGCCATCTGTTCCTCCTACGAGCGCCGCGCCCAGGGCGGCAACCGGTGTTTCATCGGCCTCGCGCAGCACTGCGAGGTTGGCCTCCACGGTCGCGAGCACCTCGACAACCGACTCGTCGCCTGGCCGTCGACTCACCTTCAGCCCGCGCCACGGCGCGTCGCCCGCGGCCCGAAGGGCTGAGCGAGCGGCTGAGCGGGTCAGCAGCGAGCCCGACACCGGATCAGACTCGGCGAAAGGGAGGTGGGCGTCGGCCCACGCCGGTCCGTAGGGGCCGTCCGTGTCAGCGGCTCCGGAGAGGGTGAGCCCCAGGAGTCGACCCGACGCGGCGGCGGCCGTGACCTGCGCGGTGACGGCGCCCGCGTCCCGCAGTTCGACGGCCGACCGCCCCCAGTTCAGCCAGAGCCCCGCTTCCGCGATCCCCTCGAGTGCCGCCAGCTCGTCGGGGAGACCGAGGAAGCCCTTCTCGAACGGGCGGCCCGGTACGGCCGCGTCGCAGTGCTCGATCGCGAGCCTGGAGCCGCTCCAGTCCCACGACGCGAATTCCGCAAGCGAATCCCGGAGGGCGTCGACCGAACCGGACCCGCCGCTGGGGGCAGTGTGCAGGAGGATGACGCTCGGGATCACCGGCAGGCGTGCGAGGTCGCGGCGCATCCGCTCGAGGTCGGCCATGGCGTCCGCCCTGCCGCCCCCATCGGTTGAGGCCAGGCCGTAGCCGGGCGATTCCTTCGAGCGCGTTATCGTCCAAGGCAGCGCAGTGACAACCACCTCGGTTGCGGGCAATCGCGAGACCAGCCAGTCGTCGTCATAAGGGTGGAGGCGGCCGAGCCACGGCAGTTCCAGGGCGTCGACACCGTCCAAGGCGACCAGCTCAGCGAGGAAGCGCTCCTCGAACGCCGGATCCCAGCGCGTGTGTGCGGGGAGGCCGCGTACGCGCTGACGACGGTTCTCATCGCGCCTCGACCGCGCGCGCGAACCAGGAGGTGATGCTCTGCGGGTGGGTGATCGCGGTGCCGACCACCACGGAGTCGGCCCCGGCCTCCAGCGCCTGCCGCGCCTGCCCCGGAGTCTGGATGCGGCCCTCCGCCACGAGGAACCGGCCGAGCGCGAGCGAGCGGAGCTCGACGATGAGGTCGAAGTCGGGTCCCTCGCGGCGCGGGCGTTCCCCGGTGTACCCGGCGAGGGTCGTCCCGATGATGTCGGCGCCCGCCTCCGTGGCGGCGATCGCATCCTCGGCGCTTCCGCAGTCGGCCATGACGAGCGCGTCGGTCTCATTCCGCAGGGCCTTCACGACCTCGGCCAGCGTGCGGCCGTCCGGCCGGTCCCGCCGTGTTCCGTCGAGCGCGACCACATCCGCGCCCGCCGCGGCAACGGCCACCGCATGCTCCAAAGTCGGTGTGATGAAGACGCCGTCCTTCCCGTCCTTCCACAACCCGATGACCGGGACATCGAGGGTCTCGGCGCCGAACCGGATATCGTCCAGGCCCTGCAACCGGATGGCCGCGGCACCGCCGCGCACCGCGGACTCCGCAACGGCGACCATGGTCCGAGGATCGCGCATGGGCTCGCCAGGATACGCCTGAGCGGAGACGATCAGCCGCCCGGCGACGGCGTCGAAGAAGTCGGTCATGGGGTGTACTCCTTTTCAAGGACGAGGCTCGCCGCGCCCAGGCATGCGGCAGAGTCGCCGGCACTGGGCCGCAGCGCGACGGACGCGAGCAGCGGGAGGGTCTCCTGCCGCGCGGCAGTCTCGAACGTCTGCCACCAGCCCGGAATGCGGGGCACGCCCCCGCTGACGACCACCAAGTCGGGGTCCAGGCCGTTGACGAGACCGCCGACGACGGAGCCGACGGTGATGGCGGAAAGATCGATCGCGGCTCGAGCTCTTTCGTCGTCCTCCGCCGCACGCGCCGCGACCTCGACCGCATCGGACGCGGAACCGCCGAGCCTCCGGTAGGTCGCGAGGATCGCCGGACCCGACCCGCTCGCCTCGGCATGCCCGCGACCGCCGCACGAGCATGGCAGCCCGATCGCGTGGGGGAGGCGATGTGACCGAAGTGACCGGCGGCTCCGTGGGTCCCGGCGACCACCCCGCCGTCGCGGACGAACGCGCCACCGACGCCTGTGCCGACCGCGATCAGGAGCAGGGAGGCGCTGCGAGGGAGCCCAGCCAGCGCCGACTCGCCCAGTGCATGGGCGTGCACATCGTTGATCGCCCGCACGCGCAGCCCAGTCAGCCCGGCGACCCCGGACGCAAGGTGGACGCCCTTCCAGTCTGCGATGGCGTCGGTCGCGTCGAGGACGTCCCCGGTTTCCGGGTCGATGATCCCGGCCGCGCCGATCCCGACGCCCGCCAGCTCTGCCGGATCGCGGTCTTCGGTCACAGCGGCGACCAGTGTCGCGATCTCGGCGACGACGGCCTGGCCACCGGCGGGCGGCGTGGCCGATCGCGCATGCGCGAGGACGTCTCCGGACGCGTCGAGCAGGCGCGCGTCGATCTTGGTGCCGCCGAGGTCGACGCCCACGGCGAGCCGGGCGTCAGACGAGCGCGGCACCGTGCTCCCCGAAGGCCGCGACGGACCCGTTCGCGAGCCCCGTCACAGCAGCCCCGAGGCTTCGAGGAGGCCGCGGATGCGGGCGGTCTCGACGGCTCCGAGCGACCGCATCGGCTCGCTCATCCGGTTGCTGGCGATGACCCCGAGCAGCTGCAGCGCAGTCTTGAACGCGCCGAGTCCGGCAGCGCCGGCCGAGACACCGGTCTCGGTGACCTCCACGATGCCGAAGAGGCGGGCGAGGCGGTCCTGCTCGCGGCGAGCCGAGGGCCAGTCACCCTCGGCGGCGGCCGCATAGAGCTTGCCGTAACCGGCGGGGTCCACGTTCGCAAGGCCCGGCACCGCACCGTGCGCTCCGCCGAGCAGTGCGCCGTCGACCACGACCTCGTGACCGGTGAACATCCGGAACTCCGGCAGGTGCTCGGTCGCGAGCGCGAGGAGGCGGAAGGAGACATCGTCGCCAGAGGAGTCCTTCACCCCGGCCAGCACACCGTCCTCGGCGAGTTCGCGGACCACGTCGACGCCGAGCTTGACGTGCGTCCGCACGGGGACGTCATAGGCGAAGAGCGGCAGGTCGACGCGCTCGCGGACCGTCCGGAAGTGCTGGCCGACCTCTGCCTGGTTGGACAGCGCGTAGAACGGCGACGTCACCACCAGCGCATCGACGCCCAGATCGGCGAGACGCTCGGCCTCGGCCACCACGCGTGCGGTGGTCTGCTCGTTCGCTCCGGCCAGGACCGGCACCCGTCCGTCGCTCGCCTCGATGACGGTGGTGGTGACGAGATCGCGCTCCTCCTGAGTGAGATAAGGGACCTCGCCGGAGGACCCGAGGATGAACAGCCCGTCGACGCCGCCATCGAGGAGGTGCGAGGTCACGCGCTGGAGCGACTCCCGGTCGATCAGTCCGCTCTCGGTTCGCGGTGTGATGACCGGCGGGATGATCCCGCGGAAACGGGAGGTGTCGGCGTCCGAGCCCAGGGTCGGGTGCGGTGCGATGGCGGCGTTCGTCACGATTCTCCTTTGAGCCCACGGGTGATAGGACGTGGGATGTCTTGATGCCATGAGAGTATTGCAAAGCTGGCGGAACGAGTCAATGGGGTCGGTCGCCCAATCGGAAAATCGCTATTGACGAAGTGGTCGGAGGTGATCTACGGTCTTGTTTCCAAGAGGTGGGACGTCCTATGTGGGTCCTTCTTCTCCCCCAGCACATTCCCGAAAGGAACAGCAGTGGAAACAACGAAGTTGCCGGGTTCCCGAGCACGAACGCTCAAGCGCCTCGCCGGTCTCGTCGCCGCGGTGGCCACCGTCGGGCTCGTCGCGGCCTGCTCCGGACCGCAGTCGAGCACCTCGGTCGGCGGCGCCGCCGCGAAGGGCCACGTCGAGGTCGCGATCGGCTATAACAACAACAGCTCGTGGGACCCCCTGAACACCGGCTCCGCGTTCGCGATGTCCGCCGAGAACCACATCTACGAAGCACTCTGGGACTCCTCGCCCATCGACCGCAAGCCGTACGCCGCGCTCGCCGCCGACATGCCGAAGGACACCAAGGCGCTGTCCTGGACCTTCAAGCTCCGGTCCGGGGCCAAGTGGAGCGACGGCAAGCCGGTCACCGCCGACGACGTCGTCTTCTCCGTCGACCGGGTACTCAACACGCAGAAGCCCGTGATTACCACGGCCTTCTTCTCGAGCTGGCTCAAGGATGCCGTCAAGGTCGACGCGCACACCGTGAAGCTCGACTTCAAGAACGCGTTCCCCTACGCGATCAACCGCTTCTCGATCCTGAAGATCATGCCGAAGCACATCTTCGAGGGACAGCCGGACTCCTTCTACGCCGACGCGAAGAACCAGCTCGGCTCCGGCCCGTTCGAGATCAAGGCCACCGAGCCGACGTCGTTCACCTCATTCGTGCTGAACAAGGACTACAACGGCCCGCTGCACCCGAAGATCGACTCGATGCAGTGGAACGTCTCGGTCGACGCGGCCGCCCGCACCAGCCTGCTGACCTCCGGCGTCTCCGGCGTGCAGATCTCCGACAACATCCCGCAGGACTCGATCGCCAGCCTCCAGGGCAAGGGACTGAAAGTGGACGGCGCCGACAGCATGAACCTGCTGGGCCTGGCTTTCAACACCAGCAAGGCTCCGTTCAACGACAAACGGGTCCGTCAGGCGCTGCGGATGGCCATCGACACCAAGAAGCTGATCGACGTCTCGATCGCCGGCAAGGGCACCCCCGCCACGAGCTTCCTCCAGGAGTCGAGCCCGTACTACTCGAAGGCGACCACGCAGTACGACTACAACCCGACCGAGGCCAAGAAGCTGCTGCAGGAGGCCGGCGTCACCAACCTCAGCCTCACGCTGCTCTCGACGAACATCTCCTGGACCACCGTCGCCGTGAACGCCATCAAGCAGGACTGGGAGGCCATCGGCGTCAAGACGAACCTCGACGTCGTGGAGACTGCCACCTTCAACACCAAGGTGGCGCAGGGCGACCCGGCCGACGTGCTGACCTTCTCGGGCAACCCCAACCAGTTCGGGACGGACGCGGACCTCAACGTGCGCTGGTTCTACTCCAACACCAACACCTTCATGCTCTGGAACAAGTGGGGTCAGACGCCCGAGTACGCGGCGCTCGACAAGGTCCTCACCGCCGCCGAACAGTCGGACTCGACGAAGACCACCGACGCCGACATGAAGAAGGCGCTGAACATGATCGCAGACCAGGGCGTCATCTACCCGGTCATGCACATGCAGCTCTCCACCGCATGGGACGCCAAGAAGCTGAGCGGCGTGCAGGCGCTCAACATCCCCGGTGTCTACATGATGAACGCGCAGCTGAAGGGCTGAGCACCCGCCGGCCGGGGTGCGTCTGACAGCGCCCCGGCCGGCATTACCCGATAGGAACCACCGTGACCGTCGTCCTCAGAATGATCGGCAGACGACTGCTGACACTGATCCCGCTGCTACTGGGCATCGTGCTGTTCGTCTTCACCGTGATGCAGTTCTCCTCCACCGACCCCGCCGTCGCGGTCTTCGCCGATGCGCCGGTGAGCCCGGACCAGCTCGCGCAGTTCCGGCACGAGCACGGGCTGGACCAGCCCTTCATCGTCAAGTACTTCGCGTTCCTCGGGATGATCCTCACCGGTCATCTGGGCAAGAGCCTCGCGACCGGCCAGGACGTCACGACGCTCATCGCCACCGCGCTGCCGCTCACGCTCCAGCTCACCTTCCTCGGTCTGATCATCGCCATCGTGATCTCGTTCACCCTCGGGACGATCTCGGCGGTGTTCCGGGACCGCTGGCCGGACCAGACGATCCGCGTGCTCACCCTCGGCGGAGTCGCCGCCCCTCCTTCTGGGTCGCGCTCCTCCTCGTCCAGTGGTTCTCGATCAACATTCCGATCTTCCCGTCGTCCCGCTACGTCAACCCGAACGACTCGATCTACGGCTGGCTGATGACGATGACGCTGCCCGCCCTGGCCCTGGCGCTGCCGCTCTCGGCTCAGATGACCCGCATCGTGCGCACGTCGATGGTGGAGGAGCTCGACAGAGACTACGTGCGCACCGCCCGTGGCGGCGGTCTCCCTCCGTTCGTCGTCGTCGGGCGGAACGTAATGCGCAACGCGCTCATCAACCCGCTCAACGTGCTCGGGCTGCGGATCGGGTACCTGCTCGGCGGCGCTGTGGTCATCGAGCAGATGTTCAATCTCCCCGGTATGGGTCAGCTCATGATCGAGGCCGTCAAGAACAACGAGCCGGCTATCGTCCAGGGCGTCGTCCTCACCATCGCCCTGGGCTTCGTCGTGATCAACCTGATCGTCGACATCCTCTCCCTGCTCGCCAACCCGAGACTGCGAACGAGCCACTGATGCGCACCAAACTCTCCGAACGACTCTCCCGGCCCGGCCTCCGCCTCGGCCGCCTCACCCTCGGCGCCTGGATCGCCATCGCCGTGCTGACCGTGATCGTGCTGGCAGTGATCCTCGCGCCTCTGCTCACGCCGTACGACCCCAACATGCAGTCCGTCGCCGCCGACAAGGCGCCGAGCGCCGCCCACATCTTCGGGCTCGACAGCCAGGGCCGCGACATATTCAGTCGGCTCCTCTACGGCGGTCGCTGGTCACTCGCGATCGGCCTCGGCGCGACGGCACTGGCCCTCATCGCCGGCGCGGTAGTCGGAGCCTTCGCAGCGACAAGCCGCCGCGGCGTCGATGAGACGATCATGCGGGTACTGGACGTCATCATGGCGTTCCCGGGCATCGCCCTGGCCGCCGTCCTGGTCGCGGTCTTCGGACGGGACGTCTTCGTCCTCATCCTGGCCATCGGCTTCCTCTACATGCCGTCCATCGCTCGGATCGTGCGCGCCAACGTCCAGTCTCAGTACGGCGAGGACTACATCGCGGCGGAGCGCATCATCGGCGCCAAGCGGTTCTTCCTCGTGACCCGGCACGTCGCGGTCAACATCGCCGCGCCGATCCTGGTCTTCTCCACGGTGATGGTCGCCGACGCCATCGTCTTCGAGGCGTCGCTGTCGTTCATCGGCGCCGGCGTCCAGCCACCGAACCCGTCGTGGGGAAGCGTCATCGCGGACGGCAAGAACCTGCTGCTGACCGGAGGCTGGTGGGCAACGCTCTTCCCAGGCCTGGTGATCTTCGCCACCGTCCTCTGCCTCAACGTGCTCGCGGAGGGGCTCACCGACGCGATCGCAGCCCCCTCGGCGAAGGCGACGAAGGCCGCCGCCCAAGCTGTGACGGCGGAGGCCGAGGACGTCGACCGCGGCGAGCATGCCGTTTCCGAGATCACCGGCCTGCGTCAGGCGGGGAGCGGATCCGCCGCCGGGTCCGGCCCATCCCGGACATCGCTCCCATGCTCTCGGTCGACGGGCTCACCATCTCGTTCGCCGACCGGCACAACGGGGTGAACGTCGTCGACGGCGTCTCGTTCGACGTGCGGCCCGGCGAGGTCCTGGGGCTGATCGGCGAGTCCGGCTGCGGCAAGTCGCTCACCAGCCTGGCGGTCATGGGACTCGAGCCGCGCGGAGCCCAGGTCGGCGGGAGCATCCGCTTCGACTCTCGCGAGCTGATCGGCATGAAGCCGCGCGACCGCCGGGCGCTCATGGGTCGCGGGATGTCGATGATCTACCAGGACGCCCTCAGCTCCCTCAACCCGGCGATGACCATCAAGCAGCAGCTCACCCAGCTCACCCGCCGAGGCGGCCACCGGACGCCCGCTGAGCTGCTCGGGCTGGTCAACCTGGACCCGAGCCGCACGCTGAAGGCTTACCCGCACGAGCTCTCCGGCGGCCAGCGGCAGCGTGTCCTCATCGCGATGGCGCTCTCCCGGGACCCCAAGCTGATCGTTGCGGACGAGCCCACCACCGCACTCGATGTGACGGTGCAGGCGCAGGTGATGAAGCTCCTGCTCCGGCTGAAGGAGGAGCTCGGCTTCGCGCTCATCCTGGTGTCGCACGACCTCGCCCTCGTCTCCGACATCGTGGACCGGGTCGTCGTCATGTACGGAGGCCAGGTCGCGGAGACCGGAGAGATCCATGAAGTCGTCGGCGCACCGGCCCACCACTACACGCGCGGGCTGCTCTCGGCCGTGCTGTCTCTCGAATCGGGCGACGCCGAGCTCACGCAGATCAAGGGTGTCGTGCCGTCGCCGGCCGGGTTCCCCGCCGGCTGCCGGTTTGCAGACAGATGCCCGGCCGCCACCGCGATCTGCCGGCGCGAGGACCCTCAGCTCGAGGGACCCGTGCTCGTCCACGAGGTGGCCTGCCACCATCCCGCCCGGGTGGCCGGGCAGCTCGAACGAAAGGAGGTGCCGGCATGAGCGAACCGATCCTCGAATTGCGCGACGTCCACGTGCAGCACCGCATCAACGGCGAGAAGCTCTTCGCCAAGGACACCGTCTACGCGCTCACCGGCGCCGACCTCGCCGTGAGCGCTGGAGAGACCGTCGGGATCGTAGGGGAATCAGGCTGCGGCAAGTCGACGTTGGCCAAGGCGATCGTGGGACTGCAGCAGCCGACGTCCGGTGAAGTCCTCTTCCACGGCGAGTCGCTCTGGACGATGTCGACGTCGGCCAGACGCACGAAGTTCGGCAGGAACGTCGGCATGGTCTTCCAGGATCCGTCCACCGCTCTCAACCGCAGGATGCCCGTGAAGAGCATCCTGCGCGATCCGCTAACCGTGCACGGCATCGGAGACGCGAAGCAGCGGACCGCGCGTGTCGCGGAGCTGATGGACCTCGTCGGCCTCCCCTCGAGCGCGGCCGACGCCCTGCCCGCGCAGCTCTCCGGAGGCCAGCGGCAGCGCGTCGCCATCGCCCGGGCGCTCGCGCTTCAGCCCTCTGTCCTGGTCGCGGACGAGCCGACCAGCGCTCTGGACGTCTCCGTGCGGGCGCAGATCCTCAACCTGCTGCTGGAGCTCAAGGCGGAGTTCGAGCTGGCGATGATCTTCATCTCGCACGACATCCAGACCGTGCGCAGGATGAGCGACCGGATCGTCACCATGTACCTCGGGCGCATCGTGGAGGTCGCGCCTGCAGCGGCGGTCCCCGGCGAGGTGCGCCACCCGTACACGGAGGCGCTACTCTCCGCGACGCCGAGCCTGGTCGAGGACGTCGAGCCGATCACGCTGGAGGGGCCGGTGCCCTCCGCAGTCCATCCACCGTCAGGATGCCCGTTCCGCACCCGTTGCTGGAAGGCGTCGGCGCAGTGTGCAACCGAGATGCCTCCGGTAACGCGGTTCCAGACCGTCCCCTTGCACACCGCGCGCTGCTATCACCCGGTGGGCGCGCCGCAGGAAGCGACCATCGGAGGCGCTGCATGAGCGGCCCCGTCCGGGTCGGGGTCGTCGGCGCCGGCTTCTTCGGAACCATGATCGCAAGCGCGTGCGCCGGTCACGAGTCGTTCGTCGTCGCCGCGGTGGCCGACGCCGTGCCGGACGCCGCCCGGCGCCTCGCCGAGGCCCATGACGCGCGCCCGTACGCGAGTTTCTCCGAGCTCGTGGACGACGACGCCGTGGACCTGGTCGTCGTCGCCACCCCCAACCACCTGCACGCGGAGCCGGCGGTCGCCGCACTGCTTGCCGGCAAGCACGTCTTCGTCGAGAAGCCTCTCGGCATCGACGAGGACTCGGTCGGCTCCATCCTCGCCGCCGCGCGCGGAGCCCGCGGTCGGCTGATCGTCGGCCACGTCATGCGGTCTCTCCCCGGCGTGCGCCGGATGGTTGCGCAGGCCCACCGCGGCGAGCTCGGCGAGATCATCGAGGCCGCCGGAGCCCGCAGACGCGTCGTGCACCTGCCTGACGATCCGGGGGACTGGTGGAAGCTCGACCGGCGCCGCAGCGGCGGGGAGCTGCTGCACGAGATTCACGAACTCGACCTGGTCGTGTGGGCGCTCGGCGAGCCGGCGGAGGTCGTCGGCATGACCGGCGCACCAGTCGCCCACGGCGAGAACGTGGTGGACAGCGACATCGTCACAGAGCTGAGGACGCCGTCGGGAGCGCTTGGGCGGCACAGTGTGTCCACGTCCGCCCACCGTGCGGAGTGGTGGTTCCGCATCTCCGGCACGGAGGCGAGCGTCGAGGCTGACTTCCGGGCCGGAACGATCACCCGCTTCGTGGACGGCGCGATCCTGGAGGTGACCGGCGTCTTCGACGACGCGGCCTCCGACGAGTCGCTGCGGGAGTCGGCGACCGCTCGCCAGTCGTACAACACCGGCGGACCGGGCCCCCTCTGGATGCGGACGGCAGTCGCCTGCGAACTCGACGAGGTGTCGGCTGCGGTTCGCGGCACCTCCACCACGCTCACCGAGCACCCGGCAACCGCGGCCCTGGTGGGCATCCGGGCGAACGCGCTCGCGTCGGAGGCCGCGCGATGACGCGCGTGGCGGTCGCGGGTTCCGGAGTGATCGCCGGGGACCACGTGCGCGCGCTGGCAGCCCTCCCTGGCGTGGAGGTGGCGTACGTGCACGGGTCCGACCTCGACCGCGCGCGCCGAGTCGCTGCGCTCGCGCCCGGCGCCGTAGCGACGGACGACTACACCCGCATCCTCGCGGACCCGACCGTCGTCGCCGTCGACGTCTGCAACGCGACGCCCGCACACGCGCCGTTCACGATCGCCGCCGGCGAGGCGGGGAAGCACGTCCACGTCGAGAAGCCCGCGGCCCTCACACTGGCCGACTTCGACGCCATGGTGCGCGCCACCGAAGAGTCGGGGACGACCCTCATGGTCGGCCAGACCGTGCGGTTCCAGCCAGCCGTCGCCGCGCTCGCCGCCGCGATCGGCGACGGCGCGGTCGGACGCCCGCGCCTCGCCCACGTCAGCTGGTACACCGGCTACGTCTGGCCTGGAGGCTGGCGCGGCTGGCAGCTCGACCGGGCGAAGTCGGGAGGGCATCCTGTCCACAATGGCTCCCACCTCCTGGACGTCGCGACCTGGCTTCTCGGCGCGGCGCCGGTGCGCGTATTCGCCCGGTCTTTCCCGAGCTTCGCAGCGGGGATGCCCGTGCACGACTCGTTCCAGCTGCTCGTCCGCTTCGCGGACGACGCGCTCGCCACGCTCGAGATCTCCTACGCGCTCGCCCAGCCGCGCGACATGTTCCGCCGCATCGTCGTTGCGGGCACGGCCGGCACGGTCGCCCATTCCACCGACGACGATCCCGTCCTGCACTCAGCGGGTGCGGCGATCCCGCTGCCGTCGGTCGAGAACGCGATGGGGCGTCAGCTCGCGCACTGGATCGACGTCGTCGGCGGCGCCGAGCCGATCGTGCGGACGGGTGAGGTGCGCGCGGCGCTCGCGGCGGCCATTGCGGCCCAGCGCTCGCTCGACACCGGCCGCCCGATCGACGTTCGTTCGGAGGTGTCCGCATGATCCGGGTCGGCTTCCTCTCGGCGGTCCGGCACGTTGAGTCCTACTTGCCGACCTTCCTCGCCGATCCGCGGACCTCGGTCGTGGGCGTCGCCGAGGCCGAGTCCGCGCCCGACTGGATGCTCGCCGACTCGCGGGAGGCCGCCTACCGCAACGGCCTGCCGTTCCTCGGTGTCGCAGAGCTGCTCGCGCCCGGTACATGCGACCTCGTCGTGGTGTGCAGCGAGCCCACCCGCCACGCGGAGCTGGCGATCGCGGCACTGGAGGCCGGGGCCGACGTCCTCGTGGACAAGCCGGTCGCCGTGACCGTCGCGGAGACCGACCGCATCCTCGCAGCGCAGGCGCGCTCCAGCCGCACGGTCTCCGTGGTGAACCGGCTCCGCTCGCCCGCAGTCGAGCGGCTGCGCAGTTGGGTCGATGCGGGCCACCTGGGCCTGCCGCTCCACGTCGACGTCGAGTGGTTCGCTTCGGGTGCCCACTTCTCGACGTCCGTGGAGCGGCCGGAGCTCGTAACGGATCCGGCGCTTTCCGGCGGCGGCGAGCTGCTGAACTTCCTCCTCTACCCGGTGGACTACATCCGGTACCTGACCGGTCTGGAGGTGGTCGAGGTGTATGCCGAGACCGCGACGCTGTTCCAGGAGGCGCACCGCCGAACGGGCGTCGAGGACGCCGCGGTCGTCTCCCTGCTGCTCGAGAACGGCGTCACCGCGACGGTGACCTTGGGCCGTGTCGCGGCCGCTCCCGGGCACGGGCCGGTGTCCTCCTCCATCAGACTGCTCGGGTCGCACGGGCACGCGATCGCCGACGACGACAAGCCGGCGATCTCCGTGTTCGGAACAGACGGCAAACAGACGGCGCGACCCGTCGGCGGCCCGAGCTCGGTCATAGCCGTCGAACGGTTCCTCGACGAGCTGATCGGAGCGCTCGCCGCCGGGCGCAAGCCGCGCTACAGCCTGAGCGACGCGCGCGCGAGCCTCGCGGTGACCGAGGCGTGCTATGCCGCGGCCCGCAGCGGGCGACCCGTTACATTGAACAACGACACGAATCTAGAGGGGGAACGGTGACCACCGAACTGACTGCGACGAGACTGGCCCGATTCGGGGCGCAGGAGCGGATGCGCACCCTCCAGAACGACATCATGGATCTGATCCTCAGCCGGAACCTCGACGTCGGCGATCCGATGCCGACGGAGACCGAGCTGTGCACCGCGCTCGGCGTCGGCCGAAACACCGTGCGCGAGGCTCTCAAGGTGCTGCAGGCGCTCGGCGTGGTGGAGATCCGCCACGGCTTCGGCACCTTCGTCGCTGCGACCAGTTTCGAGTCGCTCGGCGCCAGCCTCGCCTTCCGGGGTCGACTCTCGCTGCGTCACGGAGGCGCCGAAGCGCTCGAGCTCGTCGACGTGCGCCAGGCGCTGGAGTCCGGGCTCATCGGCCTGGCGATCGACGCGATGACGGAGCGCGACCTCCTCGCTCTGGAGAGCCGCGTCGAGGCGATGGAGGGGCTCGCCGCCCAGGGCAGGCAGTTCATCGACGAGGACCAGGACTTCCACCGGCTGCTCTACGTCCCGCTGCACAACGAGCTGTTGTCGAACCTGCTCGAGGTCTTCTGGAACGTCTACCGCCAGATCCACGAGGAGGCCGGTGTCGAACAGCACGGCCTCATCGAGAACGCGCACGCGCACCGCCTCATCCTGGACGCGGTACGAAGCGGTGACAAAGTGCTGACGGCGGAGCGGTTGAACGCACACTTCCGGGGCATCCGCGAGCACCTCGCGGCGCTGGGCCGGCAGAGCTGAACTGAGCGGAGGTGACGATGCCGCGCAGTCCGCCTCCTAGACATCCCACCTGGGATGTCCCGGTACTCCATCCTACTCAGCCGGTTCACCTTGTGAGTCGGCAACCCGATCGCACCATCACGCAACCGTTCGAAGACGAAAGCAGGTCCGCTGATGAAACACTCTCGATCGCTGTCCCTCCTCGTCGCAGGCACCATCGCCGCCGCGACCATACTCGCCGCCCCGTCGCCCGCGTTGGCGACACCGCCGACACCAGTGCTCGACGACTCGACGAGCGTCACATACACCGGGTCCACCTACACCGACCACACCAGTGACCTCTCTGCAGTGAGCGGACTGAGCACAGGAACCATTGTCGTCCGCTTCAAAACCACGAGCACCGGGAGCGCGATGACGCTTCTGAGCGCTTCGAACACGACCCTGCCCTCCAGCAACCTCACCCTGTCCGTCAACAGCGGGAAGCTGCACTTCGAGGTCAGGCAGAACAACGCGACCTCGAACAACTTCGCAACCAACCTCACCTATCCGACCGTCGACGATCCGTCCTCTGCGGCGTCGTTCAACGACGGCGCATGGCACACTGCGGCGGTCACGGTTGGGTCGGATGGCACCCGGATCTACGCCGACGGCTACCAGGTCTTCGCCGGAACGTCCACCGCATTCTTCAGCACGGTGAGCGGGTTGAACGGTATGTGGATCGGCCGCAACGCCGACAACGGTGGCGGCCAGTGGTACTTCACCGGCACCATCGGATCGGTGAAGGTCTACTCGTCAGCCCTCGCAGCCGCGGACGTGGTCGCACTGAGCCCAGCACCGGATGCGCTGCTCTCCTATCCCGTCGCCCAGTCGTTCAACGGCAGCAGCACCTACGTCGACAAGACAGCCGACCTGGGAACCGCCTCGTCCCTCGCCGCCGGAAGCATCGCCGCGTCGTTCTCCAGCACCAGCACATCGGCGGCCAGCGCGATCCTCAGCGCCTCGGACACGACCAACCCGTCGAGCAACATCACAGTCAGCCTGAACAACGGCGCACTCTACTTCGAGGACCGGTCGAACGGGACATACAGCACGCAGCTCACGGCGCCCGGGCGGTTCAACGACGGCGCCACACACACCGTCGTCGTCTCGGCGGGATCCGGCGGAACAACGATCTACGCGGACGGCTATCGGGTCGCCGGCTCGACATCGACCTCGTTCTTCTCCGCAGTGAGCGGCCTCAACGGCATGTGGGTCGGCAGGAACGTGGACAACGGTGGAGGCCAGTGGTACTTCGGGGGGACGATCAACTGGGTGAACGTCTACTCGACCGCGCTCTCGGACAGCCAGGCGAAGAACCTCGCCGGTGCGACGCCCGCTACCTTCCAAGCCCTCTACGACAACGGCTACGCAGGATCGGCCAACTACCGGATCCCCGCGCTCCTGACGACCTCGGCAGGGACTCTGCTCGCATCGGCCGATCAACGGGAGAGCTCTGCGAGCGACGCCCCGAACGACATCAACACCGCCATCCGGCGCAGCACGGACGGGGGCGCCAACTGGTCCACTGGCGCGACAATCCTCGACTACCCGGGGACCGGCTCCAACGGCGCCAGCGCGATCGACTCGGCCATGGTCCAGGACTCCTCGACGGGCCGCATCTTCCTGATGGTCGACCACTTCCCCGGCGGTTGGGGTCAGCCGAACAATCAAGCCGGTACCGGGTTCGACGCGTCGGGCAACCGCGTGCTCGTGAACTATGCCACTGGCGCTACATACGCGCTCCATTCCGACGGCTCGGTCTACGACTCGACCGGGATGCCGACGAACTACGTCGTCGACCTGGCCACGGGCAACGTGACCAATTCAGGCGCTGCGGCCGGCAACATCTACCTGAAGAATGGCGTGGACCCGAACCAGAGCCTCTCCGAGTTCGGCACCTCCTACCTCGTCGTCATGCATAGTGACGATGATGGCGCGACGTGGTCCCAGCCCGTCCACATCAATGCGTCGGTCAAGGCGTCGTGGATGAAGTTCCTGGGAACCGGGCCGGGGAACGGGATCCAGTTGTCGAACG
Source organism: Leifsonia sp. L25 (assembly GCF_050632895.1). Next base: position 1,357,980 of record NZ_JBODRZ010000003.1, on the reverse strand, counting down.
GGCGTCTCGAGTTCCCCGTCTACTACAGCAACGGTTCCGGCGTGTACTCGTCCGCCACGGTCTACAGCGACGACCACGGGTCCACCTGGCAGCGCGGTGCCTCACCGAACGACGGGCGCGTCTTCAACGGAACGACCATCCAGTCGCAGACGGTGACAACCTCCAGCGCAAGTCTTCACGAGCCGTCGATCATCCAGAAGGCGAACGGCGACATCCTGATGTACATGCGAAACAGCTCGGGGACGGGCAAGGTCGCGACCGCGACGAGTTCGGACGGCGGGGCGACCTGGTCGCAAGTGGCATACAACAGCCAGCTGACCGACGTCTTCTGTCAGACCGCGTCGTTCCATTACCCCTCGCTTGGCGATGGGAAGGACCGCGTGCTCTTCGCCAACGCCACGGGACCTAACCGGAACAACGGTGTCCTCCGGCTCAGCACCGACGGCGGAAGCACGTTCACCTACAACAGGACGATCCGTGCTGCAGGGTACGCCTACAACAGCCTCACGGTGCTTCCGGATGGGAGCATCGGCCTGCTGTGGGAGCTGCAGAACACAGGACTGTACTTCCAGAAGGTGCCGCTGTCGTTCTTGACAACCTCTGCCGGATAAGCGCGGGCGGGTCGCGGTGGTTCTGCGCCACCACCGCGGCCCGGTGTCGCGATTGCATCCGGCGCCCGCCCCCATGCCGCGCCGAACCCTCGTTCGACATCAACGGTGACGACTTCTTGGTGAGTCTGCACTTCTTCCACGCAGAGAAAGTCCGATATGTCGTTGCAGATCTCGAGATCGGCAAATTCGCGCACGAATACCTACGCCGCGCAACAAGCCCTCCGCTCCTCGCTGTTCGGGGCACCTCCAGGTGCGCGCGCCTTCACGGCAGCAGCAACCTCACCTTCTGACCGGTGATGCCGTTCGCCAGGGTCCAGGTTCCGTCGCTGCCGGGAGCGAGCGTCCACGTCTGAGCAGCGGACGGCGTCCGGTGGCCGTACGTCGCGTCGAGGCCACGGAGGTCTGCCCCGAGCAGTTTCCCGTTCGAGGTGGAAACGATGCGGTAGGTCGCTGTGCTCCCGATCTCCACGAACTGCCACTCTTGTGCTCGCTGTTCGGACCGCGGTTGGAAGACGACGCGATCACCGGCGATTCCTAGCGTCGTCGTCTCGTCCCCGGCGTTCCCGAGCAGCACGGAGCCGACCGGCTGGAAGCGGAACTGCTGGCCGGCGTAGCCGGTCGGCGCATCGACCGCGATGTTGGTTCCCGGCGTCGACGCGGGTCCCTCGGCCGTCCACGACCGACCACCCGGCTGGATGGTCGAGATCGTGCTGTAGCCGTCCGGAGCGCCGCTGAAGGACCAGCGCTGGCAGTCGTTGCTCGGGAGGAATCCCAGCCAGCCCCATTGGGCGACGTTGCCGCCGTCGACGTTGTTGCAGGCAGCGTTCTCTGCGACATCGTTACTGAACCGGTTCTGGATGCGCCACCCGTTTCTTCTGTAGCTCAGCTGCCACTCCTGGCAGAGAGTGCCTGAATCGGTTCCAAGGGCGACGTTCGCAGCCTCGTAACCACATCCGACGTTCTCTACGACCGTGGTCGCACCGCGCGGCTGGATCTTCACGTACGCGTCTCCGTGACCGGCGGTACGGCTGGGGTTGATGGGATCTCCCACCACCGGCCAGCCGGCAGCATCCCAGCTCAGTCGGCGCACGTTGAGTCGCGGCGTGCCCGAGTCCGTCGCATCGTAGTAGTGGTTCACCACATAGTCCTGGCCGTGCGCACCCAGCAGGACATCCGCGCCGCCGGCACCGACGAACTCGTTGTAGCCGCGCATAACCTCCGTGCCGCCCTTGTCGTTCAGCATCGGTACACCGGCCTCGTCCACGTACGGGCCGGTGACGGACGTCGAACGGCCGACGACCGTGCGGTAGTCGCTTTCGACGGACCTGCAGCAGTAGCCGAACGACAGGAACAGGTAGTAGTAGCCGCCGTGATACACGATCGAGGAGTTCTCTTCCGCGTCCGGAGCTGCCCGTTCCGAGATGTGGACCGCGACATCGCCGCTCGGGATCTTGCCGGTCGCGTCGATCCTGTGCAGATAGATCCCCGAGAAGAAGGACCCGTAGGAGAGCCAGGTCTGCCCATCCGGCTCGGTCACAATGTTCGGGTCGAGGGCGTTGAAGGAGTCGCCGTCGGGGGCCCGATAGTCGGTGGACGTGAGTACCAGACCGCGGTCGTGCCAGCCATAGCCGGGGCTTGTGGGGTCGAGGGTTTTCGTGGTCGCCAGACCGATGACGGACGTGTTCTTACCGAACTGGCTGACCGCGTAGTAGAGCCGCCACTCGCCGTGCGAGTAGCTGAGATCCGGAGCCCACAGGTCTTTGGGGGCGGCGGCGGGATCGATTCCCAAAGCGGGGACGATCCACGACGGCAGCGTGGCGAAGACCGGGGCGAGCTCCTGCCAGTGCACGAGGTCGCGTGAACGCTTCAGCGGGAGGAAAGTGTGTGGCGATCCGGCGTCCCCGGTGATCGCCACGTAGTACCACCCGTTCTCCTCCACCATCGTCGGGTCGTGGGCGATCGGATCCGTCGGCCGGACCTCCGATCGCGACGGCGGTGCGCTTGCCGCCGCGGGGAGCGAGCTCACCACCGCGCTGGTGAGAGCGGCGGCGGTGACCGCCACCCACGCCCATCGCCGCATCATGCCGCTTCGTGTCACGGGCCGCCTCCTCGCGTCTGCTTCCCTCATCGGAAGTCGTGTGCCTCTGGCCCGGCACCGGGCAGTCGGACTTTACTACGATGTAGAAGACTTGCCAACAGGATGACTATTTCGGCTCTACATCCTTGTAGTCTGCATACCAAGCGGCGCCATCCGGGGGCCGGCGAGACGATGGGGGCTTTTGTGGCGGTAACGTTGCATCACGTAGCGCAGGCGGCGGGCGTCTCGATCAAGACGGTCTCCAACGTCATCAACGACTACCCGTACATCCGCGAGGCCACCCGGGCGCGCGTCCTGGCAGCGATCGACGAGCTCGGCTACCAGCCGAATCTGTCGGCGCGCGGCCTCCGGTCGGGCCGCACCGGTGCCATCAGTCTGATCATTCCGGACCTGAAGAACGCGTACTTCGCCGAACTCGCCGACGCCGTGATGGAGGCGGCGGCCGAGCATGACCTCGTCGTCATGATTCAGCAGAGTGCCGGCATCAGAGAACGCGAACTCGAGGTCCTTCATGGCCCGCGGATGCGAATGGTGGACGGGATCCTGTTCAGCGTCCTGGCTCTCGGGCAGGAGGATGCGCCACTGCTCGAGATCCCGACTCCGCTCGTGCTGCTGGGCGAGCGCATCTTCAACGGTCCCGCCGATCACGTCACCATGCAGAACGTCGCCGCCTCTCGAGCTGCGACGGAGCATCTGATCGGCCTGGGGCACCGGCGGATTCTCGCCTTCGGCGCGCACGAAAACGAAGTGATCGGCTCGGCCGGCCTGCGCCTGGCAGGCTATAAGGAGGCGCTCGCTGCTGCCGGCCTCCCGTACAGCGACGAACTCGTCGTCAATGTCGGCAACTGGCATCGAAGTGACGGAGCGGAAGCGATGCGCGCGGCGCTGGCGTCCGGCCGCACCTTCGACGGGGTGGTCGCCTTCAATGATTCGATTGCGCTCGGCGCGGTCCGTGTGCTGCAGGAGAGCGGCATTCGGGTTCCGGAGGATGTCTCGGTGATCGGATTCGACGATATCGATGAGACGCGCTACTCCCTGCCGTCGCTCTCGACGGTGGACCCGGGTCGCGAGGAGATCGCCCAGACGGCCGTCCGTGTGCTCGTGGAGCGCATCGCCGGCCGCGACAGCACAATCCCCCCGCGTGAGTTCGAGGCGTCATTCCGCATCGTGCAGCGTGAGTCGACCGCAGTCGTGAGGTCGCAGGTCTCCGTCGGAGCGCGGATCGCCTCCAACGCTTGACGGTGCCCTTTCAGGCTTGACAGCGCCCCTTCGGGCTTGGCATCATCCTTCTATAACGTTTACCTCTAACGTTGTAGACATCGGCGTGAGGCCGACGCACCAGAGAGCCATGTGAATCAAAGTGGATTCGGAGACCTTCCGGCCCCTTTCACATCGTTAGACGAAGAAGTCCACGAGAAGTACGAAAGGAACACAGTGAGGAAGAAAGCATTGGCGGCAGCGGTCTCCGCTATCGCACTGGCCGTGGCGCTGGCGGGATGCACCTCCGGAGGAGGTGCATCGGCGGACAAGGCCAGCAACCCCAAGCTCACGAACTGCAGCAACAAGATGATGAACGACGCACCCCAGGTGTCGGTCTGGGCGTGGTACCCCAACATGGCCAAGGTGGTCGACAACTTCAACAAGGCGCATAAGGACGTCCAGGTCTGCTGGACCGTCGCGGGCCAGGGCGCTCCGGAGTATGCCAAGTTCCAGACCGCCATCTCGGCCGGCAAAGGCGCACCCGACGTCATCATGCTCGAAGCCGACCAGCTCACCGGGTTCGAGATCCAGAAGGCATTGGTCGATCTCGCGCCGTATGGCGCGAACGATGTGAAGAAGAACTTCAGCGCCGGCGCCTGGAAGGACGTCTCGCAGGGCTCATCGGTCTACGCGATCCCCGTCGACGGCGGTCCGATGGCGATGATCTACCGCAAGGACATCTTCGACAAGTACGGCATCACCCCGCCGAAGACCTGGGCCGAATACGAGCAGGCCGCGCAGAAGGTCAAGGACGCTGGAGGGCCCCTCTTCGGCGACCTCGGCAGCAACGTCCCGGCGGCGATCACGGCCCTCATGGCGCAGAAGGGCGCGAAGCCGTTCACGTACAACCTGGCTGACTCGAAGAACATCTCGATCAACCTGGACGACCAGGCCACGAAGGATGTGCTGAACTACTGGGCCGGGCTGGTGAAGAAGGGACTCGTCGGAACTCAGGACCAGTTCACGACCGACTACATCTCGGGCGTCGTGGGCGGCAAGTATGCCACCTACGTCTCCGCGGCGTGGGCACCGGGTTACCTGACGGGTGCCGGGGTCGGGAAGGGTGCTGAAAAGGGACAGTTCGCTGTTGCGCCGCTCCCCCAGTGGAACGACGGAGACGGCGTGTCGGTCAACTGGGGCGGATCCACGTTCGCAGTCACCTCGCAGGCCACCAACGTGAAGCTGGCCGCCGAGGTGGCCAAGGGCCTTTACGCGGACGACGCTTCGCTGACGGACGGCTGGAAGACGCAGACGATCTTCCCGCTGAACCAGGGCGTCCTGAAGTCAGATGCTTTCGTCAACAACCCCGTCGACTTCTTCAACGGCCAGCAGGCGAACAAAGAGGTCTACGTCCCGGCTGAGAACGCGTACAAGGGCTTCGACTACAGCCCGTTCTCCGTCTATTACTATGCCCAACTCCAAGCGCAAATCGTGAAGATCAACGCCGGCAAGACGACGGGTGACCAGGCCGCGACCGACCTGCAGAACACGATCGTCAAGTACGCGAAGAGTCAGGGCTTCACCGTCAAGTGAGTCCGTCCCCGATGCGGTCGGGTTTCAAAGACCCGGCCGCATCGCGGCGCTCCAGAACGACCGCGGGTAATACCAGCAACGAGGCAGGGAGATCATGTCAGCAACGACCACGGCGCAACGAGGCGCGGCCAGCGGTCGCGGTAGTCGTCGGCACACGTCAGGCAGCGAGCGGATGCTCGCGCGACGCGGGAGGACCGGCTGGGTCTTCATCGCACCGTTCGTCGTCGTATTCGTCGTGTTCCTCGTCGCCCCGCTCGCGTACGCGTTCTATCTGAGCCTCTATACCAAAGGCCTCGCGACCGGAACGACCTTCGCCGGCATCGACAACTACGTGAAAGCGTTCACCGACCCGTCGTTCCTCAAGGGCGTCTGGTTCGTCGTGCGGTTTTCGCTCGTGCTCATACCGTTGCAGATGCTGGTCTCGCTGATCGCCGCCCTCCTACTGGATGCGCTCACGACCCGGCTCGCCAGGTTCTCGCGGCTGATGATCTTCCTGCCGTACGCCATTCCAGCTGTCATCGGCGCACTGATGTGGGGCTTCCTCTACAGCCCCACCTTCGGGCCGCTTCAACAGCTTTTTTCGCTGTTCCACGCACAAGCGCCGTTCCTGCTCAGCCAGGACAACGTGTTCTACGGACTGCTGAACGTGGTCACCTGGCAGTGGGCCGGCTACTACATGATCATCATCTTTGCTGCGCTGCAGGGTATCGACCCGTCCATCTATGAGGCCGCCAAGATCGATGGCGCCAATTCGTGGCAAGTGGCGTTGCGGATCAAGGTGCCGCTGGTCTCGTCGGCCCTCGTACTCATCCTGGTGTTCGCGCTCATCGGGACATTGCAGTTCTTCACAGAGCCGCAGGTGCTCGCTCCGGTAGCGAACGGCACGATCACGCCCGACTTCACCCCCAACATCTACGCTTTCAACCTTGCGTTCTCGTACGCCCAGTTCAACTACGCCTCGGCGATCTCGTTCGCACTCGGCATCGTCGTGTTCATCGCGGTCTACATCTTCATGTTCGCCACCCGCAAGCGAGGGAGCCTGCTCAAATGACCACCACCCGCTCGGAAGCTCCCACGATCGTCAGCGGTACGCGCACTCTCGAGCGCGCCGGTCGTCGCGGCCCGCGCCGCAACGTGATCGCGCACCTCTTCCTTCTGGTGCTCGTCGTCTACTTCCTCATCCCGATCTGGTGGCTCTTCGTGGCCAGCACCAAGGATGCGAGTGGACTGTTCTCCGGCTCCGGCGCCCTCTGGTTCGGTAAAGACTTCAACCTCTTCGCCAACCTGCAGGATCTATTCACGTACAACGGCGGTGAATACCTGCAGTGGCTGGGCAACTCCGTGCTCTACGCCGTCAGCGGTGGAGTCGGCGCGACCATAATCGCCGTCCTGGCGGGCTATGGGTTCGCCAAGTACAAGTTCCGGGGCCGCAACTTCACTTTCGCTCTGCTGCTCGGATCCGTCATGGTCCCGCTTACTGCGTTGGTGATTCCCACCTTCGTGCTGCTCTCGACCATCGGACTCACCGATACGGTCTGGGCCGTCATCCTGCCCTCGTTGCTGAGTCCGTTCGGGGTGTACCTGATGCGCGTGTACACGGCGGATGCCGTACCCGATGAGCTGCTGGACGCGGCGCGCGTCGACGGTGCCGGCGAGTACCGCACGTTCTTCACGGTCGCGCTGCCGTTGATGCGCCCGGCGCTTATTACGGTCCTGCTGCTTTCGGTGGTGGGGACCTGGAACAACTACTTCCTGCCGTTGGCGATGCTCTCCACCTCCAAGCTGTTCCCCATCACGGTGGGCCTCGGGCTGTGGTCGCAACTCGCGAACTCCAACAATGGCGGCGGCCACTCGCTGTGGGGGCTGATCATCGTCGGCGCGCTGGTCTCGATCATCCCGCTGATCATCGCCTTCCTCACCCTCCAGAAGTACTGGCAAGGCGGTCTCTCACTCGGCAGCCTCAAGTAGCCGCCGACATCACTGAACCGCTCCGTAGACGAATCTCAATACTCACCCTCGACACTCGAAAGCAGAACATGGTTACCGCCCGCCTCACGATCGACCCGTACTTCACCGTCGGCCCCATCAACCCGCGACTCTTCGGCTCGTTCGTCGAGCACCTCGGCCGGTGCGTCTACGACGGGATCTACGAGCCAGGGCATCCGACGGCCGACGCCGAGGGCTTCCGCACGGACGTGATCGAGCTGGTGAAGGAACTCGGCGTCTCGACCATCCGGTACCCCGGCGGCAACTTCGTCTCCGGCTTCCGCTGGGAGGACAGCGTCGGTCCGCGGGAGAGCCGACCGCGGCGCTTGGACCTGGCATGGCACTCGACCGAGACCAACGAGGTCGGGCTGCACGAGTTCTCGTCGTGGCTGGACAAGGTAGGGAGCGAGCTGATGCTCGCGGTCAACCTCGGAACGCGCGGCACCCTCGAAGCGATCGACCTGCTCGAGTACACGAACATTGCCTCCGGAACCGCCCTCAGCGACCAGCGCATCGCGAACGGCCGCACCGACGCGTTCGGCGTCTCGATGTGGTGTCTCGGCAACGAGATGGACGGGCCGTGGCAGCTCGGTCACCGCTCCGCCGACGACTACGGCAAGCTCGCGTCCCAGACCGCCAAGGGCATGCGTCAGCTGGATCCGTCACTCGAGCTGGTCGTGTGTGGGTCGTCGAGCGCCCACATGCCGACCTTCGGAGAGTGGGAACGCGTCGTCCTCGGCCACACCTATGACGACGTCGACTACATCTCGTGCCACGCGTACTACGAGGAGAAGAATGGCGATCTCGGAAGCTTCCTGGCGTCTGCCGTTGACATGGACCACTTCATCGAGTCGGTCGTCGCCACCGCCGACCATGTGAAGGCCGTCAAGGGCAGTGACAAGACGATCAACATCTCCTTCGACGAGTGGAACGTCTGGTACATCGATCGGTATCACGGCGTCGACAAGGTGGAGGGCATCGACAACTGGCCCGTCGCTCCACGCCTACTCGAGGATGCGTACTCGGTGGCGGACGCTGTGGTGTTCGGCAACTTGCTCATCTCTTTGCTGAAGCACGCGGACCGCGTGACGAGCGCTTCCCTCGCCCAGTTGGTGAACGTGATCGCTCCGATCATGACCGAGCCGGGCGGCCCGGCATGGCGGCAGACCACGTTCTTCCCGTTCGCCGTGACGTCGCGGCTGGCCAAGGGATCGGCCCTCCAGACGAAGCTGACCAGCGACACCTACAGCACCGAGGTCTACGGCGAGGTCCCGCTGGTCGATGCCGTGGCCACCCACGACGAGGCGACCGGCCGCACCGCCGTCTTCCTGGTGAACCGCAGCCAGACCGAGGAGGCCACCGTCACGATCGACCTGACCGCACTCGACGGAGTGTCCGTGCTCTCCGCACGGACTCTGTCCGACGCCGACACCTCGGCGAAGAACACGCTCGAGGAGCAGACCCGGGTCGGCCTCACGGACATCGCGAACGTCATCACGTCGGACGCCACGGTCACAATCACTGTCCCGCCCGTCTCCTGGACTGCTCTGGAACTGGGCTGATCGCTTCCGCCAGCCGTGCCGGTTGAACGACGGTGTCGCGGAGACAGTCCGCAGCCGGTACGGCCCCGGCTGCAACGTCGACGGCGGCAAATCCGAAGTATCCCGGTCACGCCTCCCGTGCTGTGGAGGCACGCACCACGAGGCGACACGGCAACGACTCGACGCCGGACTGCGTGTCGCCGTCGATGGCCGCGAAGAGCCGCTGGGCCGCGCGGCGGCCGAGCTCTTCGAGGTTCATGTCGACGGAGGTGAGTTGCGGCCGGGACTCGGTGGTGATGATCTCCCAGTTGTCGAAGCCCATGACAGCCACGTCGGTCGGCACTGAGATGCCTTTTTCGCGGAGGATGTCGAGGGCGCCGCGGGCGATCTGATCGTTGCCGCAGATGATGGCGTCGAGCTCAGGGTGCTGGTCCAGGAGGGCGAGCGTCGCGGTGCGGCCCCACGCCTCCGACCAGCTGCCGTAGATGGCGTCGCCGGCGACGAGGTCGAGGCCCGCGGCGAGCAGGGTCTCGCTGATCCCGGCCGCCCGGTCACGGGCAGCGACGAATCCGCGTTCACCGGTGATGTGCGCGATCCGGCGACGGCCGGTGGAGATCAGGTGTTGGGCGGCGAGTACGCCGGCGCCGACATTGTCGGGCACCAGGGAGAGGTCGTCGGGGTCCTCAGATGGGCCGTAGACGTAGATGACCGGGACCGGCAGGTCGCGGCCGAGGGAGGGCCGCGGGTCGGTGTCGGCGGCCAGCACGATGAGCCCGTCGACCTGGCGACTGAGCAGCGCTTGCAGGTGGTACTGCATGCGGATCGCGTCGCCGCGGGCGTCGCAGAGGAACACCGACATCCGGCCTGTCCCGAAGGCGTCCTCCGCTCCTGTGAGGATCGGGATGCTGAAGCGGCCGATGAGGTCGTCGGTGAGCAATCCCACGGTCCCGGTCTGGCCGGCGAGCAGGCCCTGCGCGAGCGGGTTGGGGCGGAACTTGATCTGTTGTGCCGCTTCCAACACGCGTGCTCGCGTCTCAGGGTGTACCTGCTCGCGGTTGTTGAGCGCTTTGGAAGCGGTTGCGATGGACACTCCCGAGAGAGCCGCCACATCTCTGAGGGTGGGGTGGCGCACTCGGCCCTCGTTCGTCCCGCTCATCGGTGACCTCCCGCCCGCACCCGAAACCCTTTCGGTCTGAACATCATATGTGGTTGACGACGCACGCAAAGCAATGTAGATTGCTCAAAACTCGTCACGAAAACCTTTTCGGTAAATTTCGAGGACGCGTTCTCAATCACATCCAACGAAGGATCAATGATGGCATTCAACCAAGAACGAAACCGGGCCGCCGGTCGCGGGCAGCGTGCCCGCCTGGGCCTGATCGCGGGCGCGATTGCAGCCGCTGCAGGTCTGCTCCTCGCCGGCTGCTCGGGTGGGACCGCGCCCTCCTCGGGCGGCGGCTCGAACACGCTGACGGTCTGGCACTACTTCAGCGACCCCAATCAGGTGAAGGTCATGACTGATTACGCCAGCCTGTTCGAGAAGAGCAACAAGAGCGTCACCGTCAAGAACGTTTACGTGCCGTACGACCAGATGGATCAGAAGCTGATCGCCTCGGCTGGTGCGAAGACTGGCCCGGATGTCGTCGTGTTCAACGGCGCCGACGCCAGCAACCTCGCGCTCAGCGGCGCACTGGCCCCGATGGACAGCAAGTGGTCGTCGTTCGCCGACAAGGGCCAGTTCCCGTCCTCGGTCGTCCACAAGCTGAAGGGCAAGACCTACGCCGTGCAGGGTTACGTCAACCTGCTGGGCCTCTGGTACAACAAGGACATCCTCGACGCGGCCGGGGTGAAGCCGCCGACCACGCTCGACGAGCTGGATGCGGCGATGGCGAAGGTGAAGGCGGCAGGCAAGTCCGGGATCACCCTCTCCGGCCTCCCCAACTCGCAGGGCGAGTGGCAGGCCTACCCGTGGCTGACCGCCGCCGGGTTCGACCTCGCCAAGCCCTCGACGAAGGCACTCACCGATGGCCTGTCGCGCGTGTCGGACTGGGTTTCGAAGGGCTACCTGTCGAAGGAGGCGACCACCTGGGACCAGACGGTCCCGTTCCAGAAGTTCGCCGCCGGTGATGTCGCGTTCGCCGAGAACGGCAACTGGCAGATCGGCACCGCGAAGTCGACGGCCAAGTTCAACTACGGCGTCGTACCGCTCCCGGTCGGGAGCAAGGGCAAGGTTTACCTCGGCGGCGAGGGCGAGGGCATCGGCGCGTTCAGCAAGAACCAGGACCTTGCCTGGAAGTACCTGCAGGCCACCTACTACTCGAAGGAGGGTCAGCTGATCGCGGTGAAGGACTCGGGGACGATTCCCGCCCGCGCCGACACCGCATCGGACTCCGCGGTGACCGGCGACCCGTTGATCAAGCCGTTCGCCGATTCCGTGGCCAAGCTCGGCGCGAACTACCCGGCAAATGCAGTCCCCGCGGCGAGCGTCGCCAACCAGCAGCTCGCCGGCGGCCAGGCGTGGAGTTCGGTGCTCGGTGGCGCAGCCTCGCCGTCCGACGCGGCGGCGACGTACAAGCAGCAGCTCGACCAGCTGCTCAGCGCCAAGTAGCACGCGACCGGTACCGACGATGACAACGGCACAACAATCGCCCCGCCGCACCACCCGCCTGAGCTCGTCGCCGGCGCCGATCGCACGACGGAGGAGGCGCACGCTCGACGGGCGCCTCCTCTACGTGCTCCCTGCCGCCGGCGTGCTGGCGGTGCTCGCGGCCTACCCGCTGATCCAGCTCGTCCGGATGAGCGTGAGCGCCGTCACCTCGGCGACGCTCAACACCGACTGGGCCTTCGTCGGCCTCGCCAACTTCGCCAAGAGTTGGCAGCAGGGCGACACGCCCGCGGCCCTCCTGAACACGCTGGTCTTCGTCGTGATCGTGACCGCCCTGGGACTGGCCAGCGGGTTCGCCGCGGCGGTCGCGCTCCGGGCGAACACGAAGGGGTCCGCCATCCTCCTCGGACTCATGGTCTTCGTCTGGGCACTCCCGCCCGTCGTCAACGGCAGCGTGTGGAAGTTCCTGCTCGGCGACAACGGACTGTTCAACTCGGTGCTGCACCTGTTCGGCGCCTCCTCGTTCCCGTTCCTGTACGACACCCGGTTCGCCCTGCTGTCGGTGGCGCTGGTGAACTCGTGGGCGATCATCCCCTTCAACGCGCTGGTCTACCGCGCCTCCATCTTGGGAATCCCGGAGGAGGTGTACGAGGCCGCGCAGCTCGACGGCGCCACCCCGTGGCAGGAGATCCGTCACATCATGATGGCGGCGGTCCGGCCGACGACACTCGTGCTCGCGGTGCTGACAATCGTCTACGCATTCCGGAGCTTCGACTTCATCTACGTGATGACCTACGGCGGCCCCGGCAAGGCCACCAACACCCTGCCGTTCCTCGGCTACCTGCAGGCGTTCGTCCGTTACGACTTCGGCCTCGGGTCGTCGACCGCGATCATCGCGGTCTTGTTCGTGATCGTGCTCGCCGTCGTCTATGCGCGTAGCGTGCGCAAGGAGGAGCTGGACTGATGACCACCACGCACTCCCGCGCCCCGCACCCCCGCGCCGCGGCGGCTCCGGCGGCCCGTACGGCTTCGCCGCGGCGCTCGACCCGCCGGCGCAGCCCCGTCGCGGTGCTGTCGCGCGCGCTGCTTTTCGTGATCTACGGCGTCCCCGTGCTGTGGATCGTCCTCACGTCGCTGAAGGACCCGGGCGACGTCCTCTCGGGCAAGGCCACCTTCTTCTTCCGGCCGACCCTTGCCGCGTACGCGAGCGTTCTACAGTCCGGCGGCCTATACGAGGCCCTCGGCCAGTCGTTCCTCATCGCGGCCGGCACCACCATCCTGACGCTGCTCGTCGCGATCCCGGCCGGCTACGGCCTGGCGCGGGTCGGGGGCCGGATCACAACCATCTGCCTGGCGCTCCTGATCGTCCTGCAGATGGTCCCGCAGACGGCGAACGTCATCCCGCTGTTCCAGATCTTCGGCAGCTGGGGACTGCTCGACTCGACGCTCGGAGTGATCCTCGCCGACACGGCACTGCTCATCCCGTTCGCAGTGCTGTTGCTGCGGCCGTTCTTCCGGGCCGTCCCCGAGGCGCTCGAGGAGGCCTCGGCGATCGACGGCGCCTCCACCTGGCGCACCTTCCGCTCGATCGTCCTGCCGGTGGCGCGCAACGGCGTCGCCACGGCGGCCACGCTGGTCTTCCTGCTGTCGTGGGGCGAGTTCCTCTACGCGGTGAACTTCCTGCTCACGCCGGGCAAGTACCCGCTGAGCGCTCTGCTCGCGCAGCAGGTCTCGGCCTTCGGCATCAACTGGCCGGGCCTGATGGCGCTGGCCGTACTCACTTCCATCCCGATCCTGGTGCTCTTCGCCGGCACCTACCGACTCCTGCGCGAGGGCCTCACCCTCGGCGCGGTGAAATGACTGGAGACAGCCCTGTGACCGACACCTCACTCAACCTCGACCACGGGCGGCCCGTCGCGCCCACCGTGGGAGTACTGCGCCCGCTGGGCATCCAGGACGTGCGCATCCGCGGCGGCTTCTGGGGCGACCGGCAGGAGCTCAACCACCAGGCAATGATCGAGCACTGCGAGTACTGGATCGAGCGAGCCGGCTGGGTCGCCAACTTCGACGCTGCCCGCGAAGGCAGGCTGCCGGAGGCGCGCACCGGACGCGAGTTCGCCGACTCCGACGTCTACAAGCTTCTCGAGGCAATGGCGTGGGAGATCGGCCGAACGGGCGACGAGGCGATGGATGCGCGGTTCCGCGCGATCGTCGACCGGATCGCCCCCGTACAGGAGGCGGACGGCTACCTCAACACGCACTTCGGCCGCCCCGGCCAGGCGCCGCGGTACACCGACCTCGAGTGGGGCCACGAGCTCTACTGCTACGGCCACCTCATCCAGGCCGCGATCGCCCGCGGCCGGACGACCGGCCCGGACGAGTTCGTCGAGATCGCGCGCCGCGCGGCCGACCATGTCTGTGAGGCCTTCGGGCCGGACGGCATCCCGGGCGTCTGCGGGCATCCCGAGATCGAGGTGGCGCTTGCCGAACTCGCCCGCTACACCGGGGAGGCGAAGTACCTCGAGCAGGCGCGGCTCTTCCTTGAGCGCCGCGGGCGCCGGACGCTGGCGGACATCGAGTTCGGTCGCCAGTACTTCCAGGACGACACCCCGCTTCGCGAGACCGAGGTCATGGCCGGTCATGCGGTCCGGGCGCTGTACCTGGCCGCCGGCGGTGTCGACGTCGCCGTCGAGACCGGGGACTCCGACCTGTTCGGCGCTCTCCAGACGCAGGTGGCGAACACCACGGCTCGGCGCACGTACGTGACGGGTGGCATGGGCGCGCATCACGAGGGCGAGTCGTTCGGCCTCGACTTCGAGCTGCCGCCGGACCGCGCCTACTCGGAGACGTGCGCGGGCGTCGGTTCGGTTATGGTCAACTTCCGGCTGCTTCTGGCGACGGGCGAGTCGCGGTACGCCGACGCGATCGAGCGGACCCTCTACAACGTGGTTGCGGGCTCGCCCGGCGTGGAGGGCACCTCCTTCTTCTACACGAACACCCTCTACCAGCGCGTCCCCGGCGCGACGCCGGCGGCCGACGCGCAGAGCCCCCGGGCCTCGTCGAGTCTCCGGGCGCCGTGGTTCGACGTGTCGTGTTGCCCGACCAACGTCGCCCGCACATTCTCGTCCATGGGGGCCTATGTCGCCACGACCTCGGCGGACGGCCTCCAGCTGCACCAGTTCGTGACCGGGTCCATCGGCGGAGATGTGGGCGACGGCCACGTCACGGTGAGCGTCGAGACCGCCTACCCCGACGACGGCGCCGTCACCGTCACCGTTACCGAGACGGTCGACGCCGAGTGGGAGCTCGCCGTACGCGTTCCCGGATGGGCGCACGAGGGCGCGACCCTCGTCGTCGACGGCGAGGAGCGCGCCGTCGTGCCCGGCACCGCGCGGGTGCGCCGGCGTTTCGCGGTGGGCGACACCGTCCAGCTCCGGCTCGACGTCTCGCCGCGCCTGACCTTCGCGGACCCGCGCGTCGACGCGGTCCGGGGGAGCGCAGCGGTGGAGGCGGGACCGCTCGTGCTCTGCGCCGAGTCGGTCGACCTCCCCGAAGGGGCGGACGTCGAGGGACTGCGCATCGATCTCCGCGACGCCCCGCGCGTTCGTGGCGGCAGGCCGGTGATCACAGCCCGCATGGCGGCCTTCGGCGAGACCGCCTGGCCATACACTGAGGATGTCAATCGACCCGAGCTGTCGGAGCCATTCGAGGTTTCGCTCATCCCGTACCACCATCGCGCGAACCGGGGCCCGGCGACGATGAGAGTGTGGATGCCATGCGCGTAGTAGTCATTGGAGCCACCGGGCACGTCGGAAGCTTCCTCGTCCCTCGGCTCGTCCATGCCGGGCACGAGGTGGTCGCCGTCAACCGGGGGCACAGCGAGCCGTACCACTCCGACCCCGCGTGGGACGCCGTCGAGAGGGTCCACCTGGACCGAGACGCCGGCGACCGCGACGGCACCTTCGCCGAGAGCGTGGCCGCACTGGGCGCAGACGCCGTGATCGACATGGTGTGCTTCACGCCGGAGTCCGCGCAGAAGCTGGTCGACGGCCTGCGCGGCCGCGTGAAGCTTCTCGTCAGCTGCGGCACGATCTGGATCCACGGCCCGGCGACGTACGTACCCGTCGCCGAGCAGGAGGCGCGCGAGCCGTTCGGAGACTACGGGATCGGCAAGGACGCAATCGAGCGTCTCCTCCTCGCCGAGTCGGCCCGTCCCGACGGCGTGCCCTGCATCGTGCTCCACCCCGGGCACATCACCGGCCCCGGCTGGAACATGATCAACCCCGCGGGCAACCTCGATCTCGACGTCTGGCGCAAGCTCGCGACCGGTGAGGAGCTCGCCCTGCCCAACTTCGGACTGGAGACGGTGCACCACGTCCACGCCGATGATGTCGCGCAAGCGTTCGAGCTGGCGCTGACGAGCCCGGAGGCCGTGGGCCAGGGATTCCATGTAGTGTCCGATCGAGCGCTCACCCTCCGAGGCTTCGCCACTGCCGTGGCCGGCTGGTTCGGCGCTGAGCCCCGCCTGCGTTTCGAGCCCTTCGACCGCTTCGCCGAACTCGTCGGGCCGGAGAACGCCGCCACCACCTGGGAGCACATCTCACGGAGCCCGTCAGCCTCCATCGACCAGGCTCGGCGCGTGCTCGGCTATGAGCCGCAGCACACCAGCCTCCAGGCAGTTGCCCAGGCGTTGCGGTGGCTGATCGATAACGGACAGGTAGACACGGGGGATCGAATGCTCGCCGGTGAAAACTCTCGCCGGTAATGCGATCCTTCAGAGAAATCGCGGCCGGCGAACATGCGTCCGGTGGGTTCAAATCGCTCCGTCCCTGCATTCCTCGTCGTGGGCGCATAGCGCGGGCGGGATGACGCGAATGTGAAGCGGTCGAGCCGCTCTCGTTCAGCGCGGAGCCGCGAGGAGCGTGGGCGACAGCGCGTCGCGGAATAAACGCGGACGTCGGCTTCTTTTATTGAGTATGCTCAAAATAGAGCACACTCGAAAAAGAGGGATTCCATGAAAGCCGTCGTCCTCACGTCCTACACGAAGCCGGTCGTCGTCGGCGAGTTCCCCGAGCCGGTCCTGGGTCCGCGCGACGTCCTTGTCGGCGTTCAGGCCGCCGGCCTGAACCAGCTCGACGAGAAGCTTCGCGCGGGCGAATTCAGGCAGCTCGTGCCGCTCGCCCTTCCGGCAGTGCTGGGGCACGATGTGGCCGGCACGGTCCTCGAGGTCGGATCGGAGGTGCGGACCTCCCAGCCGGGCGACTCGGTGTACGGGCGCGTGCGCGACGGGCGGATCGGGACCTTCGCCGAACGCATCGCCGCCGACGAGAGCGACCTGGCCCCCGTCCCCGCCGCGCTCACGATGGCCGAAGCCGCGTCCCTGCCTCTGGTGGCGTTGACCGCGTGGCAGGCGCTCGTCGTGCGGGCGGACGTGCGGCCGGGGCAGAAGGTGCTCATCCACGCCGGAGCCGGGGGAGTGGGCTCCATCGCGATCCAGCTCGCCAAGCACCTCGGGGCCACGGTCGCCACCACAGCCGGCGCCGCGAACGCCGAGTTCGTGGCGTCGCTCGGCGCCGACGTCGTCATCGACTACCGGTCAGACGACTTCGAGCAGCAGCTCGCCGGCTACGACGTCGTCCTCGACAGCGTCGGCGGCGAGAACCTGATGAAGTCGCTGCGGATCCTGGGCCCCGGCGGTCGGGCGATCGGCATCGCGGGGCCGCCCGACCCGGCGTTCGCCCGTCAGCTCCGGCTCAACCCGGTGCTGCGTGTGGGCATCGCGGCGATCAGCCGCAACGTGCGCCGCGCCGCCCGCACGGCGGGCGTGGACTACTCCTTCCTCTGGATGTCCGCCAGCGGCGATCAGCTGCGCCAGATCTCGGCACTCGTCGAGTCCGGTGCGATCCGGCCGATCGTCGGCCGCGTGGTCTCCTTCGACGAGATCCCGGAGGCGCTCGCCGGCCTCGGCACGAGCGGCGTCCGCGGCAAGGTCGTCGCCTCCATCCCCTTCGCCGCCACCCGCCGCTGACCCCGGGCGCATCCCCAGCCGAACGACACAGAAACGGCACCGAACGGAAGCTTCATGACCACACCGAAGCCGACCATCACCTCGTACGCCGAAGCCCCGACCCGCCGCGTCACCGCGGGCGGAGGCACCTACGCGTACCGCGAATTGGGACCGGAGGGCGGCATCCCCGTCGTCTTCTTCGTCCACCTGGCAGGCACGCTCGACAACTGGGACCCGCGGATCGTGGACGCCATCGCCCGCGAACGTCGCGTCATCACCTTCGACCAGCGAGGGGTGGGCGCATCGACCGGAATCGTGCCCCGGACCATCGAAGAGGCGGCGGATGACGCCTACACCTTCATCCGTGCGCTCGGACTGGACACGATCGACGTCGTCTCGTTCTCGATGGGCGGCATGATCGCGCAGGACCTCGTGCTGAAGCATCCGGAGCTCGTCCGCCGGCTCGTCCTCACCGGCACCGGACCCCGTGGCGGCAAAGACATGGACAAGGTGGTGCTCACCACCTACCTGGACGTCGTCCGGGCCGCGGTGCGCCGCACCGACCCCAAGGAGTTCCTCTTCTTCAACCGCAACGAGACGGGAAGACGGGCCGCGAGGTCGTTCCTCGCCCGCCTCACGGAACGGACGGCCGACCGCGACACGGACATCGCGCTCACGGCGTTCAATACCCAGTTGTTCGCGATCCGGAGGTTCGGCCGTTCGAAGCCGTCCGACCTCTCCGCGATCACGCAGCCCACCCTCATCGCCAACGGAGACAACGACCGGATGGTCCCGTCGATCCTGTCCCAGGACCTCCACCGCAGGATCGCGGGTTCGCAGCTCGTCATCTACCCCGACTCCGGACACGGGGGCATCTTCCAGTACCACGAGGAGTTCGCCGCGCTGGCGGCCGCGTTCCTGCGAGAGTGAACGACCGGGGCCCGGCGGGTTATGGTGATCACCTGCCGTCCAGAGAAGGGATGAAATGACCGCCACCCCCGCCGTCCCCGGTCGGCGAGAGCGCAACAAACAGGAGAAGCTCGACCGGATCATCGCCGCGGCGGGCCGGCTCTTCGCAGAGCGCGGCGTCGACGACGTCACGACCCAGGAGGTGGCCGCGGCCGCGGACATCGGCGCGGGCACGCTCTTCTTCTACGCGCGTACCAAGGGCGAGCTGTTGCTGATGGTGCAGAACGCGCTCTACGCTGACGCGCTGCAGGATGGTCGGGACGCGGCCGAGACGCTGGACGACCCGGTGACCGCCCTCCTTGCGATCGCGGGGCCGATCATCCACTGCAACCGAACGCAGGTGGAGAACGGGCGCACGTACCTCCGCGAGATGGTCTTCGGCGACCCCGCGGAGCCGCATCATGCCACGGCGCTCGACATCGCAGCCCGGACCGAGGAGGTCATGGCCGCGACGATCGCCCGCACAGCCGGTGTCGTCCCCGAGGAGGCCGCTGTCCTTGCCCACATCGTCTCGGCGATCCTCTTCCTCGCCATGGCCACCAGCGCGGACGAACGCGACAACGAGAACATTCTGGACGATGTGCGCCGCCAGCTCACCGCCCTGATCGCGTCGACCCCGACCAACGGGGGTTGCCGAGCGGACATTCGAGGTCGTAACTTCTGGCCACGCAGAGCGATCGTCGCTAGGCGGAGGGAATGGAGTTGCGCCATGACTTTCTGGGATTTCCTTGTCTGGTCCTTCTGGTTCTACCTCGTGATCGTCTGCATCTCGATCTTCATCCGGGTCATCATCGATGTGTTCCGCGACCCTGAACTGAACGGGTGGGCGAAAGCACTGTGGTGCATCTTCCTGGTGCTCGTGCCCTTCCTCGCCGCGTTCATCTACCTGATCGCTCGCGGTGGGAGGATGGCGCAGCGGTCGACGGAGCGTGCGATGCAAGCGCAGGCGGCCAACGCCGACTACATCCGGTCGGTGTCGGGCGGTGGCGGTGCGTCTGCGGCGACCGAGATCGAACAGGGCAAGAAGCTGCTCGACAGCGGCGCCATCACTCCGGCGGAATTCGAGGCGCTGAAGGCGAAGGCGCTGGGAACGGCCGTCTGAGGAAGTCGGGTGCGTCGCCGTCCTCCAGCGCCACACGTCAGGTTCGTGCGCGGCACGCCGTGGCTGAACTCACGCCGTCGCCAGCGCCCGCAACGGCGTGCGTTCCTCCGCTTCGATGACCAGCCCGCGCGAACTCTCCGCGGAGTCCGCGAGCTGGGCCAGCCAGTCCCGGTTGAGGGCCGGCGAGCGGGAGCCGTCGAAGTGGAAGCGCAGGTTGCTGGACGGGGGGGTGCAGCCAGATGCTGGTCCGTCCGCCGCCCACCGCGTCCGCATCTTTCCACGACATGGCGAAGCTCTGGCCGTGGCGCAGTTTGTTGACGATGACGATGTGAAGATGTGCGAGAGTTCGGTCTTCGAACTGGTACTCGTGGTTCTCGTAGCTGAGGTAGCCCATGATGTTGCCCTCCTTGGTATGTCCGGAAGGGGGCAAAGAATCGGTTGCCAATCGAGGCTTCACGTCAACCGGAGGGTGTCTTTCCAGTCTGTCCCCTGCGACCTGGGAAAGCGACCCGGACGGAGCCGATTGTCAGGCGTGCAGGATGGCGCGATCGACGATCGCGAACTGCTCGGCCTCCTCGGCCGCGGCCTCCGCTTCGGCGAGTTCGAAGAAGACGCCGAGCACCTCGGGGGTGATCTCGTGCGGGACCACTACTGCGTAAACCGGGACTTCCACTCCTTCAGCGTCCTCTCATAGAACAGGCGCGTAGCCCCTTGACAGGCGGCCCGGCTGGGAGCCGGCCCGTTCACGCCCTGCGGTAGCGCTGCGCAGCGGGGCACTCGAACGGGTCGCGGGCGGCGAGCCCGACCCGGTTGAGGTAGCGGATGACGATCCGGTACGAGTTCACGAGGCCCGTCTCCGTGTAGGGGATGTCGTGGGCCGCGCAGTGCTCCCGGACCAGTTCGCGGGCTCGGCGCAGGTGCGGCCGGGGCATGCTCGGGAAGAGGTGGTGCTCGATCTGGTGGTTGAGGCCGCCCATGAAGACGCTCATCGTCCAGCCGCCGCGGATGTTGCGGGAGGTCAGCACTTGCTTGTTCAGGAAGTCCACGCGGGCTCCGGCGGGCAGCAGCGGCATGCCCTTGTGGTTGGGCGCGAAGGAGGCGCCCATGTACACGCCGAACACGGCGAGCTGGACACCGAGGAACGCGAAAGCCATCCCGACCGGCAGCATCAGGAACACGATCGTGACGTAGATCGAGAGCCGCAGCCCGATGGCGACCAGTTCGCTGCGACGGCGCTCCACCGGCCCGCGTGCGAGCAGCGACCGGATCGAGGTGATGTGGAGGTTGACTCCCTCCAGCAGGAGCAGCGGGAAGAACAGGTAGCCCTGCCGGCGGGTGATCGCGGCGAGCAGCCCCGCTGCCGGGCGGCGTCCTCCACCGTGAACGAGATCGTGTCGAAGGCGATGTCGGGGTCTTTGCCTTCGGTGTTCGGGTTGGCGTGGTGGCGGGTGTGCTTCGTCATCCACCACTGGTAGCTCATGCCGACCAGCCAGGTCGCGATGAGCCGGCCGGCCCGGTCGTTGGTGGGACCGGAGGCGAACACCTGGCGGTGGGACGCCTCGTGGCCCAGGAACGCGAACTGGGTGAAGATCAGCCCCAGCGCGGCTGCGATGAGGAGCTGGAACCAGGAGTCGCCGAGCAGCACGAAACCGGCGGCCGCGCCGAGCAGTCCGACCGTCAGCACGGCGAACATCGTGATGTAGAAGCCGCGCCGGCGTTCGAGGAGGCCTTCGCTGCGGACCCGCCCGAGCAGCTCGTTGTAGGTGCTGGTGACCGGAGCGCGCGTCTCCGAGCGTGGCCTGGTCTTCAGGACCGGCCCGAGAGTGGATGCGGTCATGCTTTCCTCCGCTGTGTCAGGACGACTTCCCAGCCGAGGGTGTGGGCGAACGCCCGAGATACCGCAAGCGTAGGCGCGCAGGCTGAGTGTTCGTCGGTGCCCCGCTGTGGAAACGGTGCCCGGTCTCGCGACCGGGCACCGCACCAGATCAGGCCTGGCGGATGTTCGCGGCCTGGGGACCCTTGGGGCCCTGTGCGAGGTCGTATTCGACCTTCTGGTTCTCGTCGAGGTTGCGGTAGCCGCCGTTGGAGGCGATCTCGCTGTAGTGGGCGAAGACGTCGGCGCTGCCGTCATCCGGGGCAATGAAGCCGTAGCCCTTTTCCGAGTTGAACCATTTGACGGTGCCAGTGGGCATCTTTTCTTCCTTCATTATTCTTCGGGAGCCGTGAGGACGGCTCCGGTCGCCGCGCCCGAATCGGCGCGGACGGTGGTGGGCGCCGCGGCGGACGCGGTGCGGTGGGGTGCGCCGGAGGAGGGTCTCCGCCTCGGCGAGCGTGGGCGCTGTCCCGACGGCGCGGGAACGGCTGTCGAGCACCCGGAATCGCCCGTCGCGGAGCTCGGCGATGCCGCCGTACTCGTCGTCGGCGGTCGCGACCCAGACGGTGTCGTCGGCTTGGCGCCAGGTGAGTGCGGCCGGGGGCCGCGAAGTGCTGATGATGGTGAGTCCTTTCGCCTCGGAGGAGGCGGGGATGATGCCGCGGGCGACGTTGCTGCGGACGAGAAGATCGGAGTCGGTGGTAAGTGGATTCTGCGCGCCTGGTAGGAGTTCTGGAAGGCGGCCCCGCACGCGACACCCGGATGGGAAGGACCGGTTTCTGATGCGGGACCGTCTCGGTCACACGATCGGAAACGCGTGATCACGCCCGACGCAGAGGACGAATCCTCCGGTCGGCCTCCGACCACCCTACACGGCGAACCCGAAAAGGAAGCCGAAAGGTTCGAGGTGCACGGGCCGCGGCCCACGCAAGTGCTGGTAATCGAGCGCGGAACGCGTACCGTTCCGTACATCCACAAGGAGAGGCGGCGCGGCGTGCTCGTACTCTTCAGGATCGACAGAATCCTCTACCGACCGATCGAGGACGTGCGGACCAGCAAGGCCGCGATCGTCGCAGCCGCGCGCGCTGGTGGCGCGTTCGTGCCATTCCTCTCTCCCACCGGAGTCAGCGAGATCTTCATCACGGCCAGCACAGCGGTCCGGATCGAACTCGTCGATGAGGAAACGAGCGACGGGCCGTTCTCGGAAGAGCCGGACGGTTCGTCGTTCGGGTTCGGTGATCTGTGACCGGTCGATGTGGCCGCCCGCTCCCGCCGACGCGACACTCACCCGCCCCCGCGGAACGCGACCACCCCCGAGTCCGTCCCCACCAGTAGCATCCCGAGCCCTGTGCTCGGGCTCACGAAGTGCGGCACCGAGTCGCCCACAGGCCGCTGCTGCATCACTGCGCCGCTCGCCGCGTCGAACTGGCTGACCGTCCCGCCCGGGTATTGGACCGCCCACACCGTCCCTCCGACGATGATCGGGGCCCCGTTCGCGCCCGGGAGGCGCCGGCCACGCTGACCGGCGGTCAGGTCCACAGTCTGGATGCCCCCTCCGCTGCACGGGACGAAGAGCCGGTTCGTCGTCTGGTCGTACGCTGCGCCGCCGTCGGGGTCGCTGCCGCAGATCCCGCTGATGCTCGCCGCCTCGGACAGGTCCGACTGGCGCAGGAGGAAACCGACATCGGTCTTCCCGGCGACGAACAGGAGGCCTCCGGGGAGTAGCACCGGGTTGCCCGTCCCCAGGTCGTCGTCGCCGCCCGCGCCCTGGTCCGTGAACGCGGCGAGCGGCTTCAGGTCGGGCGACAGCT
Organism: Leifsonia sp. L25; assembly: GCF_050632895.1. The sequence continues at coordinate 1,334,584 of NZ_JBODRZ010000003.1, read as the reverse complement.
TGAGCACGCTCTCCGCGTACTGGATGGGGTCGGGCCCGCTGCCCGGCGGGTCGGGGTTGGAGTTGCCTGTCGACACGTACAGGTCGCCGGCCGCGTCGACCGCGGGCGCGCCGCCGCCCTGCCAGATCGCGCCGCCCTGGCCATCCGCTGCCGCCTCGAAGGATACGAGGCCGGGCGCGCCCGTCTCGTTCACCGCGACGACCCAGCCGTGGTACGCGCCGCAGTCGCCGTAGTTGCCGCCGTAGGCGATGTAGACGCGGCCGTTCGCCACAGCGAGTGACGCCCGCTGGAGGAGGTGGACCGGGTCCTCGCCGGAGGGGAGCGGCGGGTCGACGTTCTCGGAGAGCACCAGCTGCCCCGTGGCGACGCTGAAGCCCTCGAGCTGGTGATGAACCGCGCCTCCGCCGGTGCTCACCTCGCCCACGACGTACAGGGTCCCGGTGGCGGCGTCCACGGCAGGCGTGCTGGTGACGCCGAGCGGGTCGATGTCCCCGCAGCCGGCGACCGAGCCGACGTCCGTCAGCGGTGCGCCCAGGGAGGCCGACCAGACGACCTTCCCGCCGGCGGGGTCGAGCGCGACCACCCGGTTCGTCTCGGTCGCCGCGATCACCCGGCCGCCCGCGACGACGGGCTGGCCGAACACCGCGCTGCCGAGGTCGGCCGACCAGGCGCGGGTGAGCGAGGCGAGCGATGCCCCGGCGGCGACCGCCCCGGTGCGCGCAGGACCGGCGTGGTACGAGGACCAGGACGTGACGCCGGGCAGCGGCACGGCGACCGGCGTCGACGATCCCGACGGCGTCGGGCGGGAGGGCGACGGCGTGCCCGACGCGCGGGAGGCCGTCGGCGACGGGGTCCCGGAGGCGGCGCATCCCGCGAGCAGCAGCAGGCCGCCCAGCGCGGCCGCTCCGAGGCGGGCGCGCGTGCGGCCTGCGGATCCCCGCGTCGCGCGGTGCATGGCGACAGCGTATGCCTCGTGGAATTCTCCCGGGCCGCTTCTGTTGCACCCAGCATGACGAACGTAGGAATCATCGGAGCAGGCCACATCGGCCAGGCACTCGCCCGCACTTTCATCCAGCACGGCTACACGGTCACGATCGCGAACTCGCGCGGGCCGGAGACGCTCGCGGAGCTGGTCGCCGAGCTGGGCCCGTCGGCCACGGCGGCGACGGCGGCGGAAGCCGGAGCGGCGGGCGATTTCGTGGTGGTGACCGTCCCGCTGCGCAGCTATCGGGACATCCCCGTCGAGCCGCTGGCAGGCAAGGTCGTGATCGACACGAACAACTACTACTTCGAGCGGGACGGCCACATCGCCGAGCTCGACGACGGGACCGCGACCACCTCGGGACTCCTGCAGGCGCACCTCCCGGAGTCGCGCGTGGCCAAGGGCTTCAACCACATCGGTGCGCGGGACATCGCGACCACTGGGTCGCCGGCGGGCACCGAGAACCGTCGCGCCCTCGCCACGGCGAGCGACTACGAGGACGCCGCGGCGCTGGTGACCTCGATCTACGACGAGTTCGGCTTCGACACGGTCAACCTCGGCCCGCTCTCGGAGAGCTGGCGCGTGGAGCGCGATCGTCCCGCCTATGTGGTGCGGCAGAACCGCGAGGAGCTGGAGGCCAACGCGGCCAAGGCGCCGCGCACGGTCTGAGGCCGGAGCGCCCCCTTCACCGCGCGCCGTCGCGCGCCGAAAATCTCTTGGTCGATCGGATGCCGCGCCCTACGGTGGGTCACGTGAGCATCGGAAGCAGCACGATCGAGGGCGAACGTCGCGATTTCGAGCGCAGGCTCGCGGTGGAGGGGAGCGCCTGCGCCGCCTCCTCGGCGCGATCTACGGCGGCCATCCGGGACTGTCGGCGGCGCTCGCGAGCACCCTGGAGCTCGTTGACACGTCCTGGCGGGAACGCTCCGCCGCGCTCAAGGACCTCGATCGCCGGCGCTCGGAGCGGCCGGACTGGTTCCAGTCCAACGCGATGCTCGGCGGCGTCTGCTACGCCGACCTCTACGCGGGCGGCGTCTCGGGCCTCCCGGAGCGGATCCCCTACTTCCGGGAACTCGGCCTGAACTACCTGCACGTGATGCCGCCGTTCCGCACTCCGGAGGGCAACTCGGACGGCGGCTACGCGGTCTCCAGCTACCGGGACCTGAACCCGCGGCTCGGCACCATCGACGACCTCCGGGCGCTGGGGGAGGCGCTGCGCGCGAACGGCATCTCGCTCGCCGTCGACTTCGTCTTCAACCACACCGCGAGCGACCACGAGTGGGCGCGGCGTGCGGCCGCGGGCGACCCGGTCTACCGGGGCTTCTACTGGATGTTCGACTCGCGCGAGCAGCCGGACCGGTTCGAGGAGACGACGCGGGAGATCTTCCCGGACGATCACCCGGGGTCCTTCGTGCAGCTCGCGGACGGCACCTGGGTCTGGGCGTCGTTCCACTCGTTCCAATGGGACCTCAACTACTCCAACCCGGCCGTGTTCCGGGCGATGGCGGGTGAGATGCTCTTCCTCGCCAATCTCGGAGTGGAGGTGCTGCGGATGGACGCCGTCCCCTTCATCTGGAAGCAGCTCGGCACCTCCAGCGAGAACCTCCCCCAGGCGCACCTGCTGCTGCAGGCCTTCAACGCCGTCTGCCGCATCGCCGCGCCGGCGATGGTCTTCCTCTCGGAGGCCATCGTGCACCCGGACGACGTGCTGTCGTACGTGCGCCCGGACGAGTGCCAGCTCAGCTACAACCCGCTGCAGATGGCCCTGACCTGGGAGGCGATGGCGACCCGCGACGTGCGGTTGCTCCAGAGCGCGCTGGCCGACCGCCACCGGACGCCGGCCGGGACCGCCTGGGTCAACTACGTGCGGAGCCATGACGATATCGGCTGGACGTTCGCGGACGAGGACGCCGTCCGGTTCGGCATCGACCCGTACCTCCACCGCCGCTTTCTCAACGACTACTACACCGGCCGCTTCGAGGGCAGCTTCGCGCGGGGCGTCGCGTTCCAGTACAACCCGAAGACGGGCGACAGCCGGGTCGCCGGGACGACCGCCTCGCTGGCCGGCTGCGAGTCGAGCGACGCGGGCGGACCGGGCCGGGTGCTGCTCGCGTACTCCCTGGCACTGTCGACAGGTGGCATCCCGCTGATCTACCTGGGCGACGAGGTCGGCCAGCTCAACGATTACGGGCAGCTCGAGGTCGAGGGGCGCGCGGACGACTCCCGGTGGGTCGGCAGGCCGGCGCATCCGTCGCGGCTGTATGAGGAGCGGACGGATGCGACGACGCCGGCCGGCGGCCTCTTCGCGCGGATGCGATGGCTCATCGAGCTCCGCCGGCGCAACAGCCAGTTCGGCGGCGGCGAGCTCGTCGCGCTGGACACCGGGAATCCGCGGGTCCTCGGGTATCTCCGGCCCGGGGAGGAAGAGCGTCCGCTCCTTGTGCTGGCGAACTTCGGCGACTACCCGGAGCGCGTCGAGGCGTGGGCGCTCGCCGGACGGGCTGCGCTGTGGACGGATCTGGTGACCGGTGAAGGCCACGACCTCCGGGAGGGCGTAGCGCTCGCCGGGCACGGGTTCGTGTGGCTGGTGCCGGAGGGGTGCCGCCGGCGGAGTGAGCAGTCGGCTCCGGAGCCGTCACCCGACCGCCGTCCGGATCCGCACCTCGCGCTCCATCCGCTTCTCGTGCCGCGCCCGCCCCTTGAGCGCTTCTGTCTCGCGGGTCTTCGGCGGCGCGTTGGTGACGAGCTGATCGAGCATGCGGCGGGTGGCCTCTGCGACCTCGTCGATCGCCTGGTCGAACGCGGCGGCGTTCGCTCGGGAGGGGCGCGTCGAGCCGCTGACCTTGCGGACGAACTGGAGGGCGGCCTCCCTGACCTCATCGTCCGTCGTGGGCGGCTCGAAGTTGTGGAGGCAGCGGATGTTCCGGCACATGCCGCGACGATACCGCCATTCAATCCCGGGCGCTCTGCGTCTTCTCAGGTTGAATGGCGGAAGATTTCCCGGTCACCCCCACAGCACGATAGGAACCACCCTATGAGCTCGCTCCGCGATCACATCGAGCGCACCCTTCCGGAGACCGACCTCGGCGTCGCCGAGGCCGACGGCCTCACGAACACCGGCGCCATCACGCTTCCACAGCACTGACGGGCGTTCGCGAGGCCGCGGCCTCCGCGCGTCAGCCCTCGGCGACGCGGCGGAGGAACGTCGTGACGTGCTCCCGCAGTGCGTCCATCCGCTGGAGGCGGGCGGCCTCCACGTCGAAGCCGACGTAGGCGAGCGGCGGCCGCTTGCGGACGTTCGCCGAGCACTCGAAGCCGGCGCAGACGAGGGTGCCCAGCGTGTTGCCGTTGCGGCCCGCCGCGCCCGCGCGCTTCGCGATGAAGAAGACGACCTCGTTGGGCAGGTGCACGTCCTCGCACCACGAGCACTGCGGCCGGCTGCGGACGCCGCCGTCGGCCTTCCGCAGCAGGACGCCGACGAGTTCGCCGTCGACCTCAGCGACCACAGCGCCCAGGTTCGGGTTCTTGCGGTCGCGCCAGCCGAGGTAGTCGAGGTCGTCCCAGCGCGTGTTCGCCAGGTCGGGGAGGGTGAGCTCCTTGCGCTCGCGCTGGGAGGCGTTGACGAAGGAGGAGCGGAGCTGCTGCTCGTTCAGGGGAAGCATGGATGGAGGTCCTGTCTGTTCTGCGGACCGCGGGACGCCGAGGCGTGGCCGGGTCCGGTGCGATGGGGCTCGCAGGGCCTCCGAACGGGAAGCGGCGGCGCGGCAAGGCGCACGAATGCGAGCGGGAGCGCGCGAAGAGGGCGCGCAGGATCACGGGAAGAGAGGCAGGGCTATCTCACGCCGGCGAGGAGAACGCCGACGACCTCCAGACGCCCGACGGGCTGAGACGAGATGAGCAGATCCACCCGGGTAGTCTACGACACGCCCGGGCGGCGGCGCCGTCGACAGCTACGCCCGCGACGCGTTCCCGATCCCGTACGACGCGAAGAACGTCCCGCCGTACAGGGCCGCTGCGGCCAGGAACCCGACCGCCATCACGTAGGACGCCCATTCGCTGCCGCTGGCCATCGTGCCGACGCCCGCCAGGAACGTGATCACGATGACGACGAGCCCCCAGAGCGCCAGGCGCCGGCCGACACCGGCCCTGCGGGCGGCGACGAGCAGCCGGATACTGACCACGACCAGGCCGATCGCGACCAGGATGTGCAGAATGACGATGATCGTGTCCACGACGATCGCGAAGGTGCCCTTCGGCTCGCCGATGAGGTTTGCCGCCATCCCGAGCAGGAACTGGAGGGCCAGCGCGGACAGCGCCTCCCGCGAGCGACGGCGCAGGCTGTCGGTCGGGCTCGGAGCTGCAGAGGGTGCGGACATGGTGCTCCTTCGGCTCAGGGGATCTGCGTTCTGGCCATTCTGCTCCCACGACCGGCCCACGGGATAGCCGACGCTCGAAGGCGGGGGCGTCAGTCGTCTGCGACAGATCCCTCGGGTCCCAGCCGGGAGCGACGGCTCCGGCCCGCTGCCAGCGGTCGCTCGCGTCAGTCCAGCTCGGCCGACCGCGGCGGCTCCGCGCCCGCTCGGGAGACCGTGATCGCCGCGGCCCGGGCGGCGAACGCGCCGGCCTCCGCGAGCTCGGCCGCGCTGCGCGGCCGGCGGCGCAGGTCGCCCGTCAGAAGCCAGGCGAGCAGTGCGGCCATGTAGCTGTCGCCGGCGCCCACCGTATCCGCGACGTCCACGTGGATCGGGTCGACCTCCACCTGGGTGTCGCCCGAGACGAGGAGGGAGCCTGCCGATCCTCGAGTGACCGCGACGATCGCGCCGTGGGAGGCGAGGGCCACGGCCGTGTCGGCGTCGGAGCGCCCGGGGTAGAGGAAGCGGGCGTCCTCGTCGCTGAGCTTGACGAGGTCGGCGCGCGCAGCCAGCCGCTCGAAACGCTCGCGTGCGGCACGCGGTTCCCCGACCAGGTCGGCACGGATGTTCGGGTCCACGCTGACGGTCACATCGGCGGTGGCGGTCATCACGAGGTGCTCGATCCGGTCGGCGCCGGGAGCCAGGAACGCCGAGATCGAACCGACGTGGATGTGGCGCACCGCCGGGAGCTCGACCGTCTCGGCCAACGTCCACGCGATGTCGAAGGCGTACCGTGCCGAGCCGTCGGGCTGGATGGTGGCCACGGCGCTCGACGTCGCCGGCAGCAGCCAGGACTCCGGCAGGATGTCGACCCCGTCGCGGGCGAGCCGGGCGGCGATCGCGGCGCCGCGCGCGTCGCGGCCGAGCGCGGTCAGGAACGCGGTGGGCACTCCGAGGCGCGCCAGGCCGAGCGCGACGTTCGCGGGGGAGCCGCCCGGGTGCTCCCGGGTCGCGTCGCCGGACCGGATGACGTCGATGAGGGCCTCGCCGGCGACCAGGACGGCTGCGGCGGGAGCGGGTGCGCCGGGAGCGGGTGTGCCCGGGGTGTCGGCGGTCGACGATGCCATGCTGCGATCTCCTTCATGCGCGTTCGGGAGCGGACCGCGCCGCCGTGGGGTTGACCTGCGCGGCGGAGCGATCCAGACTACGTACTGATCACTTTAACCAATACGTATTGATACGTCGAGCCAATCTTTTCGACCGCGACCAATACGTATTGGTTCGTGAATCGAACCGACACCCCGCGGCGAGCACCGCCTCCCGCGAACGCCTTCAGAGAGGAAGGTCACCCTCATGTTCCGATTCCCGCACCCTCCGCGCGCGCTCCTGCGGCAGCGTCCCGGCCGACCCAGGGGTCGCGTCGCGGCCGTCGTCGCTGCGGCAGCCGCCGCAAGCCTCGCACTGGCCGGGCTCGCCCCCGCCGTGAGCCCCGCGGCGGCCACCCCGGCACCGACCCCATCCACCACCTACGGCGAGCCCTACCGCCCCCAGTTCCACTACTCCCTGCCGACAGGCTGGATCGGCGACCCCAACGGCCTGGTCTACAAGGACGGCCTGTACTACCTGTTCAGCTACGGCACCTGGCGCGGCGCCGTGAGCAAGGACCTGGTGCACTGGACGAACATCGACGTGAAGGGCCCGGCGCCCGACCCGGGCGCGGGCGCGTTCTTCTCCGGCAGCGCCGTGGTCGACACGCAGAACACCAGCGGGTTCGGCACCGCGAAGAACCCGCCGATGGTCGCGGTCTACACCAGCGTCCAGGCGGGCACGAACGTGGAGTCGCAGGACATCGCCTACAGCGTTGACGACGGCCGCACCTGGACGCGGTACGCAGGCGACCCCGTCATCGACCTCCACTCGGTCAACTTCCGCGACCCGAAAGTGTTCTGGTACGCGCCGAAGCACGAGTGGATGATGGCCGTCGCGCTGAGCGACCAGTACAAGGTGGCCTTCTACACGTCGCCCGACCTCAAGACGTGGACGCAGGCGGGCGCCTTCGGGCCGGCCGGCGCGACCACGGGGGTGTGGGAGATGCCCGACCTCTATCCGCTCCCGGTCGACGGCGACGCGAAGACGCAGAAGTGGGTGCTGAGCGTGAGCGTCGGGAGCACCGGCGTGCAGTACTTCGTCGGCGCGTTCGACGGCGCAACGTTCGTCCCGGACGGGCCCGCGACGTACACGCCGCCGGCGGGGACGCCGCTCGACACGTTCGACTCCGGCGGCTACGGGGCCTGGACCACCGCCGGGACGGCCTTCGGCGCAGCCCCGGCGTCCGGCGCCCTTCCGGACCAGCAACCGGTCACCGGCTACCCGGGCAGCCACTTCGTGGACAGCTTCACCGGCGGCGACGCCGCCACCGGGACGCTGACCTCCCCGGGGTTCACCATCGACAAGAGCCGGCTCAACTTCCTCGTCGGCGGGGGCGACAACCCGTACGCCGCCGGAGCGGTGCCCTTCGGGACCCTGCCGCAGGGCACCGTGCTCACCGACTTCTCCGGCTCCTCGTACGACCCCGGCTGGACGACGACCGGCGCGTTCGTCGGCACCGGGCCCAGCCACGAGACGCTGGGGAACCAGGTGAGCTCGGGCGTGCTCGACACCTGGGGGCCGAACGGCGATCCGGGGAGGGCACGATCACCTCGCCGACCTTCACGGTGACCTCCCCCTATATCGACCTCCAGGTCGCGGGCGGCACGCATCCGATGAGCCAGCCGAACCCGACCGCGGTGAACCTCGTCATCGGCGGCACGGTGGTCGCGACCGCGACCGGCAACAACTCCGGGTCGCTGGCATGGACGACGTGGGACACCTCCGCGTACCGGGGTCAGCAGGCGCAGCTCCAGGTGGTCGACCAGAACGACGGCTCCACCGGCTGGGGCCACCTCATGGTCGGCGACATCGTGCTCGCGAACGAGAAGGCGCCGGTCTGGGACACGCAGACCTCCGTCGATCTCGTCGTGGATGGCCAGGTGGTCCGCTCGGCCACCGGGAAGAACAGCGAGAGCCTCGACTGGGCGTCGTGGAATGTCGCTGACCTGCAGGGCAAGCAGGCCAGCATCCGGATCGTCGACAACGCGACGGGAGGCTGGGGCCACATCCTGGCCGACGACTTCAGTCTCGCGGACCAGCCGGCCCTGAACCAGCTCCAGCGCGCCTCCTGGATCGACTACGGTTCGGACTTCTACGCCGAGAACACCTGGAACGACGCTCCGGGAGGCCAGCGCGTCGACATCGCCTGGATGAACAACTGGGCGTACGCGGCCAACGTGCCGACCTCGCCGTGGCAGGGCGCCGAGTCCATCCCGCGCACGGAGTCCCTGCGGACGATCGGCGGGAAGGTCCGGCTCGTCCAGACTCCGGTGGAGGCGCTCGCGAACCTGCGCACCGGGCCGGTCACGACCGTGCGGAAGCAGGCGGTCACGGGCACGAAGCCGATCGCGGTGTCCGGCGCAGAGCTGGACGTGGAGGCGCGCCTGACGGCGGGAACGGCGTCCGCCTTCGGCCTGAACGTGCGGACCGGAGGCGGGCAGTACACGCAGATCGGCTACGACACCACGACCGGCGAGTTGTACGTCGACCGCACGCACTCCGGCGACACGGGCTTCAACGCCGCGTTCCCTGGGCGCGCCACCGCGCCGGTGGCGCTGGACAGCGCGGGCGGCATCGGGCTGCGCATCCTGATCGACGCCTCGTCCGTCGAGGTCTTCACGGCGGACGGCACCCGGGTGATCACCGAGCAGATCTTCCCGGATGCGGCGAGCACGGGCGTCAGCGCCTTCGCCACCGGCGGCACCGCGGGGATCGACTCGATGCAGGCCTGGCATGTGAAGTCGATCTGGAACTGATCCCCCGCACAGAGAAGCTCCCCCGTCCGGAAGACCGGGCGGGGAGCTTCTCGCGTGGACGCTGCCGGTCAGGCCGGCACGCGCGACGCCCTCCGATCGTGCAGCGCCGCGACGAACCACGCCAGGTAGTACAGCGCGATCAGCGGCCCGGCGAGGAGCAGCATCGAGATCACGTCGGCGGACGGCGTCACGATGGCCGTGAAGCCGAGGATGACGAGGAAGGCGATCCGCCAGCTCCTGAGGATGGACTGCGCAGACAGGATGCCGAGGAGGTTGAGCAGGACCAGGAAGACCGGGGACACGAAGGCGAATCCGGCGGCGACGACGAGTTTCAGCACGAACTGGAAGTAGTCGTTGGCCTGGATGAACGAGGACGACCCGTCGGCGGCGAACCCCGTCAGGAGCAGCACGATGTGCGGCACGATCAGCCAGCCGGCGACGCAGCCGCCGAGGAACAGCGGCACCGCGGTGAAGAAGAAGCCGAACCCGTAGCGGAGCTCTTTCCGGCTCAGGGCGGGCACCAGGTACGCCCACACCTGGTAGAGCCAGATCGGGCTGGAGGCCACCAGCCCGATCGCGAAGGCGGCCTGCATCCGGAGGTCGAAGGCTCCCGTGATGGTGTCGAAGTTGAGCGCCGCGAGCCGGTGCTGGGAGGCCGCCGCCTGCGCGATCGGCGCACGGAGCGCCGCGAGCAGGAGGGGCGAGACGAACCAGCCGCCGACGGTGCCGGCCAGCAGGGCTGCGGCGGAGCGCACCGCGCGCCGGCGCAGCTCGGACACGTGCGCGGCGAGCGTCATCCGGGCGCCGCGCCTGGTCACGGTGACTCCTGGCGGGTGCCCTCGAGCGCCGAGGCGGCGGTCTCGACGGACGCCGGCTCCGCGAGCAGTGCCTCGCGGATGATCCGCCGCGGGTCGTATTGGCGCGGGTCGAACGAGCGCCAGTCGACGTCGACCGAGTCCCCGACCTCCTCTCGCACTGCGCGCTGGGCGTCGTCGGCGAGCGTGCGCAGCTTGCGGACGGCCAGCGCGAGCTTCGACGCGTAGGCCGGGAGGCGGGTCGGCCCGATCAGGAACGCCGCGATCACGCCGAGCACGAGCAGTTTCTCGAAGCTCATGACGGCACGCTCAGCCGCGCGTGGTGATCCCGTCGGAGCCCGCGACGCCCTCCGGCTGCTTCGCGGGCGCGTCCGAGTCCGAGAGGTCGTGGACCTCCTTGCGGAAGATCCGGATGGACTGTCCGAGGCCCTTCGAGAGGGCGGGCAGTCGCGTGGCGCCGAACAACAGCAGCACCACCGCGAGGATCACGAGCAAGTGCCAGCCACCCAGGTTCGCGAACATGGTCATCTCCTTTGATTCACGTAGCTAATTCGTATAGATAATTCGTATTGGTAGGGTAAGCAGCGCCTCCCCGGATGTCAAGCGAGGTCCTCCGCTACGAACGGGTCCGGGCCTCCAGGCGCACCAGTTCGAACTCCCCGTCGGTCGCGAAGACGCCGACGTGCCCCGAGGTCAGGTCGTAGACGCGCGTGCTGAGCGCTACGCGGTCGTCCACCACCGCGACGCACAGGTCGCCGTCGAGCTGGACCTCCAGCGTGTGCCGTCCCGGCCGCAGCGGCACGGGCCGCTCCAGCTCGACGGCGTGCGGGACGTCCCCGCGGATCTGCCACTGCTCGCCGCCGGTGGTCCCGCGGGGCCACCGGTCGAAGACCAGCCGGTCGCGCTGCGGCTCGAGGCGGAGCACGTACGCCTGCTCACCGTCGTCGGAGGCTCGGAGCAGGAGGCCGCACGCCTGCGTGCCCGGCGCGATGTCGAACTCCGCCACCAGCAGCGTCTCGGACGAGAGCCGCGGACCGAGCCACGCGGCGTAGCGGTCGATCGCGCCGGCACCGGGGGCCGCGTCGGTGCCGTCCAAGGCCGTCAGGTCGCCGCGCAGGTCGCGCACGGAGTCGTAGAGCGCGGAGACCGCGCGGGGGAGCCCGAACGACAGCGATCCGTCGGCCTCCTGGCCGGCACGCAGCACCGCCATCGTGCCGGCCCACTGCCAGGCGCCGGCGTCGCTCTCGCCCTCCTTGCTCGCGATCCAGCCGATGAAATGCCGCTCGCCGTCGAGCTCGACGGTCTTGGAGGCGTAGAAGGCGCGGCCGTCGACGGTGTCGCGTTCGGGCGCCCGCCACGGGCCTTCGGGGGAGTCGGCGACGCGGTAGCGGGTCTGGAAGGAGTCGGAGAACTCCGAGTAGACGAGGTACCAGTGGTCGCCCCACGGGAAGACGTCCGGGCACTCCTGGGCGATGAACCGGCGCGGGTCCCAGAGCGGCTCGGCGTCGCGCCAGTGCACGAGGTCGTCCGAGACCAGCCGCGCGACGAGGCCGGAGCGCCGGTACGGGGCGTCCTGCCGGCGCGCGGCCAGCAGCATCTGCCACGGCTCGCCGGGTGCGGTGCGGAAGACGAACGGGTCGCGCCAGTCCTCCGGCGCGTACCCGTCGAGGGCGCCGAAAGTCCACTCGGGATGCCGTTCCCACACGGCGGGATCGCCGCCCGAGGTGGCGTGGCAGACGACCTGCGCGTCACCGTCCGCGGTGCGGATGCGCGGGTTGTGGCCGGTGTAGAAGAGATGGAGGAGGCCGTCGTCGTCCGTGACGACGCTGCCGGTGTAGCAGTCGAAGTCCTCGGCCGCTGGTCCGCCCGAGGGCAGCACCGCACCGCGGTCCGCGAAGGTTGCGAAGTCGCGGGTCGTGACCGCCGCCCACGGCATCCCCTCGTCGCGGTCGACCGGCCGGCGCGGGTCGCGGGTGTCGAGGAGATAGTAGAGCCAGACCGTGCCGTCCTTCTCGAACGGGATGACATCGCCGACGAACCCGCCCGGCGGCCGGAAGTGGGTGGTCGACCTCACCGCGCCGACGCCGTCCGCGGCGCGGCGAGCGAGGCGCGCTCGATGTACTGACACGGGACGAGGGTGCGCCCCTGCGGTTCGTCGTCCGCGATCAGAAGGCTGCCCGCCGTCATCCCCATCTGGAGGTGCGGGAGTGCGACGGTCGCAAGCGGCGGGTGCAGCTCGGCGGCGAGCTCGGGCTGGTCGTCGAAGCCGACGATGCTGATGTCCCGCGGGCACTCCAGCCCGGCGGAGTGCGAGGCGAGCAGGGCTCCGACCGCCATCCGGTCGTTGCCGCACACGAGCGCCGTCGGCGTCGCTTCCTGCAGGACGCGCGCAGCGAGGTCGTAGCCGGAGGACACGTGGTACGTCCCGTACTCGCGCCGGATCGACGCGGGGTCGATCCCGGCGGCGACGGCCGCGTCGACGAGGCCGCGCTCGCGCTCCTGGCACGCGTAGTCGGACGCCGGTCCGCCGAGGAAGACGACGTCGCGGTGGCCCGCGGCGAAGGTCGCCGCCGCGACATCCCGGCCGCCCTGGTACTCGTCGGCGAGCACCAGCGCAGCGTCGGGCAGGTTCTCCGGCCAGCAGTTGACGAAGATCGTCCGGATGTCCTCCCCGACGTCCACCGCCTTCACCGGCTCGGGACCGGGCGCGGCGTAGACCAGGCCGGCGACGCCCTGGCGGACCAGGTTCTCGACGGCCGCCTTGCCGTTGTCCGGCGTCTCGGAGATCTCGACGACGAACGACACGTAGCCCGCGGGCTGGACCGCCTGCTGCACACCGAGCACGATCTGACCGGCGTAGGGCTGCGAGACGACACGGTCCGCGATCACCCCGATGGTGAACGGCCGGTTGGAGCGCAGCGACTGCGCGGCGCGGTTGGGCTGGAAGCGCAGCTCCTTCGCCGCCTGGAGGATGCGCGCCCGCGTCTCCGGCGCCACCGAGATGTCGCGCCGGTCGTTGAGCACGAAGGACACCGTCGGCTGCGACACCCCAGCGCGTTTCGCGACGTCCTTCATGGTGACGCGCTTCGGCGCCCTGTTGTCGTTTCCAGCCATGATGCGATCCTCCCGCAACGATCATGCCACAGAAGCCAATACGTATTTGCAATTGCGATGCCGGCGAGTTATGCTCGGAACCCCAATACGTATTAGTCGGGTTGCGGCACCCCCCGCCGCATCCCAGACGCTCAGAGAGGAGCGCACGGATGACCAACACATTCGGACCGGCCATTGACCGTCGCACGTTGCTCAAGCTCGGCGGGGCCGGGCTGGCATTGACGGGACTGGCCTCGCTGGCTGCGTGCTCCACCGCAGGCGCGGGTGGCGGCACGAACGCATCGGGCACCATCAAGATGCTGTACTTCGGCGACCAGAAGGCGGCCACGGCACTGCAAAACACACTGCAGCCGCAGATCAAGAAGCTCGACAAGAACGCCACGCTCCAGGTGACCGCGATCAACGGCACCGACTGGAACGACTTCCTCGCGAAGGTGCTCACCCAGATCGCGGCCGGGGCCGCCCCCGACCTGGTGAGCGTCGCGACCGAGGGCCTGCAGCTCATGGCCTCCAAGGACCTCCTGATCCCGCTGGACAGCTACGTCACCAAGGACCTGTCGTCCCTGCAGACCTACTTCGACCAGATCCACCCGGCGCTGGTCGAGTCGATGATGTACCAGGGCCACCTGTACGAGCTGCCCGACAGCTTCAACGCCGGCAGCATGTTCTACAGCACGGACCTCTTCCAGAGGGCCGGGCTCTCCCGGCCCTCCGACAACTGGACGATGGACGAGTTCCACACCTACGCGACCAAGATCAACGGTCTCGGCGGCGACGTCAACGCCTTCGACTGGGTGGTGCGCCTCTGGGGGAGCTGGACCTCGTTCCTCTACGCCAACAACGGCAACCTGCTCGAGGAGGGCAAGTACTCCGGCGGCGACTGGCTGTGGAGCAAGGCCTTCGCCAACAACCCGGTCGGCGTGCACGGCCGCAAGGGCGGCTGGAAGTGGGGCACGCCGACGGCCAACTCGGAGGCCGCGATCGAGGCGCTCGAGTACGTGGTCGACCTCCAGCGCTCCGGCCTCTCGCCGTCGCCCGACGTCGGCGGCGGCTCGACCCTGCAGGGGCTGTTCTCCACCGGCCGGATCGGAATGACCATCGGCGGCGGGTTCTGGGCAGGCGGCCTGCACAACGCGGGCATGGCCGACGGCAGCTTCGACGTGCAGCGCTTCCCGACCTGGAAGAGCAACAAGTCGCTCTTCGGCGCCGGCGGGTACGGAATCTTCAACTCGTCGAAGAACAAGGACCTGGCCTGGGAAGTCGTGAAGATGATGGTGGAGCCCTCCACCTTCGACATCATGTTCCCGGGCAACGTCACAACGCCGGGCCGCAAGCAGCTGCTGACGGCCGACCGGTACAAGACGACCGGACCCGAGCACTGGTCCGTGTTCTACGACCAGCTCGAGGGCTCGGTGCCGATCTCGGCGCCGCCGTACTACAACGCCCTCGCCACCTCGCTGAACCAGCGGACCACGCAGGCCATCTCGTCGGGCAACGCCAAGGCGGCGCTCGACGGCATGCAGTCCGACTTCGAGAAGGCTGCGCAGGCGTCCTGATGGCTGTCCAGACCCAGGAGCGCCCGCGCGTGAATGGGGCGACCTCTCCTCGCCGTGCCGTCCGTCGCCCCGGTGTGCGACGGGCGGCCCGGCGGGAGGGCGCGTTCGGCTATTCGATGATCGGGCTCGCGGTGGCGTTCGTCGCCGTGTTCACGTTCATCCCGATCCTCGCCTCCCTCGGGCTCTCGTTCTTCTCGTGGGACGTCATCTCGCCTCCCAAGTTCGTCGGCGTCGCCAACTTCACGCGGCTGTTCTCCGACGGCTCGACCCTCGCGTCGTTCGGCGTGACCATCGTGATGGCCATCGGCATCGTGGTACTGCAGATCTCTGTGGGGCTGCTGCTCGCGGTGCTCGTCAACAGCCGCAAGCGGAAGTCCACCAAGGTGTTCTTCCGCACCGCGTTCTACCTGCCGCTGCTGGCCTCCACCGCCGCCGTGTCGATCTTCATGGGCTACCTGTTCGACGCGAAGTTCGGGCTGGTCAACTACTACCTGACGCAGCTCGGGCTGCCCCCGGTGCCGTGGCTGACCAACCCGGTCGCAGCGCAGATCACGATCATCCTGATCGTGGTGTGGCAGCAGGTCGGCTTCACCTTCGTGCTGTTCGTCGCGGCGCTCACCTCGGTGCCGCAGGAGGTTCAGGAGGCCGCCGCGATCGACGGCGCCGGGGCATGGCGCACGCTGCTGCGGATCAAGATCCCGCTGATCAGCCCGACCATCCTGTTCGCCACCGTCGTGGCGATGATCAACGCCATGCAGCTTTTCGACCAGCCCTTCATCATGACGAAGGGCGGCCCGGGAACCGCCACGACCACCGCGACGATCGCGATGTACCAGACCGGCTTCCAGAACCTGCAGTTCGGCTACGCGTCGGCGATCGCGATCCTGCTGCTCGTGATCATCCTCGCGCTGACCGGCATCCAATTCCTCGCCGCCCGAAAGCTGGTGTTCTACCAATGACCACAGATGTCGCTCCGAGCACGACGGTCGTGCTCGGCCGCCGCCGCCGGCCGATCGTCAAGGTCGGCAGCATCGTCGGCATGGTGCTGCTCGTCCTCGCCGCGGTGTTCGCGCTCGGCCCGTTGCTCTGGACGCTGACCACCTCGCTGCGCACACCGGCGGAGGCGTTCACCAACCCGCCGCAGTGGATCCCGACCAGCCCCGACTTCAGCAACTACGCCGCGGTGTTCAACCAGATCCCGATCGGGCAGTTCTTCCTCAACAGCGTCATCGTGACCGTGCTCATCGTGGTGGGCCAGACGATCACCTGCACGCTCTCCGGCTACGCCTTCGCGATGGTGTCGTTCCCGGGCAAGAACACGATCTTCGGGATCTTCCTGGCCACCATGATGGTGCCGTTGCAGACGATCATCATCCCGGTCTTCGTCATCGTGAAGACCATGGGGATCAGCGACTCGCTCGCCTCGCTCATCATCCCTGCGCTCGGGAGCGCGTTCGGCACCTTCCTGATGCGGCAGTACTTCATGCAGATGCCGCGGGAGCTCGGCGAGGCCGCGCGCATCGACGGCGCGACGCACTGGGGCGTGTTCCGGCACGTCTACGCGCGGATGGCCTCGCCGGCGATCGCGACCCTGGCGATCCTGAACTTCTCAGGGTTCTGGGCCGAGTTCTACCGGCCGCTGATCTTCATCCAGTCGCAGAGCAACTTCACGCTGCCGCTCGGCCTCGTCGGCCTCCAGGGCAACCTGGGCACCGGGTCGATCTCGGTGGTCCTGGCCGGCGTCATCCTGGCGATGATCCCCAGCGTGCTGCTGTTCATCTTCGCCCAGCGCTACTTCATCGAGGGCGTCACCGCCGGCTCGTTCCGCTGAGCGTTCCCCATCCTGGCCGCGCGGCCGCTTCGAAAGAGAGACCTGTTTCATGCACGACCACCACCTCCCGCAGTTCCATGTGCGCCTTCCGCGCGGCTACGTCAACGACCCGAACGGCCCGGTCGAGCTGGGCGGCACGACGCACCTGTACTTCCAGTCGCGCTCGCACGCCGAGCTGGCCGTCCCCGTCGAGTGGGGGCACGCCACGACCGAGGACCTCGTGCACTGGACGCTGCACCGGCCGGCGATGAGCCCGGTGCCGGGGGGCCTCGACTCGGGCGGGTGCTGGTCGGGGAACACGGTGGTCGACGGCGACCGCGTGCGGGCCTTCTACTCCGGCAAGGTGGACGACAGCCCCTACCAGTCGATCCTGACGACGGTGTCCGACGAGGACGGCACGAACTTCGGGGAGCCGACCCAGGTCGTGGCCGACCCCGCTCCCGCGGAGGGGGTCACCATGTTCCGCGACCCGTTCGTCTGGCGCGACGCCTCCCGCTGGCACATGGTGGTCGGCGCGGCGCTCCCCGACGAGACGGCGGCCATGCGGCTGTACGGCTCGGCTGACGGCGCGGAATGGGACTACGTGGGCGAGCTCTCCCGCCTGCAGCGCGCGGTCGTGGGCGGCGTCGACACCGGTGAGGGCTGGGAGTGCCCGCAGCTCATCACGGCCGACGGACGCGAGGTGGCGATCGTGTCGTCCTGGTCGCACGCGGGCGGCCCCGGTGTCGTGCTGGCGTTCCCGGTCGACTCGGCTCCCGTCCCGCGGCGCGTGGACGACGGGCACCACTTCTACGCCGCGTCGGTGATGCGCGAGGGATCGTACGGGCATGTGCTGTTCGGCTGGATCACGGAGGGCCGCGAGGACGCGCGCTGGCAGGAGGCCGGCTGGGCCGGCGCCATCTCACTGCCACGGCGCGCGTGGCTCGACGGCGACGCCCTCCGCACCGCGCCGCATCCCGCGGTCGAGGCGCTGCGCGACGGGCCGTCGCGACCGGCGGACGGTGCGACGATCGGCGCGCAGGCGGAGCTCGTCGTCCCCGCCGTCTCCGGCAGGGTCCGGCTCCGGTTCGGCGCGGACGAGTTCCTGGACCTCGCTCTGGACCTGGAGGCCGGGACGCTGACGCTCGACCGGAGCGCCGCGAGCACCGCGCCGGGCGTCGAGACCGACGGCGCGACGGTGGCACAGGCGTTCGGCGACCGCGTCGAGTGGGCCGCCCGCGTCTTCCTCGACGGCTCGGTCGTTGAGGTCTTCACCAGCGCCGGCCGCTCGATCACCACCCGCGTCTATCCGACGACGCCGCCCCCGTGGCGCGTCGAGGCGCCGCGGGGGACCGTCGTCTGGGATGTCGCCCCCGCGATCGCAGCGGTCACCGAAACCCGGGCGGCGGCGAAGGTGTCCCTTGCCGTGACCTGAGACCGGCAGACGGTCGACCCGTCGAGGCGGCGTCTCGGGCGTAGAGTGCGTGGCGTGCCGAGTGATGCCTCCGAATGGTTCTTGAGCCGGGCCGAGCGGGGCAACCCGGCGTCCGCTGTGCAGGCGGGTCCCTCCGGATCCGCGTCGTGGTCGGAGGGGAACCTGGTCCGGCCGCTCGTCCACGGTGCCAACTATTTCGCGCGGCTGCACGAGGAGCTGTCGGCGCTGGAGCCGGGCGACCGGGTGTTCTTCACCGACTGGCGTGGCGACAAGGATGAGCTGCTCCTGCCGGGCGGACCGACGATCGGGGAGCTGCTGGCCGACATCGCGCGCGCGGGCGTGGAGGTGCGCGGCCTCGTGTGGCGTTCCCACGGCGAACGCATCCAGGGGCGGATGAGCGGACTGTCGAACGCGCTGCTGGGCCGGGAGATCAACGACGCCGGCGGCGAGGTCCTCCTGGACCAGCGGGTGCGGGCCTTCGGGTCGCACCATCAGAAGCTCTTCGTGATCCGGCACACGCGGGACGCGTCGCGGGACGTCGCGTTCGTCGGCGGGATCGACCTCTGCCACAGCCGCCGGGACGATGCCGAGCACGCGGGGGATCCGCAAGCGCTGGAGATCGACCCGCGTTACGGCGAGCGACCGCCCTGGCACGACGCCGCCCTCGAACTGCGCGGACCCGTGGTCGGCGACCTGCTGGACACGTTCTCCGAGCGCTGGAACGACCCGCACCCGCTGGATCATCGCAACCCGTACCGGATGCTCGTGCAGCGTCTCGCCGACATGCCCCGGCACCCGAAACCACTCCCCGAGGCGGCCCCTCCACCCCCGGTTGCGGGAACGCACGCCGTGCAGGTGCTGAGGACGTACGCACCGAAGCGTCCGCCGTTCCCGTTCGCTCCGCACGGGGAGCGCAGCATCGCGCGCGCCTACCTCAAAGCCTTCGCGCGCGCACGCTCCTTCATCTACATCGAGGACCAGTACCTGTGGTCGAGGGAGGTCGTGGCCGGGATCGCGAAGGCCCTGAGGTCGAACCCGGAACTGCGGGTGATCGTCGTGCTGCCGCGCTATCCGGACGACGACCGCGGGATCGCGGGGCCGCCCGGCCGACTCGGCCAGCATCGGGCCGTCTCGCTGCTCCGCCGTGCGGCTCCCGGCCGGGTCGGCGTCTTCGACCTCGAGAACGACGCCGGCACTCCGATCTACGTGCACGCGAAGATCTGCATCGTGGACGACACCTGGATGACGTGCGGCTCCGACAACTTCAACCTGCGTTCCTGGACCTCCGACAGCGAGCTCACCTGCGCCGTCGTCGGAGGGGACATCGCACGCGACCTCCGCGCGCGGCTGTGGGCCGAGCACCTCGGTCTGGACCCCGATGACCCGCGGATCCGTGACGCCACCGACGCGCTGGCGCTCTGGACGGAGAGGAGCGACGCGCTCGACGCCTGGCACCGGTCCGGTCGGCGATCGTCCCGGCCGCGCGGCCAGGCCCGACGTCACCGCATCGAACCGGTGACGTGGGTGCAGCGTGTCTGGGCGGAACCGCTGTACCGGGTCGTCGTGGATCCCGACTCGCGGCCGCGCAGGCTGCGGCGCACCGGCCGGTTCTAGAGCTCGTGTCCGGCGTTCCTCCCGGGTTCACCCCTCAAAGGATCGCCAGCTTCGCGCGGAATCCGCAGTACACGCCGTAGGCGATGAGGCCGACTCCGATGACGATCAGGATCACCGTGCCGAAGGGCAGCACGGCGAGGGTCTTCAGCGCCCCGTCGAGGCCGGTCGCCTTGTTCGGGTCGAAGGTCAACGCTGCGACGCCGAACAGCACGCCGACCACGGCGATGGCAACGCCCTTCGCGATGTAGCCGAAGACGCCGAGGGCCTTGGCGGTGTCGCCGAGCGGGCCGGGCGGGGTGCGGATGGTCTTGAGGAAGGAGCGCGTCGCGCCGCGGACGATGAAGCCGACGCCGATCGCGAGGATGCCGAGGCCGACAACGACGAGGAGGAAGACTCCTCCGGGTGCGGCGAGCAGGTTCGCGGTGAAGCTCTTCGACGACGCGACGGAGTTCGTCCCGCTCCGCGCGCGAAACTGAACGCGGTCACGGCGACGAACAGGTAGCCGGCCGCCTTCCCCAGTTCGCCCAGCCGGTGAAGCCACGTTCGCTTCGGGTCCGGCCCGGGTATCAGGAAGGCGTGCAGGATCTGCCAGGCCCCCAACGCCACGAGTGCGATCACGATGATCCACAGCAGGACGAGGCCCGCCGGATTGCCGGCGAAGCCGCTCAGCGCGCCGGACTGGTCGGCTTCGCCTCCGCGGCCGATCGCGACGCCGATCGCGATCGCGCCGATGAGGGCGTGGACCAATCCGTTGACGGCGTATCCGATTCGCGCGGCGAGCTGGAGAGCCGGATTGTCCTCCGCCTTGCTCGCCTGCCGCTCAACTGCTCCAGTCATTTTCGTCCAGTCTCCTCGTGGTGTCAGGTTCCGTCGGTCTGGAGCTTCGAGTACTCGCCGGTGATGGGCTCACCCGGCACTCGCACCGTTCTCCAGGTGTCCACGGCGATCACGATCCCGAGGACGATCAGTGAGAGGGAGACGGAGGCGAGAGTGTCCGTCAGCCAGTGGTAGCCGAGGTAGATCCGGCTGACGATCTGGGCCGCGATTCCGACGGCCGCGATGGCGAAGCCGATGATCGCCCACCACGGGTTCGTTTTGCGCGACGCGATCAGGAAGGCGGTGAGCAGGAGGAAGTCCGCGGTCCCGAGAACATGACCGGACGGAAAGCCGAAACTCGGGTCGGGGCCGAAGAGCATCAGCCGGATGGGAGGCCGTGGCCGTTCGACGACGGAGGGCACGACCAGGGCGACGATCAGTCCGAGCAGCATCCCTGCGACGAGCATGATCGGTCGCCAGAAGTGTCGCGCCGTGAGGAACCAGATCGCGATCACGAGGAAGACGATGATCGGAAGAGCGATCGGCCCGAAGGCGATGGCGAGCGAGATCGCGACGGCGGTGTCGGGCGCCGAGCGCTGCGTGTTGATCCAGAGCTCGACGGACCTGTCCAGTTCGGACAGCCCCTCGTGCGTGAGCACGCCGATGAGGAGCACGGTGAAGCACACCGCGCCGACCACGATGAGACTCGCTGCGACCAGGATCAGCCGCCTGCGGATGGCCGGAGAGACGTAGCGTTCCTCGACGATGAGCTTCTGATGCCACGTTCGTCCGTCGGGTGACCTTCGCGTGGGTGTCGCTGTTGACATGGACTCCTCGGGCTCAGTCCGGTTGGAAGGTGCCAGACACGGTACGCGCGTCCTGCCGCCGCGCAAGGTCCACGGCCGGGCGCACCGGGCCGACCGCGACACCATGTTCGCCTTCCCGCGCGTCGACAACGCCGCCTCGAACGCGCGCTCCCGGTAGCGTGGCCTCATGTTCTCGAAGACCCTCGCCTCCGGCGCGCGACTCCGCCCACTCGAGCCCTGGATGGCGGAGGAGTTCGCCGCGCACCTCGACCGTGCCCGGGAGCACATCCGGCCGTGGGTGGGGCCGTCGTTCGTCACCGAGGACGTCGCCGGCGCCCGCGCCACGCTCGGCCGGTACGCGGAGCGCGCGGCCAGAGAGGGCGCGGGCATCTACGGTCTCTGGGCGGACGGCACGCTGGTCGGCGGCGTCATGTTCGTGGAATTCGTGCCGGCGACCGGCGGCTTCGAGGTGGGCTGCTGGCTGGAACCGGACGCTGAGGGCCACGGCCACATCACGAGCGCCGTCCGCGAACTGCTCGCCTACGCGTTCGACGAGCGCGGCATGCACCGGGCCGAGTGGCGCTGCCGGAGCGACAACGACCGCAGCTCGGCCGTCGCGCGTCGCCTGGGCATGACCCTCGAGGGTGTGCTCCGGGAGGCGTGGCCGGTGGGCGGCGTCTTCCACGACAAGCAGCTCTGGTCGCTGCTCGCCTCCGAGTGGGAGGTAGCCCGCGCGGTCGAGGTGTGACGGCTGCGGTCAGCAACACTTCACCGCTACTTCTTCACCGCCTCCCGCACCGCCTTCGCGTCCGCCTGCGCCTTCTTCACGGCCGCGCGCGCCGACGTGAGCGACGACTTCGCCGACGACAGCGCCGAGTGGTTGGAGTCGTAGGAGGCCGGGGTCACGCCGAGGGCCGCCGCTGCGACTCCACTCGCGTCGTGGGACGCGGTGGAGAGCTGCGCGCTCAGGTCGGTGAGGTCGGACTGGAGCGCGGAGGTCGACGTGGCCTTGTCCTTGCCCGAGAGCAGGGCGGCGAGGGCGGACTGCTCCTTGGCCAGCTTGGGGATGGTGGTGCCGGTGAGGCGATCGGCGTCCGACGCGAGGCGCGCCTGGGGAAGGGCGACGGCGAACACACGGTAGGAGTCGTGGACCTTCGTGAGGTCGGCGGCCGCCTGGGTGGCCGTGGTGTCGGCCGCGATGGCCGAGGCCGAGGACTTCATGCCGGCGAGGTCGGTGTTGAGGGTCGCGAGGATCGTGGACTTGTCGCTGGAGGTCAGAGACGTGTCGGCGTCGACCTTCGCGATCGCCGCGGTGAGCTTGGTCTCGCGGTCGCTGGTCGCCTTCGCGCCGGCGGCCTGGAGTTGCGCGAGTGTCTTGGGGGCGTGCGATGCGGATGCGGTCGGGGTCGGCGTCGGGGTGTCGGCGAAGGCCGGGCCGCCGATGAGCGCCGCGCACGCGATTCCCGCGGTCGCCGCCGTCATGATGCCGATGGATCGTCTGGACATGGTTCTCCCGTTCAGAGGTAAGCGGCCGGGGGATTTCCGGCTGACTTCAGCCTCGTCGGGGAATGTTCGGGGATCGTAAAGTCGGGGTTCGGAATCGGTACGGCGGGGTTCAGCGCCGCCGCACCGGACGCACGGTCAGCGCCTCGACCATCCCCGTGTTCGGCAGATCGACGGCGACGCGCACGGTCGCCGCGACCATCTCCGGTGTGATCGTGTAGGCGGCGTCGTATTCGTGCCCTTCGCGGGCGACGAGCGCGCGCTGCATGTCGGTGTCGACGCGGCCGGGGTGGATGCTGGTGACGCGGACACCGTTCGGGCGCTCCTCCTCCCGCAGCGCGTCGGTGAGCGCGCGGAGGGCGAACTTGGAGCCGGAGTAGACGCCGCCGCCCGCGCCGCTGCTCAGTCCGGATCCGCTGTTGATGGCGACGACCAGCCCGCCGGTCGCTCGCAGCGCCGGGAGGGTCGCCCGCAGCAGCGCTGCGACCGCGAACACGTTGACCTCGAACACATGCCGCCAGGTCGCGTCGTCCGTGTCGGCGATCGTGCCGCCGTCCTCCACGCCGGCGGACAGCACGAGCACGTCGAGCCGGTGCGGGATATCCGGGAGGGTGTCCCCGGTCAGGTCCGCGACGAACGGCTCGGCCGACGGCAGTTCCGCCACGACGGCCGCGACGCCCGCGGCATCCCGTCCGCCGACCAGGATGTGGTGGGTGCCGCCCAGCTCGGCGGCGATCGCCCGGCCGATGCCGCGCGACGCTCCGGTGATCAGGGCGAGAGGACGGGAGTTCTGAGCCATGCCCCGAGCCTAAGCCGCGGGAGGCGCGAGGAGCGCACGCTAGCCGCGCTCGCTCCCCAGCCGGAAGATCCGCTTCGTCACGTCGATGACCCGCTCGTCGTCCCCGTCCAGCAGCGCCGCCGACAGGTCCGTGTAGTCCTGCGCCAGCTCGCCCAGGTCTGCGTCGAGCGCGCGGTGGGTCACGGTGACGTGATAGCTCAGCGACGGCCCCGTCTGCGCGACGACCTCGATGAAGACCGGGTTCGGGCACGCCCGCACGATCGATCCGAAATAGGCCTCGGCAGCCTTGGTGATCGAGGGGATGTCGCCGCGCCGGTGCTGCGCCGTCACGTCCCGGGCCAGCGCGGCGAGGCGCGTCCGATCCTCCGCGATCAGGTGCGGGAGGGTCAGGATGGTCGCGCCGGTCACGAGCACGCCGATCGTCTGGAGGGTGTCGAGCGCCTCCTCCGGGCGCGGCGCGATGACGGCGGAGTGCGACTGCGGCGCCGTGTCCACCAGGCCTTCCAGGCTGAGCGTGTGCAGCGCCTGCCGGATCGGTGTGCCGGAGACGCCGAGCCAGCCGCGCAGCTCGGCCTCGTCCAGGCGTTCGCCGGGCAGGAGCACGCCGGAGAGGATGGCCTCTTTGAGCTGCGCGTAGACGCGTTCGCGGACGAGTTCGCGTGGGCCGGCGGTGCTGTCGCGGGGGATCGGCATCAGGCGCGTCCCTCGCCGGGGGCCGGCCGCAGGGGATCGATGCGGAAGACCTCCCGCGTCGCCGCAGCCACCCCTCGGGTGTCCGCGGCCGCGAGCGCGGACCGCAGCGCGGCGTACGACTGCGCGGCCTCCATCCAGTCGATCCCGAGAGCGCGGTACGCGACCCCGACATAGTACGCGCGGGCCGCGAGCGTCCGCTCGCCCAGCCGGAGCAGCACACGGTTCGGGCACAGCGCCATCAGGCGCCCGTGGTACTGCCGGGACGCCGCCATCGAGCTGTCCAGGTCGGCGGCCTGCAGCGCGGCGATCAAGCGGTCGAGATCCCCGACGAGCGCGTCCCGGTCGGCGTCGGACAGTCCGCTCAGCGTGAGGTCCTGGACGCCCAGGACGAACACTCCGATGGTCTGCAGGTGCGGCACGGCGTCCTCCGCCCGGGGCTCCACCACGCGGGTGTACGACTGGGCGGCGGTCTCCACGAAGCCCTCGACCGTCAACGCGTGGAGGGCCTGCCGGATGGGCGTCTTCGACATCCCGAGCCAGGCCTGCAGCTCGGCGTCGTCCAGGTGCTCGCCGGGACGGATCGTCCCGTCGAGGATCGCCGTCTTCAGCGACTCGTACGCGCGATCGCGCGCCAGCACACGCACCTGCCGGTTCTCCGACACCCCCGGGACGGGCATCTCCACACCTTCTCTCGCGCGCACGCGCGCTGCTCCGACAACGATCGTACCGACCGCGATGGGTCCGTGGAACTAGAGCCTGGATTAAAGTTCCAATCGGGTCGTATACTCCCAGCAGGAACACGCTTCCGACAGTTCCCCCAGGGAGGGCCCGCCCCCAGTGGTCCCTCCGCCCGACGGGCTCCCGAGATTTCGGGTGTCGGGCGCCCGTCGAGGGGTCCTGCGTTTCGGGTACGCAGGACCCCTCTAAATCTGTCGTGAACACACCGGCGCCGCGGGCGCGGTGGGTGTGCGCGGTGGCGCAGCAGTGGGGCTTCTCGTCGGAGGCGGAGTTCGTGCGGCACCACCGCGAGGAGAACGGCGCGGACCCGGTCGGTCCGGGGCGTAGACGGGACGCGACCCCGTCGGCCCAGCGACTTCTAGCCCGCCCGGTACAGGTCCGCCTCGAACCGGTACGCGTCCCCCCGATAGGTGTTCAAGCCCAGCAGCACCGGGCCACCGGCGCGGTCGTAGGCGATCTCGCGCCCGATCAGCACCGGACTTCCCGACGCGATGTGCAGCAGTCCGGCGATGTCGGCGCTCGCCGCGTCGGCCTGGACGCTGTACGCGCTGCGGTAGATGTCGACCGAGCAGAGCGTCTGCAGCGACTCGTACAGCGACGCGTCGTTCAGGTCGGCCTCCACCAGCGGCGCCGCGACCGACAGCGGGATGACGTTGGTGTCCACGCAGATCGGGGTCGAGTTCATCCCCCGCAAGCGCACCAGCACGAGCACGTCGGCGCCGGCGACGATGCCGAGCCGTTCCGCCTCGTCGATGGTGGCCGACCGGACGCTCTGCTCGAGCACCTTCGCCGTCGGTGTGTGCCCGCGCAGCCGGGCCATCTCGCTGAAGCTCTGCAGCGTGCTCGGCGGCTCTCCGACCGTTGGGCTGGGGACGAACCAGCCGCGCTGCGCCGAGCGTGCGATCCGGCCCTGTCGCTCCAGGTCTTCCAGGGCCGTGCGGATAGTGCTCCGGCTGACGTGGAGGCTCTCGGCCAGCAGCCGTTCGCCGGGCAGGCGCGTGCCCGGCGGGTACACGCCGTGGTTGAGGGACGCGTTGAGGTCGCGGGTCACGCGCTCGGCGATCGTCGGGGTCTTCACACTGGTGACCATACCAGTTCGACCGTTGGCTGTTAATTCGGTTCTCGAATGGACTATCTGGTTTGGTTATGGCTACGGTTGGTTCCGCGCCGGATCTCGGCGCCACCACCTGCTGTGGAGTTAAAGGAGACCCGCATGAAAAAGAGGCACCTCGCCGGAGCGCTCGCGCTCACCGCTGGACTGGCCCTGGGCCTGACAGCGTGCGCACCCGGAGGCTCCAGCGCCGCGGGCTCCTCGCACGCCGTCTCGAAAGACGTGTCCGGCAAGCCCGTCACCCTCAAGATCCTCGACTTCTGGCAGGGCGACGAGGGCAAGTGGATGGACTCGGTCGTCACGGCCTTCGAGAAGAAGCACCCGAACATCACCATCAAGCGCACCACGCAGGACTGGGGCCAGGTGATGAACACCCTCAACCTCCGCCTCGCCGACCCGAACGGTCCGGACATCGCGCTCGTCAACAACGGCTGGCAGTCGATGGGCACCCTCGCCAAGGGTGGCCGCATCCTCAACCTGGACGACTACTCCGACCTGTACGGCTGGAAGAAGGAGATCCCGGACACCATCGCCCGCCAGCTCGAGTTCACCCCGGACGGCAAGGCGATGGGCACCGGCTCGCTCTACGCCACCCCGGCGGCGCGTTCATCGCTGATCGGTCTCTACTACAACAAGGAGATCCTGGACAAGCTGGGCCTCCCCGTGCCGAAGACCCTGGGCGATTTCGAGAAGGACGCCGCAGCGGTCAAGGCCGCCGGCATCACCCCGATCGCCTACGGTTCGCAGGACAAGGGCTCCGCCACCTCCATCCTCTTCGCCACGCAGGACCTGTACGCGACGTCGAAGAACATCGGTGACTTCGTCTACTCCAGCGGCAAGGTCCCGATCACCTCGACCGGCATCGTCGACGCCGCCAAAGACGTCAAGAAGTGGGCAGACGCGGGCTGGTTCACCGCGAACTACCCGGGCGTCCAGTACGCCGACGCGCAGGCGGAGTTCCTGGGCGGCAAGGCGGCCTTCCGGTTCGAGTACACCGGCTCGCTCGGCTTCTCGGACGCGCAGAAGCAGACGATGGGCTACGTCCAGCTCCCGCAGGTGCAGGGCGGCAAGGTCGTAGGCACCGGTTCGACCGCGGCCAACCTCTCCATCTCGGCGAAGTCGAAGCACCCGGACGCCGCGGCGGCCTTCCTCGACTTCATGGCGTCGAAGACGGCGGCCCAGCAGGCGGTCGGCCACGGCTTCCTCCCGCTGCTGCACTCGGGCCTGAGCACGCCGAGCGGCAACGCGGAGCTGGCCACCGAGATCAGCGCCCAGCAGAAGCTCGACGCGGGCAACGGCTACGTGCCGTACTTCGACTGGTCGACCCCTCGATGATCGACACGATCGGCGGCCAGCTCCAGCAGCTCTACGCCGGCCAGGTCACGCCCGACCAGCTCGCCGCGGCCGGCCAGAAGGACTACGACGCCTTCCAGACCCAGCGGAAGCAGGGCTGACGGGATGACCTCGTCCCAGGTGGTGCAGCGGCCGGAGGCCCCGGCCGCTGCACCGGCGGCCCCTGGCCGCAGCGCGCCGAAGCGGTCCGTGCGGCGCACGCTGACACCGCGGGTGCGCCGCCGCCGCTGGCTCGGGCTCGCCTTCGCGGCACCCGGCCTCCTGTTCTACGGCTTCGTGGTGATCGTCCCGATCCTGCAGAGCGTCAACTACTCCTTTTACCGCTGGGACGGCGTGACCACCGCGAAGTGGGTGGGCCTGAGCAACTACGTCTCCTTCTTCACCGACCCGGCCCTCCTCGAGTCGCTCGGCCACGTGCTCGTGCTGGTCGTCTTCTTCGCGGTGCTGCCGATCGCGCTCGGCCTGCTCTCCGCCGCACTGCTCGGCCGGGGCAAGCTCCGCGGCGGCGGGGCCTACCGCTGGCTGCTCTTCCTCCCGCAGGTGCTGACCAGCGTGGTCGTCGCCGTGATCTGGAAGCGCATCTACGGCCCGGACGGGCCCCTCAACTCCGCTTTGCGCGCTGTCGGCCTCGGCGACCTGGCCAAGAACTGGCTCGGCGACTTCACCTGGGCGCTGCCCTCGCTGGGCGTCATCGGCACCTGGACCGCCCTCGGCCTCTGCATGGTGCTGTTCGTCGCCGGCGTCGCCGCCATCCCGACGGAGCTCTACGAGGCCGCCCGCATCGACGGAGCCGGACCGATCCGGGAGTTCTTCTCGATCACCCTCCCGAGCCTCCGCGGCCAGGTCGCTGTCGCGCTCACACTCACGGTGACAGGAGCGTTACGGGCGTTCGACCTGGTGTGGATCACCACACAGGGCGGCCCAGGCACCTCCACCACCACGCCCGCGCTGCTGCTCTACCGCAAGGCGTTCCTCAACCCGGATGTCGGAATGGCCGCGGCCATCGGCATCGTCCTCGCGATCGTCTGCCTCGGCGTCGCGCTCATCATCACCCGACTCTCCGAGGAGAAGGACGCATGATCTCGCGCACCGAGCGCCTCCTCAACCACGCCATTCTCATCTTCGTCACGATCCTCGTGCTGTTCCCGGTGGTCTGGTTCGTGTTCACCGCGCTCAGCCCGAACCGCGGCGGGCAGCTCGACCTGCTGAACCTGCACTTCGGCAACTTCGTCACCGCCTGGAACGAAGGCAACTTCGGGTCGGCCATGATCGCCTCGGCTGTCATCACCGTCGGCGCTGTGCTCGGCCAGACCGTGCTCGCGATCCTCTCCGGCTTCGCCTTCGGCGTGCTCGGCGTCGCCGGGCAGAAGGTCCTCTTCCCGCTGATCCTGTTCGGGCTGATGATCTCGGCCGAGGTCTTCATCATCCCGCTCTACTACACGTTCCAGTCGCTCGGGCTCACGAACTCCTGGCTGGGCCTGATCATCATCCAGATCGGGATGGGCGTGCCGTTCGGCGTCTTCTGGATGCGGGCCACCTTCCGGGCCGTCCCGAAGTCTCTGATCGAGGCGGCCGAGATGGACGGCGCGCGGAGCTGGCGGATGCTGTGGCAGATCCTGCTGCCGATCTCGCGGCCCGCGGTGCTCACGCTCGCGCTGCTGTCGTTCATGTGGACGTGGAACGACTTCTTCCTCTCGCTGGTCTTCATCGCGGACCCGAGCATCCAGCCGGCGACGCTCGCGCTCGGCGTCTTCCAGGGTCAGCACACGCTGGACGTCAACATGCTCGCGGCCGGCTCGCTGATCGTGGCGCTGCCCGTGCTGATCCTCTACGCGTTCTTCCAGCGCCACTTCATCCGGGGCGTCCTCAACGGCGCTCTCAAAGAGTGACCGGCGCAGACCTCACCTTCTCTCACTTCACCAGAAGCAACAAAGGAGTACCCATGCGCATCGCGCCCGAAATCCTCGACACGGCCGACGACGTCGGGCGGGAGGCCGCCCACCAGCTCGCCGACGGGATCGCCGCCGCGGCCGCCGAGGGACGGACGTTCGTCCTCGGCTGCCCGAGCGGCCGCAGTCCCATCGCCACCTACGCGCACCTCGCCGCGCTCGTGGCCGAGCGCGACCTCGACCTCTCCCACGTCGTCGTCGCCCTGATGGACGAGTACGTGGAGGAGACCGACGACGGCTTCCGCGCAATCGACCCGAGCCTCCCGCACAGCTGCGTCGGCTTCGGCCGGCGCGAGATCCTCGGCCTCCTCAACGCCGCGGCGACCCCGGAGCACCGCATCCCCGAGGCCAACCTCTGGTTCCCGGACCCGGCGGCCGAAGCCGGCGAGTACGACCGGGCGCTCGCCGCGGCCGGCGGGATCGACGTGTTCCTGCTCGCCTCCGGCGCTTCCGACGGCCACGTCGCGCTGAACCCGGTCGGCGCCGCCGCCGACACCCTGACCCGCGTCGTCCCGCTCGGGGAGGACACCCGCCGCGACAACCTCGGCACCTTCCCGACGCTGCGCAGCCTGGACGAGGCGCCGCGGTTCGGCGTGACCGTCGGCATCGCCACCATCCGCGAGCTCTCCCGCTCGGTCGTCATGGTCGTCACCGGCGAGCACAAGCAGGACACTGTGCGGCGGCTCGCGGCGGCGGACTCCTACGAGGCCGACTGGCCCGCGACCGTGCTCTCCGAATGCTCCGACGCGCGCTTCCTCGTGGACCGCGACGCGGCCGAGCTGCTCCAGACCACCCGCTGAACCCCCCTCCACCGACACCCCGCCCGCCGGCCACCAGAAAGGCAATACTCACCCCATGGCTTCCATCAAGCTCGTCTACATCGGCGGGGGATCGTCCCGCGGCGCCGGGACGATCGCGTCCATCCTCGAGCACGGCGAGGAGTTCGACGGCTCGGAGATCGTCATCCAGGACGTCGACCCGGCCCGGCTGAAGGCCGTCGAGACCATCGGCCAGAAGATCGCGCAGTCGAAGGGCCTCGACATCACGATCACGTCGACCACCGACCGCCGTGCGGCCCTCGCCGACGCGGACGCGGTGCTGTCGAGCTTCCGCCCGGGCAACTTCGCCGCCCGCGCACTCGACGAGCGCATCCCGCTCAAGCACGGCGTGATCGGCCAGGAGACCCAGGGACCCGGCGGCTTCTTCATGTCGCTGCGCTCGATCCACATCTACGAGGACATCATCCGCGACCTCGACGCCGTCGCGCCGAACGCGATCCTGTTCAACTACACGAACCCGGTCAACATCGTCTCGCAGGCCGTCACCCGGTTCACCGACCGCACGATCTGGTCGATGTGCGAGGGCCCGATCGTCTTCCCCAAGACGGTGCTGCGCGCCGCCGGACTCGATCCGGAGCGCGCGAACGTCGTCATGGCGGGCGTCAACCACAACTGCTGGTCGACCGAGCACACCTACGACGGCGAGGACCTCATGCCGCTGCTCGACGCGGCGTGGGAGGCCCGCAAGGACGACCCGACGCTCGGCACGCTGGAGAAGCGGATGCTGCAGCTCGCGGTCACCATGCGCTCGGTGCCGGCCGACTACTTCCAGTACTACTACTTCCGCGAGGAGATCCTCCGTGAGCTGCAGGGTGCCCGCACCACCCGCGCCGAGGACCTGCTGGCCGCGCTGCCGGGCTACTGGGAGCACTACGACGAGCAGTCGCAGGCGGCCGTCCCCGAGCTGGACCCGCGCCGGTCGCGCGGCGGCATCCACGAGCTGGAGCTCGCGATCGACGTGATGAGCGCGTACTACAACGACGCTCCCGCCCGGCTGCCGGTCAACCTCCCGAACACCGGCGGCGTGCTGCCTGGCTTCGACGAGGATGTCGTCGTGGAGATGTGGTGCGACGTGGACGGCTCCGGCGTGACCCCGCTGCCGCAGAAGCCGCTGCCGCACGCGGTCCGCGGGCTCGTGCAGCAGCTCGCCGAGTACCAGTATCTCGCGGCGGAGGCGGCGTGGAAGGGCACGCGCGCCGACGGCATCCGCGCGCTCTCCGCGAACCCGATGGTCCCGACGCTGCGCGTGGCCGAGGAGCTCTACGACGAGATGGCGCATGCGCACCGTGCGTACCTGCCCGAGCGGCTGCTGCGCTGAACGTGGCGGAGCGCACGGACTCAGGGCCGCTGTATCTCGCGGTCGACGCGGGCAACTCCAAGACGGTCGCGATCATCGTCGACGGTTCGGGCACGGTGCTCGGCCGCGGGCGCGGCGGACGCGGCGACATCTACGGGGCGACGAGCATCGAGGTCGCCGAGACGGCGGTGTTCGGCGCGGTCGAGGCCGCGCTGGAGGAGGCGGGAGCGGCGGTCGCGGACATCCGGTCCGCCGCCTTCCGGCTCGCCGGCGTCGACTATCCGGAGGACGCGTCCTTCTGGGACGAGCGGATCGCGGCCCGGCTGCCGGACATGGGCGGCTGGAGCGTCAAGAACGACGGCTTCGCCTCTCTGCGCCTGATCGACGGCACGGGCGTCGGGCTGTCGATCACGGTCGGCACCGGACCCGCGATCGCCGCCCGGTCGGCGGACGGGCGCGAGCAGTGCTCGGGCTGGTACGTCTTCGACGACCTCGGCGGCCAGGGACTCGGCAACAGCGCGCTCAAGGCGGCGTGCCGCGAGTGGATGGGCATGGGCCCGGCGACGGGACTCACGGCTGTGCTCTGCGAGCACTACGGCGTGGCCGACGCCGGCGAGCTCCGGCACGTCTTCACCCGGCGCTTCGGCGCGCTCGACGGGACCGAGCTGTGGAAGGCCTCCCGGCTCGTGCTCGCGCTCGCCGGGGAGGGCGACGCAGTCGCGCGCGCGATCGTCGACGACCAGGCGAGGGCTTTCGTCGGCTATGCGGAGTGGTGCGCCCGGAGCGTCGGGGCGGACTTCGCCGCGGGCGACCTGCCGGTGCTCCTGAACGGGTCGGTCGCGACCTCTGAACACCCGGCCATGCGGGACGCTCTCCTGGCCGAGCTCCGCCGGGTCGCGCCGGGCGCCCGCGTGACGGTCGCCACGGAGTCGCCGCTGCACGGCGTCCTGCTCGACGCGCTCGCGGAGGGCGGCGTTGCGGTGACGCCCGAGCTGATCGCCCGCGTTCGGCACGAGCACCCCGAGGCGTTCCTGGCGACCTGACGCGTCTTCCCTTCCCCACGGCACCCCGAAAGGCCACCTCACCATGCAGACCCCTCCCTTCGTCGTGGACGACGTCCTCGCCGCCCTCACCCTGGAGGAGAAGGCGTCGCTGCTCTCCGGCGTCGACGACTGGTTCACCCAGGCGATCGACCGACCGGGGCTCCCCGCGCCGGTTCCCGCGATCGAGGTCGGCGACGGCCCGCACGGGCTGCGCAAGGAGACCGGCGTGGACATGGTCTGGGTGCCGGCGACCGGCTTCCCGACCGCGTCGGCGATGGGCGCCTCCTGGGACCGCGACCTCATGCGCCGGGTCGCCGCCGCGATCGGTGCGGAGGCGCGCGCCGAGGGCGTGCAGGTCGTGCTCGGACCGGGGGTGAACATGAAGCGCTCGCCGCTGTGCGGGCGCAACTTCGAGTACTTCTCCGAGGACCCGCTGCACGCGGGCGAGCTCGGCGCGGCCTACGTCGACGGCCTCCAGTCGGCGGGCGTCGGGGCGTCGCTGAAGCACTTCGCGGCCAACAACCAGGAGATCGAACGGACCCGGATCTCCGTCGTCGCCGACGAGCGGACGCTGCGCGAGACATACCTGCCGGCCTTCGAGCGCGTGGTGCGCCAGGCCGAGCCGTGGACGGTGATGTGCTCCTACAACCGGCTCTTCGGCGTGCACGCGTCGCAGAACCGCTGGCTGCTCACCGAGGTGCTGCGCGAGGACTGGGGCTACACCGGCGCGGTCGTCTCCGACTGGGACGCCGTGCACGACCGGGTCGCCGCCCTCCGCGCCGGCCTCGACCTGGAGATGCCGGGCACCCACGGCCGCACGGTCGCGGAGGTGGTGGCGGCAGTGCGCACGGGCGAACTCGACGAGACGGTGGTCGACGCGTCGGCGCGCCGCATCCTGGAGCTGGTCGCCCGCACCTTCCCCGGCGCGGACCACGTCAACGGCCCCGTTCTGGACCTCGGCCACACGCCGGGGGACCGGCTGAGCTCCGCGCAGCTCGACCTCCTCGACGCCGACGCGCACCACGCGCTGGCGCGGGAGGCGGCGTCCGCGTGCGTCACGCTGCTGCGCAACGAGGGGGCGGTGCTTCCGCTCGCGGAGACCGGCGGCACGATCGCGGTCGGCGGCACGATCGCCGTCATCGGGGCCTTCGCCGAGGACGCGCGCATCCAGGGCGGCGGGTCCTCCGGCGTCGATCCGACTCGGGTGGACGTGCCCCTCGACGCGATCCGGGCGATCGCGGGGGAGCGGGTGGTCTACGCTCCCGGCTACATCGACGTCCCCACGAACGCGTACCAGGACGACAACGCCGCGGTGTTCCGTGCCCACGGTGTTGCTTCGGAGTCGGAGCGCCCCGCGGTGGCCCGCCGCTCCGAGCACCTGGTCGAGGAGTTGCGGGTCGCGGAGTCCGTGCAGCGTCTGCGGCAGGGACCGCTTTCCGACCGTGCCCGACAGCTCATCGAGGAGGCCGCCGCCGTCGCCGCGTCCGCCTCCGCCGAGGCGATCGTGGTCTTCGCCGGGCTCCCGCTCTCCCACGAGCAGGAGGCCAACGACCGGTTCACCCTCGGCCTCCCCGCCGACCAGGTCGCCCTGATCGAGGCGCTGGCCGACCTCCGCGACCGCACCGGCGCCTCCCTCACCGTCGTGCTGTCGAACGGCTCGCCCGTGACGATGGACCCGTGGCACGACCGCGTGGACGCCGTCGTGGAGGCCTGGCTCGGGGGCCAGGCCGTCGGGAGCGCGGTCGCCGACGTGCTCTTCGGCCGCGTGAACCCGTCCGGGAAGATCGCCGAGACTTTCCCGCTCGCGCTCGAGGACACCCCGGCTTCCCGAACTGGAACGGCGACCGCGGGACGGTCCTCTACGGCGAGGGCGTCTTCATCGGCTACCGCTGGTACGACGCGCTGCGTCGGGGTGTGCGCTACCCGTTCGGCCACGGGCTCTCGTACACCGGGTTCGCCTACGGCGACCTCCAGGCCGAGGTGGTGGACCCGTCCTCCGGTCGGGTGCGGGTGACGTGCACGGTCGCCAACACCGGCCCCGTCGCGGGCGCCGAGATCGTGCAGCTCTACGTCGGCGACCCGGAGGCCGAGGTGCACCGCCCCGTGCGGGAGCTCCGCGGCTTCGAGAAGGTCGGGTTGGAACCGGGCGAGACGGTTACGGTCTCCTTCGACCTGGTGAGCCGGGATTTCGCGTACTGGGACACCTCGTCGACCCGGCCGGACGGCCGCTCGGGCCTGTGGCGGCGCGAGGGAGGGGACTTCACGATCGAGGTCGGCGCCTCGTCGCGTGACATCCGGCTCGCCACCACGATCACGCTGCCGGACGACCCGACGATCCCGCCGCTCGTGCGCGACTGGGGGCTGCGCCGAGCCGAGGAGGGTGGCGCGCCCTCGTCGCGCTTCGTGCAGGGGCACGCCGGGTGAGAGGCTAGCCCGGCTCCTCCTCCGACTCCAGCGTTTCGTCCGCGTCCACCTCGGTGTCGTCGGTCTCGGTCGCCTCGATGGCCGCCTCCGCCTGCGCCCGCTGCTGGGCTTCGGCGGCGGCCTCGCGCTCGCGTTCGTGTCTGCTCATACGCTCCAGTCTCGCTCGGGAGGGCCTCCTGCGCCTACGTTGGAGGTGATGAACGCCGACGCCACCTTCCCCGCGGCCTACTTCGTGCAGCGGAGCGAGAACACCTTCACCCCCACTCCGCACGCCGGCGGCGCCTGGGCGGACGACGAGATGCATTTCAGCCCGCTGGGCGGCCTGATCACGCACGCCATCCTGCGCCACGCCGCGAACCCGGACGGCCCCGCGCTGCAGCTCGCCCGGATCAGCTTCGACATCCTCGGCTTCCTCGCGCTGGACGAGGTGGAGCTGTCGGTCGAGACGATCCGCCCCGGCCGCACCATCGAACTGGTGGAGGCGACGGCGGTCATCCACGGCCGCACCGCGGTCAAAGCGCGCGCCTGGCTGCTGTCCGCGTTCGACAGCGCCGAGGTCGCCGGTGGAGCCGCCGGCCCGCTGCCTGCGCCCGAGACGGCCACTCCGTGGTCGATGATGGAGGCGTGGCAGGGCGGCTACGTGGCGTCCCTCGACACCCGCGCCGTCCGCTCGCCGGAGGCCGGCCGGGCGACCGTGTGGCTGTCGACCGGCTGCGAGCTCATCGAGGGGGTCGCGGTCGACCCGGTCACGGCGTGGATCACGCTGGTCGACACGGCCAACGGCGTCGCCGTGCGGGAGCACCCCACCCGTTGGATGTTCCCCAATGTCGACCTGACCATCCACCTCCACCGGGCGCCGTCCGGCGGCTGGCTCGGGCTGGACACGGAGGTGGTGTTCGGGACGTCGGGGCTCGGGATCACGCGGTCGGTGCTGCACGACCGGGACGGCGCGGTGGGGTTCGCGGAGCAGGCGCTGACGGTGCGGCGGTTGACGGAGTAGGTGGTCTGCGGCAGCGCCGCGGCGAGTGAAACAGGGTCTTGACCAACGTACTTGTTTTTTGCAAGTATGACCCGTATCAACACCTCACCACGACAAGGGAGCCCACGATGTCCATGATGTTCGTCAACCTGCCGGTGACCGATCTGGAGCGCGCCAAGGCGTTCTACGAGGCCGTCGGGTTCACCATCAACCCGCTCTTCACCGACCACAACGCCGCGTGCGTCGTCGTCGACGAGGACCACAACTACTTCATGATCGTCACGCGCGAGTTCTTCCAGACCTTCTCCGACCGCCCGGTCGGCGAGCCGTCGAAGACCGTGTCCGCGTCGACCTCGATCATGCTCGACAGCCGCGACGCCGTCGACGCGACCGTGGCCGACGGGATCGCCGCCGGTGGCGTGGAGGAGCGACCGGCCGCAGACTACGGTTTCATGTACCAGCGGCAGCTCGCCGACCCGGACGGCA